>JAGRGQ010000159.1 GCA_020445405.1 Gammaproteobacteria bacterium | reverse complement strand
AAGGAATACCCCTTTAGTCGTGGTGCAGCCTTGGAGCCGGCGACGAAAGCTGACGTACTGCCGTTCCGGTCACCGGGAAATTAACAGCACCGCATCCTGGCACAGGCCTGGATCCATAACGATTAAGGCGATTAGAGGGTGTTGGTTCAATGATTTCCGGTCAATACCGGAATGAATAGTGAGCGCTTGCAGGAAATTCAGGCCAGACCAGCACCGCTTGATTCTTTTCCCACCGGATTCTATTGCAAGGCTTGTGACGTCGGGGTATCTGGCGTAGTATACGCGATTCTCCGCGTTTGGGCGGTAGTTGGATAGACAGTTATTTACAGAGGCGATCATGAAAGCGGATATTCATCCTAAATACTCCGAAATCAAAGTGGTCTGTATTTGTGGTAATGAATTTACCACCGGCTCCACTCTCGGTGAGCAGCTGCACGTGGAAGTTTGCTCCTCCTGCCACCCCTTCTTTACGGGCAAGCAGAAGATCATGGATACCGCCGGGCGGGTTGACAAATTCCGCAAGCGTTATTCCCGGGGTTGAGATCATCTCAGCGTACAGCTGTGTTTCGCTGCAGACGGATAAAAAAGGCACTACCTGGTGCCTTTTTTTATTCTCCTGGGATTATCATCCGATAATCTTCAGCCGATTTTCCCACCTATCTTCAATCAATTTCCAAAAAACCCAAAGAAATGGCATATCAGGGTGAAAAATCGTAGAATTTCACCTCTTTGAAAGATAATTTAATTACCATAATAAATTGTCATATCCAACCAGAGGAGTTAGATGATGAAAGTAGCTGTCCTTGGTGCCGCTGGCGGTATCGGTCAACCCTTGTCGCTTCTATTGAAAAAAGGCTTGCCCGCAGGATCTGAATTGGCGCTTTACGACGTGCATCCCGTGGTTCCGGGTGTGGCAGCGGATCTGAGTCATATCCCTACCGGCGTCAAAGTGTCCGGTCATGGCGCCGACAAGCTCGATGAAGCCTTGAAAGGTTGCGATATCGTGGTGATCCCGGCAGGTGTTCCGCGCAAGCCGGGCATGACCC
>JAGRGQ010000158.1 GCA_020445405.1 Gammaproteobacteria bacterium | reverse complement strand
AGCTTGGCTTTGATTTTTATCCCGGACAGCACCGCCTGCCCGAGGCGTTGGATCAAGTCGGTTTCGATCTCTTTACCCAAGGCCCGCCGAATATAAAAAACCGGGCGCAGGGGATCAGGAACGGTCGCGAAGTCACCATCTTCGACTTTACTTATACTGCCAGTTCCGCTGGAGAGGGTCAGCGAAGCTATCCGGTGGCCGACGATTTCAATAGTGTGAAAACGCGCAGCCAGAGCGTTATCTGGATCAGGTCTAAACAGTCACTGCCTGACTTCGATCTCAGCCCCAGCCGAATACATCGTCGCACTGCGGCAGCGCGATTTGGCTTGAACCTGGTAACCTTCGATGGTCAGAATTCGTTCAATCAGCAGCATACCCTGCTGGCGCGCGACGGGCAGAAAGTGAGGGCACTGTTCAATGATAAGGTATTTGAGTACCTGGCCAGGCACCCTAAACTGGTGTTTGAATCGCGCGGCCAGGATGCGCTCTTCTACCGCTTTGAAAAACTGCCCGATCCCGACGCCATCCCTCAATTTCTGGAAGATGCGGAGACACTGTTGGATCTCTTCCAGCAGCAATGACGGAGCACCCGGTTTCAGCAACCTGACTGCGGCAAGTTCAGCATCGGAAGCGCTCCGGTTATTGTGCAAAGTACTCCTGCAGAAACTTGTCGAAAGAGACCTGCGGCATCGACTCCAGTTCCGCCTGGCCTGCGTGTGAACGCTCGGCCTGGTTGCGGAAAAAGGCTTCCCGTTCACTGCTGATGGAAACAGTGTCGAAATAGCTATGGTGCTGCAGCGAGAGCCGCTGTGCGAACTGGAAGAAACCCTCACCGTTTTGCCGCATCTCTTCGAGCATACGCGCGGAGGGCGTCTGTTCGGAATGCGCTATTTTTTCCAGTTGCAGCTGCAGGCTGTGGGAGTAGGGTTTTGCCGGATCATCGCCATCGAGTAGTTCGCTGACTCCCGACATCGCGCGGCACAACTCATCAGCCCACTGCCGCAACTTTATCTCGCGGCCCTGACGCAGCAGATAGAGCGATGGATCGCGGCCCCGATG
>JAGRGQ010000157.1 GCA_020445405.1 Gammaproteobacteria bacterium | reverse complement strand
ATGCATCCATCACCTCCACCAGAGGACCAGGCCAGAGGCCAAGCACCAGAACTGCCAGCGCCAGGGAACCGAGTATCAGAAGTTCGCGGCGGTTGATATCCTGCAACGCGGCCACTTTGTTGTTGCCCACCTCACCAAAAACGACGCGCTTCACCATCCATAGGGTGTAGGCTGCTCCCAGAATAAGCGTCGTGGCAGCCAGGAAGGCATACCAGAAATCGGCACGCAGACTGGCGAGAATGACCATGAACTCGCCCACGAAACCTGAGGTACCTGGAAGCCCGGCATTCGCCATCGCAAAGAAGACCATGAACCCTGCAAAGATCGGCATCGTGTGGACAACCCCGCCATAGGAAGAGATTTCCCGACTGTGTACGCGGTCGTAAAGCACACCAACACAGAGGAAGAGTGCAGCAGAGATGAAGCCGTGTGAAACGATCTGTACCATGCCCCCTTCGACTCCAAGCATGGCTCCTGTTTCCGCGGTAGGGTTGGCAGAGATAGTGAAGACGATGAAAAAGCCGAGGGTCACGAATCCCATGTGGGCGATCGAGGAGTACGCGATCAGCTTCTTCATATCCTGCTGTACCAGCGCGACAAAACCGATGTAGACCACTGCGATCAGAGAGAGGCTGATTATTAGCCAGTCGAGTTGATGGCTGGCATCCGGAGAGATCGGTAAACTGAAGCGCAGAAAACCATAACCACCAATCTTCAACATGATCGCTGCCAGAATAACCGAACCACCGGTGGGGGCTTCAACATGGGCATCCGGCAACCAGGTATGTACCGGCCACATGGGTACCTTCACGGCGAATGCCAGTAGAAAAGCGATGAAGATCAATATCTGCTCGCTCAATCCCAGTTTAAGATCGTGGTATCCGAGAATATCGAATGACCCGGACTGGAAGTACATATAGATCAACGCGACCAGCATGAACACCGAGCCGAAGAATGTGTAAAGAAAAAACTTGATGGTTGCGTATACCCGGTTCGGTCCACCCCAGACACCGATGATGAGAAACATCGGAATCAGCATCGCTTCCCAAAAGACGTAGAACAACATCGCGTCAAGCGCAGAGAAGACGCCGACCATCACACCTTCCATGATCAAAAATGCCGCCAAGTAGCTCGCCGGCTTATACTGAATCACCTCCCAGGCTGCGATGATCACAAACACCGTGATGAAAGTAGTGAGAATGATCAGCGGCATGGAGATGCCGTCCACGCCCAGGTAGTACTCTATATTGAACAATGTGATCCACGGTGCTCGTTCGACAAACTGCATGTTCGATGTGGATATATCAAAACTACTGTAGAGCGGCAGGCTCACGATGAAGGTCAACACCGAAATGATCAGCGCAGTCCAACGGGTTGCATTGGCGGCTTTGTCACCGCTGGCGAGGACCAGCAACCCGCCTATGATGGGCAGCCAGATGGTCA
>JAGRGQ010000156.1 GCA_020445405.1 Gammaproteobacteria bacterium | reverse complement strand
AGACCACGGTGCTGGCTTGTCGTCCCCCTCGCGGGGACGCGGATTGAAACCTCGTATTGGTCCCTGCCGTCGAGCAAATAGCCGGTCGTCCCCCTCGCGGGGACGCGGATTGAAACGTCAACGCGAATACCGAGGCATTCGCCACCAGCTAGTCGTCCCCCTCGCGGGGACGCGGATTGAAACCGTTATGCCTATTACAATGAGCAGGCCCATTCTGGTCGTCCCCCTCGCGGGGACGCGGATTGAAACTCAATAAATCATCTACACGACGAGAAAGGAGATGAGGTCGTCCCCCTCGCGGGGACGCGGATTGAAACAGGTATTACGCGCTGTTGATAGACGGGGGTGAGCGTCGTCCCCCTCGCGGGGACGCGGATTGAAACATCTCTCTCCTCTGCATGGGGTCCTCCGCCTTAGTCGTCCCCCTCGCGGGGACGCGGATTGAAACCGATAAGCCCTATGAAGAATACACAGGCGAGCGGGTCGTCCCCCTCGCGGGGACGCGGATTGAAACCCCATATTTGTGAATCCAAAGAACAACCTTTCCTGTCGTCCCCCTCGCGGGGACGCGGATTGAAACGAGGCGAAGCCACAAAGGTCGGTTGGGCTAGGGGGTCGTCCCCCTCGCGGGGACGCGGATTGAAACAAATGCCAAAATGGACAGGCTAAACGCTCTGCTGGTCGTCCCCCTCGCGGGGACGCGGATTGAAACGTAAACGTGGGGAGCGTGACAGTTTCAACCATCGGGTCGTCCCCCTCGCGGGGACGCGGATTGAAACACGCCAGGGGCAGACGGATTTGTGACGCCCAAGTCGTCCCCCTCGCGGGGACGCGGATTGAAACACGCCGAAGGTAATCGAGGGAAACTGAACCGGCCCGTCGTCCCCCTCGCGGGGACGCGGATTGAAACATGATGGCAGAGATGCGAGGACAGAGGGTGCCGGGTCGTCCCCCTCGCGGGGACGCGGATTGAAACAATGCCGACGTTGCCAAGTACACCTCTGGCATTGGTCGTCCCCCTCGCGGGGACGCGGATTGAAACTGTCAGACTCCTGCCGATAGAGGGGAGACTGGGAGTCGTCCCCCTCGCGGGGACGCGGATTGAAACGGATTATGTCAGGGAGCAATTAGAGCGGGGTGAGCGTCGTCCCCCTCGCGGGGACGCGGATTGAAACCAATAGGCTTTGTAATTGTAGGCTCCCTGCTCCATGTCGTCCCCCTCGCGGGGACGCGGATTGAAACGCCTTTGCCCGCTTAGCCAGCGCTATCCTGCCCTGGTCGTCCCCCTCGCGGGGACGCGGATTGAAACTATCTACCCGTTCAGATTCGTGGCGGTCAAAAAGGTCGTCCCCCTCGCGGGGACGCGGATTGAAACACCTGACTAAAATGCGAAACCGTTAACGCTTTAAGTCGTCCCCCTCGCGGGGACGCGGATTGAAACGCTTTCCGGCATAGTCTGTCCACATTCGCATAGCGTCGTCCCCCTCGCGGGGACGCGGATTGAAACGATTTCAGCGTGCAGTTCGCCGAGCGCCGGACAGGTCGTCCCCCTCGCGGGGACGCGGATTGAAACTGGTCGATGATCAACGACCCTTCGGGACGCACAGGTCGTCCCCCTC
>JAGRGQ010000155.1 GCA_020445405.1 Gammaproteobacteria bacterium | reverse complement strand
GGCCCCGGCACTCCAGGAAGAAAAAACGACTCCGCTGATTCGGTAAGGGTCAATAGCGGTCTGGTTTGAACGGTTACATTGCGCCGATCCATTCCACCATTCAGCTCCTGTGCGACACCGCAATCCTGCTCAACACATGGGAGACAGCCACCAGCCCGAAAGTGGCTGTGACCGCGACGGAAGAGCCGTAGCCGGCGCAGTTCAGCCCGGTGATTCCGATCCCCGCACTCTCCCCACCGCAAACTTCCCGCCCCTCCCCTTCGGGCTGCCGCTGCTGTTCGCACGAGTAGACGCAGGGCACCGAAAACCGGCGTTTCGGGTTTCGGCTGAAGGCGTATTCCCGGCGCAGCAGCTTCCTGGTTTTAGACAGCAGCGGGTCCTGTTCGCTGCGGCTGAGATCGGCCACTGTGATCTTGAGCGGATCAACCTGTCCACCCGCGCCGCCGACCGTGATGACTGGAATCCTGCGGCGGCGGCAATGCGCGATCAGTGCCGCCTTGGTGCGGTAGGTGTCGATGCAGTCCACGACATAGTCGAGCCGGCCGTCGATCAACAGGTCCAGATTGTTCTGTTCGACGAACTCCTCCACGGGATGTACCTGGCAAACCGGATTGATGGCACGAAGCCGCCGCGCCATCGCATCGACCTTGGGGCGGCCGAACTCGCCGTCCAGCGCGTGGATCTGGCGATTGACGTTGGATTCGGTCACATGGTCGAGGTCAATAAGCGTGACCTCCCCGACAGCGCTTCTGGCCAACGCCTCGGCGGCCCAGGATCCGACGCCGCCGATACCGACGACGCAGACGTGCGCTTGTGAGAGGCGCGCCAAACCCTCTTCGCCATACAGCCGAGCGATACCGCCAAAGCGCCGGGCATAATCCAGATTTTCAGTCTCCGCCATCGATTCCCGTAAAACCCGTGGAGTTGCGGCAAGCCATATCAGATACAACAGCACAGTGCAGAGACCGGATCTGTCGAGAACCTGTCTCGTAATCCCCCGCGGCCACGGCGATTTTGGTTCATGACGCAACGCGATTCGCGGCGGATCGTGAGATGGATTCTACTACTTCTGCCGTATAATAGCCGCTGTCGTCAGTCTGCCGTCCGCAAACAGTCTCTTCCCCGCGCTGGTGGCGGAGGTGCGCCACCCGCCAGACGAACCCTGCAAAAAACGGATGAAAAACCATGAAACGAATCGGAGCCCATGTCAGTGCCGCGGGCGGTGTCGAGAACGCCCCGCTGAACGCCCAGGCGATCGGCGCCACTGCTTTTGCGATGTTCACCAAGAACCAGCGCCAATGGAAGGCAAAGCCGCTGACGCCCGGGAATATCGACGCGTTCAGGGAGAACCTGGTAAAAGTGGAGATAGAACCGCGCTTCGTACTGCCCCACGACAGCTATCTGATCAATCTGGGACACCCTGAACCCGAAAGCCTGAAAAAGTCGCGGGTTGCCTTTATCGACGAAATGCAGCGCTGCGAGCAGCTCGGGCTGAAGCTGCTCAATTTCCACCCCGGCAGCCATTTGGGGAAAATCACGGAGGATGAGAGCCTGGCGATTGTGGCGGATTCGATCAACCAGGCGCTGGAGATGACCCGGGGCGTGACTGCCGTTATCGAAAACACCGCCGGGCAGGGCACCAATCTCGGCTACCGCTTCGAGCACCTGG
>JAGRGQ010000154.1 GCA_020445405.1 Gammaproteobacteria bacterium | reverse complement strand
ATGAAGTCAATCAGGAGGATGCCGGGGTAAAACCAGTAACCCGCCAGATCGCCTATAAGACCGTGCTGGCCGCGGTCGTGATCGGTATTCTCATAATCAGTGTACTGTGGATGTTTGTGATTCCGCGGGAGAGAAGCCAGGCCAACGCATCCTTAGTGCCAGAGTCCGATATGAGAGTTCAAAAGGTTAGCGTATCAAATGGACTACAAGTCGCTGGAATAGAGGATCAGATCGGAAAGATCGACCGTAGCATGGCATCCATCTCCGATCGAATCGGCCAAGGGTTCGAATCGCAAAAGAACGACAGTATCAATGTTAAGAACAAACTCTCGGACATGACCCAGGATATTCAGGCAATCAAGATAACGATTGCCGATCAGAGGGAAACCAGTCAGGAGCTGGGCCGACAAATCAATGAGGCTATCTCTCGGCTAGACACGCTCATCAACGAGATTCGAGCGCCAAAAGCCGTCAATCGCAAACCATCGGCCAGACAAAAAACGCGTCCCGTTAAGGCCCCGCCATTCCAAATCGATGCCATCGATGTCTGGGATGACCTTACCTATGTGGCAACCTCCCAGGCTGGGCGCGTTGCGTTTCTGAGAACAGGTGAACAGCAGTCAGGCTGGAAATTTACCCACATCGATCGTCTCCAGGGACAGGTCGACTTGCAGGATCCTGCCGGTCAGGTCCATTCCATTTCTTTGCCGAGGTAAACCCATGGAAATCGTATTGGCTGTGCTATTACTTTTCGGGGGATTCACCCTGGGATCGATCACTTCAGAGAAGGGCGGCAACGAGCCGCAATCCTTAATTGAGGCTTCCCATGTCGCCGATGCAACGAATTTGCATTCGGTCATGCAGGCAATGAATCGTAGCGATCCGGCTCGGTGTCATTCTGATGGGGCTGTCATTTACCGGAACCTGACAATCCCATACTCCGGTCAGACTGGTGATTGTGAGATCAATTGCTCGCATGAATAGTCACATGAAACTCACCGCTCTAACTTTTGCCCTCTTGGTCTCATATCCGGTTGTTGCCGCCGACCTGTCCCAACTCCAGATAAGAGAGACTGGGAAGCGAGATTCGTCCGCAACAACGAATAACTTATCAGAAACGGACCTGGCCCGCGTGCACGTCTGGGAATTGTCGGAAACGGAATGGCGCCGCTACAAACAGTTGATGCAGGGGATTCGTGGAAGTATCAGTCCGTCGACGATATCGCCCATCGAGGTGCTCGGTATCCACGCACGGGATGAAGCGGAACGACAGCAGTATGCGGAAGCCTGGGCGCGCGCCATGCGCGAGGATGTGGACCGTATTCTCTCGTTCCAAAGTGCTTACGATACGGCGGTAAATCGCCTCTATCCCAATGAACCGCTGATCGACATCAACCGGCTACCGGGAAAGTCAGCAGAGACGAGCGCTCTTCAATCCACCGATCGACTGTTGTTTTTCGCCCGCCCCGCGTGTCCGGTCTGCGATCTGCTGATCGATAAGCTGTTGCATCGAATCGACGAAGTCAGCGGCATCGATATCTATCTCACGAAGTTAGCGCCAGGTGATGATGCGGCAGTACGGGAATGGGCATCGAGTCACCGGATCGAACCCGAATGGGTGCGCAGTCGTCGGATAACCCTGAATCACGACGGGGGTGCCTTGAAAAAACTGACGAACGGGCAGGGTGAAGTGCCCTACCTGCTGCGTCGCCGGGGAGAGGAGTTGTCACAACTCCG
>JAGRGQ010000153.1 GCA_020445405.1 Gammaproteobacteria bacterium | reverse complement strand
CAGGTGGTCCGCGCCCCCGGGGGAGTGAACCGCTGTTCGGAGGCACCAGCAATTACATGCGGCGGTGTTCCCCGCACCCGCGGGGATGAACCGCCCGCTGTAATGATCCGGACCAAGATTGCAGTGTGTTCCCCGCACCCGCGGGGATGAACCGTTTATTAGGTCAGTTTCTTGGCTTTGGACCTGGTGTTCCCCGCACCCGCGGGGATGAACCGAGCGCGACCGTGTTTTGATTCCAGCTGATGAAGTGTTCCCCGCACCCGCGGGGATGAACCGTATGCGGAGGGGTTGTAGAGTATTGCCGGATTGTGTTCCCCGCACCCGCGGGGATGAACCGGTGTTGTGGGCGAGCTTGCTACTATGTGGGCAGTGTTCCCCGCACCCGCGGGGATGAACCGTCAGTTCAGCCAATACACGATCTCCAGAAAGAGTGTTCCCCGCACCCGCGGGGATGAACCGCGTAATACTTTATTTATATATATTGTACTATCGTGTTCCCCGCACCCGCGGGGATGAACCGTAAACGGATTTCATCGGGTGAAAACTGGTGAAGTGTTCCCCGCACCCGCGGGGATGAACCGGCAATCGCAATTATTAGCATAATGTTCATATGGTGTTCCCCGCACCCGCGGGGATGAACCGACTTGCATCAAACATTCCTGTAATGCTCTTCAGTGTTCCCCGCACCCGCGGGGATGAACCGTACAGCGTATTCCCTATCACCCTGTACCACTTTGTGTTCCCCGCACCCGCGGGGATGAACCGGCACATACTCATAGATGGCAAGTGGAGTCGGAGTGTTCCCCGCACCCGCGGGGATGAACCATGCCGGGCTGAATATGACCACGCTTAGAGCCCGTGTTCCCCGCACCCGCGGGGATGAACCGGCCGCAGCAACATTTTTGTCTTTGCTCGATGAGTGTTCCCCGCACCTGCGGGGATGAACCGGGCCAGACGCTGGCTCCAGTATCCCAGTAATTGTGTTCCCCGCACCCGCGGGGATGAACCGATCTGACGACTGGCCCTGGCACATCTGAAGCTGTGTTCCCCGCACCCGCGGGGATGAACCGCCGGAGCAAACCCCGGCCTTATAAGGGGAAAAGTGTTCCCCGCACCCGCGGGGATGAACCGAGGTGCTAGACAAACTGGTCCAGGCGTTCAAGGTGTTCCCCGCACCCGCGGGGATGAACCGATCCTGAATTTCTTCGCGGACCACCCCGGAGTGTGTTCCCCGCACCCGCGGGGATGAACCGAAGTCAGACGGATCACGCATGTTTGACGACGAGTGTTCCCCGCACCCGCGGGGATGAACCGACGAGCTACATGCAGCTAGATTGTTAGGATCTGTGTTCCCCGCACCCGCGGGGATGAACCGAGATGGGTATTTATCTCTCATGGGCTAATAGTGTGTTCCCCGCACCCGCGGGGATGAACCGATGAGCCGAGAATAATAGACAATGTTCAGGGCGTGTTCCCCGCACCCGCGGGGATGAACCGAAATTCTTCTGCCGAATATGTGATACTGCTCAGTGTTCCCCGCACCCGCGGGGATGAACCGACAGATCCGGCAATGAGCGCGAGACGTGCCCGGTGTTCCCCGCACCCGCGGGGATGAACCGGTCAAGGGCGGGAAGCTGCTGTATCCATCCACGTGTTCCCCGCACCCGCGGGGATGAACCGCCGTTCCAGCATTTCCGCCCCTGCATTGCGCCGTGTTCCCCGCACCCGCGGGGATGAACCGGCATCTGTCGGATGGGTCGGGTTATAGGATTCGTGTTCCCCGCACCCGCGGGGATGAACCTGAAACTTGGGAATTCGTTTTTCTGGCACCTGCAGTGTTCCCCGCACCCGCGGGGATGAACCGCTCCTGCTATTGATCCTATTCCTCGTAG
>JAGRGQ010000152.1 GCA_020445405.1 Gammaproteobacteria bacterium | reverse complement strand
ATCGAGGTGCGGGTGGCCGCGTCACTGCGTCCTTACCGCATCCCCTTGCAGTTCGCCAACCCCTATGCCTACCAAGGCGCGCATCTGATTGGCGAGTATGACACGCTGGTGCGCACCTTGCTGAGCGGCTGCCATGTCGGTCTGCTGGATCGAGCATCCTCGGAACAAGCCGTTCAACTCGGGGGTCGTCGCATCCGGGGGGTATTCGTACTTCCCCAGGGTTATCGATTTCTGGGCATCGATCGGGCATCGGTTCGCCGACAGGATGAAAAGGCTCAAAGAGCGCAAGCGTTGATGGGTGATCTCCCGCTGGCAGTATTGTCCGGTGAGCGGCAGGCACCCCAGGTTCCGCGCAAGCTGAGGTTTCCGGAGGGATACCGCAAAGCCGCAACACAAGCATCTCTGCTGTCGCCACCCGGTCCCGATTTGCAGCATGGCGAGGCGTAGATCCCCGTGTACTTCTCGCATCACCCTGCAGTTGGACAGCCGAATCGCGCTGGAGGCGATCATCCTGAACCGGATCGAACGCGTTCCTGCGCGTCGCCGTCAGGAGTGGTTGCGCGGACTGCTGGTGCAAGGCTTTCGGGCCGAGTGCCAGCTGCTGCGCACGAACGCGATAGAAAGCGAAAACAGTCAGCCGATGGCCTTCTCCCGCTGGTTGGCAGTGGACACACTAAGGGAACCCCAATATGCACCGCCCATCGCTTCGTCAGCCGCACCCATTGCAACCCAGATTATCAATGGGAAGCCCTTTGCCGGGCTCGGCCGCGTGATCGGGTAATAGATTGGACCGGGAACCAACGCGGCACAAAAGGAAAACAGAACCGATGACTCCTCCCAAATCCATGAACCCGATCCCTGTCGGTCTCGACGATGGCTATGCCTATACCAAGCTGGTATTGCCGGACGGGCGGATGTTGGCGATCCCGTCACGCGCCCGCTTGGGCAAGGCCAATGTCACCTGGATCGACAGTGCCGAGCAGCGCATCTTCGAGTACGAGACCGAGACACAGATCTTCGCCGTCGGCGAGGTTGAGGGTGAGCCGACCGAGTTCGACGCCTATCCGTTCTCCGGTCTCAATCGGGCCATCGTCCAGCATGGGCTTCAACAGGCGGGGCTGGAGGGGCATTCGGTGCATGCGGTCTCCGGACTGCCGGTCGGCAGCTTCTACCTCAAGGACGGCAGCCGCCGCGAGGAGACTCTGGCCAGGAAACGGGCCAGCCTGAAACAGTTGGTGCAGCCTCTCGATGGGCGTCTCCCGGCAGGGATCGCCTTTCATGAGGTGATCCCCGAAGCGCTGGCCGCCTGGTATGACTACGTCATCACCGAATCCGACGAGGGCGTACTGCTTGAGCCTGAGCGGCTGCAAGCTCCGTTGGCCGTGGTCGATATTGGCGGACGGACCACCGACTATGTGGTGGTGGCGGATCAGGGGGTGGTGCATAACGCATCGGGTTCACTGCGCTGCGGGCTATTGGATGTGAAGCGCGAGGTGGGCGAGGGCATCCGTGCCCGGTTCGACCTGGAAACGGTGAGCGAACGCACAGTCGATGCATCGATCCAGTCTGGTGTCGTCCGGCTGTTCGGTAAGGACCGGGACGTCGCTGATCTGGTTCAACGTGCACAGCGGCAATTGGTCGAACGTCTGCACAGCGAGACGCAGCGACAGTTGGGCCGGGGTGCGGAACTCGAACGGATTCTGTTCGTGGGCGGCGGCACGGTCGCACTCGCTGCGCACATTCGGGACTGGTTTCCGAACCAGGCAATCGCCGAACATCCCGCCTTCGCCAATGCCCGCGGCATGTTGAAGTACCTGCGCTATGTCTGCGAAGCCTCTGATGCGGCTTGAACGGCAGCAGATGAATTGATACGTGGTCACTGCGGACTCAGTGGCAAACAGGCACCTTCGGATCGTGTAACAGG
>JAGRGQ010000151.1 GCA_020445405.1 Gammaproteobacteria bacterium | reverse complement strand
TGCCGCGCCAATCAACATCACCAGAAGGATGAACAGCAGTTTGAAGAATCGCACGACTGGGGAGCTCCTCGACCGTTTTCACCAAACGATCATGATACCCGGACCCTCCCGTGGCTCGCCACATGTTTGTCGACAGCCCGGATCCGGCGACGGCGCTTACCGCCGAGTGACAGGGCTACGCGTAGTCATTGAGCAGCCCATCGACCCTGCTCCGCACAACCGTCTGCTCTTCCGTCTCAACACCGTCGTAACCCATCTGGTCTGCGATACCCCGGGGAGCCCCCTCCTGACCGTTGCGGGCGCCGCCATCGGCCGCCTGCTGCCTGGCACCGCCCTGCTGTCCGACATCGACATGGGTCAACTGCAGGTTGTTCTCCTGAAACATCTCGCGCAGTCGCGGGATGCTCGCTTCCAGCGCCTCTCTGACCACCGCATGCTGGGCGTTGAAGCTGACGCTGGCCTGATCCTGGTGCAGTGAGAGCTGGATCTCGATCGGCCCCAGATGCGCCGGGCTAATCCGCAGAGAGACCCCATGGACCGAGTTGCCCAGCATCCACATTACGCGGTCTCCAACGCCCTGCTCCCAGCCCTTGGCGGCGAGCGGCGTGTCGAGCGTCAACGGTACCGGTGAATGCAACCGCACCGCCGCTGCCGCCTCCGCCGCTTTCAGCGCCGACATCGGATTGATCGTGACCGCCGACGCGCTCTCCTGAAGCGCCGATGCGCGGATACGCGCAATGGATTCGATATCCATGTCCGGCAGCCGCGAGGCGTACCCGTCGGTCAGCTGCGCTGCGCTGCCCGGAACGGTTTTGGGGGTCTCCGCCACCATCCCGGTGAGCAGTTCGGCTGTAACCGACTTAGCGGTATTCGGGGTTGGCGGCGGGGCGGCCGCGGAGAGGGGGGGCCCGCCGGCCGGGGCTGGCGTTTCACCGGCAATCCCGGCAGCGGCCACCTGCTGCCCGGCCACGGCCAGAACGGCCGCAAACGGGAGTACCGGTTCAGCGGAAATGCGCTCTGGATCGCTGCCTGCATCTGCCGCCTGCGGCAATCCGTTGCCACCGCAGATAAACGCCTCTATAGGACTGAAATCCTGTTCCGGCAGCAGCCCGCTAAGCTCTTCAAGCAATCCGGGAAGCGCATTCTCTTGGTCGATAAGATCTGAAAATTCAATGTCTTGCAGACCTTTTTCCAATTTTACGGAAGCTTTGCCTGAATCCGATATCGCTTTCAGACTGGAGGTAAAACTGCCTGCGCCCGCACTGCTCAATGGTCCGTTCATGTCGCGAAAACCTGAAATCGAAAGAAGCTGCAGCTTAACAAGCAGATCTCGTGCCAAAGATGCCCGAAGCGGCGGAAAGGCGCGTTCAACGATGCGTTTCAGCTTGGAATGGCGCCCACCAGCGTGGCAAACCGACCCTGACCGCGGCAGACGTTTCAGCCGAAACCGGTGCCCGCGGCCATCGGACCACGCCTACGGGCGGGCTATGCCGAGAAAATCCTCCCGCGTGGCGGATCGCCAGCTGCCGGCGGCTACACGCCACTGATCCTGCTCGCGAACCAGTTCCAGGTCGAAACGGTAGAGCGCTGCGTCAAGCGCGAGCAGCGCATCGAGATCGGCAAAGGGCTGGCCGGCCATCGCGGCATACAGCGTGACCCCGGGGCGTTGCGGATCCTGCAGATCGATGCGCTCGATCTGCAGCAGCAGATGAATCGATTTATGGCGCAGGAAGTAACCGCCCAGCAGGCGCAGCAGCGCCGGTTTGGTACGCTCCGCTGCATCCCGGTAAGCATCGGAGAGCAGCGATCGCGCCGCCCGCAGATCACGCGCCTCCAGCACCGATTCCGCGGTATCGATCATCTGCCTGATCTGCCCCTCGGCGGACTCCTGATCCGCGCAGCCGGCCAGCACCACAAGCGGCAGCAGCAACAGCAGGTGAAGCATGCGT
>JAGRGQ010000150.1 GCA_020445405.1 Gammaproteobacteria bacterium | reverse complement strand
CCTGCCGCTGCGCGGAATGGCGGCCATGCACTGCTCCGCCAACATGGGCGGGGATGGCAGCACAGCCATCTTCTTCGGCCTCTCCGGCACCGGCAAGACCACGCTCTCGGCGGATCCGAAGCGGGCGCTGATCGGCGATGACGAACACGGCTGGGACGACAATGGTGTATTCAACTTCGAAGGCGGCTGCTACGCCAAGACCATCCACTTGAGCGAGGAGGCCGAGCCGGACATCTTCCATGCGGTCAAACGCGATGCGCTGCTGGAAAACGTTACCGTCGATGACGACGGAACGGTTGACTATGACGATGGCTCGCTGACGGAAAACACCCGTGTCTCCTATCCGATCTACCATATCGATAATATCGTAAAACCGGTCTCCAAAGGCGGCCATGCGAACAGGGTCATCTTCCTGACCGCGGATGCTTTCGGCGTGCTGCCGCCGGTGTCCAAGCTGACGCCCGATCAGACCAAGTATCACTTTCTGTCCGGTTTTACCGCGAAACTGGCCGGAACCGAGAGGGGCATCACAGAACCCACACCGACCTTCTCAGCCTGTTTCGGCAAGGCGTTTTTGAGCGTGCATCCGACGAAGTACGGCGAAGAGCTGGTGAAACGGATGGAGGCGTGCGGTGCTTCGGCCTATCTGGTCAATACGGGCTGGAACGGCACCGGCAGGCGTATCTCCATTCAGGATACACGCGGCATCATCGACGCCATTCTGGATGGCTCGATCGACAAAGCGGGAACCAAGATGATTCCGATTTTCAATCTGAATGTTCCGCTGGCGTTGCCTGGTGTCGATAGCGGTATCCTAGACCCCCGCGATACCTATGCGAATAGCGCCGAATGGAACACAAAGGCGGAGAAGCTGGCCAACCTCTTTATCCGCAACTTTGAACAGTTTACCGATAATGAAGAGGGCCGCTCGCTGGTGGCATCGGGGCCGCAACTGGGATAAGATGCGGTACAGGTGATTGACAGTTAAAGCCGGATGATTTCATCCGGCTTTTTTTTATTTTTCAGTATCGGCCAATGCGGCGGCTATGTAGATCTTGCGCAACTGCCGTGCAATCGGGCCAGGCCTGCCTTCTCCGACAGCTATGCCGTCGATGGACGTTACCGGCATCACAAAGGTGGAAGCCGATGTCAGAAACGCCTCTTTCGCGGCGAGTGCCTCCGCAACCGTGAACGGCCGTTCGTCAATTTGCAATCGCGCTTCCTCCGCGAGCTTTAAAACCGACCGCCTGGTTATCCCATGCAGAATTTCATGCCCCAGCTGGCGGGTGATAATCACGCCCTCATTGCTGACGATGTAGGCGTTGTTGGAACTGCCCTCGGTAATGAATCCATTCTCCACCATCCAGGCATCGTCCGCGCCAGCCGCTGTTGCGATCATTTTAGCCATGCAGGATGCCAGCAGGCCCACGGTTTTGATATCCCGCCGCGCCCACCGAATATCCGCTGTCGTGATGACGGCGATACCCCGTGCCGCCTGCGGGTTGTCGATCAGCCGCTTCGCCTGCGTGAACATCACCAGCGTCGGCGGCACCCCCACCGGATATTTGAAATCCCGGTCAGCGGCGCCGCGCGTTACCTGAAGATAGACTATGCCCTCTTCAACCCCGTTTCGCGCTATCAGTTCATACTGAATCGACTCTATTTCAGCATCGCTTGCGGGAGACGCCATTTCCAGTTCGGCAAGCGACCGGTGCAGCCGGCGAAGATGCGCCCGGTTCTCCACCAACCTGCCTCGAATGACGGAAGAGACTTCGTAAACGCCATCCGCAAACAGGAATCCCCGGTCGAATATCGAAACCTTTGCCTCTTCTTCAGGCACGTAAGCACCATTTACATAGACAATTCTACTCATTCGACGGATCCCTGATCGGTTTGAACGCGCTATCCCCGCTATCCTAATCCAAGCCATCCGCTGCGTCAGCCGGTTATCTTTGGAATCCGGGGAGCACAACAGGTTGCCGCGTCTGCGCCGCCGCACTTTACGCTGGCGATGGAATGCATCGACGCTGCAACC
>JAGRGQ010000014.1 GCA_020445405.1 Gammaproteobacteria bacterium | reverse complement strand
TCAACCAGTTTCAGCCCAGGGCACGCCTGCCCCGGGCGCTGGTGGATGAGCTGATCGGTGAAGGACTGCCCATTCTTGATGCGTTTCTCTCGCCATCCGTCCGCATCCGTGAGTCGCACCAGAGTGCCCAGCCGATGGTCCATTTCGATCCCAGACATAAACTGACGGGTGAGTTTCAAGCCCTCTACCGGGCGATCGATGAAAGGGTGGGTGGAATTTCCGCCTGATTCCAGCGGCGCCATTGCCAGCGACCGCGCGGAGTTTGATTTCACTCCCTAGCGAATGGATGGGTAGACGGTGCTGCATTGGCTCCGATATGCCGGCATTTTGCTTTATAATCCCCACTTCGTAGAAAAGTTCTGCGTAAACCGGCGGTCCTTGGGGGAATATCAATAGTGGCAGCAAAGATTTTGGATGGCAAAAGGCTATCTGCGACCATCGAGCAGGAGTTGCAGGAACGGGTTCGTGTACTGAAATCGGCCGGGCATACACCCATACTGGCCACTATTCTGGTAGGCAGCGATCCCGCCTCCGCGACTTACGTACGCATGAAGGGCAACGCCTGCCAGCGGGTTGGTATGGAGTCGCTCAGGATCGAACTGCCCAGCGAGACAACCACCGAGACGTTACTCTCCAATATAGCCGGGTTGAATGCAAATCCGGATGTCCATGGCATTTTACTGCAGCATCCTGTCCCGGAGCAGATCGACGAGCGCAGCTGTTTCGACGCCATAGATCTTGGCAAGGATGTGGATGGAGTGACTTGTCTGGGCTTCGGCAAAATGAGCATGGGTGAGTCGGTCTACGGCTCGGCCACGCCCGCCGGTATCATGACCCTGCTGGATCGTTACGAGATCCCGCTGAAGGGGAAACACGCAGTGGTCGTCGGCCGCAGCCCCATTCTGGGAAAACCGATGGCGATGATGCTGCTCAATGCCCATGCCACGGTGACCATCTGCCACTCCCGCACGCAGGGGTTGGAGCAGATTGTCGCCCAGGGTGATATTGTCGTGGGTGCGGTGGGTCGACCGGAATTGATAAAGGGTGCATGGATCAAGCCCGGCGCGGTCGTGATCGATGCAGGATACCACCCGGGCGGTATTGGCGACGTGGAGTTGTCGGTAGCCAAAAATCACTGTTCAGCCTATACCCCGGTCCCCGGGGGTGTCGGTCCGATGACCATCGCCACCCTCATCGAACAGTGTGTCAGTGCAGCAGAAGCGTATTACGGCATGGGAAACTGATGGAGACCGGCACTTTTTCCGGTTGCGGGTAGCAGGTTCAAGTTACCGCCTCCCCATTCCCGGATCCCGCTGACCGATGCGGGCTAATTACTTGAAAACGATGGTTTTATTGCCATGGACCATCACTCGATCCTCGACATGGTCACGCAGTCCCCGTGCCAACACCACCTTCTCGACGTCCTTTCCCAGGCGAACCAGGTCGCGAACTGTATCGCTGTGGCTTACACGTACGACATCCTGGTCGATGATTGGCCCCTCGTCCAGATTGGCCGTTACGTAATGGCAGGTCGCGCCGATCAGCTTCACCCCCCTTCTCGATGCCTGGTGATAGGGGCGGGCGCCGATGAACGACGGCAGGAAGCTGTGGTGGATATTCAAAATACGGTTGGGATAGCGCGCACAGACCGACTCTGGCAGGATCTGCATGAAGCGGGCCAGCACGACAGTGTCCGCATTGTACTTTTCGATCAGCCCGACTATTCGGTCGAAAGCCGCGGGTTTGTTCTCTTTGGTCACCGGTACATGATGAAAAGGTATGGCATACCACTCCACCAGTCCCCGCAGATCTTCATGGTTGGATATGACACAGGGTATTTCGCAGTCGATGTCCCTGCTGCGCCAGCGATCGAGCAGGTCAGAGAGGCAATGGGACTCCTTGCTCACCAGCAGGACAACACGTTTTGGAACGCTGCTGTCGACGATGCGCCAGTTCATTTTGAACTCCCTGGCAATGGTGGTGAACTCCCTGCGAAACCCGTCCAGGCCGAAGGGCAAAGAGTTGGCGTCAACCACGATTCTTGAAAAGAACCAGTTGGTCTCATCTTCGGAGTGGTGGGATGCCTCAAGAATCCAGCCATTATGGCGGGTAATGAATTCCGCGGCACAGGTGACGATGCCCACCCTGTCAGGACAGTCAAGGATGAGACGGTAGGTCGGTTTCATTCCAGTACTCCAGATAGATATGTATCCACGACCGCTGATACCAGGTATTCACGGATAGTGCCGCGCCGCGGATTCAGCAAGCGACGTTATGCCTGATTTGCAATCGAGGGATTATTGGTTTCCGGCTTTTCCTATTTTCATCACTCAGCACGCATTGCGCCGGCAAGGCCACGCCTTAAATGTGAGACAGACACCCAAGTTATTGATTATACTGTGTTAAACAGCGGATAGCCGGGCAGACGGTGTGCAAAGGTTGTAACCTGACATCCGTTCGGGACGGTTCCCGCCGGCAGATCCAGACTTCGGCGGGGCATGCCTCCGCACGGTCAACCTGGCTGTCGCCGCAATCACGGGTTACATTTTTCCGAATAGAGATTGGCCAGCGCCTTGAATGCATGCTCTGCATTTTTTGCGGCTTTGGTTACTGCACGCCCGATCTTGTTCGCATCGCTGCGCGTGATGTCCATCGTTCGTCCGGAAAGCAGGTCCCCCATGCCGCTGATGACCGCCAGCGCGGCGCGAAAATCCTCAGCCGGATCGACACAATGCTGGGGTGCAGCCGGTTTTTCGTCGTCTCTCCTGCCGTGGATCAGCCAGCTGTCGTCCACCCTCAGGATAGCGAGCAGATTGGTCAGGTTTTTTCCGTTTGGCCTGGAGTTGCCGCTGTACCACTGTTTTACCGTCTGTTCCTGGACGTCCAGCAGTCTGGCCAGTTCCCTGGCGGAATAGATCCCTGCTTCTCCGGCAGCCTCTTTCAGACGCAGGGCATACTGCTTCGGATCTTGTGTTACCGTTGCCATTACTATTTCTCTAGACTGTTGGTAAAAGCTTTCAGCGGCGAATTATACAACCATGCGGTGCGTATTTCCCCTTGCGGGTTTCAAATAATCACAATTGTTAACATAGACTATATTGAGCCCGCCGTTGATGGTGCAAAATCCGGCGAACCGGAAGATTGCGATGAATAGTGGATATATCACATGAACAGTTATTTTCTTCCGGCAGGTCTGGTCGTGGCGTTTATTGTCGCCTGGCTGGCGCCGGAGCCGGGCCGGGTGCTGGATCAGTGGGGTCTGATTCCCTGGATGGTGGTGATCATTTTTCTGGTCAACGGCTATCAGACCAGGCTGCGCCGGATCCCAACGGGGAAGAGCCTGTTCGTGACGGCGTTGATGGCGATTGCAATCAACCTGCTGTTAAGTCCCTTTATCGGATTTGTTCTGGTCACCGTGTCGGGACTTCCCGATGGCGCAGCCCTGGGTCTGGTGGTAATGGCCTCGGTTCCAGCGACACTCTCTTCCGGAATCGTGATGACTCAGCTCGCCGGTGGCGACGGCGTCAAGGCGCTTGCATTGACGATTTTGCTGAACCTGAGCGGTGTTTTTATTCTGCCATTGACCTTGCAGGTAACGCTGGGCAGCTCTGGAATTGTGGATCTCTCTCCCTGGGCGTTGTTGATGCAGTTGATCCGGATAGTGCTGGTACCTTTCGTCATCGGCATGTTTCTGCGTCGCATTGAAATGCTGAATCTCAATCCGGTGCTGCTGAAATACATACCATCGCTGTGCGTGATCTCAACATTCTGGATGTCGATGTCGTCGTCCACGGATACTTTGAAAGTGGTCAGCGCCGGTCTGCTGCTCACTATCCTGCTCTGCTCCGGGGCGGTACACGGTATCCTGCAGGCGCTTTGCTGGGGCGCCCGACGGATTTACCAGGTCGAGCGGGCCGAATGGCTGGCGCTGCTTTTTACCGCTTCCCAGAAAACCCTGCCGGTAGCCATAGGTGTCCTGACGGCAATGGACCATGCCGTGGGGATTGCGATTGTGGCCTGTATTCTGTTTCACTTTCTGCAGCTGTTCTGGGATGCGCTGCTGGCCTCCCATATGACCAAAAGCGGAACTGCCGGACCCGGTCGCGTTTGATGCATATCCCGCCGCCATGCGTTACTCTTTCAACCTGAGCCTCAAGCTGCCCTCTTCCACCTTGACTGCAGCCACCCCCTCTGAAAACGCCTTCCAAAAGCCCTCGTCAGTGCCGAATTCCGCAACCAGATCGATGTTTTTAAGTCCCCCCAGCCAGGCGTTGGGGATGGGTATTCCCATGATCGTGACGCCTTTCAGCTTTACCACGGGTCGCTGGTTTTCATAAGAGAACTCGATGCCGGTCCGGGCGCGCAGGATTTTGCCGCCGAGGAACGGAAAGTCTTCGTCCAGCGGCAGCAGAATCTTGGCGCTGATCAGGTTATCGGAGAGATCGACGGCAACGCGTTTAGCCAGATCGGTATTTTTTGCCACCAGCGAGTTGAGCTCTCTTTCGCTCAAGTATATCTCCCTGGAAGCGCCAGCCTCGCTGTAAGGTTCCGGTTTGAGCGCATCTCCGCCATCAGCATCAACCTGATTCGCGACTGTTATTGGTGCATCCAGGCGCTCAAGTTTGGCCGAAAGCACCGCCGTTTCCCGGTCGTTGAGGGAGACCGGCGTAAATTCCGATGGAAACAGGTATGACTTGACCAGCCACAGCGTTATCCCGGCGGTGATGATCATGGCAACGAGGACTATGACAAGTATCTGAAACCATCCCAGTCGTTTCAGTTGCTGAGTGTCGGGCCGTGCCGATTCCATCTGTCTCTCCTCCGGTTTCAGTCTTTACCACCAGGATTACTCATCCTGAACTGCATTTGATTATGCACCCTTTCTGCGGGTCAGGCTAACCGTCAGGGAGCGGTCTGCCTGCGGATTAAAATCTCTCCGCTGGGTTGGATTCCGTATCAGGTCAGGCGTTGCACACAGGGCTGAATTTCAGCTGGAGGCCGGCCGTAGTCGGGACATGGCTCACACGACAGGGTGTGCAGCATCTAAACTTAACAACAAAGCGTCAACCAGTCTGCAAATCAGGAGAGCGGGTATGTTGGTCGGAATCCCGAAAGAGGTAAAAATTCACGAATACCGGGTAGGTCTGATGCCGGCCGGTGTGCGCGAAGTTGTTGCTCATGGACACAAGGTGCTGGTGGAAACCGGGGCCGGAATGGGCGTCGGAGTGAGCGATGCGGACTATCGCGCGGCGGGGGCGGATATCGCATTCGATGCCACCGAGGTGTTCGGCACAGCCGATATGATTGTCAAGGTAAAGGAGCCGCAGGTACAGGAACGCGCCATGCTGCGTAAGGGTCAAATACTGTTTACGTTTCTCCATCTCGCGCCCGATCCGGATCAGACACGGGATCTTGTTGAGAGCGGTGCGGTCTGTATTGCGTACGAAACGGTCACCTCTCCGCATGGCGGTCTGCCGCTGCTTGCGCCAATGTCGGAAGTGGCCGGGCGTATGTCAGTCCAGGCCGGCGCTCACTGCCTGGAGAAGGCGCAGGGCGGCATGGGCATGCTGCTCGGTGGTGTTCCCGGTGTGGAGCCCGCCAAGGTAGTGATACTCGGTGGCGGCGTCGTGGGGCGGCATGCCGCCCAGATGGCCGTGGGACTGGGGGCCGGTGTCACGATTCTCGACAGGGATGTCAACGTACTGCAGGATCTTTGGACACAGTTTGGCCGATCGGTCAACACGGTGTTTTCCACCAGGGATGCCATAGAGCGCCATGTACTGGCAGCCCATCTGGTAATCGGCGCAGTGCTTGTCCCGGGAGCCACTACACCTAAACTGGTGACCTCAGAGATGGTGCGGCGGATGCAGCCGGGTGCTGTGGTGGTCGATGTGGCAATCGACCAGGGGGGATGCGTGGAGACGTCCCATCCGACCACCCATGCCGATCCCATCTTCGAAGTGGACGGGGTAATTCACTATTGCGTCGCCAATATGCCGGGAGCGGTACCACGAACCGCCAACCTTGCCCTCAACAACGTGACGCTGCCGTTTGTCGTCGCCTTGGCGGGAAAGGGCTATCGACAGGCAATGAGGGATGACCGGCACCTGCTGGCGGGTCTCAATGTGTACAGCGGAGAGGTCACCTGCAGGCAAGTCGCCGAATCATTGGGTTATCCCCATAAGGCTGCAGAGGAGCTGCTTGGGATCTGAACCAACCAAGCGTTTTGCGCGGCGAAGTCAAATGTGAATTTGTTTGAACGGTGCTCGGTCGGCTCTGCCGGCGGGGTTGTTTTGGATTATTATGAATTGCTGCGGACGGAGGATCCGGTTATTCTCATACCAAATTCCCAGAACAAGCCTGGGTAATTTGATCGCAGATGACTTATGACATTGTCAGGAGGAAGAAATATGCAAGTCCTACTAAAGGAGAGCCAGGCCCAGGAGCCTTTCAGTTTTTCATTCATCAATGCTGCAGGCCACGCGGTGGTGAAAAGCGAAAACTACAAAGCGAAGAAAAGTGCGCTCAGCGGCATCGAATCGGTCAAGAAAAACTGTGTGAACGACGCCCGCTATGAATTGAAGGAGTCGAAAAACGGAAAATTTTTCTTCAATGTCAAAGCGTCCAATGGACAAATTGTCGGAACCAGCATGTTGTTTGCGACCGAGGCCGACCGCAATGGTGCGATTGCGGAACTGAAAAGTGCAGGTCCCGGCGCTGCCGTGGAAGAGCAGAACGCCTGACAACGGCGGAAGAGTCCGCGCGCTGAAGGGGCTCCATCCGGCGCGCCCCGTGGCGGAGGGACGGCGCGCAGCATCGCCCGTGCCACCAGTGGGAAGGTTCCACAGTTGTGGCATTCCCGGAACCCGACGCAGATATTTGATGAAGGAAACGTAACATGTCCAAACCTGAAATACCGGCTACCCAGCCGAAGTCTGTGCATCTCGCTGCTGGAACTGAGGTCTGGTGGTGCCGTTGCGGCAAGTCGAAGGATCAGCCGTTCTGCGACGGCTCCCACAGGGTTACGGATTTCGAGCCTGTCGCATTCAAGGCCGAGAAAGAGGGCGACTATATGTTCTGTCAGTGCAAAATGACCAAGACTCCCCCATTCTGCGATGGCAGCCACAGGCAGTTGTCGGGCTGAAAACGGCTCCCGCTGCCAGAACGGAACGCCGCATGCTCCGCTGTCGGGCGTCTGCTGAGTATCACATGCAGCCACGGAGAGGGATTAGGAGTCCTTTCTCCGTGGCACCCTGTGCGGGATTCTCAGCCTAACGGGAAATTGACCCGGATGGAGAGATGTTGTGCGGGTCGCGCGCTACTGATATTTTTCAGCCGTTTTGCGATCATTTAAAGACCAGTTGTAGTGGTACCCCTCGATATCGTCTATCCCCTCGAGTTGCTTCAACAGTGGCACTTTTGCATAGTGTTTCAGGTGTGCGATTACACCGATTTCGCTGTCACCGAAGTCCACCTGATACCATTTGTAGATGCTGGATACCCGGAGTTTGCCACGCTGGACTTCCGCCCCGCGCGGATGATTGATGTAATCGCCCGCTGCGGCTTCCAGCAGCGCCTCCGTATTGGACGCAGTGAAGGCTTGTGACTGCAGGTTGGGGCAGCCGAGTGAGGCGCAATTGAGCGCGTAATGGAGTCTGTTGTCCTTCCAGATGGGCCTCAGGATGCGGTGCTCGATATCGTTCAGGCTCAGTTCGAGTCCCTCAACGGTGAGAATTTTGCTGTCCCAGGGGCCGTCCGCAAAAAGACCGGGTGAAGTGTCGATATCGCGGATGGAGTCCACCGGATAGTGTTCCAGAACAGTTTCAACGGTGGCTGCGTTGTACAGATTGATCCAGAATGCCCGCTGCTGTGGACGAGTCAGTTTCGCTACCGGGATGGCTTGCAGATTGGCCAGATAACGCTTCAGCTCCTGGCGTTCGTTTGCGGCAGCGGCGTAGTCCAGCAAGTTGACGCCGTCCCTGCTCTTGGTCAGATACCTGAGCAGAAATTGTTGCCAGTAACTGTGGTCCGGTTGCAGTGTCGCGGTACCAGCGGAAGCCAGCCATACCGGCCAGAGCCGGGATTCGGGAGCCGCCTGAGCGGATTGCTGTAATAGTACAATCAAGATTAAAAAGCAGGCAATTTGTCGCATCGCACTCTGTATCCGTGGTTAACTCTGAAAGCTATCTGATAATTCCCCGCGACCGCGGGAAATTATCAGATAGGTTCTAATCAGATGACCGGCGGGGTCCGTACTTTTTTTCGCGGCAAAATCGTTTCTGCAGAGTCGAAATCAACATTATCGGGGCGCCTCTTTGTATTTGTCCGGGTGGTTTCCGGCGGCGTGCAAATCTGCGTCACATTTTTTCACATTGGCAAAAGCAACCGGGATCGCCCGCCGCGCTCATTGATATCAAACCCGCGGTTACAGCGGTCAATCGCAAAATTTCATAGAAATCAGATAGCGGCAAATTTTTTCTAGAATATTCCTAGTGTTTTTATCATCCATATTTTGGACAAACATCCCTTAATATCTTGAAATTGCGAGCGATTCATACAAAAAATTTGGGTTAATAAAACTAGCGGCGAAGAAAAAAACAGACTAGGATTCTGTTGCACTGAGGAGAACATTAAAGAAGACCGCGTTTCATATTTGAGGAAGCTTTTATGGAGAACCACTATAAGGAAATGCTCAGATTTCAGCTCATGGAGGAGATCGGTAGAATCAACGCCCGGGTCACAGCACTGGGAACGCCGAGGGGGACAATGGAGCGTTCGCTGATCGCACGTTATGGCAAGCTGCTGTTCGTGAGTCAGCAACTTATGGACACGCTGCCCAAATTGCAGACCATCGCCGATACCCGACGCGTGGTTGAAGTACGCGCTGAAGGCGACTCCAACCCGGTCATTCCGAAGCATGTGGGGGGGTCTTTCAGTCGTCGCTTCGGTTTAGTCTGACAGTTCGGTTTCTTCCGAGCCGCTTGGCATCATATAGTGCCGCATCCGCGTTGCTGAGAAGCAGCTTCCCCGGGTCCGCATGCTGATGGGTGCGGTCCAGCTCGCTGATTCCGATGGAGACGGTGATCGACAGCGCTGTTCCCTGTTCCAGCGTAATCGGATTTTCCGCGATACGGAGGCGTATACGTTCAGCTATTTTGCATGCCTCTTCGGAATCGGTCTGCGGCAGTAACAGCGCAAACTCTTCGCCGCCGTAACGGGTGGCGACATCCGATGCACGCAGGCACTCCCAGACCCTGAGTGAGATCTCCCGAAGCACCAGGTCGCCTGCGCCATGTCCATGGAGATCGTTGACCCGCTTGAAGTGATCCGCATCGATAAACAGGCAGCTCAACGGATGGTTGTAGCGCCGGCTGCGTGCGATCTCCTCGTTCAGTCTTTTCTGCAGATAACGGCGGTTGTGCATTCCGGTCAGCGCATCGGTAAGACCACTGATCACCAGGTGCTCGCGGTTGGTGGCGTTCTCCAGGCAGAGTGCGCCGATGGAAGCGAGGCGATCGAGAAAGTCAGTGGCGTGGTGACGTGTGAAACGGCTTAACTCCTGACTGCCGAGATTGAGAACGCCAACCAGTTGATTGCGGCGGATCATCGGCATTATCGCGACGCTGCGGATCAGTTTACCGCCCGGAAAGAGCCTGCGATGCTCTTCACCAAGGTAGGGGCCGAGTCGGGAGTGCCGGAGATTATCGTAGACCGGACTGTAATCCGACAACCTGTCAGCGAAAAACAGTTTGTCGTGGAGGTTGGGGGTGTTGCCGGAAAAGGAAAGCAGGTGCCGGATTTCATGCTCAGGGTCCGACAGCACCAGACTGAGCGCCGGCAGATGGAAAGATAACTGCAGCCCAGAGGTAAGAACTTCCAGGAGTTGAGGCAGATCTTCCGCACCGAGCAGGGCGATTTCGCGCTCATGGCAGCGCCTGAAGGTCTCTTCGCTCAGCCTGGCCTCCTCCGTTAGTTCGCAAAGTTTTTGCCGCAGCCAGCGGTTTTCGGAGTCAAGGCTTGGATGTTGATGTTCTGACTGCGTATTTGGCATAAGCTGGATATCGGCAGGTGAAGGGGGGGGCTTTATTCCCTACCCACAATCGCCCAGGGAAGGGTACTGAAAAATGACACGGAGGTTTTCATGCACGTGCTTCTGGTTGCTCGAAATTGTCGCTTTGTCATCCTTTTTGGATTGATTCTCATGCTGGTTGTACCTGGCGCCGCGCCGGTATATGCGGAAAGTCGTGTGTATAAATGTACCGGTGCATCCGGTCAGGTCACCTTCACTCAGACCGGCTGCAAACGCGGCATCGGAGAGTCAATGGTGGTGGATAATCCGGAAGTGGGCTGGATCAATCTGCAAACCGTGCTCTCCAAGTTCAAGGCTAAATCCGCCAAGACCATACCCAAGCGGCCAAAGCGGAGGAGGGCGGACACCTCGAAGAGCGAGCGCGCTCAGCAACAGCGCTGTTGGCGGGCGCGGAAAAAAGTGGCAAGAATAGGACGAGAATTGAAACGGGGGTATAAACTCTCCCGTGGTGAGGAGTTGCGTTATCAGCGTACCGAGCAGGAGGAGTATCTGGCGCTTTTCTGCCGGGAGAAACCGCACTAGCCCGAAACCCGGCGGGGGTGAAGCCTGCAATGACAGGGCGATACACGATCTTTGTATATGGATCATCTTTTCCGCAGTGGTGTACAGACTCGCGCGGAGGCAGGGTTATCCCGGGGGAGGGATCCCGTGGTCGGTCTGTGGCTGAGACGAGCCCGCGTTTGGTGCGACCAGCGGGCGCGGATAGGGGTCAGAATCCGCTGTCAAGCCGCCATAGCTGGTAGTTGGGCTGGTACTGATAGCCACCGCCGGCTACATAGAGAAGTACATTGCGCAGCCGGTAAAACTGGACTACCGAATCGACCCTGATGATCTCTTTCCCGTGCCGGTCGAAAAAAAGAATCGATGGGGTATAGAAGAGTCCCAGTTTGTGCGCCCAACTTTTGCTGGTGGTTCTGTCGCCGTCAGGTGTGATGACCGGCGTATCGGCGTACACATCCAACTGCACATTTTCGAATTGCCTCAACAGCTCGATGACGCTGCTCTCGCCAAGCGTCTGCGCATGCAGAACATTGCAGGCGTGACAGTCACCCTGTTCGAAAAAAACAGCCAAAGGGCGCTCCGCGGGAAATCTGCTGCGATCGAGAGCATGGGGGGGAGGCGAGAAAAAAGCCTCCTCGTTCAACTCACCGGGCTCGAATGCCAGTGCGCCGGAGCCGCGTTCCAGAAAGCTGCCGAAGGACTCTTTTCGGAAGTGTCCGTCGGCGACGTATTCCAGCGCTGCCCGGAATTTGTATGGCGGATAGTAGCCACGCAGACGCAAAGCCTCGGTACCCGTACTGTGGTAGAAGATCAGTGACGGCGTGAAGTTGGTTTTCTCCCTCAAGGCGAAATCGCGCTCGGTCAGGGTAATCCCATCGATGTCGGTAACTTCGTCCACCCCCCAAATATCTATGGGGATAACGTCAAAATTACGCTGCGTGTACGTCGCGGTATCGGGCTGGCCGAAATTAACCGTCAGCAACAGTTTGCAATAAGCACAGCGGCGCTGACCGAAATAGACGATGATGCCGGCTTTGCCGGCCGCCACAGCCTCTTCGAGGTCCTCGCGCAGGTCGAGAAAGCTTCGCTTGAACCATCCGGGGTGTTCCATCGGCTCCTGTAGAGGGCGGTCATCGAACTCGAAGGCCTGGTCCGGCTCCCGCTGCGCAGCTGCTGTTACCGCCTGCGTCAGTGTCAACGCGGCAACTGCAGCGACAAGGAATAAAAAGCGACGCAGGGTGGACGCTCCCGGGAGGCGGCTGTCAGTTGCGGTTTTCACGTGCCAGCAGCTCCCTCACCAGATAAAATGCTGTGATAGAACGCGATTCGGTAAAGTCATCCCGCTGCAGAAGCGAGTCGAGTTCGTTCAGCTTCCAGGGTACCACCTCAATGGGCTCCGGTTCGTCGCCCGGTAATCGCTTGGCATAGAGGCCTCTTGCCAGAACGATGTGCGTACTGTGCAAAAGGTAGCCCGGTGCGACAGTCACGGACCTGACTGGATCCAGCCGTCTGGCGGCATAGCCCACCTCTTCCTGCATCTCCCGGTTGGCCGCTTCCAGCAGGTCCTCACCGCTCTCGATGCGACCCTTGACAAAGCCCAGTTCATACCTGTCCATTCCTGCAGCGTACTCGCGGATCAGCAGTACGGTCTCCCGGTCCAGCAGCGGGACAACCATCACGGCACCACGGGAAGAGCCCAACAGACGTTGGTAGACTCTGGTTTCGCCGTTTGCAAACTTCAGGTCCATCTCCTCAACCCGGAAGACGCCGGTGTCTTTGACAAACCGACGGGACCGTACGACAGGTTTATTTGGCATAATGTATGACGAGTGTCTTTTTAAAACGCCGGGATCGATAAGGAGCGCCCTTCCGTTCCCACTCCGGCATCCGGCAGCGATAGCGCGTATAGATACAGTAAGATTTATTCATGGCCGACTACTTTAAACCGATGATTGACTGGAGCCAAATTGAATTCCTGTTGCTGGACATGGACGGTACCCTGCTGGATCTGCATTTCGACAACCACTTCTGGCTGGAGCATGTACCCCGGCGTTATGCGGAGGCGTACGGCCTTACCAGCCAGGCCGCGCGGCAGCAGCTGCTGGCCCGCTATCAGAGTATAGAGGGGACGCTGCAGTGGTACTGTGTCGATCACTGGAGCCGCGAATTGGGGCTGGATATAGCCTTGCTGAAAGCGGAGGTGGAACACCTGATTTCGGTGCATCCTCACGTGGTCGACTTTCTCAAGGTGATGGGTGAACAGGGCAGGCGCAGGGTACTGGTTACCAACGCCCATCAAAAATCGCTGGCGTTGAAACTGGAGCGTACCCAGCTTGGAGGGTATCTGGACGCTGTTGTTTGCGCCCATGATCTCGGATTGCCGAAAGAGATGCCGCTATTCTGGAACAAGCTGCAGGAGATTGAGCCGTTCGATCCGGAGCGGACGCTGTTCGTGGACGACAGCCCGTCTGTGCTTGCTTCTGCCAGGGAGTACGGCATTCGCTGGCTGTTGCGTATACTGAAACCCGACACCAGGGGGCCCGCCAGGAAAGCCGAAGGTTTTCCCGCTATCCATGATTTCTCCGAATTGATTTTTTCAGGCACGCGCTGAACCTATAAATCCCAGGATTTAAATCGTTTTTTACAATAAGTTAGTAGTTCTTCATAGTTGCGGAAGTGGAGCTGAAAACCCTTCTCCGCCGGTTCATCGAATTCGCACCATTCGTTATCATAGTCACGACAGATCTGCGGCCGATTCTGATAGATTCCGCAGCTGCCATCCATCTGCAAATGCGAACATTCAGCCTCGATCAGCAGGAACCAGCCGTCGTTATCCTTGTAGACACTGATTCCCCGGTGTGAAACCTGCCACAGCAGATGACCGAAATCGCTTTTTGAGCGCGGTGCAGCGCCCAGCGCCTCGGTAATATAGGTGCAGCACTTGGAGCCGGAGCAGCGGCTGCACTTGTTTTCAACGGGTATGCGGCTCAAGTCTGGGATGGTTCGCGGTTGCTGCGACGCCTGCCGCGGCTACGGGATTGAGCTGACCGGCCTCTGCCGCCACCTCTCCGGGGACCCTTCCTGTCGTCCATTCTCGGGCGACTGACCCTGACCCTGCTGCCCGGGTCGATAGTGGCCAGCATCTCCGCGCTCACGCGTTCCATAGGCAGTTTGCGGCCGATATAGGTCTCGATCTCCGGAAGCGAGAAGGCATGGGTCTCACAGGCAAAGCTGATTGCATTGCCGCTCTCACCGGCGCGGGCAGTGCGTCCGATACGGTGAACGTAGTCTTCCGGGTCGTCCGGGAGATCGAAGTTGAAAACGTGGGTAACGCTCGGAATGTGCAGCCCCCGGGCCGCCACGTCAGTGGCGACAAGAACGGGGATCTCCCCTTGCTGGAAACTGGTTAACAGGGCGAGGCGTTTCTTCTGTGGCACATCACCGGAAAGCACGGCTGCCTTGATGCCGTTGCCCTCGAGGAATCCCCAGACCTGATCGGCTCCCCGTTTGGTATTGACGAAAACGATGGCGCGATAAGCTTCGAGAGCGCGCAGCAGACCGATCAGAAGTGGGATTTTTTCCTCGTTGGCCGTCATATAGCAGGTCTGCCTGACATTGTCCGCGGTAACTTTATCCCCCTCGATGGTAACCGATTCCGGGTTGTTCATGTGTTCGTAGGCGAGCTCTTTGACCCGAAAAGAGAGGGTTGCGGAGAACAGCAGACCGAGCCGCTTCGATGGCGGGGGGCAGCGTCTCAGCATGAAGCGGATATCTTTAATGAAGCCGAGGTCAAACATGCGGTCGGCTTCGTCCAGTACCACCACCTGTATCGCATTCAGGTCGTAGATGCGCTGCTTCAAATAATCGATGAGCCGGCCTGGAGTGCCGATCAAAATATCGACACCCTCCTCCAGTTGACGTCGTTGTTGATCGTAACCGGTTCCGCCGAATACCAGGCCCAGTTTGAGCCCGGTATGCCGTCCCAGTAATTCGGCATCCTTATGGATCTGTACCGCCAGTTCCCTGGTTGGTGCCATAACCAGAGCACGCGGCTGGTTCCGTTTGTGCTTTTCATCGGGAGGATTCAGCAGAAGACGCTGGAAAATCGCGAGCAGAAAAGCAGCGGTTTTCCCGGTACCGGTCTGCGCCTGTCCCGCCACGTCCTGGTTGTCGAGTGCAATTGGAAGGGTTTCGGCCTGGATTGGAGTACAGAACTCGAATCCTGTCTCTTCAACGCCTTTTAATATTTCCGGCAGCAGCCCGAAGCTGTCGAATCTTACATCTGTCAGGTGTTTTTTTGTCATAGAACGGTAGGATACCTTAATTCCATCCGCTGGACTTGCAAAAATGGAATGATTACGATGAAATAGTTCCCTGCTAATGAGAAACCTGGTCGAAGCCGTCGTTGCGCGGTCCCGATAGATTTTAGGAAACTATGACAGAAGCACCGGGGTAATTCCGCTCTTTCCGGTGATCTTCCCTGAATTAAGTCAGTAAACGGGAGAAGCTCTAGTGAGTGAGCAGATTGTTCATCTTAGTGATGATTCTTTTGAAGCCGAAGTATTGCAGTCGAGCCTGCCTGTGCTGGTCGACTACTGGGCCGAGTGGTGCGGGCCCTGTAAAATGATCGCTCCGGTACTGGATGAAATAGCCGTGGAATATGCGGGCAGGGTCAAATTGGCGAAATTGAATATCGACGACAATCCGAACACTCCACCGCGCTACGGCATCAGGGGTATTCCGACGTTGATGATATTCAAGGACGGCGAAGTTGAGGCGACAAAAGTGGGTGCAGTATCGAAGTCCCAGTTGACTGCTTTCATTGACAGCAACCTTTAACCATATTATACAAGTGCTATTGTAATTACTCAGGAAACGGATCGGAGGCACTTGCCCGGGCGCTGAAGCGCTTTAGGCATCAACAGACCGTTTCATAGAATACACCGTCTTCTTTAACCCAATACCCACTCCAACGGGCATTCTCTGCCTGTTCCAAATCCCTTTTTGAACGAAACAAGCTCATGAATCTCACAGAACTGAAAAAAATGCCAGTCACCGAGCTGGTAGAACTCGCCCGAACCATGCAGATTGAAGGTATGGCAAGATCCCGAAAGCAGGATCTTATTTTCGCTATTCTGAAATCCCACGCCAAGCAGGGCGAGGATATCTACGGAGACGGCGTACTGGAAATACTTCAGGACGGGTTTGGTTTCCTGCGTGCCGCCGACAGTTCCTATCTTGCGGGACCCGACGATATCTATGTATCGCCAAGCCAGATTCGCAGGTTCAGTCTGCGTACCGGTGATACGATATCAGGCAAGATCAGGCCGCCGAAGGAGAGTGAGCGCTATTTTGCACTGCTGAAAGTCGCTGAGATCAATTTTGACAAACCGGAGGATGCCAAAAGCAAAATCCTGTTTGAGAATTTCACGCCGCTCTTTGCCAACAGCAAGTTCACGCTGGAGATCGGGAACGGGAGTACTGAGGATATCACAGCGCGAACCATTGAGTTGTGCGCACCCATCGGAAAGGGGCAGCGTGGTTTGATCGTTTCGCCTCCCAAGGCGGGTAAAACCATGCTGATGCAGAACATCGCACAATCCATCGGTATCAACCACCCGGAGAGCTACCTGATTGTGTTGCTGATAGACGAGCGGCCGGAAGAGGTAACCGAGATGAAGCGCTCGGTCAGAGGCGAGGTAATCTCATCGACCTTCGACGAACCTGCGGCACGCCATGTGCAGGTGGCGGAGATGGTCATCGAAAAGGCCAAACGCCTGGTTGAGCATAAGCTGGACGTGGTGATTCTGCTTGACTCGATCACCCGTTTGGCCCGCGCCTATAACACAGTCATCCCCTCTTCCGGCAAGGTATTGACCGGCGGTGTGGATGCCAATGCACTGCACCGGCCGAAACGTTTCTTTGGAGCTGCGCGTAACGTCGAGGAGGGAGGGAGTCTGACCATTATCGCCACGGCATTGGTGGAGACCGGATCGCGTATGGACGATGTCATTTACGAGGAGTTCAAAGGCACCGGCAACATGGAGATTCATCTTGACCGGCGTATTGCGGAGAAGCGTATCTTTCCAGCAATCAATATCAACCGCTCCGGCACCCGCCGAGAAGATCTGCTGATGGATCCGGCGGAGCTGCAGAAAATGTGGATCCTGAGAAAAATACTCCATCCGATGGATGAATTGGCCGCCATGGAATTTCTCTACGACAAGCTGAAAACCACCAAAACCAACAAAGAGTTTTTCGATTCGATGAAACGCTGACCTTAAAGGCGGCGGGATATGGGTAACCGGGACAAGCCTGAAATTGCGATGATCCTGGCGGCCGGTCGAGGCGCGCGCATGCGGCCGTTAACCGACCATATACCGAAACCGCTGCTGAACGCGGGGGGTAAACCGCTGATTCATCACCATCTCGAGGCGCTGTCGCAAGCCGGTTTTCAACAGGTCGTGGTCAACCACTCCTATCTGGGCCGGATGATTGAGGCTTCGTTGGGTGACGGCAACCGCTGGGGGCTTTCAATTCGCTACTCGCCCGAACCTGGTGCCGCACTGGAGACGGGTGGCGGTATCCACAATGCATTGCCGATGTTGGGTGAGAAGCCATTTCTGGTTGTCAACGCCGATATCTGGACAGATTTCGACTATGCTGGCATTGATATCCCGTGCAGCAGTCTGGCGCATCTGGTGCTCGTGGACAATCCCCCCCACCATCCCGAGGGGGACTTTTCGCTGGCAGGAGAACGGGTATGCGAATCCGGCGAAATACGGCTCACGTTCAGTGGAATCGGTATCTACCGGCGGGAGCTGTTTGCCGGGTGCAGCCGCGGCCCCTTTGCGCTGGGCCCGCTGTTAAAAAGCGCCATGGCGAAAGGTGACGTTAGCGGCGAATATTTTTACGGTATCTGGGTCGATGCGGGGACACCTGAGCGATTGAAGGCGTTGGATGAGGTGCTCGGGAGCCGCTGAAACAGGGGGATGCATGGGGCAGGAGATATCCGACAGCCATTTCCAGGCAGAGGATTTCGATGCTTTCCGCCAGCGTCTGCAGGATGAGACACGGTTGCTTCAGCAGTGGTTCGACGATGGTATGTTTCCCAGAGGGGAGCATGTTGTCGGATTTGAACTGGAAGCCTGGGTGGTGGATCAGGCGGCGCGCCCGGCGCCGATAAACGAGGCGCTGCTTCAGCGGCTGGCGGATCCGCTGGTGGTGCCGGAACTGGCAAGGTTCAATCTCGAATTCAACGGCACCCCGCAACGTCTGTCAGGCGCTGCGTTCAGCCTGCTGGCGGATGAGCTGCAGCACACCTGGGGCCGGTGCAATCGTTTGGCGGGAGAATGGAATGCCCGTCTGGCGATGATCGGTATCCTGCCGACCGTGGTGGAAGGTGATCTGAATCCCGGCAATATGTCATCCATGCTGCGTTATCTGGCGCTGGACGAGCAGTTGCGGCTGCTGCGGGACGGCACGCCGGTGCAGGTAGACATCAACGGCCGCGATCGCCTCCGTTTTTCCCACAAAGATGTGATGCTGGAATCGGCCACCACCTCGTTTCAGATTCACCTCAAGGTGGATGCGGACAGGGCGGGCAGATTTTACAATGCCGCCAAAGTGGCCTCTGCAGCGATGGTTGCGGTCAGCGCCAACTCACCCTATCTGTTCGGCGCCGAACTGTGGGAGGAGACGCGTATTCCACTGTTTGAGCAGGCGGTTCCGGTCATTGGCGGTGAACGGGTCAAAAGAGTGACTCTGGGAACCGGCTACGTCGATTCGATAATCGACTGTTTCGCGGCCAATCTGAATAATCACCCGGTGCTTCTGCCCGAGCTGATGGAGGACTCCGGAGAGCAGTTGCTGCATCTGCGTCTGCACAACGGCACAATCTGGCGCTGGAATCGGCCGCTGATCGGTTTCGACCGGTTGAACAGACCTCATATCCGTATTGAGCACCGGGTGGTGCCCGCCGGGCCTACAGTGGTGGATTCGGTTGCCAATGCCGCCTTTTTCGTCGGGCTGGTGTGTGCGCTGGCCAATCTGCCCGAACCTCCGGAAAAGCGGCTGCCCTATGCCCAGGCAAGGGAAAATTTTTACCGGGCGGCGCACTATGGGCTGGCAGCGGAGATACGCTGGCTGGATGGGCGCCGCGTCGGATTGAAACGACTGATTCGGGACGAACTGCTTGGGTTGGCCAGAACCGGATTGGCTAAGCTCGCGATAGACCCGGAAGAGTCGGGGTACTGGCTGGGGATCATTGCCGAACGGGTCCGCACCGGTCAAAATGGCGCGTCCTGGCAGCGTGCCTGGGTACGGTGCCATGGCGTTGATATGGCGGCATTGACGGAATCCTATCTGGAACGTCAGGAATCGCTGTCTGCCGTGCACGAATGGACGTTGTAACAAGAAATCAGGATTACCATTGAGTCCCTGTTGCCAGAGATTACGGTAATGCGGTCCGATATGTTATCTCGCAGAGCCGCAACCATCGCTGGAGAAAATTAACGGCCCGAAGAAGTCCGGGTGTCCCAAGTTGTCAACACTGTAAATCTCTCCAAAATGGTTTTAATCTCTGCGTAGTCGGCGTCTTCGCGAGAGAACTGTCTGCCGGAGTTTCCAAATCCTGAAGATTGCTGAAATTCAGGGGTTATCAGATACAGGGTACCGATGTTAAAAGAGCTCGATCATATCCCGCCCGGTCTGCTCGATCTGGAAGCCACTCAGTTACAGGCTGCGCTGGGCGGTCCGACATTGATCCACCTCGAGGGACGCCGCCAGGCGCCGCTTCTGGTCACGGTACTCATGCATGGGAACGAGACAACGGGCTGGGAGGCGGTGCGTGCATTGTTGCGCCCCTATGCATCGCAAACGGAGGAACTGCCGCGCGCGCTGAGTCTTTTTATCAGCAATGTTTCAGCTGCCGCAGTGGGCTTGCGCCGGCTTGACGGGCAGCCCGATTACAACCGGGTCTGGCCCGGCTGCGAGGACCGGGGTACCGCGGAGCACGAACTGATGCGGCAGGTGATGGGGACGATGGCGGCGCGTGAGGTGTTTGCCAGCATCGATGTCCATAACAATACCGGAATGAATCCCCATTACGCCTGTGTCAACGTCATCGACAACCGCTTCCTGCACCTGGCGACCATGTTTGGACGAACCGTTGTCTATTTTATCCGGCCCTGTGGGGTGCAGTCGCTGGCGATGTCCAGAATTTGCCCGGCAGTGACACTTGAGTGCGGCAAACCCGGCCAACTCAACGGGGTAGAGCATGCCCGCGACTACCTGCATGCCTGTCTGCATCTGGCGCAGCACCCCGATCATCCCGTATCCCCCCACGATATCGATCTCTTTCATACGGTGGCAACCGTCAAGGTGCCGGAGGAGACGACTTTTGGCTTTGGGGAGGAGGAGGTGGATATCCGCTTTGAGGAGGATCTGGATTACCTCAATTTCAGAGAGCTGGCCCGTGGTACACGGATTGGCTGGATAAAGCCTGGCTGCAGCAACGCACTGGAGGTGATCGATGAGCACGGAAACGATGTCCTCCAGCGCTATTTTTCCTTCGAAGGCGGGGAGCTGAAGCTGCGGCTTCCGGTTATGCCCTCAATGCTAACCCGGGATCGGCGGGTTGTGCGCCAGGACTGTCTCGGTTATCTGATGGAGCGCTATAACGATCATCTGTTATGATCCCGCGCGCGCTCGTCGCGCCTGATTTTCCGCTTTTTTTCCGTAACCGGGTTTTTTTTTGGAAAATTTCCCCTCTCTCCCTTGACTATCGCGTATGCAACCCTAATATTGGCACTCAGTCGGGATGAGTGCTAACAAAAGCACCCCCGGATATCGTGATAATCGAAATATTAACCAGTTAAATCAGGAGAGACCGGTAGATGAATATTCGTCCGCTGCAAGATCGTGTGGTCATTCGTCGTATGGAAGAGGAGCGCACCAGCGCGGGTGGCATCGTACTGCCCGACAGCGCTACCGAAAAGCCCGTGCAGGGTGAAGTGGTGGCTGTAGGCAACGGCAAAGTTCTCGATAGCGGCGAATCCCGCCCGCTGGACGTGAAAGTCGGCGACCGGGTGCTGTTTGGCAAATATTCCGGTACGGAAGTGAAGATCGGCGATAAAGACCTGCTGGTGATGCGCGAAGACGACATCATGGGCGTCATTGAGGGCTGAGGCCAACACCCAAACCCATTCACAACTGATTTCTTAAGGAACTGATCAATATGAGCGCAAAAGAAGTAAGATTTGGTGATGACGCCCGTCAGAAAATGCTGGCCGGCGTCAATATACTGGCCAACGCAGTCAAGGTTACCCTGGGTCCAAAGGGTCGCAACGTTGTTCTTGAGAAGAGTTTCGGTGCTCCCACCATCACCAAGGACGGCGTATCGGTGGCCAAGGAGATCGAGCTCTCGGACAAGTTCGAGAACATGGGGGCCCAGATGGTGAAAGAGGTCGCCTCCCATACCTCCGATGTTGCCGGTGACGGCACCACCACAGCCACCGTACTGGCGCAGGCCATGGTTCGCGAAGGACTCAAGGCTGTCGCCGCCGGCATGAACCCAATGGACCTGAAACGTGGTATTGACAAGGCGGTTGAAGTCGCGGTCAACAGCATGCAGGAGATGTCCAAGCCCTGTACCGAAGACAAAGCCATCGCCCAGGTGGGCGCGATCTCTGCGAACTCCGACAGCAGCATAGGCGATATCATCGCCGAGGCGATGCAGAAGGTGGGCAAGGAGGGCGTCATCACGGTCGAAGAGGGAACGGCGCTGAATAATGAATTGGATGTGGTCGAGGGCATGCAGTTCGATCGCGGTTATCTCTCTCCATATTTTGTCAACAATCAGCAGAGCATGTCGGTCGATCTGGAAGATCCCTATATTCTGCTGCACGACAAGAAGATCTCCAACATCCGCGATCTGCTGCCGGTCCTGGAGAGTGTCGCCAAGTCCGGTAAGCCGCTGTTGATAGTGGCGGAGGATGTGGAAGGCGAGGCACTGGCGACATTGGTTGTCAACACCATCCGCGGAATCGTCAAGGTATGCGCGGTCAAGGCACCGGGCTTCGGCGACCGCCGTAAAGCGATGCTGCAGGATCTTGCGATCCTGACCGGCGGCACCGTGATCGCCGAAGAGGTGGGTCTGACCCTGGAGAAGGCTACCCTGAACGAACTAGGTACCGCAAAGAAGATTCAGGTTACCAAGGAAGAGACCACGGTTATCGATGGTGCCGGTTCGGAGGCCGATATCAAGGCGCGGGTTGCGCAGGTTCGCGCCCAGATCGAAGAGACCAGTTCGGACTATGACCGCGAGAAACTGCAGGAACGCGTGGCCAAGCTGGCCGGCGGTGTTGCGGTGATCAAGGTGGGTGCTGCCACCGAAGTGGAGATGAAGGAAAAGAAAGCGCGTGTCGAAGACGCTCTGCACGCCACCCGTGCTGCAGTTGAAGAGGGTATAGTGCCGGGCGGTGGCGTTGCGCTTATCCGTGCGCTGCAGTTTCTGACTGACCTAAAAGGCGACAATCACGATCAGGATGTCGGTATCAGCATTGCCTCCCGTTCATTGGAAGAGCCGATGCGCCAGATTGTTTCGAATGCCGGCGGCGAAGCTTCAGTGGTCGTCAACAAAGTCAAGTCGGGCGAAGGCAACTTCGGTTTTAATGCCGCCAACGGCGAATACGGCGACATGGTGGCTATGGGTATACTCGATCCGACCAAAGTGACCCGCACCGCGCTGCAGAACGCCGCTTCCGTGGCTGGCCTGATGATCACCACCGAAGCGATGATTGGCGAGGCGCCGAAGGAAGAGTCGGCTGGCGGCGGCATGCCTGACATGGGCGGCATGGGCGGCATGGGCGGCATGGGCGGCATGATGTAACGCTCACCCGGGTACCACTCCCAGCTCCTAAAGCCCCGCTTCGGCGGGGCTTTTTTATCTGTAGAGAGTACACATTCCCCCCAATTGAAAGCCGGTTGTCTGTAGAATTACAGCAACGCTGCCCGGTTTCCGGCATTAGATGCATGCCGACACCCATTTACCGGAGAAACTTGGGCATCTAAACCTCGTCACCCCGGCAAAAGGGCGGGGTCCGGATAATTCGACAGGATGCTGGATGGTATTTTCGCCTCAAGGGCACTTCCTTCGGGCGCACCCCAAGGGCACTTCCTTCGGGCGCCCCCATAGAGCTGCTTCGATAGCTGGGTTGATGGGGGAGGTTGTTTCCGGAAAGGGCGCCAGCCAATTATCCAACACGGAAAATGCTATGGATCTAACGGAAAAATTGCGTGAAGAGGTCGAGCATCGCTGGGGGGCCTGGCGGCAGGCTGCTGCCGGGCAGAGCCTGAGGTTTGAACCGGATGGCGCTTTTGTTGATCAACTGCACCGGGTCTGGGAGGGCAGCGACTATGTCGTCCAGAGCTGTATGCGGGAGCCGGCCTTGCTCGTGGAACTCGCAGACAGCGGGGATCTGCAGCGTCAATACCCGGCTGGGGAGATGGCGCAGCGTCTGCGGGAGAAGCTCGCGGGGGTAACGTCAGAAGCTGATCTGCACCGGCAGCTGCGGCAGGTGCGCCGCCGGGAGCTGGTGCGCATAATCTGGCGGGATCTGGTGCGTTCCGCGCCGCTTTTCCAGACGCTGGAAGATCTCTCCGCACTGGCGGATGCGATGGTTCAGCAGACGCTGGATCTGTTGTATGACTGGGCGCTGAAGTCCTGGGGAGTGCCCCGCAGTCAGTCAGGGGAGCAGCAATCTCTGCTCGTTCTCGGTATGGGTAAACTGGGCGCGCGCGAGCTGAATCTCTCGTCGGATATCGATCTTATATTCACTTATCCGCAACAGGGTGAGGTCGAAGGGGCGCGCAGAATATCCAATGAACAGTTTTTCATTCGTCTCTGCCAGCAGCTGATCAAGGCGCTGAGCGCCCAAACAGTCGATGGTTTCGTGTTCCGTGTGGATGCGAGGCTGCGTCCGTTCGGCGACGCCGGTCCACTGGCCATCTGTTTCGATGCAATGGAGGACTACTACGCGACCCATGCGCGTGCCTGGGAGCGTTATGCGATGATCAAGGCGCGGGTGATAGCCGGAGAGGCAGCGGCGGGAACCCAGCTTATGGCGATGCTCAGACCTTTCGTCTACCGCCGCTATCTGGATTTCGGCGCTTTTGAGTCAATCCGGAAAATGAAGCGCCTGATTGGCCGGGAGCTTCTGCGCAAGGGTATCGCCGACAATGTCAAACTGGGACCGGGAGGCATTCGCGAGATAGAGTTTATCGGTCAGGCCTTTCAGCTGATTCGCGGGGGGCACGATCCTGAGTTACAGCGCCGTCCGATAGTGCCGGTTCTGGCGCTGTTGGCCGAACGGAAACTGCTGCCGGATTCCGACGTTCAGGATCTGACGGAGGCCTATGTGTTTTTACGCCTGACGGAGAACCGGCTGCAGGCCTGGCAGGATCGTCAGACCCATCTGCTGCCCGAGGATGATCTGGGGCGCCTTCGTCTCGCCCGCGCCATGAGCTACCCTGGCTGGCGCGCTTTTTCCGAGCAGTTGAAGCGGCACCGCAAGCGGGTTCAGGAAAATTTTGACAAGGTTTTTGCCTCCCCGCACACAGAAGAGGACCCGGCCGGTCAACGTCTGCAGGCGGTCTGGGAGTGTCAGGTGGAGGGTGACCAGGCAATTGAATTTCTGGAACAGGCCGGCTTCAGTCACGGGGCGCAGGTACTCGGCCGACTGGAGGCTTTCCGCAATTCCCTGGCGTACCGCGGATTGGGCACACGCGGGGGGGAGCGCATGGAGCAGTTGATGCCACTGATGCTTGCGGCGGTCAGCAACTCGGGGAACGCGGACGTAACGCTGGAGCGACTGCTCAATCTGCTCGAGGCGATCACCCAAAGAACGGCCTATCTGGCGCTGCTGCTTGAAAGCCCGATAGCGCTTTCCCAGTTGGTGCGCCTCGCCGGAATCAGTCCATGGATTGCCCAGCAGATAACCCAGTTTCCGCTGTTGCTGGATGAAATGCTGGATCCGCGACGGCTCTATTCTCCTTTGAACGGCAAGGATCTCCGGCTCGAGTTGGACGCATTGCTGTCGGCTGCCGATCCGGACGATCAGGAACAGCAGTTGGATCGTATGCGTCAGTTCGCCAACAGCAACAAACTGCGTGTTGCCGCCGCCGATATCACGGGCATTATTCCACTGATGGTGGTGAGCGATTATCTGACGGACATTGCGGAGACATTGTTGCACCAGGTATTGGAGCACAGCTGGCGGGACCTGACTGCAAAATACGGCTATCCCGAGGGTGTTGCAGCGGGAGACAAGGGTTTTGCGGTTATCGGCTACGGTAAGCTGGGGGGCCTGGAACTCGGATATAAATCCGATCTGGATCTGGTGTTTCTGCATGGAAGTCAAAAAACGAATGCCGTTACCTCCGGTGAGCGCCAGGTTTCCAACGATGTTTTCTACGTCCGACTCGGGCAGCGGATTATCCACATGCTCACCACCCGCACCTCGTCCGGCCTGCTCTACGAAATCGATATGCGATTGCGCCCCAATGGAAATTCGGGCATGTTGGTCAGCTCACTCGATGCCTTTGAGCACTATCAAAAGGAAGACGCCTGGACCTGGGAGCATCAGGCATTGCTGCGTGCGCGTTTTGTCGCCGGAGACCGAAAGGTGGCAGAGCGTTTTCAACGGATCAGGCAGGACGTGCTGGGACGCGAGAGGGATCCTGAAAAGCTGCGTGCCGAAGTGTGTGAGATGCGGGAGAAGATGCGCGCCGCGCAGGACAAGAGCGGCAAACTGGGTTTCGATATAAAACAGGGGGTTGGCGGTATCACGGATATCGAATTTATGGTTCAATACGCTGTCCTGCGCTGGGCATTCAAACACCCCGATCTACTGAAGTGGACGGATAACATCCGCCTGTTGGAGTCGCTGGCCGCACATCGGTTGCTGCAACGGGAGGCCGCGGACGGATTGTCGGACGCCTACCGGAAACTGCGCGCCGTTTTCCATCGCAATGCATTGGGTGAATTGCCTGGATTGATTGGCGAAGGGGAGTTGCTGGAAGAGCGGCGTCTGGTCACGCGACAGTGGCAGGCGGTAATGTTATCCGGCGTGATATAAAGATAAAGCATGCGTTTCCCGCATGCAGATTTTGGTAAGATGCGGTAGCAGGCCTGATAACCTGCCTGGCAGGTGGTTCAGTCGTTTTCAGCCTCATCTGGAGGCGGTTTTCTATTGCCGTTTGGAGAAGAGAGATGTCGAATTTCGCAGATCGTGACGGGTGGATCTGGCTTGATGGAGAGATGGTGCCCTGGCGCGATGCAAAGATCCACGTGCTGACCCACACGCTGCACTATGGTATGGGCGTGATAGAGGGGGTCCGCGCTTATGCGACCGATCGCGGCCCGGCCATCTTTCGCCTGGAGGATCACACCCGCAGACTGCTGGATTCGGCACGAATTCTGGGAATGAAAGTACCCTACGATGCGGCGACGCTGAACGCGGCGCAGGTGGAGGCGGTGCGGATCAATGGGTTGTCGTCAGCCTATATCCGTCCATTCTGTTTTCTCGGTTCCGAGGGGATGGGCCTGCGAGCCGACAATCTGAGGGTTCATACCTCAATAGCCGCCTGGGAGTGGGGTGCGTATCTGGGTGAGGAGAATCTGAAGAAGGGGATCCGGATTCGCACCTCGTCGTTTAATCGCCACCATGTCAACGTCACCATGTGCCGCGCCAAGTCCACCGGCAACTACACCAACTCCATGCTGGCATTGCAGGAGGCGCTTACCGATGGCTATGATGAGGCGCTGCTGCTGGACACCAACGGCTATGTGATGGAGGGATCGGGTGAGAATATCTTCATCGTACGCGACGGCGCAATCTTCACGCCCGACCTGACCTCCGCGCTGGACGGGATTACCCGTAAAACCATAATGACGCTGGCCAGAGAAGAGCTGGGAATGGAGATTGTGGAAAGACGCATAACCCGGGACGAAATCTATATCGCGGATGAGGCGTTCTTCACCGGTTCCGCTGCGGAAGTGACGCCCATTCGCGAGCTGGACAACCGGGTCATCGGCGACGGCACCCGCGGCCCGATCACCGAGCGACTGCAGACGCTCTATTTCGACCAGGTGGAGGGGCGCCGCAAGCAGCACCCTGAATGGTTGACTTATATTTGAGTGTCTGGAGAGAGCGATGTCCGAAGCAACCGCAACCGCCCGCAAAGTGATCGAAGTGAGCCGCAAGCAGCTTCCCCTGAGCTGTCCCAATGCAGGCACGAATCCGGCCGAGCTTCACCCGAGAGTCTATATCCCGTTGAAAAAAGGCGGCGAGCGTGTCAGCTGTCCCTACTGCGGCGCCGTATATCAATTAAAGGATTAGCCTGAATACAACACCCGCGGGTTGAGCGGACAGTCGGTCTCAGTCCGGAAGCGACATTTTCAGTCGTTCCGGCATGCGCCATTAAGATGGTTCTGCAAAAGGTCCCGGTTCCGGGTGGAGGCCGATCAGGGGTCGAACCTATAGCCCAGAGCAGAGATATCTCTGGCGAAATAGTTTTCCACCAGTGATGCCAGTTCATCCGAATAGTAGCTGCGGTAATCCTTCTTCCGGTCCCTGGCCTCCCTTTTGTGGGGCAGCCGCGTTGGTTTAATGTCCAGCACTTCGCAGACATGTTGGAAATCGTCGTGCAGGTTTTCGTAGCGACCGATGTAGTCGACCAGGAGGTTTTCGCTCCGGTCGACCAGATAGTCCAGTTGCGACTGGATTGACGTATCGATGTGGTACTGGTACGGGCGCTCCGGATCCAGTTTCCAGCGAATGAACTGTTCGAAGTCCTCCAGATGGTCAATCAGGTGCGGTCGCTCCCTGCGGATATGGTGGTAGGAGCTTACTTGCAGGTCCCAGGGGTTGCGCACCATCGCAAATTTGAAGAGCGCCCTGAAAAATTCCTCGGGCAGCATCTCCTGCGCCGCGATGATGCGCGCGTGGCGCGGGAATTTACTGCCTATGCGGTGGCCGCTCGCGTGGCTTAGCCGGGAGCAGATAAACTGTGCATAGTACCAGGGATCGCGCCAGCGCAGTGGTTGCAGCGCGGCGCGTACACTGGTGCCACCGGTCTTGGCGATATGCACGAACAGGAAATTGTATTTTATGGATAGCAGCATGCGGAGGTCTGGTCTGGGCCGCTTTCTAGGCATCTCCGGAAAACAGCTGCGCAATGAACGTTAAGCTGCGGAACTGGGAGCGGTCTGTAACGCCACAGCTTATTTTTCACGCACCTGAAAGTTAGCGTATCATGATAAAGATTCAATATCCGGGTTACAATAACCGGCGCGCTTTCCGATGTGGTCCATTGATTGAATAATTTCTCCGGCGCCGATCGGCAAGTGTGCTTCGATATCTCGATACCAGGCGTAAACGAAAACTTCGGTTGCAGCGCTATCGCATTCGTACGATGAACAATGGCGACAACATTCTGATTATCCGTCTCAGTGCCATCGGCGACGTGGTATTCGCCTCGCCGTTGATCAGTGCATTGAAGCAAAGCTTTCCAAGTGCCAGGTTGAGCTGGCTCGTGGAGCCGGCAGCGGCACCATTACTGATACACCACCCCGAGCTGGACGAGGTGATCATCTGGCCAAAGTCCGACTGGAGGCAGCTCTGGGAAAAGAACCGCTTTTTCGCGCTCTGGCGGGAAATAAGCAGGTTTCGCCGGGAGTTGATGAGAAGGCAATTCGACTCGGTGCTGGATCTGCAGGGATTATTGAAGAGCGGCGTTCTTGCGTGGTTTTCCGGCGCCAGGGAGAGGATCGGACTCGGTTCCCGGGAAGGCAGCCAGTGGCTGATGTCGAGGGTGATGCCACGCGGGGGTGATCCGGATCGCATCGGCTCTGAATACCTTTTCCTCGGACAGCAACTTGGGTTGGCCACAGGTGCGTTTGAAATGCAGGTGGCGCTTGGCGAATCCGATCGCCGATCCGTATCGCAACTGCTTGAGAGGGAGGGCCTGTCATCCGGTTATCTGGTCGTCTGCCCGTTTACCACCAGGCCTCAGAAGCACTGGTTTGAGGAGCGTTGGGCGGCGCTTGTGCTGCGCCTGAGCCAGGAGTTTGCCGTGCCGCCGGTCATGCTCGGAGGTGTCGGCGACCGGGAAGCCTCTGAACGGGTTTCCAGGAGACTGGATGGGAAGATCGTCAACCTGACCGGTAGAACAACTCTGGCTGAGGCTGCCGCGTTGATCTGCCGGGCGAAACTGCTGGTCGGCGTGGATACCGGACTGACCCATATGGGCGTAGCCTTCGCAACGCCTACGGTTGCACTGTTCGGATCAACCTGTCCGTATCTGGAGACTACAAGGGACAACGCACTGGTGTTGTATCACAAACTCAACTGTTCACCCTGCAGGCGCTCGCCCACATGCAATGGCGAATTCAACTGTATGGCGGCAATCGGCGTTGAAGAGGTAGTGGCTGCAACGAAGAAAATAACCCGGTCCGAAAGCGGGAGCAAAGCGCAAATCCAGATTAAATGTATATAGTGCAGTCGGATCAGCTTGGGGATACTGAATGCTTTCCGCTTCCCGTCCATCGATAGATCAGCACAAGACAGATGCCACTCAGAAGAGTTCAACAGTTGTTTAAATTCGGTATTCGGGGCGTTTTGAACGACCTGCGCTCCTTGCCGCATCTGGATTTACATTTGCGCACGGCGCCATCGGTGGATGGACGGTTCTCTTTCGATGTGCCCATAGCGAAGTGCCGGAACATTATTCAGCAGAAGTACGATGACGATGAAAATCCGTTTGTACGCACTGCATGCCTGCTGATTGAATCAAATCGGGAAGGTGCGGCTGCAATACTGCGTGATTACTATGCCCGGAATCAGCCCGACTCCCTGTACGCCTGCTTTTACCACAGCCGGCTGACGGAGACTGCTTTTGACGCAAAATCGAAGCAGCATTCGCCTTATCTGATTATTCCGCCCTGGGACGCCATGCGACGGAGGAATCCCGGGCGGATTGCGCACAAGAAGTCGGTGCATCCGTTGATAGGGCCACACAACGATGCTGAAATATTGTTCCATCTGGATCGTTTACAGGCGGTCAGTGAGTCGGTTAAACAGCACGGGTATCAGCCCAATATATTTGGACATATACAGGGCCATGTGCTCGACCGGGGTGACGATGCGGTGTTTGTCGTCACCAGCGGGAAACATCGTGCCGCAGTGCTGGCGGCAATGGGTATGGAGCGCATTCCGGTCTCCTTCAAGCGCAATATGCCGCAAGCCTTCTGCCTGGGCCAGAGCAGTTACTGGCCGAACGTGGTGAACGCGATGTATTCGCTGGAAGAGGCTGAGTCCATTTTCAACGGGTTTTTTCAGCAATCGGATTGTCGCGAGACAGACAAAGCAAGCGGAGCCAGTGCTTCATAAGCGCGCGTGTCCAGATTTTTTAAAATGAAGGTTCTGGTATCGGAGTCGAACACTTCGGTGAACTTCGATGTCGCCGGCCGGATCTCTTCCAACGAGTTACTCTTCCACTGCTCGGCCGAATCTATAATTCTCGGCACTGTTTCCATGTTCTGCTGGCGTTGCTTCAGATGAAGCTGCTCTCCGATCATGCGGACCAACTTTTCATGATTGTCGACGAAGTCTTCATACATTATCACCAGCGCCCGTCCACGCTTCGCGTCTGTTAACGCAGTTCTAACACTGCGGTTCCAGAGTTTTACCGCGTATTCGGGATTGTGCTGCCTTCCGAACTGCTCCGGGAAGCGGTTGGCTCTGTCGCGGATGGATGCCGTTACCTCAGATCCCTGTCGCACGACATGGATTATCTGCGCTCCGGGAATGCAACGGTGTATGAGACCTGTGTGTCGGAAATGTTTTGGCGTTTTCTCCAGCCAGCCGGACTCTTCCGCATCGAGTGCCTTCCGGTCCAGTATTTCAACGAATCGGTCGATCAACGGGCGCAACCGCCAGCTGTGCTGCTCCGTCTCAGACGCGGCATCGGCCGGAAGCAGTCGTGTCAGTCGGTCGAATGCTCGCCAGTAGACTTTTCTTGAGCGGGAAATGCCAAGTCTGCAAGCCAGTGCGCCCAGGCCGCCACCCACTAACAGACCGAAGAAGTCGGTCTCCGGTAAAGTGTAGAGCTGGTAGCGTTCCGTCAGGGTACGTTGAACCAACGTAGTACCCGAGCGCGAACAACCAACCAGAAAAATTCTCGATAGAACCTGGGTGTTATCGGTAAATTCCCGACTGTTCATCTTCCTGGTTTGCCGAGGCGTGTGTCGAACGCGCAGTAATAGCTCATTCCCCCGACAAGTATCACAAACGCCTGCCCGGACGAATGATTGATGCGCAGCTGAACCAGGGTTACGAAAAAAAAGTAGACCCACAGCCCCAGTGCCGACCAGCTGATGTGCCTGTCATGCCTGACGGCATCCCGGGCACTTTGAGCTGCGAGTGCAAGAAACAGCACGGCGAAGCCCAGCGCGCCAGGAATACCGATGATTACCGCCCAGTGCAGCCAGAGACTGTGGAAATGACTATAGTGCCTGATCTCTGTGTGGGGAGATTTGGCCATCAGGGCAGGTGCCGTTCCTGGTCCATGCCCGGTCAGCGGTGCGACGGCAATCAGGGAAATACTCTCCTGCCACATCAGAAGCCGCTTATTGTCTTTAAAGTCCGGTAGCGGTTCCCCGTTAAGGTTGGTCAACAAATAGAGACTTTTTTCAATGCCGTCGAAGCGTTTGCTCAGTACCTGGCCCAGTGGGCTGAACGTAATCAAACCAAGCAGGACCAATGTCGAAATTGCAATCAACGCATACCTGCGACCTGGCCGCCCGATCTTATGTCTGGTAGATAGGATTCTAATGCAGAAAGTCGCTACCAGAGCTATACAGATGCCCAGGATTATGGCTCTGGATTGGGAAGTGATCACAAGGAATCCTGTCAAGCCTGCGGTCAGGATAAAAAGTATATTCCAGACTGGGCCGGAACCTGGAAGAGATGACTTTGCCCGCTCATCGAGCAGCAGAGAGATGCCACTGATCATGAACAGGATGCCGGCGAGAAATCCCAGTTCATTGCGGTTCAAATTGGTGATGATGATCTCTTTGCCTGCAAAAGGGGTGCGGAGCAGCATCTCGATATTGAGACCTCCGATACAGCCGATAATCACGCTCAGGGAAAATAATATCAGCAAATGGTGGTATCTCAGGTGTCCGCGCGACAACCACCATCCTGCAGCGAGGGATGGCAGGCCAGCAATCTTTGCCAGGGTGCCGAATTCCTTCCAGGCCGCATGCGCGTCAATCCCAAAGTGATAAATAGCCCAGAGTGTGACAAAGAGTAAAAATGCGGTCAGCGCGGCAGCCAACAAGGCGTTGCCGATTCCTATTGAATCAACGATATCGTCGAGTACCAGAACAGCGCCGAGTAATAGAAGCAAGATTCCGATATTGACCGCTGCCGTGGAAGCGCCGAGCCCCAGCGCGACACCCGCAAGTCCCAGAGTTCCTGTCCAGCTGGCCAGACTCCGCCTGTTGACACCGGTGAACCTGATAAATGTTTTTGCGCCTGAATCGATTTCCATGAGATAAGAGTGCTCTTGAGCAAAGCCGTGTATCAGCGGCGGGACAATTTTTTCAGCCGGTCCAGCAGGTAATTGCCAACACCTTTTGGCAATGCCAGCAGCCATTGATGTTTATCAGGTATCTCTTCCCATTGATTTCTGAGGCCGTGACCACTCAAAAAGCCATATCGAATGTACTGTACAGCCGAATATCGTTGTTGACGTTTGTTTAGATAACGTTGATGGTGTAGCAGGTCATCGCGCCAGTACAGATATAATCCTCCCGGGTTTCGCAGACGCCGAAAAGAGGCATTGCGGGTTAGTCCGTCGGTCCGGAAATCCACGATCTGCAATATGGTGTTAATGTAACGAAATCGGTAGTGATGCGCTATTCGTTTCCAGACAAAACCGGGTCTGATATGGCGTTCTCCCGCGACCACTGGATACGGAAACCGGCGTAATACATCCACGCGAATTGCGTGGCGTTTTTCCCCGGTGACGCCATGTTTACGGGTGATTTCCAGGTAATCCGAATCCATGCCATTCTCCGGAAACGGTGTTCCATGAAGCTTCCCGCTGCTTTCCCGGCAAAGTCCTTCGACCCCCGCATAGTGCTCCCGTTCTGTTACGGGAATCGAGTGCCAGCATTGTTCCAGCGTAGCGAGCGCGTGTGGAAGCATGACATCGTCGGAGTCCAGCAGAACCAGCAGTTCACCTTCCGCTTCCCGAGCCGCCAGATTATACGCAACGTGTTTGCCCTGATTCTCCTGCCAAAAATATCTGAGTCTGCCGTTGAAATGCTGTTTCCAGCGGTTAACCAGCTCACCGGTTCCGTCTTCGGAGCCATCGTCGACGATAATCAGTTCGAAATCTCTGAAATGCTGACAGGCTACGCTCTCCAAAGCCCGCGGGAGCGTATCAATTCGATTGTATGTCGGGATAAAGATTGAGAATAGCGGGCGAGTCACGGCGAGCGGTTGAAGCAATGATGGGTATGGCGGTTGGATTCTGGGAGTCTATACCAGAATCTCTTTGGTTGCAGCAGGGTTATATCAACCGGACCGTCCCGATCTGGTAAACTATCTTCCAATCGTTTTTCGTTGGCTGAATATCCGTTCCATGAAAGTCTATACGCCTTCGGTAACCTGGAATATCTCCCGCAAGGGGGCTCGTTACAGGCAGGCCAGCGCGCTGGTCCTCTCCGTACCCAAAAGCGGGCGCACCTGGTTCCGGGTCATGCTCAGCAAGTATCTTTCCCTGCATTTTGGAGAACAGCTTGATATCGGAGGTTACGACGAAACGTCGACAGTCTTGCCGAATATTCTCTACAGCCATGAGATCTGGAGCCACCGGATGACTTCCAGTGTCCGCCGTCGCCTGCTGGGCTTCTATATTTGTCCAGAATCCGCGCTGCTGGACAAACCGGTTATGGTTGTTCACCGTGATCCCCGTGATGTGCTCGTATCACTCTATTTCCATGCCCGTAAACGCTCCCGGAGGCTATTTCAGGGGAGTATTGCGGAGCTGGTGCGGGATAAGGAGCGGGGTGCGGCGGCAATGGTCGCTGTGATGAATGCCTGGCGGGAGCGCCTGTCCGGAAAATCCGATGTACTGTGGATTGCCTACGCCGAGCTGCACAGCAGACCCGAGGCGCTTTTAACTGCCGCTGTGGCGCTGCTCGGCCTCGATCCAAACCCGGAATTTGTACATCAGGCGATAGATTTCAGTCGCTTCGATAATATGCGCAAATTGGAAAACCAGGGAGGGTTAGGCAAGGGATTTCTCTCGCCCCGGAATGCCGCCGATCCGGAGAGTTTCAAAGTCCGCAGCGGCGTGGTCGGCGGTTACGGTAAACACCTGGCCGCCGAAGACCTGATCTACATTGACCGGGTGCTGCAGGATCTGGATCCGTTCTTCGGCTACTCCGTGTCGGTGGAAAGGGATTCCAGTCCCAGCTGAACCGCGCGCAATGGCGCCTCCTCAAATCGCCGGATACAAGCCCTGACCCATTGGGTATGCACCAGATCGACCACTACCGGCACCCTTTTGAAACCCAATATACGCGCCAGTGCCAGGCGATGTGTGCCTTCACCCGATTTGATTACAGTACCGTCGCGCCCGACTCGTATGGTGATCTCCCTCTCTTGCTGCAGTTGTTGCGGAGAGCGAGCCTGGAATCCATGTTCACGCATACTCTTGTATAGATCCTCCAGACGGGAAAAATAGGCGTCCACCGCGGTGCGCGATGCCAGTTTCGGCGCATGAGTGACACCGTTCCGCTCCAGCTCGTCCAACATGCGCCGGTAGAATACCGTTTCCTGATAAGGGAGATTCTCCTCGAACAGCTGTTGCATCTGTTCCAGTCGAAACGGTGCATATTCAGTATCGGACAGGTCCCATGCACCGGGGCATGCTAAAAACGGCCAATGTTTTACATATGCAGGCCACTCGTCCTTGCGTCTGCGATAAACGATACGGGCCGGATCGATGTGGGTAGACCACAATCCGTAACGGCGTTTGAGCTGCAGAAAATCGACACGCATCAGAGACGTTAATCATCCACTTGTGTTAGACCGAGTATCTCCAGATACCTGGTGGCGCTGAGCTCCACCTCGTACTCTCTGACGGCAGCCCGCATTGCGCCTGGCTGCGGCGGATTCCGCAGCACCATTTCCATTGCGGCGGCGAGCTTTCCGCAATCCCCTACCGGAACGAGCGGGGCAATCCGGCCGCCATCCAGCATCTCGTCCGGGCCGCTAGGACAGTTGGTGGAGACCACCGGTGTGCCCAATGCCATCGCTTCGGTCAGTACATTGGGCGAACCCTCCCATCTGCTCGAGAGTACGAACAGATCGGCCGCAGCCATATAGGCATATGGATTGGGGGTGAACCCGGGCAGTTCAACCTTTTCCTTTAACCGCAGCTGCGCCACCAGTTGTGACAATTCATCGCGCCGCTCCCCCTCCCCCAGAATAATCAACCGCGCCTCCAGTTTTTGGGACAACTCGGCGAATGCCCGGATCAGCGTGGTGAAATCCTTTTGCAGGGTCAGCCGGCCGGCGCCGATGATTACTGGAAAGCGTTTATCGCTCAACCAGATGTGGGGAGCCTTTTCCGCTGCCAATAGCTTGATTCTGGGAGTGATTACGGGGTTTCTCACCACGCTGATCCTGTTTGGATTCACACCGGATATCTTGCGCGTGTCTTCGGCTACGCCTGCGGAGACTGCGATAATGTGGTCAATGTCGGGATAGTGTTTACGAATCGGCTTCAGCCTCATCCATCGCTGCAGCGCGGATCTGTTTTTCAGTGCCTCGGAAAGATTGGTGCCCAGCCTGACTACCAGACGGGTATTCACGCCGGCCAGTCTGCGCGCCTTCACCGCCAGGCGGCCAGCCCTGTCTTTTGCCACCAGCATACGCGGCGGATTGCGCGTTTTCAGATAACCCGTCAACGGCAGCAGGCTGGTGCCTGTATGGCGACTTCCCAGATCGACGCGGCGTACCGCCGGATGAATCTCGTCCAGGTGTCTGCTGTTCGATCTGATCAGCAGCAAATCTGTCAGATAGCCACGGCCGGCAAAGGCGTTTACCAGGTTGAGCAGCATTCGCTCGACGCCGCCTTCGCCGGAGAAGGAGGCAAGTACGGCAATGTCCGGAGGAGCGGAATCACTGCGCATCAGGCTGACATTTCAAGTGAGGCATGGAAAAAAACCCGTGAGACAGGATCTCAATGTCAATAATAACAAACTGAATCTCCGGTTGAACAATCGGCGACGGGCAGCACCGCTCCACTTGCACATCCAGGGAAACAGGTATCTACTTCCAGATTTTTCCTATTCGTTTATTGCTGAAAACCCAACACCTCAACCAAACATGAAAGTACTTCACGTGGAATCCGGTATGCATCTCTATGGCGGCGCCCGGCAGGTGCTCTATCTGCTCGAAGGATTGGCGGACAGGGGGGTGCAGAACCTGCTGGCGGTGCCAACGGCTGGTGCGTTGGGCGCAAGGGTGGATGCTGCAACCGCCAGGGTTTATCAGATGCGTATGGCAGGAGATCTGGATCTGGGTGTGATATTCCGTCTCAACACAATCATCCGGCGGGAGCGGCCCGATCTGGTCCATCTGCACAGCCGCAGGGGAGCCGATCTGCTGGGCGGAATCGCAGCCGGATTGTCGGGAGTGCCGGCGGTGTTGACGCGCAGGGTGGATAACCTGGAACCGGGATTTCTGGTCGGTCCCAAGTATCGACTCTTTCGTCGTGTAATCGCGATTTCCGAGGGCATACGCCAGGTGCTGCTTGACCAGGGAGTTCCTGCCGACAAGGTGATATGCGTGCGCAGCGCGGTGGATGCCGATCTCTACGCCAGACGTTGTGAGCGGGCTTGGTTTCTCCACGAGTTCGGATTGCAGGCGGATGCCCGGGTGATTGCGGTTGTGGCGCAGTTGATTCCGCGCAAGGGACACAGGTTCGCACTGGAAGCGATGGTGCAACTGGCGGTGCAGTTTCCGGAGTTGCATCTTCTGTTACTCGGCAAGGGGCCGCTGGAAGCGGAGATCCGCTCCCGGATCCGCTCTCTGGGACTGGAGAAGCGGGTCACTTTGGCCGGATTTCGGGACGATCTGTCAAAAATTCTCCCATGTCTCGAGCTGCTCGTTCACCCCGCGCTGATCGAGGGACTCGGCGTTGCGCTGCTGCAGGCAGCCAGCGCCGGTATACCTATTGTTGCCAGCAATACCGGCGGAATTCCGGAAGCGGTACGCGACGGCGCCAATGGCTTGCTGGTGCCGCCGGGCGAATCGGCGGCCCTTACCCGGGCAATCCGCCAACTGTTGCAGAATTCCGACCTGGCGCAGCGCATGGGGAAGTCCGGAATCCGATTGATGAAGGATGAATTCTCGGTGGATGGCATGGTAGAGGGCAATCTTGCGCTCTATCGCAGTTTACTCAGTAAGGGTCCGGCAGTCCCCTGCGCTTCTTGAAACGGCGGTGAGACCAGAGGTACTGGGCAGGGGCAAGGCGGGCGGCTTCCTCAATCGCCAGGTTCACTCTGCAGGTATCGATTTCTATGGAGTCGCCCGGAAAAGCCTCCAGCGGCGCCTTGGCCTCGAGCAGGTAACCCTGATCGCCGGGCAGTCGGTAACCATAGCCGAGCATTACCGGTGCGCCGCTGATCCGGGCGATTCTGGAGATGGTGGTGGTGGTGGATGCAGGCACCCCGAAGAAAGGTGCCACCACCGTATGTTTTCCTTTCATCGCCTGATCCGGTGCAATCCAGACGATCTGGTTGCGCTGCAGCGCGCGCAGCACCGAACGCACGTCATCCCTCGGTATTGCCTGGGAAAAATGTTTCTTGCGATAGCGGCCGAACGCGAACTCGAAAACCGGATTTTCATGTTGTCGGTAGACAACCGCAAACGGATAGTGCTGCCCCAGCAGGCGGCCGATGAGATCGAGGTCTACGAAATGCATGCCAACCAGCAGAATGCCTTTCCCTTTTTTCAACAAGCGCTCCAGGTACTCAAAGCCTCTGGTGTGTGTTAACCGCTTCAGTTTCCTGTCGCTGCCCCACCAGCTGAAACCCACCATGAAAAGACTGATGCCGATTGCCGCGAAATGCTCTTTCACGATCACTCTCCTTTCGCTTGCGGAGAGGTCGGGGAAACAGAGAGAGATGTTCACTTCCGCAATATGCCTGCGTCTGAACGCCAGGTGGTAGGCAATCCGGCCGGTAACCCGGCCAATGCCCAACGCAACGCGATACGGCACCAATTTGGCGAACACCCACAGGACGCCCAGACCGATCCAGGAAGGCCAGAAGCGGGGTGAGTAGAGCGTTGAAGCTGGACTATCGGCCATCGCGGATTGGTTTGTTATTCAAAGTTTTAGCTTGTCCTTGGCAGGGGGGGAATCATATTATATGCGGTTTATTGAGCAAGGTGGTCCCCCAAAAAGATGCAAATCCCACTCCCGGATTTCTCGCGAGGGCGCGTCCTGGTCGTCGGCGACCTCATGCTGGACCGTTATTGGCAGGGCCCCGCGGCAAGAATATCGCCTGAGGCGCCGGTGCCGGTGGTGCGTGTCGATCAGGTCGAGGAGCGCCCGGGCGGTGCGGCCAATGTGGCGCTCAATATGCGCAGCCTCGGTGTCCAGGTGCGTCTTGCCGGCGTGGTGGGGGAGGACGATGCCGGCCTCATCCTGGAAAAGTGCCTGCGGGAGAGCGGGGTGGAGTGTCTGCTGCAGCGCACGGCATCGTGCCCGACCATCACCAAGCTACGGGTGATTAGCCGCCACCAACAGCTGATACGCCTCGATTTTGAGCAGAGCCTTGGCACTGTCGATATTTCAGATATGCAGGCCCACTGCCTGCAGACAGTTGCGGGTTGCAGTGCGCTGGTGCTGTCTGATTACGCCAAAGGGACACTGCAGCGCCCGCAGGAGTTGATCGAGGCCGCCCGTATTGCGCAGATCCCCGTTCTGGTGGATCCCAAAGGCACAGATTTCGAGCGTTACGCCGGTGCAACCCTGTTGACCCCGAACCTGGCCGAGTTTGAATCCATCGTCGGACACTGTGGTTCCGACCGGATTCTGGTGGAGCGTGGCGAGCAGCTGCGCCAACGGCTGCGGCTGAATGCGTTGCTTATCACGCTCGGAGAACGTGGCATGCTGCTGTTGCCCGGAGAGGGGGAGGCGCTGCACCTTCCAACGCGCGCGCGCGATGTGTTCGATGTTACCGGGGCCGGAGACACGGTCATCGCGGTGCTTGCCGCGGGGGTCGCTGCGGGGATGACCGTCGTCGACGCGGCGGGACTGTCCAATTTGGCCGCCGGGATGGTGGTGGCAAAACTGGGGGCCGGCAGCGTTACGCTCACGGAACTGCGCAGCGCACTGCATCAGCAGGAGAATTGGAGCCCGGTGGTGAATCGGGAACAGCTGAAGCTCCTGCTGGACGAGGCGAGGAGCTGCGGCGAACGTATCGTCATGACCAATGGCTGCTTCGATATTCTGCATGAAGGGCACGTCGCCTATCTGCAGCAGGCGCGCAAACTGGGCGACCGGTTGCTGGTTGCGGTCAACGACGACGCCTCTGTCCGCCGTTTGAAGGGAGAGGGGCGCCCGGTCAATACGTTGGCGCAGCGCATGGCGGTACTGGCCGGGCTGGCGTCGGTGGACTGGGTTATTGCTTTCCCGGAAGACACACCCGAACGGCTCATATGCGATGTCAAACCCGACCTGCTGGTCAAGGGCGGCGATTACCAACCGGATCAGATCGCCGGCTACGACTGTGTCACCGCCGGTGGCGGGGAGGTGCGGGTTCTCTCCTATCTGAATGGCCGGTCGACCAGCAGCATTCTGGAAAGCATCCGCGGAGAGCCGGGGAGTCAGTGACCGGACGCGACCTCTATTTTCGCCTGCTTGCCTACGTCAAGCCCTATTGGCGTCAGTTCAGTGTTGCGCTCTTTGCCATGATGTTGCTCGCCGCCACCGAGCCGGCAATACCGGCGCTGCTGAAACCGATGCTGGATGGGACTTTCGTCGACAAAGATCCGGATGTGATCCGCTGGACACCGGTGATTCTAATCGCGCTGTTTTTGCTACGTGGCAGTATGAGTTTTCTCAACAGCGTCGCCTTCGAGTGGGTGGCCGGAAAAGTGGTACTGGACCTGCGCCGGCAGATGTTCGAACGCATAATGACCTTGCCCACCGCCTACTTCGATGCCCATTCGACCGGCAATCTCATCGCACGGGTGACTTTCAACGTCAACCAGGTGACCAACGCCTCGACCAAGGTTCTCACGGTGCTGGTGAAAGACAGCATTATCGTTGTCGGCCTGCTCGGCTATATGTTCTATCTCAACTGGCTGCTGACGCTGATCATGTTTGTACTCCTGCCAATCATTGCGCTGATCGTCAGGCTGCTGGCAAAGCGGCTGCGCCGGATAAGCCGCAGTCTGCAGCAGGCGATGGGCGATATGACCCATGTGCTGGAAGAGGGGGTGCGCGGGCACAAAGTGATCAAAGTGTTTGCCGGAAAAGACTACGAGGAACAGCGCTTCCACAGGTTGGCGAACTGGGTACGACGCTACAATATGAAAACCAAAGTAGCGGGCATGGCCCATGAGCCGGCGGTGGAGCTGGCTGCCGCGCTGATGATGGCTGTTCTGATCTATGTGGGCACTCACGAAACGGTTGCGGGTGAGCTGACCGTAGGTGGATTTGTCTCCCTGATGGCGGCGGTCGGTCTTATTTTCAGTCCGATAAAGCGGCTGACCAGTATCAATGAAGCGCTGCAAAAAGGGCTTGCAGCAGCTGAAAACGTGTTCGAACTTATCGATCAAAAGCCGGAGAGGGATGCGGGCAAGCGCCGACTGAGCGATGTGCAGGGGCGGCTGACATTTTGCAATGTGGGATTCCGCTATCCCTCAGCGAAACGGGATGCGCTGAAGGGGGTCAGCTTCGAGGCGGCGCCGGGCGAGACCATTGCACTGGTGGGAAGATCCGGCGGAGGCAAGACCACGGTTGCTGCGCTGATACCCCGTTTCTACAGTCCGGACAGCGGCAGCATTTTACTGGATGGCACCGATATAGAGGAGCTTACTCTTGATTCGCTGCGGGCGAACCTCTCTTATGTCGGGCAGGAGTCGGTGCTGTTCGACGATACGGTGGCAGCCAATATTGCCTATGGCGCCGGACGGAAAGTGACACCGGAAGCGGTAGAGCAGGCGGCACGCGATGCTCATGCATTGGAATTCATACAACGCCTCCCCGGCGGATTCGAAAGCCGAATCGGTGAGGATGGCGTGCGCCTGTCCGGCGGACAACGCCAGCGTCTGGCGATAGCCCGCGCACTGATAAAAGACGCACCGGTGTTGCTGCTCGATGAGGCGACATCGGCGCTGGATACTGAATCCGAGCGCATGGTACAGGCGGCGCTGGGTCGTCTGACGGCAAACAGGACCACCCTGGTTATCGCCCACCGACTCTCCACGGTCAAGCACGCTGACAGGATTCTGGTGTTGAAAGACGGCAGGATCGTTGAGCAGGGCGGTCACGATGAGCTGCTAAGGCTCGAAGGGGAATATACCGAACTCTGCCGGCACCAGTTCGGAGACAAGTCCCCGGAGTGAATCGGGGGCGGAAATCCCATTTTCCTCCCATTCTGCGAAACAGACCGGCGGCTTTGTGGCCCAGGCGTCTGCCGGGCAATGGCTCCAGCCTGGCGTTGGCCGGGGTTATACGGGGCGCCTGGGAATCTGTGTTAAAATCCGCGCGTTCCCGTCGCCGTTACTGCGACTCATTATCGTGATATTCACTCTGGACAGGCTATGAAGGTAACAATATTCGGATCCGGTTACGTGGGACTGGTCTCCGGTGCCTGCCTGGCCGACGTGGGCAACGAGGTGGTCTGCGTGGACGTCGACCACAATAAAGTCGACATGCTCAGGCGCGGCGAAGTGCCTATTTACGAACCCGGACTGGAACAGATCGTGCGCAGTAACCAGGAGGCCGGGCGTCTCTCCTTCACCACCGACGTGGCAGCGGGGGTGGAGCATGGTCTTTTCCAGTTCATCGCCGTCGGCACCCCGCCGGACGAGGATGGCTCCGCGGACCTGCAATACGTCCTTTCCGTTGCCGATGGAATCGGCGAGTGTATGAATGGCTACAAGATAATCGTGGACAAATCGACGGTACCGGTGGGCACTGCGGACAAGGTGCGTGCCCGCATCGACGCGGCGCTTGAGCTGCGCGGTCAGACCGCTATCGAATTCGATGTCGTCTCCAATCCCGAATTTCTGAAAGAGGGCGATGCGATTGACGACTTCATGAAACCCGACCGCATCATCATCGGCACCGACAACCCGCGCACCGGCGAACTGCTGCGTGTGCTGTATGCACCGTTTAATCGAAATCACGAACGCGTGATCGCGATGGATATCCGCTCCGCGGAACTGACCAAGTATGCGGCAAATGCGATGCTCGCGACTAAAATCAGCTTTATGAACGAGCTGGCCAACATCGCCGAGCGTGTCGGCGCGGATATCGAGCAGGTTCGGATCGGCATCGGCTCGGACCCCCGCATCGGTTATGACTTTATCTATCCCGGTATCGGTTATGGCGGTTCCTGTTTTCCCAAGGATGTCCAGGCGCTGGAGCGTGCCGCCCGGGCTTTGGGCTATCATGCTCAGATCCTGGAGGCGGTGGAGCAGGTCAATTACCGGCAGAAGGAGTTGTTGTTCCACAAGATCAAAAGCCACTTTGGCGGCGATCTTCGGGGTAAGGTGATTGCGCTTTGGGGTCTGGCGTTCAAGCCCAACACCGACGATATGCGCGAAGCGCCGAGCCGGGTCCTGATGCAGGCGCTGTGGGATGCAGGAGCGAGAGTGCAGGCTTACGATCCGGAAGCCATGGATGAGGCGGCGCGCATCTACGGGTCGCGCGGCGACCTTTCGCTGTGCCGCTCCCCGGAAGCCGCATTGCGCAATGCCGACGCGCTGGCTGTTGCCACTGAATGGAAGGTGTTCCGCAGCCCGAATTTTGATGCGATTGCCGAAGCGCTCGCCGACCCGGTTATTTTTGATGGCCGTAATCTCTACGATCCCAAGTACCTGAAGGCCAGGGGGTTTGCCTATTATGCCATCGGGCGTAACGGTGGTTGAAAACTGCCGCTAGGCATCGCCCTTCGCGCTATCGTTAACAGCAGCGTAAAGTTCCGACTGGCGTGCGGGTCCGGAGTGCCAACGCAGTATTGCAAACACTCGATGCAGAATGGGCTGCGTCTATAGAGGTGGCCGCGCCGGGAGGCTGACTGATTTGGCACCGGCCCGGTAGACAGACGACCACTTGGATGGATTCGATGACCAGATACCACGAGATACAGGCGCATCTGAGCACCAACAGGTACACCTGGCTGATTACCGGCGTTGCCGGCTTTATTGGCTCCAACCTGCTGGAAGCGCTGCTTAAGCTCAATCAAACGATTATCGGGCTGGACAACTTCGCCACCGGATATCAGCACAATATCGATCAGGCGCTGGCGGATGCAGGACGCCGACCGGGGAGTGCGGATTTCCGCTTTATAGAGGGGGATATCTGCGATCTGGAGACCTGCCGCAGCGCCTGCGCCGGCGTTGACTATGTGCTTCATCAGGCGGCGCTGGGTTCGGTTCCCCGTTCCATCGAAGATCCGGTGCGCACCAACCAGGCGAACATCGACGGCTTTCTGAATATGCTGATCGCCGCCCGGGACGCCGGGGTGAAGCGATTCGTCTACGCCGCTTCCAGCTCCACCTACGGCGATCATCCGGATCTGCCCAAAGTGGAGGATAAAATAGGCAAACCGCTGAGTCCTTATGCAGTGACCAAGGTGGTCAACGAACTCTACGCCGGCGTTTTTGCGCGCACCTACGGATTCAGGACAATCGGCCTGCGCTACTTCAATATTTTCGGCAAGCGCCAGGATCCCAACGGCGCCTATGCAGCGGTCATTCCCAAATGGATATCCAGCCTGATTGCCGGCGAAGCGGTATTCATCAACGGCGACGGCGAGACCAGCCGGGATTTCTGTTACATCGACAATACGGTGCAGATTAATCTGCTTGCCGCGATGACGGAACAGCGGCAGGCGCTGGATCAGGTTTACAACGTGGCGTTAAACGACCGTACCAGCCTGACGGCACTGTTCGGGATGATTCAGGATCGCCTGATCGAACGCATGCCTGCGCTCAAGCGGGTGGAACCGACCTATAGGGAATTTCGACCCGGCGACGTGCGCCACTCTCAGGCGGATATCGACAAAGCCTGTCGGCTGCTGGGTTACACACCGAGCCACCGGATAGGGCAGGGACTGGATGCTGCGATGGATTGGTATGTCGAGGCACTGGGTTGAGCCGTTGCCAACCGTAGCAAATCAGCGCTACTGTCGACGGAGCACCAATGAAAATATCCCATTGATACCATGACTCACAAGGTTGTCCATCTCAGTACTGTTCATACCACTTTCGATATTCGGATTTTCCACAAGGAGTGCTGCTCACTTGCGAATGCCGGCTATGAGACTGTGTTCGTTACGCCGCATCCGGCAGACGAAACGGTTCATAATGTGCGTATACGTGCTGTGCCGAGCCCGAAAAATCGATTACAGCGAATGTTTATCACTACATTCCTGGTGTTCAGGGCCGCGCTACGCGAGAGCGCCGCACTGTATCAGTTTCACGATCCGGAACTTTTGCCGATAGGCATACTGTTGTCGTTGATGGGCAGGAAGGTTATCTACGACGTGCATGAAGACGTCCCCAATCAGATACTGGATAAATCCTGGCTGCATCCCTGGCTGCGGCGCCCAGCAGCCTGGCTGGCCCACCTGTTCGAGTGGGTTGGCCAATCTTTTTTCGACGCAATTGTCGCCGCTACACCGGCGATAGCCACCCGATTCATCGGTGGTAAAACAACGCTGGTTCAGAACTTCCCACTGCGGGGAGAGCTGGAGACGCCGGATTCCCCGCCTCAAAGCAGCCGTAACCGACAAGTAGTGTTTGCCGGCGGAATTACCGATATCCGCGGTGGTAGAGAGATGGTAGCCGCGATGGAGAAAGTCCCTGACAGCTACAATGCAGTTCTCAAACTTGCCGGCCTTATTTATCCCCAGTCATTGGAGGCTTCAATGCGCACTCAGCCTGGCTGGTCCAAAGTTGAATTTTTGGGCTGGCAGAGCCGGACGCAGCTGGCGGGGCTTCTGGCAAGCTCACGGGCAGGGCTTGTGTTATTTCATCCAGCCAGAAATCATCTGAATGCACAACCAAACAAGCTGTTTGAATACATGTCTGCAGGACTGCCGTTGATCGCCTCCGATTTCCCGTTGTGGCGGGAAATTGTAGGCAAGGTCGATGCCGGGCTGTTGGTCGATCCGCTCGATCCGGACGGCATTGCCGAAGCGATCTGTTGGATATTCGAACATCCCGACGAGGCGGATGCCATGGGCCATCGTGGCCGACAGGCAGTTGCGGAGATGTATAATTGGGATTCCGAATTTAAGAAATTACATGGACTATACCAGCGGTTGTTACTATGAAAATCTGTACCGTCATCGGCGCCCGCCCCCAATTTATCAAGGCGGCTTCCGTATCCCGTGCGTTAAGCGCCGTGCCAGATATCAGGGAGCTGTTGATCCACACAGGGCAGCATTACGACAGTAACATGTCGGACGTCTTTTTTTCCGAACTCGGCATACCGGCTCCCAGCCACAACCTTGGGATTGGCTCCGGCAACCATGGCGCACAAACCGGCCGTATGCTGGAGGCGTTGGAACAGGTGATGCTGAAGGAGAAGCCGGACTGGGTGCTTGTCTACGGCGATACCAACTCCACGCTGGCAGGTGCGTTGGCCGCGGTAAAACTGCACATTCCCGTTGCTCATGTTGAGGCGGGACTACGCTCCTTCAATAAATGCATGCCGGAAGAGATCAACCGGATTCTTACCGATCACGCGGCCGATCTGCTGTTTACACCCACGACCACCGCCACCCGGCACCTTGAGCGGGAGGGAATCTCTCCAGCCCTGATCGATCAGACCGGTGATGTGATGTATGATGCGGCGCTATACTTTGGTGATCTGGCGCTTCGCAAGAGCGGGATTCTGCATACACAGCGCCTGAATCCCGGTCAGTATATCCTCAGCACGGTGCATCGTGCAGAAAATACCGACAATCCCGATCGGCTCGCGGCAATCCTGGAAGGGCTGAGTACGATATCGGCCGAAATTCCCGTGATTCTGCCCATGCATCCACGCACCCGCGCAACCCTGGAGAGAGCCGGCCGGCAGAGTCTGCTGCGAGGCATCACGTTGATCGACCCGGTGGGATATATCGACATGATCATGCTGGAACGCAACGCCGCACTGATTGCCACCGATTCAGGCGGCGTGCAGAAAGAAGCGTACTTTTTCCAGCGTCCCTGCGTTACCCTGCGTAACGAGACCGAGTGGGTTGAGCTGGTGGAGATGGGTTGGAATACATTGTGCCCGCCTGAGAGTGGGCAGGCGGTGGCGAGCAGCATACTGCGCCAGATCGGGACTGCCGGACAGACGGGCACGCCATACGGTGAAGGGGACAGTGCCGATAGAATCGTCCGACGTCTTGCCTCTTGAGCAGGCATGCGGATTCTACTGATCAATCACTACGCCGGATCGCCGGAACATGGGATGGAGTATCGACCCTACTTCATGGCGCAGGAGTGGCGCAGGGCAGGGCACAGGGTTCGAATCGTTGCGGCTTCGGAATCCCATGTCCGCAGCAAAAGGGTGGTTCTGCAGGGTGATTTTCGTAGGGAGACCATCGACGGTATCGAGTATGTCTGGCTCAAGACCCCCTCCTATAAGGGAAATGGCGCGGCACGGGCCATGAACATATTCCGTTTTGTCTGGCAGCTCTACCGGTTGGCTGAAAAGGTTGTAATCGACGGCTTCAAACCAGATGCGGTAATCGCCTCATCCACTTACCCGCTGGATATCTATCCTGCCCATCATCTTGCATCCGGTTGTGCTGCAACTCTGGTATGGGAGGTGCACGATCTCTGGCCGCTCTCCCCCATCGAGCTGTCCGGCATGTCCGTATTCCATCCCTTCATTATGCTGATGCAGCACGCGGAGAATCGTGCCTGCCGTCTGGCGGACAAGGTGGTCTCGATGCTGCCATACGCTGACCGTCATTTGCTTGAACACGGCATGGTCGCGGAAAAATATCTCTATGTTCCCAACGGCATCCATGCCGATGCCTGGCATATCGATGCAACGAAACTGCCGGAATCACACGCCACCCTGTGCAACAGACTCCGTCGGGAGGGGAGATTTCTGGTCTGCTACGCCGGTGCTCATGGATTGGCCAATGCACTTCAGCATCTGGTCAGCGCGGCTGCGCTCAGCCGTGACCTGCCGGTAAGCTACATCCTGGTCGGCCAGGGTGCTGAAAAGGAGGCGCTTCAGCAGCAGGCAAACTCACTCGGGTTGGACAATATCCATTTCCTCGATCCAGTACCCAGGAGCGCGATACCGGCACTCCTCGACAGGATGGACCTGCTTTACATTGGTCTGCAGCGGCAGTCGCTGTTTCGCTTCGGTATCAGTCCCAACAAGCTGATGGATTATATGATGGCGGCTAAACCGATTGTCCAGGCCATCGAAGCAGGCAACGACATGGTAGGAGAAAGCGGGTGTGGGTTTACCGTGACTCCCGAAGATCCACAGGCCATTGCCGATGCCGTCAGAAGCGTGTATGGCATGAGCGAGTCTGAAAGATCGGCGCTGGGCCAGCGCGGGCGCAGTTACGTTTCTGCGCAGCACGATTATCCAGTACTGGCCCAACGTTTCCTCGAAGCCATGCAGCCGTGAACAGCGATAGAGAGGCCGATGCGATCCGGCAGCGTTACGCGCGTCGCCGTGAAACGGGGCTGGATTCGCTGTACGACCCGCTGCGTCCCTCTGTCTACCTGCCGCATCAGGAACGGGAGCGGGTATTGATCCGCCGGATCCTCCAGCCCTATCTGCAGCCGCTTGATACCAGGCGGCTGATCGAGATTGGCTGCGGCAGCGGTGCCAATCTCATTCATCTGCTGCGGCTTGGTTTCAGGCCCGAAAATCTGGTCGCCAATGAACTATTGGACGAGCGTGTGGAGGCGGCGAGAAATCTGTTGCCGGAAGCTATCGAGATCATACCCGGGGACGCCACCCGGATAGAGCGGCCGGGCGCGTTCGACGCCGTTCTGCTATCGACTGTTTTCACCTCGATACTGGATGACGCGTTTCAAAAAACGCTGGCCGATAAAGCATGGGAACTGGTTAAAAGCGGCGGTGGAATCATCTGGTACGATTTTGTCTTCGATAATCCGGCCAATTCGGATGTGCGGGGGGTTAAACTGCAGCGGATAAAGGAGCTGTTCCCCTATGCTTCCATTGATGCGCATCGTGTCACGCTTGCACCGCCGATTGCACGCCGCATCACGGCGATCCATCCTGCACTCTACAACCTGGTTAACTGGATTCCTCTGTTGCGGAGCCATCTGCTCTGCTGGATAGCCAAGCCATGAACAGGATCAAATCCAACGACCACATTCCCTTCTCGCGTCCTGAAATCGGCGAAGAGGAGATCGCCGAGGTTGTCGCCACACTGCGCGGTGGCTGGATTACGACGGGACCAAGGGCAGTGGCATTCGAACAGGCCTTTGCCGAATACATCGGCGGTGGCAGCGAGGCGATAGCGGTCAACTCAGCCACCGCCGGGCTGCATCTGGCACTGGAGGGGCTCGGTATAGGTCCGGGGGACGAGGTGATCACCACGACCAATACATTTACAGCCACCGCGGAAGTCGTGCGTTACCTTGGCGCGGATCCTGTTATTGTCGATATCCGCCCGGATACGCTGAATATAGACCCGGCCTGCATAGAGGCGGCGCTGACACCGCGTACGCGCGCGGTCATTCCGGTTCACTTCGGCGGCCTCGCCTGCGACATGGATGCGATTTTTTCCATTGCAGGAAAACACGGTTTGAAAATTGTCGAAGATGCGGCGCATGCGCTGCCATCCAGCTACGCAGGCGTGCGTATCGGTGCATTGCGCAGCGATGCAACGGTCTTCAGCTTTTATGCAAATAAAACGATTACCACCGGCGAAGGGGGAATGATCGTTACGCGTAACAGGGATCTTGCCGCCCGTTGCCGTATCATGCGGCTGCACGGTATCAGCAGGGACGTATTCGATCGTTACCGATCGACGTTGCCGTCATGGCATTACGATGTGGTGGCTCCCGGTTTTAAATACAATCTGACAGACATCGCCGCAGCGATCGGGATTCATCAGCTGCGCAAGGCGGATCTTTTCCAGGCTGCCCGTCAGAGGCTCGCAGAGCGCTATCTGGAGCAGTTCGATGGCTTGCCGGTCGAGTTGCCGGTAGCGGGTGGCGCCGGAAACCTGCACGCCTGGCACCTGTTTGTAATACGCCTCTCCTCGGCCGCTAAGATTGATCGCGACAGTTTTATTGATCAACTGGCGGCACGCGGCATTGGCACCAGTGTCCATTTTATCCCTCTGCATCTTCACAGCTACTGGAAAAAACGCTATGCGCTGAATACCGAAGCGTTTCCGGTTGCGACACATTGCTACAGAGGCAGTGTCAGCCTGCCGCTGTTTCCGGGAATGAGCGATGCGGAACAGGAGCGGGTTATCGCGGCCGTAAGAGAACTGCTTGAATGATCGCCAAGCGGTTTTTCGATCTGTTTTTTTCCATTCTCGGTCTGGTGCTGCTCGCGCCGGCTCTGTTGCTTGTTTCGATACTGATAAAGATTGATTCGAAAGGTCCGGTGTTTTTCCGGCAGCAACGCGTTGGCCTCAACGGAAAAATTTTTCGTATTCACAAATTCCGCACCATGGTGACCGATACGGAGAGCAGCGGACTGCAACTGACCGTAGGTAAAGACCGGCGCATAACCCGGATCGGCCGGTGGCTGCGAAGATACAAGCTGGATGAACTGCCGCAACTGATCGATGTGCTGTATGGAGAGATGAGTATTGTGGGTCCGCGGCCCGAGGTTCCCAGGTATGTCGCGTTATACCCGGCGGAGATTAAACGGGTCGTTCTCTCGGTACGGCCCGGCATCACCGACCTGGCATCGATTGAGTACCGGAATGAAAACACGATACTGGGCAATGCCGAAAATCCCGAACGCGCCTATATCGAACAGATCATGCCGGTGAAGCTTGGATACTGTCGACAGTATGTCGAACAGCGAAGCTTGTTACTGGATTTGAAAATCATTCTGCGGACACTGATTGCGGTAGCCGGATAGTCACTGTCTGGAATCAATATCTTGCGTCACTGCTGTTTTATTAACTCCCTCTCCCTCAGGCGTGTGTCGCAAAAGGTTCCGTTCCTTCTCCCTTCGAGGGAGAAGGCTGGGATGAGGGTGATTAAAATCAAGACCTTATCTCTTATACCCTCACACCAACCCTCTCCCCTCACGAGGGAGGCTTTTGCCACACCCTCCTGAGGGAGAAGAGACACATTATGCTGAGATTTCATGTGCCATAGAGGCGGGAAGTTCCAATAGCGCATTTTAATCATGATGTGACTGATGCCCTGATTAATCTTAATGGGACAGTAGTGACTTTGTGTCATTAGCTTAGACATACAACGAGCCCTTTCGGGTATCACCCTGCTTCACCCGGGTACTGAAGAAGATAGATTTCAATTCAAATTCAGAAAGATACTCAAATATCACTTGAACTGACTGCCTGGTTGGGTACCAGGAGAAAGGTGAGAACCTGTGTGTATTTGTTGCAATTTTTTCATGAAAGCCCATCTGACCTTGAGCAATATCTCAGTAGTAGAGTGGGTTGAATATCGGGAACGATATTGATAGCGTGGTTCAGTAAACCTTATCTATTGTCAGGAAATTTTACAATAATATCGCATCCGCGCTTCAGCTTGTGAGGGGATGTATTTCAAGTTTCTGAAAATGAATAACTTAATATTTTTTGCACGAATTTTGCATACAATTCGTAGTGTTAATATTCCGGAACAATAAAAATATAAAGCTAAAGAGGAATTGCAATGAGTCAGTGGGGAGTGTCTCGACGCACAATGATGTGTGCGTTATTCGTCATTCCATTGTTAATGCCGGCCCCCACGATGGCTGCCAATATTGGCCTGACACTGACCAGCGACGAGGATCCGCTTTCGATTCCTTCGAGGGAGCAGATCACCTTCACAGTAGGGATTACACCGGCTGAGGTGATCGCTGGGCACACCCTCGAAATCCGTTTTGATGATACGGAACTGAGTTTTCTCTCCGCCTCCCAATTGGTCCCCTTTTTCGGCGGCGCCTTCAGTATCACAAACAACCAGGTCAGCGCCGCAGTTGGGGGGATTGATATTTACCAGCTGTCGCAGGTCACTTCAGAAAGTATAGGTCCAGTCTGTTATCGATCGCCGGTGGTTTGAAAAGGTGAATATGTTCTGATTCGTATTCTTCAAGCAGTTCATTGGGCGGTGTGAATATCGATCAAATCAGGGAGACCCGTCATGGCAGCAGTGAACAGAAAGACAATAATAAAAAAGTACGGGGGAACTGATACTGCCAGGCAGCGGCCACAAAAGCACGAGGCTGACTTGCAGATGCGCAGCCCTATTCGCTCGCTTAAAAGGTTACGTGTGCTTGCAACCGGGTTGTTCGTGACTGCGTTGTTTTCCCTCTCGGGACAGGTGCTGTCGGGCCAATTGAATGACACCGGCATCACCACCTGTTCAGACAGCAGTACCAACGGCCTGCCATGTCCGCAGGCAGGATATCCCGGTCAGGATGCCGAGCATGGCCGCGACGCTGCGGCACAAGCCGGTACGCTGACCAAGACCGGCGGCGGGCGCGCCGGCTTCGATTTCACCAAACTCGACGCCAGCGGTAACGACCTGGCGGCGTCGGCGACCAGTTGGTCCTGCGTACGCGACAATGTCACCGGGCTGATCTGGGAAGTCAAGACCGACGACGGCGGTCTGCAGGACAAAGGCAACAGCTACAGCTGGTACAACCCGGATCCGAATACCAACGGTGGCAATTCCGGCACGCAGGGCGGCGGCAGCTGCAGCGGCGGCATCGGCTGTGATACGGACGCTTACGCACAGGCGGTCAACAGTCAGGGACTCTGTGGGTACAGCGACTGGCGCCTGCCATGGCTCGAGGAACTGCTTTCACTGGTGGATTACAGCATACCGGACCCAGGCCCGACGATCGATACCGCCTATTTCCCGAATTTTCCGGATAGGGTATCTCGCGGGTTCTGGTCGGCATCGACCACGCCCCACGCCGCCAGCAACGCGTGGTTCGTCTGGTTCCACTCTGGCGACGTAAACACTTTCGGCAAGTACTACGGCTTTCACGTTCGTCTCGTGCGCGGCGGACAGTGAATTGGCGTTTTTGGCATACGGACAGATCAATGTGGATCAGCATTAAACAGCAGATGAACCTGGGAGGAGACGATGGCGCGTATGGAGCAACTGCCCTTCTGGCGCGACGCCAACCTTCTGCTGCCGGTTGCCGAACAGGCTATGCGGCGGTTCCCGCACTATCGAAGGTACATGCTGGCGACGGCTTTCGCTGCCTGGGGTGCACGGGTATCGCCCACTGCTCTGTTGCCGAGGAGGGCTTTCTCGAAGGCGGCATGAAACGCCCTGTGCTGCGCCTTGCCTGGCGACCAGCAAAGGCGCGGATGCAGGGGGTGCAACCATGCGGCGCCTGATCACAGGGTCTCTGCTGGTCTTGGCGTTGTTGACGGGCCAGGTCCAGGCGCAGAACTGCAACAGTGCGATACCGGCCAGCACGCCCGGCAGTCGTTTCGTTATCAACGGCGATGGCACGGTGACCGACGGCGGTACGGGGCTGCAGTGGAAGCAGTGCCCGGAAGGTCAGACCTGGAACGGGGGCGCCTGCACCGGCGCGGCTGGCACCTATGACTGGCAGCAGGCCCTGCAACAGGCGCAGACGCTCAATGCCGGCAGTGGCTTTGCCGGGAAGGGCGATTGGCGCGTCCCGAATATCAAGGAGCTGTCTTCCATCACAGAACGGCGGTGCGCTTTCCCGGCCATCAACGAGTACCTTTTTCCTAACACGCCTGCGTCGGGGTTCAGGTCGGCCTCGCCCTATGCCAGCTACAGCTACTCCGACTACGCGTGGAACGTCAATTTTGCCTTCGGCATAGCCACCATCGGCTACAAATCCAGCTACAGTTACGTTCGTCTCGTGCGTGGCGGAGACTCTTTTTCCAATCTGGACCGGGATCAGGATACGGTACCGGACAGCGCGGATAACTGCCCCAATGTGCCGAATCCAGATCAGCAGGATAGTGACACCGATAATATCGGCGACGCTTGCGACTTCCAGTCTACAGCGATTTTACCGGTCCCTGTTGAAGTCATAAGTTCCGCCTCGCTATATGTACGGGAAGGGCCCGGGGCCAGTTACCCGGTAATCAATATAATATCTGCAGGTCAGGAGTATATCGCTTTCGAGCAGAAAGATCAGGGCGCTGATCGGTGGTATCGGATCTATCTTCCCTGTGGGAACACAGGTTGGTGTGCTGCCTGGATTGCAGGAGTCTTCCAAGGTACCACTTACGCTATCGAAAAACCGGCATCCACACAGATAGCAGTTGTCGATACAGGCGATCAGGGACTAAACGTAGAGTTGAGTCCGGGAGGCTCCATCCGAGATCTCGTCTATGATGGCCAGCGTTTTGTGATGATAGATACGGTGCCATCGGGGAATGGCTGTTCCAGAAGTTGGCATCGGTTATATACACCCTTCTCCTCTTTCATCTCGGCAGGTTCCGGGTGGGTATGCGGTGACTTTCTCGAATTGTCGTCCAACCAACCCACAGGACCGGCTTCTTTGTCAGGTAATATTTCCGGGCCGGGATCTTTAATCCTGAGCAATGTGTCAATTGAACTCTCAGGTTCCGGGAGTGGGACCGTCAATCCTGACGGGAGTGGCGCTTACACCTTTGCTAATGTCGCGGATGGGAATTATCAAATCACTCCAATGCTTGCCGGCTATGAGTTTCAACCGGTCTCACACTCGTTTACAGTAGTTGGTGTTGCGATCAATGGTCTGGATTTCCGCGCCTGTCAGAGCAATACAGATTTGACTGGCTATGTGACCGATGCCACGACGGGTAATAATATTCCCAATGCCAGTGTAGTCATCGATGGTCAGAGCACGGATGCAGATGAAAACGGATATTATCAACTCAATGGATTATCCTGCGGTGCACATACGATTTCGGTGAATGTAGCCGGGCTTGATCTCTATGAAAAAGAGATAGACACTTTTGGTTCATGGCGCCACGATATCCTGCTTACCAGGGAGAGCACCACCTACGGTAATTCTCCTGTCAGCGGCCAAATCGGCGACCCGGTCAACACCGCCACCGGCAACTACTATTACCAGCGCCGTGACCTGGGCATTCCGGGCATCGGCATGCCGTTCCAATTCGAGCGCACTTACAACTCCCGGCAGGCAGTCGATCCAACCGAGACGGACGTACCCCTCGGCTTTGGCTGGCGTCATAACCTGGAGGTACATCTCGACGAGAACCCGGCGGGGGTCTTTACCATCACCTGGGGCGATGGCCATACCGAGACCTGGAGCACCGATGGAGTCGGTGGATTTATACCCCAGTACGGCATATTCGATGCGCTTATCGACGATGGGGGTGGTCTTCATACCCTCGAAAAGCGTAACCGTACCCTTTATCATTTCAATATCAATGGCCGGCTTGCCAGCATCGTGGACAAGAACGGCAACACCCAGACCTTCAACTACACCGGCAATCTGCTGTCCAGCGTTACCGATACCGCGGGCCGGAACATCGTCCTCGGTTACGACAGCTTCGACCGGCTCATACAAATCACCGATCCCATAGGTCGCACCATCGAATTCTCCTACGACCTGAACGGCAATCTGGTCTCCGCGACCGATCCGGTGGGGAATGTCACCAGTTTCACCTACGACAACGAACACCAGATGCTCACCGTGACCGATCCGCGCGGCAACGATGTAGTGAACAATACCTATGATAGCGCCAACCGGGTGGTCACCTACCAGACCGATGCCAAAGGCAACGGCACCGTCTTTTCCTATCAGTCACTGAACCGCGTTACAACCATCACGGATGCGTTGGGCAATCAGACCGTGCATCACCATGACAGCCTGCTGCGGCTGGTGAAGGAGGAAGATGCCAACGGCGCCATCGCCCGCTATGAGTACGACAGCCTGGGTAACCGGATCAAAGTGACCGACAAGAACGGCAATCCGACCCAGTACGCTTACGATGCGCGGGGCAATATCACCAGCAGGACCGATGCGCTGGGAAACATCACCAGCATCACGTACGACGTCGACAACAACCCGCTGAGCCGTACCGATGCGCTGGGGAACATTACCCAGTTCACATACGATGCCAGCGGCAACTTGCTGACCACCACCGATGCTTTGGGCAATACCGCCACCATCACCTACGATGCCGGCGGCCAGCCGCTGACGTTGACCGATCAGCTGGGAAACATCACGACTAACAGCTACGACGCTGAAGGTAACCTGATTCAGATAACCGACGCCCTGGGTAATACCGTTCAGGCCACATTCGACGGCGTGGGGCGAAGAGTCACAGAAACAAACGCGCTGGGGCATGTCACCCAATTCAGCTATGACGATAACGACAACCTGCTCACGGTAACCGATCCTATGGGACGTATCCTGGCCCAGACTTACGATGCCAGCAATAACCGGATAAGCAGTACCGACAAGAACGGTCATACCACGAACTATGTATTTGACGAAAAAGACCTGAACACCCGCATCACCAATGCTCTGGGTAATCAGCGGAACTATAGCTACGATGCGCTGGACCGCCGTACCCAGATGGTTGACGAAAACGGCAATACCACTCAGTTCGTCTACGACGGTGTTGGCAACCGCATCCAGGTTATCGATGCGCTGGGCAACAGCACCCACGCCACCTACGATCCCAACGGCAATCAGATCTCATTTACCGATGCGCGGGGCAATACCACGCTGTATAAGTATGATGCGCTCAACCGTCCAATAAAAGTGACCGACCCGCTGGGGCAGAGTACAACGACTCTGTTTGATGCGCTGGGGCGTGTTATCTCGAAAACCAGTGCGAAAGGGCAGGTGACGAACAATAGCTATGACGCACTGGGCCGCTTGATTCAGATCGTCGATGCGGAAGGAGAGAGCAGACAATACAGTTACGATGCGAACGGCAACCGCGTCTCGTTCACTGATGCCCGGGGAAATACCACACAATATGAATACGATGCGCTCAACCGCCGAACCAGGGTGATCGATCCCCTGGGTAACCAAATCCTCACCGGTTACGATGCCGCCGGCCAGCTAGTCACGATTGTCGACGCAAACGGCAACAGCACGACCAACAGTTACGATCAGCTTGGCCGAATGGTTTCGATTACAGATGCATTGGGCAATATCCGCCAGTTCACTTATGACAACCAGGGCAATCGGCTCACAGAGACAGACCCGCTGGGCCATACCGCAACCACAAGTTATGATGCACTGAACCGTGTACTGGCTGTCACGGATCGCCTGGGTAATATTACTGCATATAGTTACGATGCCGCCGGAAACCCGATTTCCCGAACAGACGCCAATGGAAACACAACTCAGCTCGGATACGATGCGCTCAATCGTTTAAATCAGGCCACCAATGCTCTGGGACATTCTTCCCAGATTGGTTACGACGAGAACGGTAATCGAGTCGGTGTGACCGATCCGTTGGGTCATGCAACAACCACCACCTACGATCCAAACAACCGTCCACTGATGGATAGTGACGCCCTCGGAAACACCAGAACGCGAGTGTACGATGCAGTCGGCAATCTACTCAGTGTCACTGATGCCAATGGCGAAGTGACCACATTTGAATACGACCTGGTGGATCGGCTGACCCGGGTGACCGACGCTATAGGTGGTACGGTGACCTATGCTTACGACGAAAACGGCAACCGGATCACGATGATCGATCCGAACGGCAATGTCACCCACTACACCTATGATCCCCTGAATCGACTCACCACGATGACCGAACCGCTGGGGCATGTCACCAGCCTGGTCTACAATGCGGTGGGTAACCGGATACAAAAGACCGATCCCAAGGGGCAGGTGATCCACTACGCTTATGATCCACTCAATCGAATGGTTAATATCGGCTATCCTGACAGCGGCACGGTGGAATTCACTTACGATGCCAACGGCAGACAGGTGCAGATGCAGGACAGCCTGGGCACCACCCAGCATACTTTCGATGCAGAGGGTCGGTGTGTCAGCACTACCGATCCGTTCGGCAAAACCGTGCAATATACTTACGACGCCGTGGGGAATCGTCTTGGTCTCACCTATCCCGGCGGCAACACTGTCAGTTACGGATACGATGCCGTTGACCGGCTCTCCACGGTGAGCGACTGGCTGACCAATACCACCAGCTACCAATACGATGCCGCTGGCCGGCTGACAATCACGACCAACCCCAACGGGACGACGGCGAGATACTTTTACGACAATGCCGACAGATTGACCGGCCTGGAAAACAGAAAGTCGGATCTGAGTGTGATCAGCAGTTACAGTTTCACACTGGATCCAGCGGGGAATCACAGCGCGGAAGAGCGCAATGAACCTTTGTCTCAGGTATTGACCTTCGGTCAGAAAGCCAATCAATACGACGCGGAGAACCGCCTGAACGAAACTGATGGGGTTGGCAACAGCTTCGACGCAAATGGGAATATGACCGGTAAAGGAGTCAGTAGCTTTAGCTACGACTTCGAAAATCGTTTGGCGCAGACGAATCTCGGTGGCACAACTACCCAGTACCGATACGATGGCGTGGGTAACCGCTACAGTCGATCCAAAGACGGAAGTACTACCAGATTTGTGTTGGACACCAATACCGAGTTGACCAATGTCTTGGCCGAGACCGATTCCAACGGGAACATCCAGGCTTACAACGTCTATGGCCACGGACTGATCTCACGAATCAAACCTGATAACAGTTCCAGCTTCTATCACTACGACTCCAGAGGCAGCGCAGTAGCCACCACCGATGCGACAGAGGCCTTAACCCAAAGCTACGTTTACGATCCTTTTGGCAGGGTCATTGCCGGTACCAATGAAAATCCTTTCCGGTATCTCGCAAAGCACGGTGTGCTGGATGAAGGAGATGGCCTCAACTACATACGGGCCAGGTACTACGACAGTGAGCAGAAGCGGTTTATAAGCAAGGATATCAAGCTTGGACAGGAGCGGATGACTCAGACACTGAATCGATATGTTTATTCGCTTAACTCACCAGTAAGACTCATAGACATATCTGGCTTTTCTTCAAAAGAAGCCATCTATTCACCCGGGAAAGCTGATTCGGAAAAATTGGCATCATCAGACAAGTTACATCTCTGTATTTTGAATGGTGCCTCTACAGATGGCTGTCTTTTAGAGAATGATTCACATGAAGGTCTTGTGTATAGAAAACAAGAGCTAAAAAATATAATGCACGAATTACCAGAATATATTCCAGGGGAAGAAGCTTTATATGTGCCTATTAGTGAAGATGTTCAGTTAGAGTTAGCGTATTTAGAACGACTTTATCGTGAAAAGAATTTCGACCCATATATCAATGATGAGCTTGCTCTTGGTGCGGCAACACTAGACCCAATTACTATTATCCGAATCGGTATTGAAAAAACGAATCTGTCAGATGTAGATAAAGAGAAACTACATAGGATTTTAGACAATGTAGGTCTAGTTTACAGAGTTGCCACCATATGGATTGGAATTCACAACGCAGCATTCGGTGGATATGAAGAGTATGCAGATTTTGCGGCCGGTATTATTACTAAGCACCTGCCCTATTTACTCTCACCTTCTGAATCTACTGGAAATAGCGCTCAGTGAAGCTTGATAGTAGCAAAAAAAGGGGGAGGCAGTACCCTTCTGTCTAAAAGTTAAAGAACAGTGAGTGAAAGCTGGATAATACACCATCACGAGAATAATCCTGAATAAAATACGAAAAAACTAAAAGTGAAACGCATCAGTACATTATTTCTTATACCGGTACCAGTGGTATATATTTTTCTCACGGTGTTTTCCGTCAGTTCCTATTCATCCTCCGTCACCTACCAATATGACTCCCTTCACCGCCTGACCCAAGTGGCCTACGCAGACGGTTCCAGTATCGAATACACTTATGACAACGCCGGTAACCTACTGACCGAAAGCGTTAACACTGCCGATGTAGAACCCCCACAGTTGACTATCAATACTCCGCTGGATGGTTCCACACTCAACATAGCCGATGTCACCCTTGTCGGCACGGCAACCGATTGCGGTCATGGCGACAGCGGCATTGCATCGGTCACTGTCAATGGAACCAATGCAAACAATGGAACCGCTGCAGGTTGCGATATTGCGAACTGGTCGCTGCAGCTTCCACTTCTGTTCGGTACAAATAATTTCACGGTAACTGCCACCGATGCCACTTCCCAGGGCAATCAGGCCAATCAGGATTTGACCTTGATCTATCTGCCTCTGATCGCGGACGACAATGACAATGGCCTGCCGGATGCTTGGGAATCTGCCAACGGTGTAACTGATCCCAATGAACACTCTGATGCAGATGGCATCAACGATGGCGATGAGTACCATGCTGGTACCAATCCAAATGACGAACTGAGCAAGCCGGAAGGGGCGAATGGAGTCAACTATGTACTGCTGCGCGATCACTTCGACGACGGGCAGTATCAGGACCGCTGGTATGTTTCGGCACTGGATTCCAATACCAGCTATCAAATGACTGAGATGGGCACCGAACTTGAAACGATAATTCAGCGGCCGCTCGCCGGCTGCAAGGGATTACGTTTCCAACATTTTTCAACCGTGGATGCGGTGAACGCTGTTTACCACTTGATCTTACAGCTCAACGGCCGTGGCATGACAGCGTTTGGATTGACAAAGAATGGAAGTCTGGATAATGGCTTCGAACTTGCGCTGGACAATGATCTGCCTCCCCAACTCATAATGACCATCTCAAACGATGGAGTAATAGACGAGACACCAATAGCGCTGCCCAACGTTGACTATCAGGGTATACCGCTCGATTTGCGCATAACAAAGAACGGCGCCGTTTACCACATGTACGCTAACAATATCCTGATTAGCGAATTCAATAATTACGGCCTTGGCGATTCGGGCTTGAAACCGTTCGTTGATCTGTCCAGTTGTGCCGCCGATAACGATGATCTGTCCACCAATATCGACCTGATTGAGATCCTGCTGGACCGCGATGGTGATGGCCGTGCAGATACTCATGAAGATGCAAACGGTGACGGTGTGGTTGACCCGGGTGAAAGTGACCCGCTGAATCCGGACAGCGACGACGATGGAGTTCCCGATGGTCATGATAACTGCGTCCTGATCAGCAACGCGGATCAGCTCGATAGTGATTTGGACGGTTATGGTGATGCCTGCGTAACCCCAAATCTTATTCCTACTGTCGTTTCGATCAATCCTGACGACAAGACCGCCGGTCTCCCGGTGGACTCGCCAATCATCATTCAGTTCGACCGTACGATGAATAGATCGCGCTGCGAGGGGAGCGTTGAGCTGGAGGACTGGTACGAGAATGAGATCGACTGGAGTGATCTGACCTTCACCTGGTCTGACACGGCATATCCAAATGACACATTGACCATCAGTCCGAGTGAACCTTTTGTGCCCAGCATGGGCTACAAGCTGGAGTTCGGCAGCGGTTGCCAGGACCTTCAGGACCGGCTGTTGAACGGCTACCGGGAGGATGTGGAGGTCTATTTTTCCACGGCCGGTGCCGCGGGTGATACATCCAGCCCGAAGCTGAACACCACCTGGCCCCACGATGGGCAGGTTGGCGGCAGCATTGGGCATATTTTCGTGCTATTCGACAAGCCGCTCGATCCGGCAACGGCAACCCAGGGCACAGTGATTTTGAGTGGCCCGGGTAATCCCGGCTACCAGATTGATTTCGAGTACAACACGCTGCTGGTGATTACACCGGAGGCACCACTCGCGCTGAATACGGAATACAGCGTGACCTTGACCACCGGGCTGGCCGACGCCGAGGGCCACGGACTGGAGGCGCAGCAGTCATGGAGCTTCAACACCGGTGCCGGAGACACGACTGCGCCGATGGTGACCCAGATTTACCCGATGAACAATGAAGAGATCGCGGAGTGGGAGGGTGTGCGGATCTACTTCTCGGAGAATATGGACCCGTCCACAATCAATGAAGAATCGGTAATGGTTTACGAAGATACGACAGACACACCAGTGCCGGTACATCTGTACAAACGCTGGGTGGACGGAGACGGTATCCGGGCGAGTTTTGAGATTAAACCGCTGTTCGAGAACGGCGGCAGTTGGCTTGTGGATCACACCTATCGGATAGATCTGACGAGCGCTATCAATGATGAGGTGGGTAACCCATTGGCTTCCAGCCGCACCAGCCGCTTCAGCGTTGTGAATGGTTGGGAGGCGCCGCCGAAAGTTTCGGATGACGACACCTACGCCATGCGCATGCCGGATGGAAAGGTACAGCTGTTTCTGCTGAGCGATGCGGGATCCAACAGCAACAGGGATGAGTCTTGGCAACTGCTGGATGTGGACGTTCAGGATCTGACCCAGGCGGGCCGGCACTGGGACAATCTGCAAGCCGAGGAGGGAGGGAACGATTTCATCTATAAAACGCCGGACGGTGTGGACGAAGTGCTGAATGTGGGATACCACGACATCAACTTCCATGTGACGGAGGATGCCACTGCGGGCAATGGCCTGAGCCGTGATTTCCGCTGGAACTTTTATGTCTTCAACACCTCACCTGTGTTGACCGGACCGGCGGAAGGGGATGCGGTATCGCGCAGGCCAACGCTGCAGTTCGATACCAACGGGGTGCAGGGCGCGGCCGTCTATCGGGTTGTCGTAGTTGATCCGGAAACGGAAGAGGTGGTGTTCCAGCAGCACATCATTCCGGACGGGCGCAGCAGTTACGCTGTGACGGTTCCTGAATCGAGGACCCTGGAGCAGGACAAGGCCTATGAGTGGGTGGTTATCGCGCTGGACAGCATTTACTGGAACATGGGTGAGGCGAGGAGTGAGATCGGCAGCTTCACCACGGGGACGCTGACTGATTCACCGGCCTTGAGCTGTGCTTCGCTGGCGGACCGAAAAGGTCCGGTGGAGTTGACGTTCAGCAATGGCCAAGGCGGCTCGAAAGAGTGGGTGGGCATATACCCGGCTGCTGGAGGCACTTACGTTGACTGGCAGCGGATGACGGGAACCCAGGATTCTTCGGGCGTAGCGACGGAAGGAACGCTGGTGTTTCCGTTCAACGGACAGACGTTGGCGGAAGGCGAGTATCTGTTCAAGTGGCACGCCGGCGGGAGCGTGGTGGCCGAGTGCGGTCCGGTGACGCTGGTGGATGCCCCGCCTCAACCTGCTGTGTCGGGTCTGTATCCTGCGGACGTGGTGGCGGGCAGTCCGGGCTTTACGCTCCATGTGAGCGGAAGCGGCTTTGTACCCACCTCATTGGTGCGCATCGACGGCGTCGAGCGTGCGACGACCTATATCTCCGCGACGGAGCTGCGGGTCGATATCGATGCATCGGAAGTGACGACAGCGGGCGGGGAGCTCATGGTGGATGTGGTCACGCCGCCGGTGAGCGGTCTTGGCGGCGGTCTCTCGGACAGCGTGGCGTTGAGGGTGGTACCGCCACCGGTGATCACGGCGCTGACGCCGGATGCGGTTAGCGCGGGTTCGGGTGCACAGCTGTTGACGGTGCAGGGTAGTGCGTATGTCAGCAGTTCCAGGGTGTATGTGAACGGCAGCGAACGCCAGACAACTTACGTGTCGGCGACGGAACTGCATGCGCAATTGACGGCGGCGGATGTGGCGAACGGTGGCGAACTTAGCATTACGGTGGTGACGCCGCCGCTTGGTGTTGGGACCTCTAATACAAAGGTTTTGACGGTAGTGGGTCCAGCCTTGAGCTGTGCTTCGCCGGCGGACCGAAAAGGTCCGGTGGAGTTGACGTTCAGCAACGGCCCGGGCGGTACGGGCGAATGGGTTGGCCTGTACCGGGTCGGCAGCAGCAGTCACTCAGACTGGCAGTGGATTGCGGGAGGCCGTACAGACAGGAGCACAGCGACTTCAGGCACGCTGGTATTTCCGACGGCCGGCGTGTCGTTATCGGCGGGCGAGTACCTGTTCAAGTGGCAGCGCGGCAGCACGATCATCGCCGAGTGCGGCCCGGTGACACTGCTGGATATAGTGCCTCAACCTGCTGTGTCGAGTCTGTATCCTGCGGACGTGGTGGCGGGCAGTCCGGGCTTTACGCTCCGTGTGAGCGGAAGCGGCTTTGTACCCACCTCATTGGTGCGCATCGACGGCGTCGAGCGTGCGACGACCTATATCTCCG
>JAGRGQ010000149.1 GCA_020445405.1 Gammaproteobacteria bacterium | reverse complement strand
CGCCGAACCATCGGCTCCACGGTCAAACCCTCCAGACGCGCTCCGGGCCTTGCGGCAGTACACCGCTGCAGCAGCGTTTCCGCTGCATTGCGCACCGCTGCCGGCCCTTCGATATCGAGCATCACCCCCCCCACCTCGGTTTTGTGCAGAATATCCGGGGAGAGGATCTTCAATGCCACGGTGCCGCCCAGTTCAGCGGCCGCGGTGGCCGCCTCAACCGGCGTTTTTGCCTTGCGCGATCTGATGACCGGAATACCGTAAGCGGACAGCACCTCCTTGGCTTCCGGATCCGACAGCCAGTTACGTCCCTGCTGCAACGCCGTCTGAATCCATGCGCCGGCGCTGTCGGTGTCGGGCAGCACATCTTCCGGTACCGACGCAGGTGTCTGCGTCAACATCTCCTGGCTGCGCTGGTAATCGACCAGGTACATAAACGAGCGCACCGCCTGTTCCGGCGTCTGGTAGGTGGGAATGCGATGGGCCGCGAACAGCTGGCGCGCGGTCGCTGCGGCGCCGTCTCCCACCCAACTGGTAAACAAGGGTATTCTGGACTTTGCGGGCAGGCTGTCGACGACTGCCTGGGCGGCTGCGGTGCTGGAGGCGACGGCGGTCGGGCAATTGAGCGCAAGAATCGCATCTGAACCCTTGTCATTCAGCAGCAGTTTATACGCAGCGGCGTAGCGTTCACCCGGTGCATCCCCGATGATATCGACCGGATTTGCCCGCGACCAGGTGGCAGGCAAAACCCGGTTCAATCCGGCTATGGTCCCGCCTTCCAGTTGCGCCAGATGGCCGCCCTGTTCGATAAGCGCATCGGTCGCCAGAACCCCGAGGCCACCACCGTTTGAGAGTATCGCCAGACGGTCGCCTCCGACCTGCGGCACCAGGGCCAGAGTCTCGGCCGCATCGAACAGCTCCTGGAGCGTGAATACACGCAGCATTCCCGCCCGTTCGAACACCGCCTGGTAGACCTCATCCGCCCCTGCCAGCGCGCCGGTATGGGAGGCCGCGGCTTGTGCGCCTTCCGCGAAGCGGCCCGCCTTCACCACGATAACCGGCTTCATACGGGACGCGGCGCGGGCCGCTGACATGAACTTGCGCGCCGCTGTAACCGCCTCGATGTAGAGCAGAATAGCACCGGTTTCCGGATCGTTCGCGAGATAGTCGAGCATATCACCGAAATCCACATCCACCATGTCCCCCAATGAGACCAGATGCGAGAAACCGATATCGCGCTCCTTCGCCCAATCCACGATGGAGGTGACAATGGCGCCTGACTGGGCGACAAACGCCAGTCGCCCTTTTTTCGGACTGAGGTGGGAAAAACTCGCGTTCAGCCCGATCCCGGGTACCAGGATGCCGAGACAGTTCGGGCCAATGATGCGCAGCAGATACGGCTTTGCCGCATCGCGCAGCGCCTGCGCCAGCTCTGCGCCATGCCGTGCCGCGCCCTCCCCAAATCCGGCGGTGATCACTACCGCTGCCCGCGTTCCCCGCTGCGCCAGTTCAGCGATGATCTCCACGACCGAATCCGGCGGTGTTGCAATCACGGCCAGATCCGGCACCAGTGGCAGGCTGCCGATGTCCGGATAGGTGCGAATGCCGCCGATCCTGGCGTGCCGGCGGCTGACCGGCAGGATCGATCCGCCGAACCCGCCGGCGAACAGATTGTGCGTCAATACGGCTCCCACCGAATTCGGCCGCTCGCTGGCGCCGATCACCGCCAGGGTTTTCGGTTTAAACAGAAATTCAAGGTTGCGGACTGTCATGCACTGCCTCCGTCAATTGATTTTCCGTTCCGGATTGATTTAGCGATAAACGCTACCGGAATCCACCTCATGATACCGCGCTGACCGCATCGCGCCATGAATCAAAACCGCCACGCTTACGACCGTGGGGACAATCAGATAAATTCTATACATTACGACGGTTTGACTGAACCACATCAAAGCCGCCTGAAGCGTTGAGTGCTATATTCCAGATGCCGCCATTAAATGAAATTACGGGAGCCGAAGGTAATGCCGGGGCCGGTCATCGAGAAACCACGAACGCAGGGGCCAGTGGCTCCCAATCTGGCGAACTACGAGTCGGTCAGAGACGCTTTTTCCTGGGAAGCCGCAGCAGAGCT
>JAGRGQ010000148.1 GCA_020445405.1 Gammaproteobacteria bacterium | reverse complement strand
CCTCTTTGGTGCCGCTGATCGCCGCTTGCAGACCGCTTTCGGCGTGGCGCAGATGGTTGTAGACATTCTCGCCGGTCACGATGGCGTCATCGACCACTATGCCCAACACCAGCAGAAATGCGAACAGACTGAAAATATTCAGCGTAACGCCGAACAGCGGCATGGCGACGAAGGCGCCCATGAAACTTACCGGAATACCGATAAACACCCAGAAAGCGATGGACGGCCGCAGAAACAGCGTCAACAGCAACACCACCAATGCAGCGCCCTGGAACGCATTGTAGGTCAGCGTCTGCAGGCGTTTTTTTACAATTTTGGAAAGGTCGCGCCAGGTGGTGATAATGACGCCGGCGGGAAGATTCTGCTGACGGCCCTCGACGTAGGCGGTCACCTTCTCGGCAATCTCGATGGCACTCTGGTCGCCCACCCTGTAAACATCGACGAAAGCCGCCATCAGGCCGTTGAAACGGCTGCGCAGCGGGTTCTCCTCAAAGCCGTCCACTACCCTGGCCAGGTCCTTCACCCGGACCTGGCTCCCGTCGGCGCGGGTCAGCAGAAGTATGTTGTCGAACGCCTCCCTGGTATAGGCCTTTCCTTTGGAGCGGATGAGGATTTCGCCGCCCTCGGCCCGGATGTTTCCCGCCGAGAGATCCTGAGCGCTTTTGGCGATGGTTTCGGCTACCTGGCGCAGAGAGATGCCGTATTGGCGCAGCCGCTCCTCGGCAACCTCGATGGAGATTTCGTAGGGGCGTACCGAATCGAGCTCCACCTGAGTCACTCCCGGCAGGCGCAGCAGGTCGTCGCGCACCTGTTCGGCCAGCTGGCGTATCTCTTGCTCCGGGTAGGGGCCGGCGATGGCGACTGAGATAACCTCGCGGCGCCTGGTCACCAGATTGATGACCGGCTTCTCGGCATCGACCGGAAAGGTGTTGATGGCATCCACGCGGCTTTTGATATCGGCCAGCAGCTCTCGCGGATCGTATGCGGGATCCACCTCGATGCCGACGGTTGCGCTGCCTTCGGCGGAGTGGCTGGTGATCTGTTCGATCCCTTCGAGATCCTGCACTGCCTCCTCGATCAGGATGGCGATGCTCTGCTCCACATCTTCCGGTGTCGCTCCGCGCAGCGCAATGACGACGTTGATCTGTTGCGGCTCGAGGGTGGGAAAGACTTCCAGCGGAATGCGCTTGGAGAGCGAGAAGAGCCCCATGATCAACAGCGTCGCCATCAGTAGATTGGCGGCGACGTGATTCCGGGCGAACCAGGCAATCATCCCGCCTTCTCCCGGTTTCGGTCCTGACCGCCGGGCGTGCCCCGCTGACGGGCTGTGGATCCGGTCAGCGCCTTCTCCCGGTCCGCGTCCAATAACTTCACCCGGGTGCCGCTGCTCACCTGGCCGAGCGGTGTCACCACCAGTTGATCGCCCGCGGCCAGTCCCTGTTCGATCAAAGCTTCACTGCTGTTTTGCCAGGCGATTTCGATCTCCCGTCGCTCCAGTACGCCATCCCGGTAGAGATAGACATAGCTGCCCTGATAGACTGCTGCGTTCGGAATGACCAGTGCATCGTTGATGGTTTTACCCGCAATCTCCGCACTGACATACTGGCCGATTTTCAGCGGCCGGCGGTTGCTGCCGTCCTGCTCGTAGGGTCGTTCAATTTGCGCGGTAACGTACAGCTGCTGGCTCTGCTCATCGATCGCACCGGCGGTGCGGACAAGCGTGGCGGGCCAGTGTTGTAGCTCCCTGCCCAGACGGTTGCCGATGCTGACGGAAGGGAGTTTTCGCCCTTCGGTTGCGCCGGAGATGTACTGCTCCGGGAGCTCCAGGAAAGCCAGCTCACTGTTTTTTACCGGCAGCCGGATCTCGACAGTTTCGGTAGCATAGATCTGCGCCAGGCTGCTATTCGCGGCGACAACCTCGCCTATCTCTACGTTTTTTGTCAGTACTCTTCCCGAGTAGGGCGCACGAATCTGGGTTCTCTCCACATTTAGTTGCGCCTGTTCCAGTTTTGCATTGGCTGCGGCGATCTGCGCCTTTGCCGCGGCAAGTTGGGGGATGTGCAGCGCGAACTCTGAGACAGCCGCCTGGTTGCGCAGGCTCTTGCGGTCCTCTCTGGCCTGCTGTGCAA
>JAGRGQ010000147.1 GCA_020445405.1 Gammaproteobacteria bacterium | reverse complement strand
GGGATGAACCGCTCAGAGACGATATCAATAATCGATGGAAGCGGTGTTCCCCGCACCCGCGGGGATGAACCGATCCATCGTCCTGTCCGGAGATCTCTATTTTGGTGTTCCCCGCACCCGCGGGGATGAACCGGTCAATTGTCATGTCGGGATGTACTTCATCACGTGTTCCCCGCACCCGCGGGGATGAACCGATTTTCTCCGGGTCCGCGATGACCGACCAGGAGTGTTCCCCGCACCCGCGGGGATGAACCGGTTCACAACCCCTGGGCGGTTGCGATGGGGGAGTGTTCCCCGCACCCGCGGGGATGAACCGATGAAATGGCAGGAACACTCGGTTCACTGATTGTGTTCCCCGCACCCGCGGGGATGAACCGGTGATGGGAGAGACCGTTATCCTCCACTCGCAGTGTTCCCCGCACCCGCGGGGATGAACCGGCGGACGTGGCACGAGAATCGATCACCCGGGCGTGTTCCCCGCACCCGCGGGGATGAACCGGCGGATTGAATTCTAAAAACTTGTGATCCAGCGTGTTCCCCGCACCCGCGGGGATGAACCGAACAGAGGTCCATCTGAGGACTTCAGCCTGATGTGTTCCCCGCACCCGCGGGGATGAACCGGAACGAAAACCTCTTAACCTCTTTCTCGGACAGTGTTCCCCGCACCCGCGGGGATGAACCGTCGTATTTCGGAATGTAGTCCAGCGTGAAATAGTGTTCCCCGCACCCGCGGGGATGAACCGCCCTGTATCTTCGTCTGTAAGCTCGCCTGTGGGTGTTCCCCGCACCCGCGGGGATGAACCGCTGCAGATTTAACAAGGGCCGAGCGCCGTTATGTGTTCCCCGCACCCGCGGGGATGAACCGTCAGACGGGCGAGCTGAATACGGAATTACTGGGTGTTCCCCGCACCCGCGGGGATGAACCGGCGTCTCAATACCGGCTTACTACGATGAAGATGTGTTCCCCGCACCCGCGGGGATGAACCGTTCCAACCGGTGCCCTTTACCGCTGATAAAAAGTGTTCCCCGCACCCGCGGGGATGAACCGGTGCTCAAGTGCGCCAAGCCGCGCATAGTAACGTGTTCCCCGCACCCGCGGGGATGAACCGATATCCGCAGCCGTACCCCTCAAGGCGATTATGTGTTCCCCGCACCCGCGGGGATGAACCGAAATTAACGGTGTAGAAAATAATAATAGTTACGTGTTCCCCGCACCCGCGGGGATGAACCGACGTGCGAATCGGTCGGATCCAGTACCAGCGCGTGTTCCCCGCACCCGCGGGGATGAACCGATAATGACGGCACTGGTTATTGCATCGGCTGTGTGTTCCCCGCACCCGCGGGGATGAACCGTGCATTGGTGCGAACTTCACGGTAGACCGCCGGTGTTCCCCGCACCCGCGGGGATGAACCGACCGCCATCTTCGCTGCGCTGCGCGGTATCGGGTGTTCCCCGCACCCGCGGGGATGAACCGTAATGCAGGAGGATGTTAAACGCATCCTTCCGGTGTTCCCCGCACCCGCGGGGATGAACCGGCACAGGGCCGCGGAGTGAACAACGGCACGACGTGTTCCCCGCACCCGCGGGGATGAACCGATAGTTCTCTATCCGGTGACGATACGATAATTGTGTTCCCCGCACCCGCGGGGATGAACCGATGGGTATATCGAGGCGCAATGCACAAACGACGTGTTCCCCGCACCCGCGGGGATGAACCGGAATCCAGGATATCACCACCTGGCACTCTCATGTGTTCCCCGCACCCGCGGGGATGAACCGGATTGACCAGATTGTTATTGATCAGATTCGGTGGTGTTCCCCGCACCCGCGGGGATGAACCGGCGGACCTTGTATTCCACGCCGTCAACGTCCCGTGTTCCCCGCACCCGCGGGGATGAACCGCTTATCTATGATCGGCGTTCAACGTCGAGTTCGTGTTCCCCGCACCCGCGGGGATGAACCGCCGGTTAATCCGCCTAATGCGGAAAACGAATTGTGTTCCCCGCACCCGCGGGGATGAACCGAGCTGCGTCTTATCGGACAACACTGGGCCGCGGTGTTCCCCGCACCCGCGGGGATGAACCGTCGTTTTCCCACTCGTGCCAAAGCGATTCATCGTGTTCCCCGCACCCGCGGGGATGAACCGTCGGCCTTGATCGTCATTTGTAAATTTCGAACGTGTTCCCCGCACCCGCGGGGATGAACCGCTAGATGTAGGTAGCAGCGGTTACATT
>JAGRGQ010000146.1 GCA_020445405.1 Gammaproteobacteria bacterium | reverse complement strand
TAAACATCAATTTTGTCGCCTTTTCCCATTTTCACGGTGACACCGTGGGTCAGGTGTTTGTGTTTTTCATCCTCACCGTGGCTGCAGCCGAAGCAGCAATCGGGCTGGCAATTCTGGTGGTTCTGTTTCGCAACCGGCGTACTATCAACGTCGAAGAGCTGGATACCCTTAAAGGTTAAGCATGGAAACACTTTATCTGATTATCGTGCTGGCGCCCCTTCTGGGGGCAATAGTTGCCGGTTTCTGGGGTGCTAAAATCGGCCGCGCCGGGGCGCATTGGGCAGCCAGCGGCAGCGTCGGGATTTCGACTTTGCTCTCGCTGTATGTACTGAGCGGATTCATTACCGGCAGCAGAGAAACCTTCAATGGCACCGTCTATACCTGGATGGTCAGCGACGGACTCAATATGGAGGTGGGATTTCTCATCGACCGGCTTACCGCCGTGATGATGGCTGTGGTAACCTTCGTCTCCTTCTGCGTCCATGTCTACACCATCGGCTATATGGCGCACGACGAGGAGAACTGGCCGAACGACAGTCTTGCCGGCCGCAACAGCTATCAGCGCTTTTTCAGCTATATCTCGCTGTTCACCTTCTCCATGCTGATGCTGGTGATGTCCAATAATTTCCTGCAGCTCTTTTTCGGCTGGGAGGCGGTCGGGCTGGTCTCCTATCTGTTGATCGGTTTCTGGTCGGTGCGGCCGACTGCGATCTTCGCCAACCTGAAGGCGTTCCTGGTCAACCGGGTGGGCGATTTCGGTTTTCTGCTCGGCATTGCCGCCATTGCGCTGTATACCGGCAGTCTGGATTACGCTGAAGTGTTTGCCAGGATTCCGGGTCTTGCCGATACCCAGATCCAGATTCTCGGAGGCACCAGCTGGTCGCTGGTATCGATGGTCGGCATTCTGCTTTTTATTGGCGCCATGGGTAAGTCGGCCCAGGTTCCGCTGCATGTGTGGCTGCCCGATTCCATGGAGGGCCCGACCCCGATCTCCGCGCTGATTCATGCTGCCACCATGGTGACGGCAGGCGTATTCATGGTTGCCCGGATGTCACCGATCTATGAGTTCTCCGAGACCGCGCTCAGTTTCGTGCTGGTGATCGGCGCCACCACCGCCTTCTTCACCGGTCTGATCGGTATTGTCCAGAACGACATCAAGCGAGTGGTCGCCTACTCCACACTGTCCCAGCTCGGTTATATGATGGTGGCCCTGGGTGTCTCGGCGTACGCGGCCGGTATTTTCCATCTTATGACTCACGCCTTCTTCAAGGCGCTGCTGTTCCTGGCCGCCGGTTCGGTCATTATCGGCATGCACCATGACCAGGATATCCGCAACATGGGCGGTATCCGCAAGTACATGCCCTGGACCTACTGGACGTCGCTGATCGGATCGCTGGCGCTGATCGGTTTTCCGGGGTTCTCCGGCTTCTTCTCCAAGGATGCGATAATCGAGGCGGTGCGCCACTCCGATATCGCCGGTTCCGGCTACGCCTACGCCGCGGTACTTGTCGGCGTGTTGATCACCGCGCTCTACAGTTTCCGCATGTTCTTCCTGGTATTTCACGGTGAGGGCCCGAGGGACGAACACGCCAGGGCGCACCTGAAGGAATCGCCCAAGGTGGTTACCGTACCGCTGGTGCTGCTTGCCATCCCCTCGGTCGGAATTGGTTATCTGACTATGGACAGCATGCTGTTTGGCGATTGGTTCAAGGATGTGCTGTTCGTGTTGCCCCAGCACGATACCCTGGCTGAGTTGGGTGAACATATTCACGGGCCGAACTCCATGATCGGGCATGGCTTTATGGGTCCCGCCGTCTATCTTGCACTTATCGGCCTGATTGTGGCCTGGTTCATCTACACCAGAAAGCCGGATATTGCCGGGACGATCATGACGCGCCTGGAACCGCTTTACCGCGCGTTGGACAGGAAATACTGGTTCGATGAAGCCTATCAGTTTCTGTTTGCCGGCGGCAGCAGGGGTCTGGGCAGGGCGCTCTGGTCGAAGGGTGACCGCTTCATCATCGACAGCGTGATTATCAATGGCTCGGCGCGAACAGTGGGGCGGTTAGCGGACTGGGCCAGAACCATACAGACCGGTTATCTTTTTCACTACGCCATCGCCATGATTCTGGGTCTGCTGTTGCTGCTGACCTGGTTCGTGATTGCTTGACAAGGCAGGAAACTACGCATGTTTGCAGATTGGCCCATTCTTAGTCTGACCATCTGGCTGCCTATTATCGGTGGTATTCTGGTGCTTGCCAGCGGTAACAAGTCCGCCAATGCCACCCGTTGGACGGCCCTGGCCATTTCGATACTGACTTTCATAGCCAGCCTGCCGCTTTACAGCAGTTTCGATCCGGC
>JAGRGQ010000145.1 GCA_020445405.1 Gammaproteobacteria bacterium | reverse complement strand
CCTGGTGGAGTGGCAGCTGCGCGTCGCGGCCGGCGAGCAGCTGCCGTTGAACCAGGATCAGCTGGAGATCAACGGACACGCTTTCGAGGCGCGTGTCTATGCGGAGATGCCGGAGCGCGGCTTTCTGCCCGCCGCCGGGAAACTGCGTTATCTGAAGACACCCCAGCAGAGTACCCATGTGCGGGTCGATACCGGCGTCGAGCAGGGCGATGAGGTGAGCGTGCATTACGATCCGATGATCGCCAAATTGATCGTCTGGGATCGGGACAGGGCCGGTGCACTGCGCCGCATGCGCAATGCATTGAGTGCCTACCGCATCGTCGGGGTCAGTACCAATCTCGAATTCCTGATGCGGCTCTGTGCCGTGCCTGCACTGGCCGCCGGAGAGCTGGATACGCGCTTTATTGAAACGCACGAAACGGCGCTTTTTCCGGCAAAAACCGCGCTGCCCGACGAGGTGCTCGCGCTGGCGGCACTGTATGAACTGTTGCTCGAAGCCGAGCGTGCGCGGGATGCGTTAAAAATCTCCGGCGATCCCTGCTCCCCCTGGGGCGTGAGCAACGGCTGGCGCCTGAACCAGGACAACTTCCACAGCTTCTTTTTCCGCCAGGGGGAGGATGAAATCGAAGTCACGGCGCACTTTCGCGGGGAGGGCTATCAGCTCGATCTTCCCGGCGGCAGGTGGCGGGTGGCGGGTGAGATCGCGCGTGACGGTGATCTGCTGGCGGACATTGAGGGCCGGCGCCTGAAGGCCGCCGTGATCAAGCACCAGCGGGAGCTGACGATTCTGCAGCAGGGCCGGGCGTGGCAGTTGACCCTGCACGATCCCCGCCTCGACGCGATGGTGGGCGAGGAGGTGCCCGGTGGCCTGATTGCGCCGATGCCGGGAACCGTCGTGGCGGTCCGGGTTACACCGGGCGACCGCGTCAAACGGGGGGATCCGCTGATGAGCGTGGAAGCGATGAAGATGGAACATACGGTTTCCGCCCCGTTCGACGGCGAAGTGAGGGAGCTCTGCTTCGGAGTCGGGGAACAGGTGGAGGAGGGCGACGAACTGCTGCGGATAGAACCGGATTAGCACGCAACGGGACCGGAACTGGAATCTCCGTTACAATCTGTGTTAGAAAGTTATGAATTACTGATTTTTTTATCGGCAGTGGGTGTCAGCATGCATACCGGAGCAGCGCAGGAAAAGGTCGAACGCAGTCCGTTCAATCTGGGCAACAGAGCCGGCTATCTGGCCTGGCGCGACAGGAAACTGAAGGGGTACCCGACCACACTGGACGATCTGGTGGTCGAGATAGGCGATCCGAGAATGCTGACCGAGACGCAGTTCCAGGCACTGCACGCCCGCTGCCGGAAAGCCAACATGGTGATCTATGCCGGCACTACCGGACAGGATGCTGATCCGGAGATTCCGTTGACCATCAGCCGCCGTTTCGGTGTCTATGGTTTGAATCACAACTGGCTGGCGGACGCCACCGGGCTGACCTCGATCAGGGTGGTCAATGACGGTACGCGTCAGCACTATATCCCCTACACCAACCGGGCGATCAAGTGGCATACCGACGGTTATTACAACCCGCCGGAGAGACAGATCCATTCGATGTTGCTGCACTGCGTACAGAGCGCGGCCGGCGGCGGCGGGAATGCACTGATGGACCACGAGGTCGCCTATATTCTGCTGCGCGATGAAAATCCCGATTTCATCCGCGCGTTGATGCAGCCCACGGCGATGACCATTCCGCCGCGCATGGACGCTGCAGGCGGAGTGGCGCGTAAAGCCGAGACTGGACCGGTTTTTTCGATCACCCCGGATGGCGACCTGCACATGCGCTACAGCATGCGTGCGCGCAACGTGATCTGGGCGGACGATCCGCTGACCGGCGAGGCGCGCGCCTGTCTGCAGCAGCTGCTGGAGAGCGATCTTCCCTTTATTTACCGCGGCCGCCTGGAGCCCGGGATGGGGCTTATCGGCAACAATATACTGCACGACCGCGCGGCCTTCGATGACGATGAGGTCCATGAACGCCATCTCTATCGCGCCCGTTATTTCGAGCGTCTCGCGGGCACCGGGGTGCTCGGATAGTGCCAATTGGGAAGGGGATAATCGGCCGAAGGGGGGATCGATCCGGCTTTCAGCCGTAACCCGAAGCCACCGGCTGTAGCCGGTGGAGTGTTCACCGCAAATACGCCAGACAGATCTCTCCATGAGGGTAATGAGTCAGTGCCATGAATTTGCCGGACAAAGTCAAAATAGTAGAAGTGGGCGCGCGCGACGGTCTCCAGAACGAGCCGGGACAGGTACCGGTCGAGGTCAAGCTGGCGCTGATCAACCGGCTGGCGGCAGCGGGTCTGCGCGTGATCGAGGCAGGCAGCTTCGTGGCGCCGAAATGGGTGCCGCAGAT
>JAGRGQ010000144.1 GCA_020445405.1 Gammaproteobacteria bacterium | reverse complement strand
GACTGGAGTTCAGATTCGATATTGAGGTTCTGACACCGGCCACTGCCATCAGGAGAGTGAGAAATGAGTGAAACTTCGACTTATCCGCTGCGGCTACCCAAATCCCTGAAAGACGAAGTAGCCAAAGCAGCGAAACGCGACGGGACGAGTGTTAACCAGTTTATCGCTATGGCGGTGGCTGAAAAAATTTCCGCTTTGGAAACAGCGCAATTTTTCACTGAACGCGCCAAAGGCGCCGATCTGGACGCTTTCCGGGCAATTTTGTTCCGGCGAGATGGGGAACCGCCTCGTTCCGGAGATGAACTCGATCGCTGATTTCTCCCCGGGGGGGAAGACCTGAATGTTGTGCGGGAGGTAACCTATGTTGATTAAATGGGGTCAGAGCAAAATTAGATTCAATTCCCTTGACAAACATTGGCTATCTTTAATCTAAATTTGCTCTGACCCCATTTAATTCTAATTACTCGTAATACCGGAAAGAACGGAAACCCGCCTTCTCGATCACCACATCCTTCCTGGCGAGCGCCAGGTCCTCTCTTGCCATTTCGGCGACCAGCTCCCTGAAGGTGATGACCGGCTCCCATCCGAGCACGTTCTTTGCCTTGCTCGGATCACACAACAGCGTCTCCACCTCCGTCGGCCGGAAATAGCGCGGGTCGACGCGCACGACGACCGTGCCGGGTTTCGGGCCGGTGTCGTTGGCGTTGGTTGCGACTATACCCAGCTCTTCGACACCCTCGCCCTCCCAGTTCACGGAGATCCCCAGTTCGGCAGCAGCCGCGTCCACGAAATCGCGCACCGAGTGCTGCTCGCCGGTGCCGATCACGAAATCGTCCGGCTTCTCCTGCTGCAGCATCAGCCCCTGCATCTTCACGTAGTCTCGTGCATGGCCCCAGTCGCGCAATGCGTTCATGTTGCCGAGATAAAGGCAATCCTGCAGACCCAGGCGGATGCGCGCCATAGCGCGGGTGATCTTGCGGGTGACGAAAGTTTCGCCGCGCACCGGCGATTCATGATTGAACAGGATGCCGTTGCAGGCATAGATCCCGTACGCCTCGCGGTAATTCACCGTTATCCAGTAGGAGTACATCTTGGCGCAGGCATAGGGCGATCGCGGATAAAAAGGCGTGGTCTCCCGCTGCGGCGTCTCGCGTACATCGCCGAACAGCTCCGATGTCGATGCCTGGTAGAAGCGCGTCTTCCTCTCCAGCCCGAGAATGCGTATCGCCTCCAGCAGCCTAAGCGTGCCGATGCCGCGTTGGCGGTGTACTACGGCGTCTCGAAGGAGACCGCCACATGACTCTGCGCGGCCAGGTTGTAGATCTCGTCCGGCTGAATCTGCTGAACCACCCGGATCAGATTGGTCGAATCGGTCAGGTATCCGTAGTGGAGAATGAAGTCCTTGTTGTCCGTGTGCGGGTCCTGTTATTTGCAAATACGCTCCTGCCAATAGCCAGGTTTACGGGAATGGTGAGCAAGGGCGACAATGAGATAATCATCAGATCGTTGAATTACGATCACGGAAAAAGGAAAACGACGAAGAATTATCCGTTTTGCCCCTCTCTTTCCAGAAGTTCCGTCCACCGGTAATAACGGAGGCATTTTTCCACGCAGGAGGCCAATGGCATGTTCAAACGCATCAATTAACCTTCCACCGAGGCCGGGCGATTCACGTTCATACCATCGCGCAGCTTCTTCCAACTCCGTTGCAGCGTCCCTGCTGATATGAACCTTTGTCATCGGAACTATGAAATACGCTTTCGAATATCAGAAATCACTTCTGAGGCATCAAATAACGTGGTATTACCGCTATCTATCTCATTGATACGCCGAATTATTTCCCTATCCCAAGCATCGCTGACATCTTGCTCAGCTGGTCCGTCTAAACTTGCTACCAAGTCATGTGCAAGGATGGCTCGTTCGGCTTCACTTAAGGCTAGAGCATCTTCTCGCAAAACAGAAAGTTCACGTCTGGGCATAGGATACCTCGCTTATCCAAGGGGTTTCGCTAAGTATCAGTCCAAAAGCAGGCGCATAACAAGTTAATCCAACGGACGCCAAAAAGCGGCACCGCTGATTCAAGCGTTATGTGCTTCTAAAGAACGTAGGTATTTATCGAAGTCCAACAAACCCCTCCGTATCGAACCAGACCCGCGTCGGGCATCGCACTTCTTTGCGTTCTTTGCGGCTTGGCGAGAGAATTAAATGGGGTCAGGTGAAAAAAGTTTCGATAGATTGCGAGACTGCAGAGAATTCTATGAGTGCCTTGTTACCGGCGGTAACCAGCGGAAAGTTGTTCTTAACATCTTATATGATATGACATAGTATAAGACATCATGTATAGATTCGTGTTGGACACCGATGTCATCATTGCCGCCCTCCGAAGTCCAGGAGGAGCATCCGCTGCCTTGGTGGGTGCGGCGCTTGAT
>JAGRGQ010000143.1 GCA_020445405.1 Gammaproteobacteria bacterium | reverse complement strand
AAAACCCGATTGTGCTCTCTTCATGACTATCTCCGTTGATGACAAAAACTGGTACTTGACAAGGTTTCGGCCGGCTGTTGCCGACCTTTAAAAAAACTTTGAAGCCGGTGAAATCTGTTCAATGCTGACTCAAGCAGTATCCGTGCCGGAAACGGAGCCGGGCTGTCTGTTTTTCGGCATTGACTTGAAAAAATTCGATATAACAGATAGTTATGTTTTACACCAACAGCGTGTCGAGTCTCTTTGTAAGTAACGGCCTGTCGCAACGATTTGCTGGGTCAGGACGCCGAGTGTCACAAGGTGACAAAAATCGTCACCTATATTGCTGCATGCTTCGGTCGATTTGTTTATGTATCAGGGACTGCGCGACTTGCGAATCTAACATGGTGTCCGTTTGGAGATATTTGGTTATTTAAAATCTCGTCATTTCGGCGGATGCCGGAATCCAGTAACTCATTGATTCCTCTGGATCCCGGCATCCGCCGGGATGACGGAAGGGGATGTTTCCGAACGGAGACTAATCTATACCCAGCTTGTCCAGGCGGTAGCGCAGCTGGCGGAAGCTGATCCCCAGTTTTTTAGCTGCTGCTGTGCGGTTCCAGCGGGTTTCGTCCAGCGCGCGGATGATCGCCTCACGTTCCATCCGCTCCAGGTAGCTCTCCAGCGGCAGTTCCTGCTCCGCAAGCGGCGTTTCGCCGGCGCTTTCCGGCAACAGGATATCGTCGCTGCTGATCCGGTTGCCGTCGCACAGCGTCAGCGCACGCTCCAGAATGTTCTCCAGTTCGCGCACGTTGCCGGGAAAGTCGTACTGACTCAGCCGCTCCAGCGCCTCTTTTTCCACCGAGATCTTTTCCAGGCCGTTGTGCCGGGCGATCTGCTCCAGCATATGTTCCGCCAGCAGCGCTATATCCTCCCGCCGTTCGCGCAGCGCGGGAATATGCAGCTCGATCACGTTGATCCGGTAAAAGAGATCCTGACGGAACTCTCCCTGCGCCACCAGTTCCGCCAGATTTTTATGCGTCGCGCTGATGATGCGCACATCCACCGGCTCCTCCTTCTGCATGCCCACCGGCCGCACCTTCTTCTCCTGAATGGCGCGCAGCAGCTTCACCTGCATCTGGAGGGGCAGATCCGCCACCTCGTCAAGAAACAGCGTGCCCCCCTCCGCCTGCTGGAACAGGCCCCGCTTGTCGGCCACCGCGCCGGTGAAGCTGCCTTTTGCGTGGCCGAAGAACTCGCTCTCCATCAACTCCTGGGGAATGGCACCGCAGTTGACCGCGGTAAACTCGCCGTCCGCGCGCGGACCCTGCTCGTGGATCAGCCGCGCCGCCAGCTCCTTGCCGGTGCCGGATTCGCCGCTGATGTAGACCGGTGCCTGGCTGCGCGCGAGTTTCAGAATCATCGCGCGGATGCGCTCGATCGCCTTGGATTGTCCCAGCAGCTGGGTCTCCGGCTGCGCAGCATCCGGTCTGACCGCCGCGCCCTTATGTTCCAGCTTCAATGCTGAGCGGACCAGCTGGCGCAGCATCTGCAGATCGATCGGCTTGGAGGCGAAATCGAACGCGCCCGCTTTCAACGCCTGGATTGCGGACTCCATGTTGCCGTGCGCGGTGATTACCGCGACCGGCAGCTGCGGGTGGTTTTGACTGATCAGCTTCACCAGGTCGATGCCGTTGCCGTCCGGCAGACGCATATCGGTCAGGCAGAGATCGAACGTCTGCTTCGTAAGCAGCGTTCGCGCCTGCGCCAGATCGGTCGCTTTTTTCGTATCTATCTCCATGCGCGACAATGTAATGTCGAGCAGTTCGAGAATGTCGGGCTCGTCGTCAACAATAAGCGCAACGGGTTTCATCCCTCTCTCCTGCGTGTTCTGGTGCCCGGAAAGTTCATGCGGAAGCAACTGCCGCCGCGCTCCACAGGGAGATACTCCAGCCGCATACGGTTGGATTCGCTCAGCTCTTTCGCAATGTACAACCCGAGGCCGGTGCCGCGGTTGTTGGTGGTAAAGAAGGGTTCGAATATCTGGCGTGCCACTGCATGCGGAATGCCGGCGCCGTTGTCGATCACATCGAGGAACGGGCCGCCGGATGCCTGGGTTATGCCGCCCTTGAAGCTGATAATTATATCGCTCTTCTCCCCATGAAAGTGGAAAATCGAGTTCTCGCAGAGATTGCTCAGAATCTGCCGCAACTGGGTGGCATCGGCAAATATCAACGTGTCGGGCGGGTCGATTTCGACCACAAAGCTGGCCGGCGGCAGGCTGTGATAGGTCATGCACTCCTGCACAAAGAGATCGAGCCACTCCTTCAGGATGAACTCTTTCGGGCGCGCCTGACTTCTGCGCGAAAGCTGTAAAACGTTTTCGATGATCTCATTCACCCGCCGCGTGTTGGTGCCGATGATCTGCAGCAGCCGCTGATCGCCGTTGGCCAGTTGCGTCGACTCCTGCAGCAGCTGCTCGGCATGTCCGATGGCACCCAGGGGGTTGCGTATCTCGTGGGCGATGCTGGCGGTCAGGCGGCCCAGCGATGCCAGCTTTATCT
>JAGRGQ010000142.1 GCA_020445405.1 Gammaproteobacteria bacterium | reverse complement strand
GTAACCGTTCAAACCAGCCCGTTATTCACGTTCTCTTGATCCCACGGTATGGTCGGTCTTTCAACGATGAATGGGAGACCGCAGATGCTGCACAGACCGACCAAGCGACGTAGCCGCACCGAGTGGGCGCAATTGATGACGGACTACGAAGCGGGCAGCCTCACCCAACGCGCCTTTTGCACCGAACACGAGTTGGCCTATAGCAGTTTCTGCTACTGGCGCAAGCAACTGCGGGAGCTGGCTGAAGTGCAGACACCGGCGCTGATCGAGCTACCCGTCTCGACAACGCCTGCCACCCCTTCTTGGCGGATCGAGATCGAGCTGGGTGCAGGCATGATTGTGCGGATCAGGTAGGGAGCGGTGTTTTTCCCCGAGGGCCAGATCCGGGTGTGGCTGTATACTCGGCCCACGGACATGAGGAAGTCCTACGACGGGCTGTCTGCGCTGGTCAAGAATGTTTTGCAGGAGAACCCGGCCAGCGGCCAGTTGTTTGTATTCATCAACCGCAAGCGCACCCAGATGAAGGTGCTGTATTTTGACCGCAGCGGCTACTGCGTATGGGGTAAACGTCTGGAACAGGGGCGTTTCCAGGCGTGCTCAGGCGACTCGGACAAGCGGGCCCTGGACTGGACACAACTGAAACTGCTCCTGGAGGGGATTGACCTGCATGAGCGGCGGCAGTATCGGCGCTATCGGCACCGACAAAGCGCCGGTGCCACGGTATAATGCCGTGGCATGAGTTCAGCGCAAACCGCGATCGCCACTTCCCCCACCGTCACCCTGACACGTGCTGACTACGATGCCCTGCAACAACAGATCCAATCGCTGAAAAATCAGCTCGCATGGTTCAAGCGCCAGTTGTTCGGCGCGACATCCGAGAAGCGCCTCGTGCCCGATCCGGCTATCCAGGCCGACCTGCTGGCGGCGTTGGGTGAATCCCTACCGGCGCCGACCAAGCCCCAGAGCGAGAAGATCACCTATGAGCGCCGCAAGGGCAAGCGCCGGGGTGAGGATTGCCTCACCGAGCAGGGCCTGCGCTTCGATCCGACAGTTCCGGTAGAGATCATCGATGTGGCCGTACCCGAATTGTCGGGACCGCAGGCCGATGAGTACCGGGTCATCGACCACAAGGTCACCCACCGCCTGGCGCAGCGCCCGGGCAGCTATGTGGTGTTGGCCTACCGCCAACCGGTGCTCAAGCACCTGCCCAGCCAAACGCTCAAGAGCGCCACGGCGCCCACGGCGGTGTTCGAGGGTGCGTTGGCCGATGTGAGCCTGCTGGCGGGGATGCTGGTGGACAAATTCGCCTACCACCTGCCGCTGTATCGCCAACACCAGCGCCTGCGCGATGCCGGGATTCATCTCAGTCGCACCACGCTGACCCACTACGTGCAGCGGGCCATCGAGCTGTTGCGCCCGATCCATGACGCGCAGCTTGAGCATATCCTGCGCAGCCGGGTGCTGGCGATGGACGAGACGCCGCACAAGGCGGGCCGGAAAGGCCGGGGCAAGCTCCGCCAGATTTGGTATTGGCCGCTGTATGGCGAAACCGACGAGGTGTGTTTTACCTACAGCGCCAGCCGTGGCCGGCAGCACATCGATGCGCTGCTTAAGGATTTTGCCGGCACTCTGCTCAGCGACGGTTATGCCGCCTATGAACGCTTTACGGCCCAGCGGCCCGAGGTGACCCATGCCCAATGCTGGGCCCATACCCGACGCGCCTTCGAACGGGCACAGGGCAGTGAACCGCAGGCTGTGGACGAGGCCCTGGCCCTGATCGGTACGCTCTACCAACACGAGGCCGAAATCCGCAAGCGGGAACTGACGGATCAGGCCAAACTAGACTATCGTATCCGGCACAGTCTACCGGCGGCACAGGCCTTCTTCGGCTGGGTGCATCGACAGCGTAACCGAGTGGATCTGCTCAGCAGCGATCTCTTCGCCAAGGCCTTGGTGTATGCGGCCGAGCGCGAGGCTGCTCTGAAGATTTTTCTCTCAGATCCGGTGGTGCCCATCGACACCAATCACCTGGAGCGAGCCCTGCGGGTCATTCCCATGGGCCGGCGCAACTGGCTGTTCAACTGGAGCGAGGCTGGCGCCAGGGACGTTGGCGTGATCCAGAGCCTGCTGGTCACCTGCCGTCTGCACGGTGTCGACCTCTATACCTACCTGGTCGATGTCCTTCAGCGGGTCAGCCGGCACCCGGCCCGTGCGGTGGAACAGTTGACGCCCCGGTGCTGGAAGGAACGCTTTGCAGCCCACCCCTTGCGCTCGGACCTCGATCATGCCCATTGACATCGACGGCCTGAGCTACGAAGAACTGGTGCAACTGAACCACCGCGTGGTCGAGCGCCTGAAAATGCTGCAGGCCATGCAGGCGCACGTGGACATGATGGCGTTCAACATCGGTGCCCGTGTCAGTTTCGACAGCCAAGACGGTCGTCAATTGGGCACCTTGGTCAAATACAACCGCAAGACCGTGAACGTACTTGGGGACGACGGACGCCAGTGGCGCGTCTCACCGGCGTTGCTCTCACCGGTCAAGGACGTGGATGATCAACCACGGCCCCGGCACTCCAGGAAGAAAAAACGACTCCGCTGATTCGGTAAGGGTCAATAGCGGTCTGGTTTGAACGGTTAC
>JAGRGQ010000141.1 GCA_020445405.1 Gammaproteobacteria bacterium | reverse complement strand
AGGTCGAAGCACACGACGGTGTGGAGCGGATATCCAAAGGACGGCATGAGCGTTTCGTCGTCAACAGAAAAAAATTCGACGCAAAGGTTGCGGAGAAGGGAGGCGGCCGCTGAAAAGAGGCCGGTAATCGAAAAGACCGGACAGGCGGATCCATGGCTGCCGATTCCGGTTTTTCCGACGCTGCAGTTGCCTCGCATCGGGTTCATCCCTCTGCGGAAAGGAATATTGCATCCAGCAGCGGCACCGGGCCGTTCAATCGTACTCGACGTACCTGTAACGGGGGTCGTCCGGCAGCCCCGACAACGCACCTGTCTCCTCTCCGGGCCGCCACAGAACAATCTCTTCGATCTTCTTTGCCAGCTCGAAATCCTTGTTGGTGACGCCTTTCGCGGAGTGGGTTTTCAGTTTCACCTTGAGCGAGGCATAGGAGAGTTCGATGTCGGGATGATGAAACGCCGCCTCCGCAATATGACCCACCGCATTGACCAGCATCAGCGTAGCCCTCCAGTCACCGGTTTTATAGGTCCGGCATATCGAGCCGTCCTCCAATGACCAATGCGGAAATTGATGCTTGAGACGCAGCTGTATCTCTTTCTCCGGGTAGACCTCTTTACTGTTTTGGATTCGCGATGCCATATTGATGCCTCTGGAGGAATGCGGTTTTTCGTCGATTGCGGATGTGTTCCGGAATATGCCGTATCCAGCCGTCCGTAAACATCCGTCTCCCTGAGAGCGATGAAAGCGGCCGTTGCCCGCAGGGAGTGGTGGTATCAAATCGGGTGCCTCCGGAGAGGGGGCACCGCGTGAGCAGGCGGCAACTGTTTTCAACTTAACGTGGAGCCACGCATCGTCTCCGCACCGGCCACCACCATAGACAACATGGCAAAGTCGAGTGAGGATCGTGCTTTGAACTCCGCTACGATTTCGGCATGCCTTGCATAGGCGAGCCGATTGTCCGCTTTCCACTGTTCAATCATTCTTTTCGCTTTCTTCAACGGTCTGTTGCGCTTGAGAATATGAGCGGTAATTTCGCGCTGGTGCGTATTGAGCATATCGCTCAGCCGGGTTCTGGCCAGGTCGTGCCAGTGGGTATGAATCTGCAGCATGCCAATCTGCTCCCGCAGCCAGTGAAACTGAAGCTCTTTACCCAGATTGAAATAGACTGAAGCCACCAGAAGTATGTCGCTGTCATGTTGCCATGCCACCTTGACCACATCCAGCGACGACGCCATCGGTGCCAGGATGCCCACACGCTGCGCCAGCTCCCGCGGCACGCCGGCGTTGCTCAGGTACTTCACTTTCCGGTTGAGCGCAAGCCGGTCCGTGGAAGTCAGCGGCTTCGGCATCCCCGCTGCAAGCTCCCGTACACCATCCCGGAAGTGATCGACCAGCGACTGAATCGAGACACCCTGTTCATGATGCCTGAGCAGCCAGATTACGGTATGCCGCACCAGATCGTTTACCATCAGCATCAACTCCATCTGAATGGCAGCGGTCACCTGATTGTCGAGCGCTTCGATATCCCCCCATAATTCGTCGACGCCGAATATCTCGCTTATCGCGACATAGGCCCTGGTCAGACCGGGGATATCCGCGCCGACCTCCTCACGCACCCGGAAACCGAAACCAGGACCCACATGGTCGACGATTCTGTTGGTCAGATGGTTCGCCGTTATCTCCCTTTTCAGGCGGTGGATCACAATCTCGGCGGAAAAACGCTCGGCCAGTACCTTGGGAAAATAGTCTTTCAGTTCGAATTGGAAATAGGCATCGTCCGGAATGTCCGATTCGACCAGCGCATCGTAGTAATTCATTTTACTGTAGGCGTGCAGCACCGAAATCTCGGGCTTGGTCAATCCCTGACCCCTGGCCTGGCGTTCGGCGATCGCTCTGGCGCCGGGAAGAAACTCCAACTCCCGGTTCAGGCGTCCCCGTTGTTCGAGATTTCCGATAAAGCGGGCGTGTTCATACAGCTTCTCTGGTGCTTTCCATGCGACCAGGCTGATCGCCTGCGTTTGCGAATAGTTGTGCGCGAGAACCAATCCGGCGACTTCATCCGTCATCTCGGCCAGCAGCCGGTTTCTCTGCTTCTCGGTCATATCACCATTGGAGACGATCTGACCCAGCAGGATCTTGATGTTTACCTCATGATCGGAGCAATCCACCCCCGCTGAATTGTCGATCGCATCGGTATACATAAGGCCGCCCTTGGAGGTGAACTCCACCCTCCCCAGCTGGGTAAAGCCGAGGTTGCCCCCCTCGCCCACCACCTTGCAGCGCAACTCACCACCGTTGATGCGGACGCTTTCATTAGCCTTGTCGCCGACGCTCTCGTGGGTCTCCGTCTCGGCTTTGACGTAGGTTCCGATACCACCGTTCCAGAGCAGATCCACCGATGCTTTCAACAGCTGACTGATCAACTCGTTTGGCGCCAGGCGGTCAGCCTTCACCCCGAGCAGCGTCTTTACCTGATCGCTCAACGGAATGGACTTCATACTCCGTGCATATACGCCGCCGCCAGCGGATATCAGTTTCCTGTCGTAGTCGGTCCAGCCGGATCTGGGCAAAGCGAACAACCGTTCCCGCTCCTTGAAGGAGATCGCCGGGTCCGGATCCGGGTCCAGAAAAATATGCATATGATTGAACGCGCCGA
>JAGRGQ010000140.1 GCA_020445405.1 Gammaproteobacteria bacterium | reverse complement strand
CAATGAGCGTGCGGAGTACGCGATAGTGGTGCGCCATGACGTGACAGCAATGGGTCTGGGAGTCCTGTTGATGAGGCGCATCATCGATTACGCGCGTGGCCGGGGTATTCGTGAAATCCACGGAGACGTGTTGCGGGAAAACAAAACCATGTTGAAACTGTGCGGCGTTTTCGGATTCTCCAGGGCATTCGTCCCGGACGAACCCGATATCGTCAAAGTGGTGTTGAATCTTTCAGAGTAGCCCAACCTGCGCATTGACAATCCCGCCCCCGGCGCCGACTGGCCTGGACTGGCGGCCAGCGGATCCGATAAGGCATTGCGAGTTCGCAATGACCTTTTTGGCGGGATCATGGATAGTGTGAGCGCTGCAATCCGAATGAGACCGTTTCCGGCATTTGAAAATGGGATTGACGGTTCATCCGATGCGGAGAGGGGTTGTTTGATTGGACCAGCGCCGGGAGAGTGGCATGAAGATAGGTGTAACCAGTCAGAATTTTAAAACGATTACCGGTCACGCGGGTAAAACGAGGCGCTTTCTGATCTTTTCACGGGACGGTGAAGGGAATGCTGTCGAAATAAACCGGCTGGACCTGCCCAAAGCGATGTCGATGCATGAGTTTCGCGGGGATGCGCATCCAATCGATAATCTCGATGTCCTGATCACCGCGGGTTGCGGTAACGGGTTTGTCCGGCGCATGGCGGAGCGTGGTATCAGGGTGGTAACGACCAGTGAGACGGATCCGAAAACGGCGGTCACGGCGCTACTGAACGGCGTGCCGCTACCCGCAGCGGCCCCGCACGCTGACGAACCGCAGCCGCAGCATTGAGCAAATCACGATCGGGATTCCGCCACCGGAACGCAGCGATGCCGTGCAGCACCACAGAAGGCTTTTTTCCGCTGTAAAAGCCTGACAGGTGATCTCTGCCTGCTGCTCATCTGCTGGATAAGCGCATCAGGCTTGAACCGGGTCGCAGTCGGCAGCCGGTGTTCGGAGATGCGGTAAAACCGACCGTCGGTATGTTGCTGAATACCAACTTGTTCGTGGTCCCGACAGCCGAGGATGCCAACCGGCGGGTCCCAAAAGAAGTAGCGCTGCGAAACACCGCGGATTGAGGTGCGGTTGTCAACGGCGATACGCTGTCGCGGCACTACCCTCGCTGCGTGGATCCATGTTGACGGCCGATTTTTTACTAGGAAAACCCGTATCATCATGCAGTGAAAGAGACCAGTTCAACCTCATAATGTGGTATACTTTGAATAGGGAAAGTAGGGTAAATAGGGAGGTGTGAGATGAAAACGAGTTTCAAAGAAGCCATTGAAACATTGGTTAAACAGCGTATCCAGAACGGCGACGATCCGATGGAGTTGTTCGAAGAACTCAGCCGTGAAGCCAATCTTGTGTTTGGTCATTACAACCTGGAATACGAACTGGTGGACAAAAACCTGGCAAGGAAGTGAATGGGCCGGATGACTTGATCTGCGTGCTGCAAGACAGAGGTGGCAGGTGAAGTTAGGGGAGTTTGTTATGGATAGGGTTTCAAGTGGTGAGCAGTTCAAGCAGTCGCTCTCCTCGTTGACATTGGCTCAACAACGGCAGGTGGCGGCCAGGTTTATTGGCAATGTGTTGGATTTGACCGATGGACGGTGCACCGAGCAGGCCCGGAAAGTTGCTGCAAAGAGCGATGTTTCGACGGAAGAGTTGGAACAGGCCTATCGCGCGGTGCACACGGTTTATGTGGCTACCCATCCGCAATCCGATCTGTCGGAGTTGGATTTCCGCAAACAGGCCGCGCATTTTGTTGCGGAAGCGTGCATGGTCTGTGTAGCGCCGACATACGAAGAGCGCGATACGCACCATGTGGCTGAGCGGGTAGCCGGTTATTGTCGAATGGCCCGTATCTGCTCGAGCATTCAGCACCAGGAGGAGTATCCCAAATTCATGGATGCCGAGGTGGCTCTGAAAAACGAGATCGATGCGCAGTATCGGATAGTGAACGAGTTTCTTGAGAGCCGCTAGCGTACTTGGTTCGGGAGAGGCGGTTGTATGCGACGCATTGGTCCGCGAAAGTACGGCCGGCGCCAAGCACGCGGCTAGCGGGCTTTTCGCTGGAGCCTCAACCGCCGGTTGCGGACCGAAGAGTCCCTGAAGTGCCGTTTCAGCGTCCCGCTGTCGATAAATACATCCATCGGCAAATAGTCGTGTCCTGCAACGCGGTCTAACTGTTCAAGTTCCGCCTCTACCTCAAGAGAATAGAGAAGCCACTCCCTCCGGTCCCTGGCGGTATGGCTGTTGCGATTTGCAATTCTGTGGGTCATTGTCCCGCTCCTGTGGGATGTCGCCAGACAAATCTTCTGAACACTCACTCCATATACATTAGAGTATCAGGATCCGAACGAGTTCCTGACTTCACTTCCTGCGCGACCGGCGGGGCGATTGGGAAAATGTCTGTCGGAATGCGGTGGAGTGAAGGATTTCCCGCCGGGCGGCGGCAGCTGTTTGAACAAGGTCGTTGCAGTGCGACATTCACGGTCAGTTGCTATTCCTCCCAACCTGGGGTTGGGCGTCACCATCAACGTTGTCCCGCGTATACCTTCCGGAAAATTGATGGGTATAGTCAGTTTTTAACTATAGCACCAAATCCACGGTTTATCGCTCAGGTTCGTCACCAGTTATTTTCTTTGAAAGATAATTCCTTTCTGCTTATGCTGCTATGGTCTGCATTCGATTCCGGTCGCCGGTTTTCGCTGGAGCATGAAGATCTTCGCTTTGCGCCATGGGCATACCAATTACAATCAGTTGGGCCTCTGCAACGGAGACCCGACCGTCGATGTTCATTTGACCTCAACGGGTATCGGCCAGGCGGAAGCGGCGGCTGAGGTGCTGAAAGAAGAGCCGCTGGAGCACATCTTTGTCTCCCAACTGCCGCGCACTCGCGAAACGGCGATAATCATTAACCGCTTCCACGG
>JAGRGQ010000013.1 GCA_020445405.1 Gammaproteobacteria bacterium | reverse complement strand
AAATCAGATACTACAGCATCATCTACGAAATTCTGGATGATGTGAAAAAGGCGCTTTCCGGGCTGCTGTCGCCCGAAGTGCGCGAAGAGATTATCGGCCTGGCCGAGGTGCGGGATGTATTTCGCTCTTCCCGCCTCGGCTCAATTGCCGGCTGTATGGTGGTGGATGGAACGGTCAAACGGAACAGTCCGATACGTGTGCTGCGAGACAATGTGGTGATCTATGAGGGCTCGCTGGAGTCGCTGCGCAGACACAAGGACGACGTCAATGAAGTCAAAGCCGGCACCGAGTGCGGCATCGGGGTGAAAAACTACAACGATGTCAGGGCCGGCGATCAAATTGAGGTATTCGACCGTACAGAAGTGGCACGCGAGATTTGATGTCTGAATCGCCGAAAGCTCGCGATCGATTGGTGCAGGCACACTAGATGGCGCGGGAATTCAAGCGCACGGACCGGGTCGGGGCTCAGATGCATCGGGAACTTGCCGTGCTGCTGCGCGAGGAGTTGGATGATCCAAGGCTGGGCATGATCACCATACAGGAGGTCAGGGTGGTGCGCGATTTTTCCCACGCAACCATCTACTTCACGGTCATGGCAGGCGATGCGGGCAGGGCTGAAACCACCCGGATTCTCAACGATGCTGCCCCTTTTTTCCGACACGAACTGGGGCGCAGGATGAAACTGCGCACGCTTCCGGAATTGCGCTTTGTCCACGATGGATCCGTGGAGCAGGGTGAAAAACTTTTCAGTCTGATCGAACTGGCGGTCAAGTCCGATTCAGACAAACACAAAGAGTAACCGGAATCCGATAATGGGCCGACGCGGCAATTCAGGGCGCAATGTGCAGGGCATTCTCCTGCTCGATAAACCGTTGGGCGAGACCTCCAATGCCGCCCTGCAGCGAGTAAAGCGTATGTATTTTGCGCGCAAGGCGGGGCATACCGGCAGTCTCGACCCTTTGGCTGGAGGGCTGCTTCCGATCTGTTTTGGGGCGGCTACGAAAATCTCCGCTTTTTTACTCGATGCAAACAAGCGCTACTGGGTAAGGGTCAAGCTTGGTGAGACCACCACCACCGGAGATGCGGAAGGGGCCGTCATCAAAACCCTTCCGACCGTGGGTATCAGCGAGTCCGACATAAGCGGCGCGCTGAAAAGGTTCGTCGGCGAAATCCAGCAGGTACCTCCAATGTACTCCGCGCTCAAACAGAACGGGGAACGCCTCTATAAACTTGCCAGAGAAGGAATCGAAGTCGAACGCGAGCCTCGTACCGTAAAAATTTACGAATTGAAACTTCAATCGTGCAATTTGCCGGAGTTCGAACTCAACGTGCACTGTAGCAAGGGAACCTACGTTCGCACTCTGGCAGAGGATATTGGTGCGGTATTGGGCTGCGGTGCCCACGTCAGCGCACTGCGTCGTACCGGGGTGGGGCCGTTCAGCGCGGAGCAGATGGTCCATACCGATGAGTTGAATGCCGCCTTTGAAAAGGGACGGCAGGCCATGTTGGAACTTTTGTTGCCGATGGAGAGCGCACTCAGTAACTGGCCTGCGGTCAGGCTCAACGCCGATAGCACCTTCTATGTGAAGCAGGGGCAGCCGGTGTTGGTGCCCAATGCACCCACCCGAGGGCGGGTTCGTCTGTATGACAACAAGGACGGCTTTATAGGCGTGGGCGAGATCCTGGAGGATGGACGCGTGGCACCGAAGCGACTGATGTAACAGGTTTGGGGCCGGGAATTGAGTGCTGGGGAGAGAGGAAAAGCTAAGCATGCCCCGTCTCTCAGCGCGACACTGGGCCGGGTTCCCCGAGGATGCCGTAACGAAATTTCCTGTTGTTAACCGCTTTTGCGCGTCGTTTCGCTCAGAGTGAAGGGCAATTCATGCATTCCTGTTTGATCGACGCGGGTAAAAGCAGCATAATTAGCGGTTCACTGATACTGGATGGCTATGCCGGCTATCCAGCTATCTTAACGGCCTGTATCCCTGAACTCATTGTTGGGGAGAAGGCTTTTTTAAACCTTTACCAATGAGGGAATGGCAATGGCATTGAATGCAGAACAGAAGGGCGAAATCATCGGGAAGTACAGCCGGGGTGAAAACGATACCGGCTCTCCGGAAGTACAGGTGGCACTGCTGAGTGCTCGTATCAACGAACTTACCGAGCACTTTTCCCAGCACAAACATGATCACCACTCGCGCCGTGGTCTCGTGCGCATGGTCAACTCCCGCCGCAAACTGCTGGACTATCTGAAATCCAAGGATGTGGAGCGCTACCGCACACTGATTTCCAACCTTGGCCTGCGCCGTTAACCACGGCTTAACTTATTGAGGACACTATCGTGACTCCTATCAAGAAAGAGTTTCAGTACGGCGTTCACAAAGTAACGCTTGAGACCGGCGAAATCGCGCGCCAGGCGGATGGTGCGATTATGATCGATATGGACGGTACCGTGGTTCAGTGCACCGTGGTGGGTTCCAAGTCTGTGAGTGAGGGGCGGGATTTCTTTCCGATGACCGTGGATTATCAGGAGAAAACCTATGCCGCCGGCAAGATACCGGGAGGTTTCTTCCGCCGGGAAGGGCGGCCGGCGGAGAAGGAGATCCTGGTTTGCCGTCTGATCGATCGTCCGGTTCGTCCCCTGTTTCCCAAAGGATTCACCAACGAAGTTCAGATCATCTGTACCGTAATGTCGCTTAATCCGGACGTGGATCCCGAAATACCGGCATTGCTGGGTACCTCCGCAGCCCTGTGCATCTCGGGACTTCCGTTCAACGGTCCGCTGGGGGCTGCGCGCGTCGGCTATAAGGATGGTGGATACCTGCTCAACGCTCCAGGCACCGGATTGAGTGAACACACCGATCTGGATCTGGTTGTCGCCGGCACCGAGAAAGCGGTGTTGATGGTGGAGTCGGAAGCCAACGGCCTGCCGGAAGAGGTAATGCTGGGCGCAGTGCTGTTCGGGCACGAGCAGATGCAGGTGGCCATAACCGCGATCAGGGAGCTGGCCGCCGAAGTGGGCAAACCGGTTATGGCATTCGAACCGCCGGTGGATAACGCCGAGCTCACGAATGCAGTCGAGAACAGTGCCGGTGAGGTACTCAGCCATGCATACACCATCGCTGACAAAATGGAGCGCTACAGTCGCCTCGACCAGATAAAGTCGGAAACGCTTGCCGTCCTTTGCAGCGGGGAGGCTCCCAGTTGGTCCGAGGAGGAGGTTCTGGGCGCTCTGGACAAGCTGAAGAAAAAGGTTGTTCGCAGCCGGATTCTCGCAGGAGAGGCGCGAATCGACGGCCGTGATACCAGAACCGTACGTCCGATCACGGTGCGCACGGGCGTGCTGCCGCGCACCCACGGTTCCGCGCTTTTTACCCGCGGTGAGACCCAGGCGCTGGTCATCACCACGCTGGGGACCGAACGGGATGCGCAGATCATTGACGCACTTGAGGGCTCCTACCGCGAGCCGTTCATGCTGCATTACAACTTTCCCCCGTTCTGTGTCAATGAGATCGGGCGGGTGGGCAGTCCCAAGCGGCGCGAGATCGGCCACGGTCGTCTGGCAAAGCGGGGCGTGCTTGCCTGCATGCCGGGCCTTGCAGACTTTCCTTACGCAATTCGTGTGGTCTCCGAGATAACCGAGTCGAACGGATCTTCCTCAATGGCGTCCGTGTGCGGCACCAGTCTCTCCCTGATGGACGCCGGTGTGCCGATCAAGGCACCGGTGGCGGGCGTTGCAATGGGGCTGATCAAGGAAGGTGACGATTTCGCCGTTCTTACCGATATACTGGGTGACGAGGATCATCTTGGCGACATGGATTTCAAGGTGGCCGGAACCGCTGTCGGTGTCAATGCACTGCAAATGGATATCAAGATTGACGGCATTACCCGCGAGATCATGGAGATCGCGCTGGATCAGGCCAGGGCCGGGCGCCTCTGTATCCTGGAAGAGATGAACAAGGTGATTTCGGCGCCGCGCAAAGAGATGTCGGAACACGCTCCGCGCATCGTCTCCTTCAAAATCGATCCCGACAAGATTCGCGATGTAATAGGCAAGGGTGGCACCACCATCCGCGCCATTACCGAGGAGACCGGCGCCACGATCGATGTCACCGATGACGGTATGGTCAAAATCTTTTCGGTGGACAGAGCTGCGGGCGAAGATGCCAGAAAGCGCATCGAGCTGATCACAGCGGACGTTGAAGTCGGTGCCATTTACGAGGGCAAGGTGGCACGATTGATGGACTTCGGCGCGTTCGTCACGATCCTGCCTGGCCGTGACGGCCTGGTTCACATCTCACAGATCTGCGAAGAGCGCGTCGAGAAGGTGAGTGACAAACTCTCCGAGGGCGATGTCGTGAGAGTTAAGGTTCTCGAAGTGGACAAGCAGGGACGTGTGCGCCTGAGCATGAAGGCGATAGAGGAGAGTGAGGGTTAGTCCAGCTGTCGGGAATTGAGTATAAAGGGGGCTTCGGCCTCCTTTTTTCACTGCCATTGAAACAGGGCGTCGACTGACAGCTACACCATCGTGACATCTATATACGGGTTTCCACCAGTATCATCGTACGACGCCGAACTGCTGATTCTTGGCTCAATGCCGGGTAAGGCCTCGCTTCGCGCACACCAGTACTACGCCCATCCACGAAATGCATTCTGGATGCTGATCGAATCCATATTCGGTATCAACCGACAACTTGGCTATGCAGATCGCTGCGCGCAACTGCGGCATTACAAGGTTGCGGTATGGGACGTATTGAAGAATTGCACCCGAAAGAGCAGTCTCGATTCCGACATTGTCACTAATTCCATTGTCGCCAATGAATTCGAAAGATTCTATTCGTCGCACCGGAATATCCGCTGTGTATATTTCAACGGGGCGATGGCGGAAAAGAGTTACCGGCGCTACGTGCTCCCGGAACTGCCGTCAGCGATGGCCGGGATTCCAAGGGTCAGACTGCCGTCCACAAGCCCGGCCCACGCGGCGATGAGCTTCGATCAGAAGCTCGCGGTGTGGAAACAGATCGGCGGCACCTGAGTTTTCCGCGCTGCATCAACGTCAACGCGCCACAACGCCGGTATTCGCTGGAATGAGGAACACAGCCGGTCCCGGAAACAGAACCATCGAGGGGAGAGTAGGCAGGTGACAGAAATGACGGATTTCACCTTCTGGATGACCGTAATCATCTTCTCGGCAACTATTCTGGCGGTTGTTGTCGGGGTTATTGACAGTTCGGTCGCCGCGGTACTGGGCGTTCTGGCGATGGTCTGGCTGGGCACCATGAGCGAGTCAGAGGCGTTTAACGCGGTTGACTGGAATGTCATGGCCATACTGGTGAGCGTCTGGATTATCGCCGGCTATCTTGGGAAGACAGGAATCCCCGAATGGTTATCGGTGAAGGCACTGCTGGTATCAAGAGGCAACGGCGCACTCTTGGTCATGATCCTCTCTATGCTCTCGGGAATTATCTCGCTGGTTGTGGATAACGTGGTGGTTATCCTGATGATGGCGCCGGTTGCCATTCCGATTGTACGCCATCTGAACCTCCCGTTAGCCCCGGTCATCCTGATGATCGGCTTCAGTTCGAATTTTATGGGGACCGCGCTGCTGCTGGGAGATCTGCCGCCGCAGATGCTGCACAGTGTCTCAGGTATCGAGTTTATGGAATTCATCTGGCAGGATGGAAGACCCTCCTCATTTCCCGTGCTGATGCTCACTTTTGTGTTGACGCTGTTCATTATGTACCTGGTTGGTTTCAGACAATCAACACTGGGCGGCTCCTCCTCTGCCCCGGGCGAGGCGGCAGAGTCGGTTGAGTCTCCGGTTGATGCGGCGATACCGGACAAACTGTTCGCGGCCATTGTGGTAACGGGATTTTTCGCCACTATTATTGCGATGGCGTTGCGCGAGTATCTCGGATTTCAGCTCGGATTTATCGCCCTTACAGGAGCAATGGGCCTGATACTGGTTGTCGAGGGCATGGGACACAGGCTCAGGAAACCGGAGTTCGAAGAGATTCTGCAGGAGCTGGACTGGCGGGCAATTTTCTTCTATATCGGACTTTTTGCTTTGGTGGGCGGCTTTGAAAAAACCCACCTGTTGCAGCAACTGGCGGATTTTCTCGCCCCCCTGTTCCAGGAAAATCTTATCGCCGGTGCATCTCTGCTCTATTGGGTGACCGTACCCATAGTGGGAATCGTTGAACATGATGCGTACATATTGACGTTCCTGTATATGATACGCGATCTCGGCGAACAGGGGGTTGAAGCCTGGCCTCTCTACTGGATGCTGGTGTGGTCCGGAACGCTCGGAAGCAATCTGACAATTGCCGGGGCGCCGGCACTTTACGTCGCACTGAACATTGTGGAGCGGGAGGAAAAGCGGAAAGTGCCGATTAAGGAGTTCCTGAAATGGAGTGTGACCTTTACCCTGGCTGCCAGCGTGATCTGCTTCGTATTCGGTATGCTGCTTTGGGTCGTGCCTTTCGCCCACTGACTCTATCGGAGCGTTAACGGAGAGACACGGTTGACCCAAAGCGAAGTGGAGGGAAGGATGTATAAACGAATTGTGGTGCCGCTTGATGGCTCGGCGCTTGCGGAAAGAGTATTGCCTGTTGCCGGACATCTTTCCCAATCGCTGGGTGCCAGTATCGAACTTCTCCTGGTTGTCGAGACACCGGTAGAAGAGATTCCACAAGAGATAAGCGCCTTGGCCGCAACCGACGCTGATAATTATCTCAAGCAGAAAATCAAAATCCTGGCAGAGACTGTAGACGAGAAAAAATTGAGCTACAGCGTGCAGACCGGTCATCCGGCTTCGTTGATTATCGAGTGCGCCGAGTCCGGGAAATCCACGCTAATCCTGATGTCGAGCCACGTTCACTCCGGGATGCAACGGCTGCTGCTCGGAAGCGTTGCCGGTAAAGTCGTGCAAGCCGCCACTACGCCTGTTCTGCTGATTCCGGCCAATGCCAGGAGTCCCGAAGTTGATCTGGTTGAATTTCAACGGATGATCGTTCCGCTGGATGGCTCCAAACTCGCCGAGTGTGTCCTGCCGCATGCGACAGATCTTTGCAAAGCGCTGGATATGGAGTTGATCCTGGTGAGATGTTATGACCCTAACTTTCCCGGAGCCTCCGTCAGAATGCACGACGTTTCAAAAATCGTGCATGATTCGGCGGAAAACTACATCAACTCGAAGGTCGAGGAGTTAAAGGCCAGGGGAATGACTAAAATCTCCTACAGGATATTCCGCGGGTCGCCGGCCGACCAGATTACTGATTTCGCTGTTGAGACTCCAAACAGCCTCATTGCCATGTGCACCCATGGGCGGCATGGTATCGGTCGTTGGATGCTGGGCAGCGTAACCCATGCCGTCATCCACTGTTCCGAAGAGCCGGTGTTGGTAATCCGGGGTACCGCAAGAGATAAGGGCTGGCCTGAACTCAACGCAGATCCGAAAGATAGGCGGTAATTCTTTCATCCAGCCAGTAACGTGTTTTCCACGGACTGGACCCGGCGACAAATCCAACATGGCCGCCGTGTGCGGATATTTCGAGCGTGACCGATGGGGAAAGCTCCGATTCGAACGGAACGGTTTCAGGCAGCATGAACGGGTCGTCCAATGCGTGCAGCAAAAGCGTGTCGGTACGGATCCGTTGCAGATACTGGCGCGAGCTGGATTCGGTGTAATAGTGGTCGACGCCGTTAAAACCGTGCAGCGGTGCGGTGACCTTGTCATCGAAATCACGGAAACTTTTCAAGCTGTTTACATCGACATCCAACGGCGACTGCATCGATGCAAACTTGCGGCGATAGGAGTAGCGCATTTTACGCAGCAGGTAGTCCCGATATAGTTTGGAGACACCCTGGTCGAGTCGTTCGGCGCACTGGTCAAGCCGAAAGGGAACCGAGACCGCAACCGCTTTTTTCAGCGTCGGTCTTTCCTTCGCCTCGCCCAGCCATTTCAGCAGCACATTGCCCCCGAGTGAAAAGCCGACAATGGCACTGACCGCATCGTTCGAACAATTTTCAACGTGGTCCACTATGGTTGAAAGATCACCGGTCTCGCCAGAATGATAACCGCGGGTAAGTCGGTTGGGTTCACCGCTGCAACCGCGAAAGTGCATGAATACCGCGTTGAAGCCTGCCTGCGACAGATTCTGGAGAAGACCGGCGGCATAATGGGATTGAATACTGCCCTCCAGTCCGTGCAGAAGCAGAACCTGTGGGGCGTCCGGGCATCGATTCAGCCAGGCGATATCGAGAAAATCGTGATCCGGAAGCTCCACCCGTTCAAAGCGCAGCGGCAGGCGCGGCCGGTGTCTGAAAAAAACCGGCCAGATGGTCTGAAGATGTGGTCCTGGCAGCCACCACGCCGGTTCGAAGTCACTGCTGCGGATCAAACTCAGTGTTCCTGACGTCCGTAAAGCGAAGCGTACAGTCCCCGATTCCGAATCAACTCATCGTGGCTGCCCTGCTCGACAATGCGTCCGTCTTCGAACACCAGCGCCCGGTCGGCCTGCTTCACCGCGCTCAACCGGTGGGCGATGATGAGCGTGGTGCGTCCGCTGAGAAAATGTTGCAGGGCATTGTGCAGCCGGCTCTCGGTGGTCGTGTCCAGCGCGGAGGTGGCTTCGTCCAATATCACCACTTTCGGCTCGCTCAGAATCATGCGGGCAAGCGCCAGGCGCTGCTGCTGGCCGCCAGACAGACGGATGCCGTCGCGCCCCACCAGTGTCTCCAGTCCCTGGTCGAGTTCGCGGACCACATCGGCCAGCTGAGCAATCTCCAGCGCCTGCCAGAGAGAGTGATCGTCCCTATCCCGGCCGAGTGTCAGATTGGCGCGTACACTGTCGTTGAAAAGCGCCGGATGCTGTAGCACGGTAGCGACATTATCGCGTACCACGTCCATACCGATCTCCGAGACCGGTACGCCATCGAACATAATCCTCCCCGACTCCGGCGGATAGAGCCCGAGAATCACCTGCACCAAGGTGGTTTTGCCGCCGCCGCTGGCGCCGACCAGGGCGATCTTCTCCCCGGCCTGAATTTCCAGCGTGATATCGTTCAATACCCTTGGGCCGTTGCCATAGCGGAAACAGATCCGCTCCAGACTCAGCGAGACGGTCGTTTTGCCGCGGAATGGATCGGCGTTGTGAGGGAATACGGGTTCGAGATCGATATCCATCAACCGGTTGATGCGGTCGAGTGCGGCGCGTGCGCTGTTGTGGGCATACTGTATCGACAGCACCTCCTGCACCGGCCCCATCATGTACCAGAGATAGGCGAAGACTGCCAGCATCTGGCCGATGCTCAGGTCCGCAAACAGCACCATCAGCATGCTGAGTGCGCGAAAAATATCAAAGCCAAACAGAAATATCGTAAACGAGAGGCGCGTGGCGGCATCGCTTTTCCAGGTGAAGGCCGCGGAGTGATGACGTATGCGGTCGGCCTTTGCGATGATCCGTGCGATATAGTGGGATTCGCGATTGCTCGCACGGATCTGTTGAATGGCGTCCAACGTCTCCGCCAGAGATTCCTGAAAAATCTGGTAGGCGCTGTTTTCTCTTTTTTTCAGCTGCTTGACCCGGCGTCCAAAGATGGTTGTTACCCATATCACCAGGGGATTGAGAAACAGGATGAACAGCGCGAGCTGCCAGTGCATCAGTAACAGTACCACCGCAGTACCGGCAATACTCAGCACTGCTACCAGGAACTTACTGGTGGCGACGCCGAGAAAGTTGTCGACCGCGTCCAGGTCGGTTACCAGATGGGAGGCGACCGTACCGCTGCCCAGGGTCTCGTATTCGGACATGGAAACCCGCGCCAGGCGCTGCAGCATGCACTCTCTGATTCTGAATATGATATTTTTTGAAATGATGGTGAATTGACGAGTCTGCCATACACCCAACAGCAGAGACGCAAACCGCATCAGCAGTGTCAACATCAGGATAGTGACGATGTACAGAATCGGTCCCTGCCAGACTTCGGGGAAAACGCGGTTCATGAACGCAATCGCGCTCCCCGGCCGGTTGAGTAGAACTTCGTCCACCAGCATTGGAATCAACAGGGGAATCGGGACGCTCAGCAGTGCGCCGAAAACAGCGATGATGTTGGCTTTTATCAGCTCCGACTTGTGGTGGAGCACCATGGTGACTATCTCACCCCAGGTGTAGGGCTGGCTGCGTATAGTCTCCTCCGTATCGCTGTTAATTAATGGCATCGGGTGCGACTGCTCGGGGTTAAGCTTACTTCGCCTGAATCCGACAATCAGGTGAACTGCAAGGGGCGCGATTATTCGATGTTTTGTCTAACATGACAGTTTTCAGCATACCAATTTATATCTACTGGTGCGATACTCTAACGCTTTGATTGTCAGAGAAATACTTTACCCATGCCTTGGTTGAGAAAAATCCTGTTTCTGCTCTTCGTCGCGGTTACCGCCACCCCTGCCGGAGCCAGACTGTCTCTCTCCGGCCCTTTGGTACAAGGAGGATTGGTTACGGGTAAGAGTGATTCCGGCGTCAAGGTGACCATCGATGGTGCCCCTGTGCGGGTATCTGAGGAGGGCTATTTTCTTATCGGTTTCGACCGCGATCACGGCGCTGTGAGCCAGGTGAAAGTTGTCTATCCTGATGGTCGCATCGAATCCCGGACGCTGAAGATTAAAAAGCGGGATTACGATATTCAGAGAATCGACGGTCTGCCGAAACGTAAGGTGACGCCGGAAAAGATTGACTATGAACGTATTCGCAGGGAGACGGAGGCGATCAAACAGGCCCGGAAACAGGATGATCCGCGCACCGATTTTCTGCAGGGCTGGATCTGGCCGGTAGAAGGTCCGATTTCGGGCGTCTATGGCAGCCAAAGGGTGCTCAACGGAAAGCCGCGCCGACCCCACTACGGCGTAGATATTGCGGCACCGGTGGGAACGCCGGTAAAAGCGCCTGCCGACGGTATCGTGACGCTGGTGCATCCGGATATGTTCTATTCCGGCGCGACACTGGTGCTGGATCACGGGCACAAACTCTCGTCTTCGTTTCTGCACCTGAACAGGACGCTGGTCAAGGCGGGAGACCGGATACACAAAGGTGATATTATTGCCGAGGTGGGAGCGACCGGCAGGGTGACCGGAGCGCACCTGGACTGGCGTATGAACCTGCGTAACGCAAGAATCGATCCGCAACTTCTGGTAGGGGCGATGCCGGCACAGAAGAGTGATCGGAATAAAACGAATTAACAGGTATACTCCAACTCTCGGGATATTCTGTTTTTACTGTCAAACTGAATTTGTGGCAACAAAGGAAGCGCGGGAAATGAATTTACCCAATCGTATACTGATCACTCTCTGTATATTGGCGACCGGCGCAGCGCAGGGACAGGACTTGCTGTCCATATATGATCTCGCCCTGCAGAATGATCAAGAGCTGAAAGTGGCGAAACAACAGTTGGAGTCGGTACGCGAAGTGGGGCCACAGGCCAAAGCACAGCTTTTACCCACTATTTCCATAGGCGGCAGTACCAACTATACCAACCGGAATACCGTCAGAAGCAGCAGCTCCTCGTCCGAAGGCAAGGACGATTTCGGCAACTACGCGCTTGACCTCCTATTGACACAGCCAATATACCGGCGTGATTACTGGATCGAGTTGGATCGGACCAGTAATCAAATCGCGCAGGCCGAAGCGGACTATGCCCAGGCAGAACTGGGGCTGATGGCCAGGGTGATCCAAGTCTATTTCAATATTCTTTCGGCGCAGGACGATCTGACTGTCTCCAGAGCGCAGACTGAAGCCAATAAAAGACAGTTGGAGCAGGCACAGCAGCGTTTTGACGTGGGCCTGATCGCCATTACCGATGTGCATGAGGCCCAGGCAGCCTATGACCGTTCGCGTGCCGATCTTATCGCGGCGGAGAACAGTGTCGACGATGCCTGGGAGGCGTTGTTTGTCATCGTGGGTCCCGAGGCCAAGGATATTGCCAAACTGGGCGAAGATCTGCCATTGACTCCGCCAAAACCAGCCGACATGGAGAGTTGGGCAAAGTCCGCAATAGAACAAAACTATTCGATTATTTCCAAGATGAACGCTGCAGAATCACAGCGGAAGCGGATTGAGGTCGAACGTTCCGGGCATTATCCGGTGCTCGATCTCCAGGCAAGCTATGGTATCGACCGGACATCGGATTCGGATATTGCTTCGGACAGGGATGACGCGGTGATCGGGCTTCAGCTTTCTGTCCCGCTGTACCAGGGTGGGGGAGTGAGTTCCCGCGTGCGCCAGGCACAATTCGATTACCAGGCCGCCCGGGATGCACTGGATCAGGAACGGCGGTCGGTCAGTGCCGATATACGTAATGCCTACCGCGGTGTGATCTCCACCATAAGCCGGGTCAGAGCACTGAAAGCCGCCACTGTCTCCTCAAAAAGTGCGCTGGAGTCAACCCAGGCGGGATACGAGGTGGGAACACGCACGCTGGTTGACGTGCTCGCCGCTCAGACCCTGATGTTCGATGCCACCCGAAACTTCCTGCGCTCGCGCTACGACTATATTATCAACGGACTGCTGTTGAAGCAGCGTGCAGGTATTCTCTCCAGGGAAGACATGGTCCGGGTCAATTCCTGGCTGCAGAAGTAACGGACTGTTCTCAGCAGTCCGAACAGAGATGTCAGGTAACTCCTATGGAAAACTGTTCGTTGTCACCTCGTTCGGGGAGAGCCATGGGCCGGCCATCGGCTGTATCGTGGACGGCTGTCCACCGGGAATGGAACTGGCGGTGGAAGATCTGCAGGCCGATCTGGACAGACGCAAACCAGGCACCTCCCGCCACACCACGCAACGAAGGGAGGCGGATCGGGTGGAGATTCTTTCAGGGGTGTTTGAGGGGCGTACAACAGGTACCCCGATAGCGCTTGTCATCTACAATACCGATCAACGCTCCAAGGATTACGCGAAAATCATGGACCGCTTCAGGCCGGGCCATGCAGACTACACCTACACCCAGAAGTACGGGTTCCGGGATTATCGCGGCGGCGGTCGCTCTTCTGCCCGTGAAACCGCGATGCGGGTGGCAGCCGGTGCGATTGCAAAAAAGTACCTCTATCAGAAGTGCGGTATAATTATTCGTGGTTACCTCGCGCAGCTTGGACCGGTAACAGCTGATAAACTCGACTGGGAACAGGTGGAAAAAAACCCGTTTTTCTGTCCGGACGAAGCCAAGGTGAGTGAGATGGAGGCTTACATGGATGCGCTGCGCAAAGAGGGGAATTCAGTGGGAGCGCGTATCAATGTGGTAGCCAGTAATGTACCGCCCGGACTGGGTGAACCCATATTCGACCGCCTGGACGCCGATATTGCGCACGCAATGATGAGCATCAACGCAGCCAAAGGGGTCGAGATTGGCGCCGGTTTTGAGTCGGTCACGCAGAAGGGCACGGTACACAGAGATGAGATGACGCCCGAGGGATTTCTCGGAAACCAGGCGGGTGGGGTGCTGGGCGGTATCTCCAGCGGTCAGGATATTCTGGTGAGTGTCGCCTTCAAACCCACATCCAGCCTGCGCCTGCCGGGCCGCAGCGTGAACCTTCAGGGTGAGCCGGTGGAGGTGATTACCGAGGGACGCCATGATCCCTGTGTCGGTATTCGGGCCACGCCCATTGTCGAAGCGATGTTGGCTCTGGTGCTGATGGATCATCTGCTCAGGCATCGCGCACAAAACATCGATGTGGTGTCCAAAACGCCGACTATTCCCGCTTCCGCGTGAGTCTGTCTGAAAGTTAAATCTTCACATTCCTTTTTATGCCCTACTGGCGCCTCTCCACCTTCTATCTCTGCTATTTCGCGGCGCTGGGTGCACTCGTTCCCTTCTGGGGTCTCTATCTGAAGCAGTTGGGTTTCAGTGCGGTAGAAATCGGTGAATTGATGGCGATTCCGATGGCCACCAAATTCGTTGCGCCCTATCTCTGGGGATGGATCGGCGATCATCTTGGTCGCAGGATGTCGATCGTCCGTATCGGTACACTGCTGACGAGTCTGGTATTTCTGACGGTGTTCTGGCTGCATGGATTCTGGGAACTTGGAATCGCGATGGCGCTTTTCAGCTTTTTCTGGAATGCGGTTTTGCCTCAGTTCGAATCGGTCACGCTGCTCTATCTTAATAAGCGGGCGGATCGATATGCCCGTATCCGGGTCTGGGGCTCCGTCGGGTTTATAGTGACGGTGCTGCTGCTCGGTGTGGCGGTTGACGATAACGGGCCGGCGGTTGTGCTGCCGGTCCTGTTTGCGATCTATCTCTCAATTTGGGTTTCCAGTCTGCTGATCAGCGATCCGCAGACTGACATCGCCGGCGGGACCCAACCGCCTATCCTCTCCATTCTCAGGAAGCCGCCGGTTATCGCCTTTTTCCTGGTCTGTTTTCTGCTGCAGGCGGGGCACGGGAGTTATTACACTTTTTATTCAATCTATATGGAGGATGTCGGGTATTCCAAAACGTTGATCGGGCAGTTTTGGGCCGTTGGCGTGTTAGCTGAGGTGATGATATTTCTGGTTATGCACCGGCTTCTGCAACGATTCGGCGCGCGCGGCGTTCTGCTGGCCAGCCTTCTGCTGGCGGCGCTGCGTTGGACGCTGATCGGCAATTTTTCAACTTCGCTGCCGATACTGCTGTTTGCACAACTGTTGCACGCGGCGACTTTCGGGACATTCCATGCTGCGGCCATTCACCTGGTGCACCACTATTTTACGGGCAGGCATCAGGGGAGGGGACAGGCTCTCTACAGCAGCCTCAGCTTCGGCGCAGGTGGCGCACTGGGCAGTCTGCTGAGTGGATACCTTTGGAACAGCACCGGTCCTGCGTTTGTCTTCGGTGTGTCCACGGCAATAACTTTTCTGGCGGCGGTTGTCGCCTGGCGCTGGGTGGTTAACGAGTTGTGAGTCGACCGGATACCGCGGTCGTCTGCTCGGCAAAGCGCAGGCAGGTGTCCAGCATGGCCTGCGCTGAGTTCGACAGGGTATGGCCGCGATGGTGCACCACCCCCAGGGCGCGGGTCAGATTTATACCGGCTACGCTGAATGCTGCAAGATCGCCGTCGCGGGTCATCGTCTCCGGGAGCAGGCTCCATCCCAGCCCGATGGAGGCGAGCATTTTCAGCGTTTCGAGATAGTTGGTTGTCATACCGAGCTGAAGCCGCTGTTGGGTGGGCTTTATCGCCCGCTCCAGGATATCCCTGGTGTAAGTCCCCCAGGAGGCCAGCACGGCCGGATAGTGAACCAGATCCTCCGGATTTACCGTCTCCATGCGGGTGAAAGGATGGCCGGGGGAGGCCACAAACCGCAGGTTGTCGCACCAGATCTGTCTGAGGGTGAGGCTGGCGGCGGGGTTTGGCGGAAGGGTGACGATGGCCAGTTCAAGGTTTCCCTGCTCCACAGCAGCGCAGGCGGATTCCGAATCCATAAAGCGGATATCCAGTTTTACCCGGTTATACTGCTGATTATAGGCTTTCAGCACCGGCGGCAAACGCCTGAGTCCGATATGGTGACTGGTTGCCATGATCAGGGTTCCGCAGGGCTCGCGGTCAAGGCCGCTGATACTGCGTTGCAGTTCCTCGATATCCTGGAGTATCCGGGTGGTGCGGGCAAGCAGATGTTCTCCTGCTTCGGTCAGATTCACGTTGCGGCCAATCCGGTCAAACAGTTTCACGGCGAGTTTTTCTTCCAGTGACGCAATTCGTTTGCTAACCGCCGGCTGGGTGATATGGAGCTGGTCAGCCGCACGTGAGAACGAGAGGGTTTCCGCAACCGCGGTAAAAGCTTTGAGCTCGTTGAATTCCATGATTACTATTCTAGTTTAGAATGATAAATATGAAAAAGATGAATTTGTTTTATATGAATTCCCGGCATATGCTTATCGCTCCAATAACAGGTGGATAGGGTCATGAGCGCAAAAACACTGTACGACAAGCTTTGGGAAGATCACCTGGTGCGCACCGACGATGACGGCACCGGACTCCTTTACATCGATCGTCATCTGGTGCATGAGGTGACTTCTCCGCAGGCCTTTGAAGGTCTGAGGCTGGCAGGGCGTCAGCCATGGCGGGCCGACGCCGTGATCGCAACGCCGGATCATAATGTACCGACCACCAATCGCGCCTCGGGCATTGAAGATCCGGTTGCCCGGGTTCAGGTCGAAACCCTGGATAGAAACTGCGTTGAGTTCGGAATCACCGAATTCGGTATGAGCGACACCCGTCAGGGCGTGGTTCATGTGGTGGGACCCGAACAGGGACTGGTGCTCCCCGGAATGACAGTAGTGTGCGGCGATTCTCATACCTCCACCCACGGCGCGCTGGGTGCGCTGGCCTTTGGGATAGGTACATCGGAGGTGGAGCATGTGCTTGCAACTCAGTGCCTGATTCAGAAGAAGTCGAAAAGTATGCGAATCAGTATCGATGGCGCACTGGGTGCCGGGGTTACCGCCAAAGACATTGTACTCGCAATCATCGGCGAGATTGGAACAGCCGGCGGTACCGGTTATGTCATCGAATTTGCCGGCGATGCCATTCGTGCGCTCTCGATGGAGGGGCGTATGACGGTCTGCAACATGACCATTGAGGCGGGTGCACGCGCGGGCATTGTCGCGGTAGACGACACCACCATCGAATACGTGAAAGGCCGGCCACACGCACCGGCCGGCGAAATCTGGGATGAAGCGGTACGCTTCTGGCGAAATCTGCACACTGACGCCGGGGCGGTTTTCGACCGCGAAATCCACATCGATGCCGCAGGTATAGCACCCCAGGTGACTTGGGGAACATCACCGGAAATGGTTGTCTCTGTGCTCGACAGGGTTCCCGATCCGGAACAGGAGTCGGATTCGACCAAGGCCGAAGGCATGCGCCGGGCACTCGACTATATGGGATTGCAGGCAGGTACGCCAATCAAGGATATTCCGGTTGACCTGGTTTTCATCGGCTCCTGTACCAACGGCCGCATCGAGGATTTGCGCGCCGCGGCTTCCATCGCCCGGGGACGCAAGGTTGCTGGAAACCTGGTCCAGGCGCTGATCGTTCCGGGGTCCGGACTGGTCAAGGCGCAGGCGGAAAAAGAGGGGCTGGATAAAATATTCATAGAAGCCGGTTTTGAATGGCGTGAACCGGGCTGCTCCATGTGCCTGGCGATGAACGCCGATAAACTGAAGCCCGGCCAGCGCTGCGCGTCCACTTCAAATCGTAATTTCGAAGGGCGTCAGGGGAAGGGCGGTCGTACCCATCTTGTGGGCCCCGCCATGGCTGCTGCGGCTGCGATTGCCGGACATTTTGTGGACGTAAGAGATTTGTAGGATTCGCCGATATGGAAAAATTCACCAAGTTCTACGGTATTGTTGCTCCACTGGATCGCTCCAATGTGGATACTGATGCCATCATTCCCAAGCAGTTTCTGAAGTCGATCAAGCGCAGTGGCTTTGGGCCGAATCTATTCGATGAGTGGCGTTATCTCGACCAGGGCGAACCCGACAAGGATTGCACAGGTCGTCCGCTCAACCCGGAGTTCATTCTTAATGATCCCCGTTATCGCAATGCTTCGATACTGTTGACACGGGCAAACTTCGGTTGCGGCTCTTCCCGGGAGCATGCGCCCTGGGCGTTGGCGGATTATGGTTTCAGAGTCATTATTGCGCCCAGTTTCGCCGATATATTCTTTAATAATTGCTTTAAAAATGGAATATTACCTATTGTTTTAAAAGAAGAAACAATAAATTATCTCTTCACTGAGGCAATAAGGGAGAAGCCGATTGAACTTGGCGTTGACCTCTCTTCGCAGCAACTTATCGTGCCAGCGGGGGAAGTGTTATCTTTCGATGTCGATCCGTTTCGCAGGCATTGCCTGTTGGAGGGTCTGGACGATATCGGGTTGACGCTGCAGTACCGAGACGAAATTCGCGCTTTCGAGGCGCAGCGGAGAAAACGCGCGCCCTGGGTATTCTGATTACTAAGGTATTGAACGGATGAGTAAGCATATTCTAGTTTTACCGGGCGACGGGATCGGACCGGAGATCGTTAACGAGGCGGTCAAGGTACTGACGTGCCTGCGCGACGATTTTGGTCTGGATATCGAAATGGAAGAGGCGCTGGTCGGTGGTGCGGCCTATGATGCAGACGGTCACCCGCTGCCGGAAGCGACCTTGAATCTGGCGCGCGATGCGGACGCTGTACTTCTGGGTGCGGTCGGCGGCCCCAAGTGGGAGCCACTGGATATTTCGGTGCGCCCGGAAAAGGGGTTGCTTGGATTACGCTCGGAATTGAAGTTGTTCGCCAATCTTCGTCCGGCCATTCTCTATCCACAGCTGGCGGAAGCCTCTTCCCTTAAGCCGGAAGTCGTTTCGGGGCTGGATATCATGATTGTCAGGGAATTGACCGGCGGGATATATTTCGGGCAGCCTCGAGGTGTGCGCCGGCTCGATAGCGGCGAAAGGGAGGGTTTCAACACGTTGGTCTACCGCGAGTCCGAGGTCGAGCGCATCATGCGGGTAGCGATGGACATTGCCATGAAACGCAGCCGCAGGGTCTGTTCGGTGGATAAGGCCAATGTACTTGAGTGCACCGAGTTATGGCGTGAGGTGGCGGCACGTACCGGCGCGGATTATCCCGAGGTGGATCTCTCCCATATGTACGTCGATAACGCGGCGATGCAACTGGTGAGAGCGCCGAAACAGTTTGATGTCATGGTCACTACCAATATGTTCGGCGATATCCTGTCGGATTGCGCCTCCATGCTGACTGGCTCCATCGGCATGCTTCCCTCCGCCTCTCTGGACGCAGCGGGTAAGGGGATGTACGAACCGATCCACGGTTCCGCTCCGGATATAGCCGGCAAGGGCTTGGCCAATCCTCTTGCCACAATCCTGTCCGTGGCTATGCTGTTGCGCTATTCGCTGCATGAATCCGAAATGGCGGCGCGTGTAGAGGGGGCGGTCAACAAGGTGCTGGACAGCGGTATTCGCACCGCTGACATACATTCCGCGGGTACCGAACAGGTTGGTACCGGGCGGATGGGGGATGCCATCGTGGCTGCGCTTCGTGAAGACTGAAGCTGCTTTGGCAACATTAACAAAGATTATTATCAATATGGCTTAAATTAATGAGAAAAGTCGGTTTTGTTGGTTGGAGAGGGATGGTTGGTTCAGTGCTGATGGAGCGAATGCTGGCGGAAAAGGATTTTGATCAGATCGACGAACCGGTATTTTTCACGACCTCGCAGCCGGGTCAGCCGGGACCGGATATAGGCAGGGACGTACCCTTGCTCAAAGATGCCCATGATTTGGCGGCACTGCGGGAACTGGACGCGATCGTCTCTTGTCAGGGGGGCAGCTACACCAGTTCAATTTTCGGCGAATTGCGTAGTTCGGGCTGGCAGGGTTACTGGATTGATGCGGCTTCGACGCTGCGTATGTCGGCGGATAGCGTGATCATACTGGATCCGGTGAATTTGAACGTGATCACAGACGCTTTGCATGCAGGTGTGAAAAACTTCATCGGTGGCAACTGCACAGTCAGCCTCATGCTGATGGGATTGGGCGGTCTGTTTCGCCGGGGACTGGTGGAGTGGGCCAGTGTCATGACCTACCAGGCGGCTTCAGGCGGTGGCGCCCAGCATATGCGGGAGTTGCTGGCCCAGATGGGCTGTGTACATGGATCGGTCAAAACACTGCTGGAAGATCCCGCATCCGCAATACTTGAAATTGACCGAATGGTCGCGGAGACTCTGCGCGCGGGCGACAGCTTCCCCACCGAGCATTTTGGTGTGCCGCTGGCAGGCAGTCTGATTCCCTGGATTGACAGTCAGCTGGAGAATGGCCAGAGTCGCGAAGAGTGGAAAGCAGGGGTTGAGAGCAACAAGATTCTAGGAACGCAGGAAAAACCGGTGCCTGTCGATGGCATTTGTGTACGCATAGGGGCGATGCGGTCACATAGTCAGGCATTGACTATCAAGCTGAGGCGGAATCTGCCGATAGACGAAATTGTCGAGATACTGGCCAGTGCCAACCAGTGGGTCAAGGTGATCCCCAACGACCGGGAAAGAAGCATTGCCGAGTTGACGCCAGCAGCCGTCACGGGAACCCTATCGATCCCGGTCGGACGTCTGAGAAAGCTGGCGATGGGCGGTGAATATCTGTCAGCTTTTACCGTTGGTGATCAACTGCTGTGGGGTGCGGCCGAGCCTCTGCGCCGCATGCTCAGGATACTCCAACGGGACTAGTGCTTTGAGTGGCGGATCGGGCAGTCTGAGACAAGTGTTAATACCAGTAGTTGAAAAGCTATAAGTTATCTATACTTGGGTGGTAATATTCAGTTGTATTCTATAGCTGTGGTGCCGCTGGCGGGCTCTCCTCCCCTGAAATTCGGGCGGAAGCCGTTTACTTTAGGAAAACTGTCAACCCGGATTAGGAAAATGGTAAAGGCGATAAGCTCGAACGAGTCTTCGCGTCAGGCCGCTTCCAGGGATGGGTTGAAGCAGGAGAGGGGGTTGCATGGTTCGTAAACTTTCCCTGGCAATAGCGCTGGCACTGGGGGTTACTCCATTTGCTGTACACAGCCTGGGCCTTGGCGACATCAAAACCAAGTCGGGGCTTAACCAACAGTTCCAGGCGGACATCGAACTGCTGTCGGTAAGAGACGAGGAGATAGGCGATATACGAGCCTCCCTCGCTTCCGAGGAGGTTTTCGCGAAAGCAGGCGTGAATCGCCCCTTTTTCCTCTCTCAGTTGAAATTCAAACCCGTCCTTCTGGCGAATGGCAAAGGTATCATCCGGGTGACCAGCAGAGAGCCAGTTCGCGAGCCCTTTCTCAATTTCCTGGTTGAGTTGAACTGGCCCAAAGGCCGCCTGTTTCGTGAATTCACGGTACTGCTCGATCCGCCGGTGAGTTTGCGCCGAAGACCCTCCCCGGTACAGGCCGCGACCACCTCCGGAATATCCGGAACCGCCCGAAGCAGCACGGCAGCGGCCGATCGAAGCACAGGTGCCGGCAATCTTGGCGCGACCGAATATGGTCCGACGCGCAGAAACGACACACTCTGGAAAATCGCCACTGAGGTTCGCCACCCGGGTGCCTCGATGGAGCAGATGATGATGGCGCTGTTCCGGGCAAACCCGCAGGCATTCATCAGACAAAATATCAACAATCTCAGGGTCGGCGAAATATTACGGGTACCCGAGCGCGAAACGGTGCTGGCAATGACCGCCAGCGAAGCGCATACCGCATTTCGCGATCAGGTTGAAAATTGGCGTCTTGACCGCACTGCAGAGAGCGCGCAGCAACCGGCAGAGGAGAGAGCGGCCGGAGACTCGGAAACTGCGGGGAAGGGGATGGCGACGCCCGCTGGCGCCATGGAGCAGGAGGCAGTACCCGAGGCAGAGCTGAAAATCGCCAGAATGCATACCGCGGAAGAGGCGGGAAAGAGTATTGCAGACAGCACAGACCAGAAAGGTGTCAGTGACAGACTCAAGGAGGATCTGCTGGAAGCCAGGGAGACCAGGGAGAGCGCTCTCGAAGAGAGTAAGGAGCTTAAAAGCCGGGTTGAGAACCTGGCATCCCAGCTTGAGGACCTGCAGCGTCTACTGGAGCTGAAGGATGAGCAGCTTGCCAAACTGCAGATTGCATTGGGGGAGAAACCCGAGGTATCTGTGCCGGCGAAAGCGGATGAGAGCATGACAACCGATACCATGGCTGCCCCGGTTGTTTCGGACGAGGCAGGCAAAGCGCCAATGGAAATGGCTTCCGCTGACGGCCCATCCCCAGCATCCGGGACGGAAAACGCGGAAGCCGGGAAGGTGGAGGTCGAAATACCGCAACTCAATGCCATGGACGAACAAATGAAGTCGTCCACTGGCGCTCAGGATGAAGCGCCGCCGGCCGTTGCAGAAAAAGCGGAACAAGCGGCAATGTCCCCGGATACGGCGGTCGTCGCGACCGCTGAGAAGATGGAGACCAAACCTGCTTCCACGGTGCAGACCAAGCCTGCTCCTGCGGTGGAGGCCGAACCGGTTCCGCAACCGGAGCCGGGTTTCCTGGAAAAACTGATGAGTCATCCGCTGCTGAAAAAGATAACCAGCGATCCCACAATGATGGCTATTGGGGGTGGCGTGGTGGCAGTGCTGCTGGCTTTGATCTGGCTGTTGACAGGCCGGAGAAGAAGGAACGACCAGGAATTTCAAGAGAGCATCCTGACGGATACGGTCGGTGGAAAGGAGGAGGCTGCAGTCGTCGAACAGGCAGAACCCAGTGAGCCCGAGTCGAGAACGACCGAAGAGACATCGTTCCTGAGTGATTTTTCACCCAGCGAAATCGATGTGCTGCCGGAAGAGACCGGCGAAGTCGATCCGATGGCGGAAGCGGATGTCTATATCGCCTACGGAAGATATGGGCAGGCTGAGGAGTTGATCCGGCAGGGATTGGAACGCAGTCCGCAGAACAAGGAGTTGAGGCTCAAACTTTTTGAAATCCTCTACTCCACGAAGAATGCTGAAGCCTTTACCTCGCTTGCGGAAAGCGCAAAAGCAGAGGGTTTGCCGGAAGCCGATCCGGGTGCCTGGAAATCAGTGGCAGCCATGGGGGCGAAACTGCTTCCCGGCAACGCACTTTTTACCGCTGCTCCAGCCGCTTCGACTCCGCAGGAGCCGGATTCCCGGGAAGAGTTGAACGAACTGGGAGAGCTTGACCTCGGCGACCTGGCCGCAAGTCTTGATCTCGACGATGAAGCGAAAACCGCTCAGGTACAAGAGGTTCCCCCCGTTTTGCCCGAGGTGGAACAGCAATCACAGCTTCAGGAAAGCCCGGATATGTTGGACTTTTCTGATGCCGCAGGCGGTAATTCGGCCGATATGGATAATCTCGAAGCGGACCTGGCCTCGCTGGACTCTGCTTTGGAACTTGATCTGGACGAATTGGAAGATGGTGGGATGGATCTGGAAAAGCTGGCCAAGGATGCGGTGAACCCGGCTGAACTGGACGATGTTTCGCTGGATATTTCGTCGCTTGACCTGGAAGAGGTTACGGATTCAGCGGAAACCCCGGACTTGTCAGTTGAAGGAGTTGAAAGCCTGGACTTCGAGACAGAGGAGGTGGAACGACTGGAACTGCCCGATGTGGAGGAGCTGCCGGAGGAGGTGCCGGATGAGCTGAGCGCGGTTACCGGCTACACCTCGGACGAGGTCAACACCAAACTGGATCTGGCGCGGGCTTACCTGGATATGGGTGATGAAGAGGGTGCCCGCAGCATTCTGCAGGAGGTCTTGAATGAAGGAGGCGAGCAGCAGAAGCTCGCAGCGAAGAAGATACTGGGCGGTTTCTCCTAAAGCAGAGATTGATCGTATGCAGAGAAGGCGCACCAAGGTGCGCCTTTTTTGCGTTAAGTGAGGGGATGGTTTCGATGCGGGTAGCGATGGGAGTCGAGTACGATGGGAGTTCTTTCCATGGCTGGCAGATGCAGGATAACGTCGAAACCGTGCAGGGGAAGCTTGAGCAGGCGATCGCCGTTGTCGCCGATCATCCGGTTCGGGTCCATTGTGCTGGCCGTACCGATGCCGGTGTTCATGGGCTTGGTCAGGTTATTCACTTCGATACCTCCGCCCGACGCACAATGCGAAGCTGGATTCTCGGCACCAATGTCAATCTGCCCATGCAAATCAACGTGACTTGGGCGCAACAGGTGCCGGAGTCCTTCCATGCCAGATTTTCCGCATGCAGCAGGCATTACCGCTACTTGATTCTGAATCGGATGACGCGTTCGGCACTATGGCGCGATCGCGCCGTCTGGATCCATCGGCCGCTTGATATGGAAAGAATGCGCCAGGCCTCCCGGCATCTGCTCGGAACTCACGATTTCACCTCATACCGGGCGCTTGGCTGCCAGGCAAAGAGCCCGGTGAGGACCATTGCCGCGCTGGGGATCGAACGTGAGAAAGACCGCATCAGCATCGATGTGGAGGCGGATGGTTTTCTGCATCATATGGTGCGCAATATTGCCGGCGTTCTGATTGCCGTTGGTGAGGGGGACCGTCCGGTCGACTGGTCCAGGGAAGTGCTTCGGCTCCGGGATCGCACTTTAGGGGGGGTAACCGCACCGCCGCAGGGACTCTATCTCGTGAGTGTAGGATATCCACAGGAGTTTGAGCTGCCGGCAAACCCCTGTCCGTAAACGTTGCAGTTGCGCCTCTCCATTCAACCGACTCGCCAGGGGCGGACACAAGCCTGTCATCAATGGCACAATCCCCGAACAACAGTCGAATTCAAGATGCAACCGCCCGGCAACAGGGGAACGGTTCAATTGCGACAAAAGCCGAATCAAGTCGCTGTTTTGCGGTCAAACCTTCCTCCCGGCGCCTGGATCCTGTATCTTAAACCGCCCTATGCAAGTATCGTCAGGCACCCTATGCGAACCCGGATTAAAATCTGTGGCATAACCCGCCGGCAGGATGCCGCAGTGGCTGTAAGAGAGGGGGCGGACGCGGTCGGATTGGTGTTCTATCCCCGAAGCCCGCGCGCCGTTTCCCCACAGCAGGCAGCGGAGCTGGTTCGTACTTTACCGCCGTTTATATCCGTCGTCGGGCTGTTTGTGAACGCACAACCGTATGAGATTGAGCGAGTGCTCGCGGCCACGCGGATCGATCTGCTGCAGTTTCATGGCGATGAAACAGCCGAGGCGTGCAGCGTATTTAACAAGCCCTATATTAAGGCGATACGCATGCGCGAACGCATAGATCTTTATCAGGAACGCATCCGTTACAGGGATGCCGCAGCGCTGCTGCTGGATACCTACCGCAAGGGCGTTCCGGGAGGCACCGGGGATGCGTTCGATTGGGACCGTATACCATCGGATATTGCGGAATCCATCATACTGGCAGGTGGGTTGACTCCGGACAACGTGGAACGGGCAATTCGCACTGTCCGGCCATATGCTGTGGATGTCAGCGGTGGCGTTGAGCGTGAAAAGGGTATAAAGGACGAGGCAATGATCGCAGAGTTTATCAGAGGAGTTGAGCGTGCCGACAACCAATCAGACTGATTTTTCCGGCCAGCCGGATGCCCGCGGCCACTTTGGCCGTTTTGGGGGAATGTTCGTGTCGGAGACCCTGATGGGACCGTTGCGGGAGCTGCGGGAGGCCTATGACAGATTTATCGTGGACGACACCTTCAAGGCGGAGCTGGAAGCTGATTTGCGGGATTATGTCGGCCGCCCTTCATCCCTCTATTTTGCCAGGCAGTTGAGTCAAAGGTGCGGCGGTGCCCGGATCTATCTTAAACGGGAGGATCTCAATCACACCGGTGCGCACAAGATTAACAACACCATCGGACAGGCGCTGCTGGCAAAACGTATGGGCAAGACCCGGATAATTGCGGAGACCGGCGCCGGCCAGCACGGTGTCGCCACGGCTACGGTTGCCGCCAGACTCGGGCTGGAATGCGTGGTTTATATGGGTTCGGTTGATATCGTACGTCAGGAAGCGAACGTTTATCGCATGCGTATGCTGGGTGCGAAAGTGGTGGCGGTGGAATCCGGTTCGAAAACCCTGAAAGATGCGTTGAACGAGGCGATGCGCGATTGGGTCACCAACATCGACAACACCTTCTATATCATCGGTACCGTAGCCGGCCCCCACCCCTATCCGGTAATGGTCCGGGAGTTTCAGTCGGTGATCGGACGCGAGGCGCGCAGGCAGATTCTGCAGCAGGCGGGACAACTGCCCGATGCGCTGGTTGCCTGCGTGGGAGGTGGCTCCAATGCAATTGGCCTGTTCCATCCTTTTCTCGATGATACCTCGGTCGCCATGTACGGCGTCGAAGCAGCGGGCGAGGGGCTGGAAACCGGTCGTCACGCGGCTCCGCTCTGCGCCGGAACTCCCGGCGTGCTGCACGGCAACCGAACCTATCTGATGCAGGATGAGAATGGACAGATTATCGAGACTCACTCCATCTCCGCGGGGCTCGATTATCCCGGCGTTGGTCCGGAACACGCGTGGCTGAAGGAGAGTGGGCGTGCCAACTATGTCTCGGTGACCGACCAGGAGGCGCTGGATGCGTTTCATGAACTCACCCGCTGCGAGGGCATAATTCCGGCGCTTGAATCCAGCCACGCATTGGCTTATGCCACCAGGCTGGCGGCGGAAATGAATCCTGATCAGGTGGTTCTGGTCAATCTTTCGGGCCGCGGTGACAAGGATATGCACACCGTGGCCGGGTTGGATGGAATAAAGATATGAGCCGCATCAGTCAACGATTCGAGCAACTTGCAGCGCACAATAAAACCGCGCTTATACCCTTCATAACCGCCGGCGACCCGGATCCTGAAGTGACCGTCCCGTTGATGCATGCAATGGTGGCGGCCGGCGGCAGTATCATTGAATTGGGTGTGCCGTTCTCGGACCCGATGGCTGATGGCCCGGTGATTCAACGGGCCAATGAACGCGCATTGAAACACAATACCAGCCTGAGAGACGTGATTGGAATGGTGCACCGGTTTCGCGAACGGGACAGGGATACGCCGGTGGTATTGATGGGTTACCTCAATCCGATCGAAGCGCTTGGCTATGAGCGGTTTGCTGAGATGGCCGGCGCGGCCGGTGTGGACGGTGTTATTACTGTGGATATTCCGCCGGAAGAGGCGGACGATTATCTGGCGGCATTGCGTGCGCAGCGGATAGATCCGATCTTCCTGTTGGCCCCGACCAGCGATGAGCAACGCATTAAACGGATCTGTGATGCAGCCGCCGGTTTTGTGTACTATGTCTCGGTCAAAGGCACGACCGGATCGGCACGCCTTGCCATCGGGGAAGTGGCGAGCAAGGTTTTTCATATCCGTAAATCGACCGGACTGCCCGTCGGAGTCGGATTTGGTATCAAAGACCCGGAATCCGCCCAGGCGGTGGCGCAGGTTGCGGATGCGGTTATTGTCGGCAGTGTGCTGGTGAATCAGATCGAATCTTTGGCCGATCAACCCGATGCGATCGCACCAGCACTTTCCCGTTCAATCTCGCAGATGCGCGCGGCCATGGATCTGATCTGAGATATATAGATAACCGCTTCTGTAAACGCTCTCTTTTGTCATCGTTTCGTCCCGGGTTATCGAGTAGTTACCGTAAACAGGACTTTACCCATATGAGCTGGTTCGAAAAATTGATTCCCAGTCGCATTCGCATCGAAGGCGGCAATAAACGGGGGGTACCCGAAGGATTATGGGCTAAATGTCCCGGTTGCGGCGCGATTCTATACCGAGCGGAAATGGAGCGGAACCTGGATGTCTGCCCCAAGTGCAGCTACCACAACAGGGTCAGTGCCCGCCGCCGTTTGGAAATATTTCTGGATCCGGATTCCGGCTTGGAGATTGCTGCCGAACTGGTTCCCAGCGATCCGCTCAAGTTCAAGGACAGCAAGAAGTACAAGGATCGTGTGTCCCAGGCGCAGAAGGTCAGTGGCGAAAAAGAGGCCTTGATAGCGATGCGTGGTCAGTTGAAAGGCATGGACCTGGTTGCGCTGGCATTTGAGTTCAATTTCATGGGTGGTTCGATGGGCTCGGTAGTCGGAGAAAAGTTTGTGCAGGGGGTCAATATCTGTATTGAACACTGTATTCCCCTGGTCTGTTTCTCCGCCAGCGGAGGCGCACGAATGCAGGAGTCTCTCTTTTCGCTGATGCAGATGGCAAAGACCAGCGCGGCGCTTGGTCGGATGGCAAAAAAGGGGATCCCCTATATTTCCATCATGACCGATCCGACCATGGGTGGTGTTTCTGCCAGCTTCGCCATGCTGGGCGACGTGAATATTGCCGAACCCAATGCGCTTATCGGTTTTGCCGGGCCACGTGTCATCGAACAGACTGTACGGGAAAAATTGCCGGACGGATTTCAGCGCAGTGAATTTCTGCTGGAACATGGGACGGTCGACATGATCATCGATCGGCGGGAGATGCGGGACCGGCTCGCCAGCCTGATCAGCACACTTACGCATCAGCCAAGACCCTGAATTGTCTCGTTTCCGGAAACTTGACGAGTGGCTGCGGTGGCAGGAGGGTCTGCATCCAAAGAAGATCGATCTTGGTCTCGAGAGGGTGGCCTCGGTCTGGCGAAAAGCAGCGCACCGGGCGCAGTTGCCGTTCCGGGTGATTACGGTTGCGGGTACCAACGGCAAGGGCTCTTGTGTGGCCTTTCTGGATGCGATATACAGAGCGGCGGGCTATCGGGTCGGATGCTTCACCTCCCCCCATCTGGTCAACTATAACGAACGCATCCGTGTCGACGGCAAGGCGGCGGATGACGAGCTGATCTGCGCAGCCTTCGAACGCATCGACCAGGCTCGTGGTGGTACCTCGATAACCTATTTCGAATTCAGCGCGCTGGCGGCGCTAAGTATATTCCTCGATGCGCAACTCGATGTGGTGGTGCTTGAAGTGGGCATGGGTGGACGCCTGGATGCGGTAAACATCCTTGACCCCGACCTGGCGCTGGTCACCACCATCGGATTGGACCACACAGAGTGGCTGGGGAGTACGTTGCATGAGATTGCCCGGGAAAAAGCAGGCATCATGCGCCCCGGCAAACCTGTCGTCTGTGCGTCACCTTCCGCGTCCGAGTTACTGTTTGATCATGCCCGACGACTGCACGCGGCAATCTACGTTTCCGGCATCGATTTCTCCTATCAGAACAATGGTGCAAGCTGGGACTGGTGGAGTGAGGGCAGGCGCATGGAAGAGCTGCCACTGCCCTGCCTGCAAGGGGAGTATCAACTGCAGAATGCTGCCGGCGTGATCATGGCGCTGACGTTGATGCGGTCCTGGCTTGCGGTCGAGCGCGGGGCTGTTGAGCAGGGATTGCAGGCAGCACAGGTGCGGGGCCGGTTTCAGGTGATTCCCGGAACCCCCGGGATTGTGCTGGATGTTGCGCACAATGTCGAAGCGGTCCAGGTGTTCGTGGAAAATCTGAGACGGCTGCCGCGTGCTGGTCAGACCAAAGCCGTGTTCGGCATGATGTCGGATAAGGACGTCAAATCTGTGGTGGCTGTAGTGGCGCCGCTGGTGGATGAATGGTATCTCGCAGACCTCGGGGTAAGTCGGGGCATGCCCACGGCCAGGCTGTCGGAAATCATCGCCGCAGTAGCCCTGGACAATGTCAAAATCACGCAATACTCGAATGCGGTTACGGCGTTCGAGGGCGCGATGGCAGATGCTTCTGCAGGCGACACGGTTCTGGTGTTCGGATCTTTCTGGCTGGTCGGAGACATTCTTCCCCTGGTCGAACGAAAACAGTCAAAACCCAATAAACTGAGCGCTCCGGCAGGCAACTGTATCTAGGGCCTGTTAACACTATGCGGATACCCGGCGTTGGCACTCAAATGAGCCCAGTCGACCGAAGGAAGTGCCCTCGGTGCAAGGCGCGCAAAGCGAAGTTTGGTCATTCCAAATGAGCGTTGCGCAACACCGAATGGGCTCATTTGAGCGCCAACCCGAAGGGACGGGGCGATTTTTTCACATGGCTGCGTTGCACTTTCGCTCACGTATGGTAAGTACACGACGCTCAGCGCGCCTTGCTCTGTAAAAAAATGGCCTCCGTCGATGGGTGTCCGCATAGTGTTAACAAGTCCTGGTTACCCGTCGATAGCGCCGGATCCAGCCGGGTGGCACAGAACCTGCCTGCAATGCGCCGGGATGACTGAAGTAGCGGTTTCCGCACGCAGATGGGTCGGAAGCGGGCAGCGGCGGCAGGCGTGAAATCCGGTGAAAACTTGCTAAGATTGCTTCAAGGTCTGATCGAAGACTCGATTAAAAATTGGTAATACCAATAATAACGGGCGTTTCCCAGGGCACCCCGGGAGCAGGCACGAGGCGCTGTGGCAACATCAGACTAGTTTCCTATAGCCATAAAAACATTGAACTTAACAAGTGAAAAGTCCTGTTTATAGGCGCATTAAATATTAGACACAAACGTGGTCGATGCGGTATTATAATGTCTAAATTGGTATTACCAGAGCGTCATTGCCAAGGTAGGCCGGTATCCGGCCCATATCAAGCGGGGTAGGGACCGGAAAGGTTCCCTGCCGTATCCCGGTTCTGTTCGGTCAGCGAAAAACATCGCACATCGTAACGAGGATAAATTTAGGAAATGTTTCAGATACGTATTCATGGCCGCGGCGGCCAGGGTGTGGTTTCTGCTGCCGAAATGTTGTCCATAGCCGCTTTCGAGCAGGGTAAACACGCCCAGGCGGTACCCAGTTTCGGCTCAGAGCGTATGGGAGCCCCGGTGGTTGCCTACGTTCGTATAGACAGCAATCCGATCGAGTTGAGAGAGCCGGTACTCGACCCCAACCTGCTGATTGTGCAGGATCCCACTCTTTTCAATGCGATCGATGTATTCGGCGGATTGCGCGACGATGGCTGGGTTCTGATCAATACTTCGAAAAATCTTGAGGATCTGCACATTGGCGAGGCGACCAACCGGTTGCCTGCCGGCCATGTCATCGCTGTACCCGCCACCGAACTGGCAATGAAACATCTGGGGCGGCCAACGCCGAACACGGTACTTCTGGGTGCGCTTGCAGCGATGAGCAGCGAGATACAAATCGACGCCGTGTGCAACGCCATCATGAGAAAATTTCCCGGAAAGGTCGGCGAAGCCAACGTTGTCGCTGCGCGGGCTGCGCACCAGCAGGCCACCGCCGCTTGAGCAGCCGGGAATTCAGAGGAGAAGCCAGTCATGTTGAAGCAGATTGAAGGTTCGCAAGCGGTAGCCCAGGCCGTGGCGCTGAGTCGCCCCGAGGTGATCTCGGCGTACCCGATCACCCCCCAGACACACATCGTTGAGGATCTGGGAATGATGGTTAAATCGGGGGAGCTATCGCCCTGTGAGTTCCTGTTGGTGGAGTCGGAATTCGGCGCGCTATCCGCCTGCATAGGTTCCTCCGCTGCCGGCGCACGCAGTTACACAGCCACCTCCAGCCAGGGAATGCTGTTCATGATGGAGGCGGTGTACAACGCCTCGGGCATGGGACTGCCCATCGTTATGACGGTCGGCAACCGTGCCATTGGCGCTCCCATCAATATCTGGAATGACTGGAGCGATTCCATGTCGGCGCGGGACGCTGGATGGATTCAGTTGTTCGTGGAGACCAATCAGGAGGCGGTGGACGTACACATTCAGGCATTCAAGCTGGCGGAAGAGCTCAGCATGCCGGTCATGGTGTGTATGGACGGTTTTATTCTTACCCACTCCTACAGCCAGGTGGATATCCCCTCCCAGGAGTTGGTCGACCGATACTTGCCGCCTTTCCAGCCGCGTCAGGTGCTGGACCCGTCGGCACCTGTCTCCATGGGGGCGATGGTGGGACCGGAGGCATTCACCGAAGTCCGATATCTGGCTCACCACAAGCAGCGCGAGGCGCTGAAGCTGATAACCGAGCAATCGGCGGAGTTTGCAGAGTTGATCGGGCGGGATTCGGGCGGACTCCTGAAAGAGTATGACAGTGCCGGGAAAGAGACCGTTGTCGTCACCATGGGGTCGGTGATCGGCACCATGAAGGAGGTGCTGGCCGGAATGCGCGAGGAGGGTCACTCGATCGGTGCGTTGACCGTGCGGTCTTTTCGTCCTTTCCCGATTGAAGCGTTGCAGGAGGCGCTGAAAGACGCCAGGCGGGTCATCGTATTTGAAAAATCCCTGGCCGTCGGCATGGGCGGAATTCTCGCCAACGATATTCGCATGGCCACCCGCGGACTGAACCTGGAAGTGCATTCGGTAATCGGGGGACTGGGCGGACGCCCCATCACCCGTGCGAATCTGCGGCGCATGTTCGAAAAGGGCTTGAACGACCAACTCAACAGGATCCATTTCCACGATATGAGAATGGATGTGGTTAATCGTGAACTCGAGCGGGAGAAGGCGCAGCGGCTCTCCGGTTCGGCCGCGGAAAACATTCTCAGCGACGTGGGTATGGTCGCCGCCGCAAAAACTATCTAGCACTGCCCCGGCAGGAGAGACAGATGCCACAGCTACCTGAATCAAAACAGAAGGTCAAATTTTACCAGACCGGTACATTCACCGTCGGCAATCGCCTGCTGGAACAGGATCAACGAACCGTGCAGGCGACGATCGACCGTTCGAACTCCCTGGATTCCGGGCATCGGGCCTGTCAGGGTTGCGGCGAGGCGCTGGGTGCGCGGTTCGCCATCGATGCGGCGATGCGTGCGACCAACAACCAGCTCATCGCCGCCAATGCCACCGGCTGCCTGGAGGTATTTACCACGCCTTACCCGGAAACCGCCTGGTCCATACCCTGGATTCATTCGTTGTTCGGCAATGCTGCTGCGGTCGCATCAGGTATCGCGGCTGCGCTGAAGGTGAAGGGCCGCAATGATGTGAGAGTCATCGCCCAGGGCGGGGACGGGGGGACGACCGATATCGGTTTTGGATGTCTCTCCGGAACCTTCGACCGCAATGACGACGTGCTTTACATCTGTTACAACAATCAGGCGTACATGAACACCGGTGTACAGCGATCCAGCGCCACCCCGGCGGCTGCCCGCACCGCCACAACCCAGCCGGTAGGCGACGAACCGGGGAATGTGTTCAACACCGGCAAGAGCGTGCCGCTGGTGGCGATTGCTCACCAGATTCCATATGTGGCCACCGCATCGGTGCACGATCTGCACGATCTGGAACTGAAGGTTACCAGGGCGATGCAGATACGGGGGGCCCGTTACATCGAGATATTCGTTCCCTGTCCGCTGGGCTGGGGTTCGTTGCCCGGGGACACCATAAAGATTGCCCGCTACGCGGTGGAATGCGGCATGTATCCGTTGCTGGAGGGGGAGTACGGAGAGATAACTGCGGTAACCAAGATACGCAGGCGCGTGTCGGTTGCGGATTACCTGAAGCTGCAGCGACGCTTCGCCCATGTTTTCAAACCCGGGAATGCGCATCAACTGGAACAGCTTCAGGCAATCGCGGATCGTAACATCAGGCGCTTTGATTTGATCTCACGCGAGGGCGACATCTAATGAGCAAAGAGTCCGTCATTCAGAAAAAACCCTTTGCCGTCACGCTCGATGTCGGCACCAGTCTGCTCAACAAAACCGGCAGCTGGCGAACCAACCGCCCGGTTTATGTCGATCGGTTGCCGCCGTGCAACAATGCGTGCCCCGCGGGTGAGAACATCCAGGCCTGGCTGTTTGAAGCGGAGGAGGGTAACTACGAAGCGGCATGGCGCAAGATCATGGAGGAGAATCCCTTCCCTTCCGTAATGGGCCGGGTTTGCTATCAACCCTGCGAAACCGCATGCAACCGGGTAAAGCTCGATGAGTCCGTCGGAATCAATTCGGTGGAACGCTTTCTTGGCGATCAGGCGAGTAAGTACGACTGGAAGATAGCTGCAGGTGAACCGACCGGCAAGCGGGTCATAGTGGTTGGCGCCGGACCGGGCGGCTTGGCGGCCGCATACCATCTGCGTCGATTCGGACACGAGGTAACGGTATTTGAGTCCGCCTCCAAAGCTGGTGGCATGCTGCGCTGGGGTATTCCCAAGTACCGGCTGCCGCGTGAGAAGCTGAACGTCGAAATAGACCGGATCGAGGAGATGGGCGTCGAAATCCGGCTCGACACACCAGTGGACGACCTCAAGGCTGCGATGGAAGAGGGAGGTTTCGACGCCGCCTTTCTCGCCGTTGGCGCACACACACCGAAGAGCCTGGATATACCCATCAGCGGCAACATACCTGTTATCGAAGGCATCAATCTGCTGCGCGACGTTGAGCTGGAGCAGACCAGATATCTGAAGGGCAGAGTGGTGGTTTACGGTGGCGGCAACACCGCCATGGATGTGGCGCGAACAGCCAAACGTCTTACCGGCTTTACCCCCAGGGTGATCGTTCGACGGGCGCGGGAGCGGATGGCGGCACACGATTTTGAGGTACACGAAGCGTTGGAAGAGGTGGTGGACATATTCAATCTCCGCACCATCAAGGAGATCAGGGGAAATACCTTCGTACTTGAAAAAATGGTTCCCGACGACAGCGGGCGGCCCTTGCCCACAGGACAGTTTGAGGAAATTGAGGGAGACGTCCTGGTAATGGCACTGGGTCAGGAGAGCGAGCTTGGCATGCTCAGGAGTCTCCCGGGTATAGAGGTTAAGTGGGGTGTGGTTACAGTCAATGCCGGCATGATGACGGGCCATCCGGGTATTTTTGCCGGCGGAGACATGGTGCCTTCGGAGCGAACGGTCACGACCGCCATCGGCCACGGCAAGAAAGCGGCGCGAAATATCGACGCCTGGTTGCGAGGCGAGTCCTACAAAACCGACACCAAGCATCAAATCGTTACATACGATATGCTCAACACCTGGTACTACTCGGATGCACCACGCACCATCAGGCCAACGCTGGAGGTGATCCGCAGGCAGAGTGGTTTTGCCGAAGTGATTGGTGATCTCAACGAAGAGAACGCACTGTTTGAGGCTCGCCGCTGCATGTCGTGCGGTAACTGTTTTGAGTGCGACAACTGCTACGGCATCTGTCCGGACAACGCTATCACCAAGCTGGGGCCGGGACATCGGTTTGAATTCAAATACGATTACTGCAAGGGTTGCGGCATGTGCGCCACCGAATGCCCCTGTGGCGCGATCGAAGTGGTGCCCGAGGAGATCTGAAGGTCAAAAGATGCCAAGATCCAGCGCTGCAGCCACTGTCTGCCCCAGTTCGTATGCCTGTTGCAAATCCGAATCGGTGAGTTCACCCCGTACAATCAAAGAGTCGGAGACCCGTTTCATGGAGTAACCACGGGCGATTCTGTCGATATTGTATTCTGCACCGGTTCCATCGTTCCCCGCACTGATGAATGTGGCATAAGGGAGGCCTATCGTCCGCTCTTTGGCCGCTTCATAGGTGCGGTCGAAAAAATCCTTCAGTGCACCCGACATATAGCCGAAGTTTTCCGGTGTGCCGAATAGCACCGCGTCGGCCCAAAGCAGATCTTCCAGCCCGGCATCGAAGGCTTGCAGCAATCTGGTTTCCACCTCTTCGGAGCAGGTCGATGCTCCACGGAACACCGACTCGGCCAGCGACTTGGTATGACCGGTCTGGCTGTGATAGACGACAAGCAGGCGTTTCAACGGTTTTTCCTCGCATGGGTGGCAATTGGTCAACCATAAACCAGAATCACCAAAAATGTACGCCGCTGAGGCTTTGTGCTCTTCCCTGTCCTGCTGATCCTTCCTTGCTTGAGAGAAATCCCTGCTAGCACCAACTAGCTGTTACAATAAATCAAGTAACAAGTTAAGGATCGATCCGGTGGATGATGGCCTCAAAAAGCGACTGATCGGTGCTACCGTACTGGTGTCGCTGATCGTGATTTTTGTTCCGATGCTCCTTCAGCATGAGCCTGTTCTGGAGCAGGGCATTCATGAAAGCAATATCCCGCCGCCTCCGAAAACCGATTTCAGCTCCCGCGTGATCCCGCAGAAGAGCGAACCCGCGCCGCCGGCGTCCAGGACATTCGCACCGGTCGACGGGGCAACCGGTGAATACGGGCCGGATGGAACCGCGGGGCGACCGGCGGCAGCTGCAGCGCCCCAGTCCGGGCAGGTCGAGACCCGGGAGGGATTGTCGGCCTGGATGATTCAGGTGGGCAGCTTTTCACTCCGGGAAAACGCAGAAAATCTGGTAAAACAACTGCGGGAAAAAGCATTCGCCGCGGATATCGAGCAGGTGTCTGTGAAAGGGAATATGCTGTTTCGCGTGTTGGTGGGACCGGAAGTCGACCGGAACGAGGCGGAAAAGCTGTTGCAAAGGGTTAACGCTGAGATCAAGCCGCTCAATATAGAGGGTGCGCTTAAAAGCTATCCCTGAGGTAAGCTTTCAGATTGCGGCGCAAATTGTGTCGTTTTTGTCGGTGACACCGGGCGCGAATCCAGCATTGTTCCTGTTGGAAACCCCAAGAGCCGAACAGGAGCGCCGGGATGCGGGGTGATTGAAAGTGTCACTGCAAGGTTCTTCTGTGCTGTGGCTTTTGCTAGAATCCCCATTTTGATCCCGTAAGCCTTTTGGGAACGAGTTCCCCGCCTTATGATCTGGGTCGATTACATCATCATCGGAATAATAGGACTCTCCGCACTGATCAGTCTTATCCGCGGTTTTATGCGGGAGGCACTCTCTCTGCTGGTTTGGGTACTCGCTTGCTGGGTGGCCTGGACATTTTTTCGCGATCTGGCACAGCACCTCGTGTGGTTTTCGCTCCCTTCGGTCCGGCTCGGCGTTGCACTGGCGATCCTGTTTCTGGCGACGTTGATCCTCGGCGGTATGGTCAACTATCTGATCGGACAACTGGTGGAGAAAACCGGGTTGTCGGGTACCGACCGCCTGATCGGTGTCTTGTTCGGTGCCGCCAGGGGCATACTGCTGGTGACGCTGCTGATTTTTCTCGCAGGTTTGACGCCGCTGCCGGAGGATCCATGGTGGAACGCATCCCAGCTGATAGGTTATTTCCAAGAATTGGCCGTCTGGCTGAAAACCCTGCTGCCGGAGGATCTCGGTGAAAAGTTCAGGTTTGCCTGATGCCAGGCCATTAGTCACCGGCTGCGCACCATTCCGCCTGGTGACTGCAGCATACCGATCAGGCGCTTTATTCGGAGCGCCGAGCGGAAAAAGGCGAATAACCGCTCCTGTGTTGGCCTCACCTCCCGCATTCGACCCCTTGAACCGTGGCAATGCCGCGGGATTGCCACAGCAAATCCCGAAGGGTGGATCGCGAATCGCGCTGGCGGGTAAAGGGGTGCGTAAAACTTCTCCTCATTTGAGCACAAAAAATATTGAGGAGATTGCCATTCAGCGTTCCGGTATATTGGCAGTGTTGGATAGTGAGACGGGTTTTTCTAAAGAGGCTTGAACATGTGTGGCATCGTCGGAATTTTCGCGTACAGCCCGGTCAATCAGGCACTCTATGACGCGCTAATGGTGCTGCAGCATAGAGGACAGGATGCTGCGGGCATAGTCACCATGGAGGGGCGCCAGTTGCATATGCGTAAAGACAATGGTCTTGCCCGGGATGTTTTCCGAACGCGTCATATGATCGATCTCAAGGGAAGCATCGGCATTGGTCACGTGCGTTATCCAACAGCGGGAAACTCCTCCTCCGCCGAAGCGCAGCCTTTCTATGTAAATTCGCCGTATGGAATCACATTGGCCCACAACGGCAATCTGACCAATGCGCAGGAGCTGACCAGTGATCTCTACCGCGAGGATCTGCGTCATATCAACACATCCTCCGATTCCGAGATTCTGCTCAATGTATTCGCCCACGAACTCCAGTCGCTGGGTAAAATACGGATCGGCGCCCAGGATATCTTCAAGGCCGTTGCCGCGGTTCATCAACGTTGTCGCGGCGGCTATGCCGCCATCGCCATCGTCACCGGCTACGGTATGCTGGGTTTTCGTGATCCCCACGGTATCCGGCCGCTGGTTTACGGCAGACGGGAAAGTGCCGACGGCACTGAATACATGATCGCCTCGGAGAGCGTCGCGCTGGATGCACAGGATTTTGAGCTGATAAACGACGTGCAACCAGGTGAGGCTGTATTTATCGACATGGCGGGGGAACTGCATAAGTTTCAGTGTGCGGCCAATCCGGTGCATACGCCGTGCGTATTCGAATTCGTCTATTTCGCCCGTCCAGACTCCATTATTGACAACATTTTCGTGCACAAGGCGCGCTCCCGCATGGGGGCCCGGTTGGCCAAGAAGATTCAACGGATCTGGCCCGACCATGATATTGACGTGGTCATCCCGATTCCTGAGACCAGCCGCACCGCGGCCCTGGAGCTGGCTAATCGGCTGCAGATCAAGTACACGGAGGGATTCATCAAGAACCGCTATATCGGAAGAACATTCATCATGCCCGGACAGCAGGCGCGCAAGAAGTCGGTACGGCAGAAACTGAATGCTATTGAATCCGAATTCGACGGCAAGAATGTGCTGCTGGTCGACGATTCCATCGTACGCGGCACGACATCTCAGCAGATCGTACAGATGGCCCGGGATGCGCGCGCGAAAAAAGTCTATTTCGCCTCCGCGTCACCGCCGGTACGCTTTCCCAATGTGTACGGCATCGATATGCCGGCCGCCGATGAACTGGTTGCCCATGGACGGAGCGAAGACCAGGTCAGGGAGATTATCGGCGCCGACCGGTTGATCTTCCAGGACCTGGAGGACCTCATCAAGGCAGTCAGAAAGCTGGGTAAATCCGAAGTGGAGCGATTCGACACCTCGGTCTTCGACGGCCAGTATGTCACCGGCGACGTGAGCAACCATTATCTGGAGCAGTTGCAACTGCTACGCAGCGACAGTGCAAAGCAGTTATGGGAGGAGTCCTCGGATTCTCTGCTGGAACTGCACTACAATTTGTGACGGTTGAGTTGTAAAAAACGTCCCAATGGGTTAAGTTTCAACTGAAGCGCCGATTTGTCTCAGATTGCGGGCGCTCAATAAATTCAGCTAAAGCAGAGAAACCTGCTTTGGCCTGCGCCGGGCAGGATTTTTTTTGCCCGCTTTCAGGCAGCGGGGTCACTGCTTAAAACAGGTGGTGAATCATGAAAAAGGAACAACGGAACAGCGCATGGGGACTGGCGACCCAGGCAATCAGGACAGGACACAGACGCACAGCGGAAGGTGAGCACTCGGAGCCGATTTTTGCGACCTCCAGTTTCGTATTCGGCAGTGCGGCAGAAGCCGCCGCGCGATTTTCCGGAGACGACCCGGGCAATATCTACTCGCGCTTCACCAACCCGACAGTAGCCTGCTTCGAACAACGCCTGGCAGCGATGGAGGGGGGTGAGGCCTGTGTGGCGACGGCCTCGGGCATGTCGGCAATACTCGCCACCTGCATGGGGCTGCTCCGGACCGGGGACCATATCCTCTCTTCACGCAGTATCTTCGGCAGCACCACGATGCTGTTCAACAAGTATCTCTCGCGCTTCGGCATCGAGACCAGCTATGCACCCTCCGGTAATCCCGAAGAGTGGGCGCGGTCCATGCGTCCGGAAACCCGCGTGCTTTTTCTGGAGACGCCTTCCAATCCGCTCACTGAAGTGGCTGATATCGGGGCGCTCGCCGATCTGGCGCATGCCAACGGTTGCCTGCTGGTGGTGGATAACTGCTTCTGCACGCCGGCGCTGCAGCTGCCGCTCGCACTGGGCGCGGATATCGTCATCCATTCCGCCACGAAGTACCTTGATGGTCAGGGGCGCTGTCTGGGTGGTGCGGTGGTCGGTTCCGCCGAACAGGTGGGAGAGGAGATCTACGGGGTGTTGCGCACCGGCGGCGCGACCATGAGCCCGTTCAATGCCTGGGTTTTCCTCAAGGGACTTGAGACGCTGCAGTTGCGCATGCGAGCCCACTCGCAAAATGCGCAGGCGCTGGCGAATTGGCTTGAATCGCTCCCGGCGGTGGAGCGGGTCCACTACCCGGGACTCGAAAGCCATCCCCAGCATGATCTCGCCGCGCGTCAGCAGAAAGCGGCCGGTGGTATCTGCTCGTTCGAGATAAAAGGGGGACAGGCAGCGGCCTGGAAACTGATAGATTCGCTGGAGCTGCTCTCCATTACCGCGAATCTGGGCGATACCAAGACCACCATCACCCATCCGGCCAGCACCACGCACGGTCGTCTGACCCCGGAGGAGAAAGCGGCGGCTGGCATCGGCGACGGTCTGCTGCGCATCGCTGTCGGACTGGAGGATTTCAGCGATATCCAGGCGGACCTGGCACAGGCGTTTGGCAAAGTCTGAGCTCATGACCGGATCTGACGACGAATTGACGCGGAAATGGGATCGACGCCACCGGAACGCGGAGGGTCCGGGAGAGGTGGCCGCAGTACTTGCCGACAATCTACATCTGCTGCCTGCGAAGGGGGATGCATTGGATCTCGCATGCGGACGCGGGGCCAATGCCATCCGACTGGCGCAGGCGGGGTTGCGGGTTACCGCCTGGGATTTATCGGCTGTCGCGATTGAACGATTGAACAGCACTGCCCGCACTCAGCGGGTTTCAATAACGGCCGGGGTACGTGATGTGATCGCCCGGCCGCCGGAACCGGAGAGTTTCGATCTGATTCTGGTCAGCTACTTTCTCGAGCGTTCGCTGGCACCTGCAATCATGCGCGCACTGAGTCCGGGCGGACTGCTCTATTACCAAACTTTCAGCGTCAATGCGGTCTCCGATAGCGGCCCTTCCAATCCGGCTTTCCGGCTGCAGGACAACGAGTTGCTGGCGCTGTTTCGACCGTTGAAAGTCAGGTTTTATCGCGAAGAGGGACGGCTGGGGGAGTGCCGGATGGGGACCAGGGATATTGCGATGCTGGTAGCCGAGAAGCCTGTGGCATAAGTGGACGCCGAATGCCATCCTGTCGGTGGCGGGATACGCGATGTGCAACTAGACCCTGAAATTGTTGCGGAGACCATCCGCGTCAAAGGCACAGTGCAGGGGGTCGGCTTCCGACCCACAGTCTGGCGGCTTGCGCGCCTGCATCAGCTCCGGGGTTCGGTCTGGAACGATGCCGAAGGCGTGGGTATACAGGTGTGGGGAGGTGCGCAGCAACTGGAGGATTTTATCGCTTCGCTGCAACTCGAGTGCCCACCGCTGGCCCGGATCGACAGCATCGAACGCAGCCCGATAGCCGTTGGCCGGATGCCGGACCTGTTCCGTATTGTCGCCAGTCGGGCGGGCGAAACACGGACTCATGTCACCGCCGATGCAGCCGCCTGCAGCGCATGTCTGAATGAGGTCGATGACCATTCAAACCGGCGGTTTCGCTACCCGTTCACCAACTGCACGCATTGTGGACCAAGACTCTCAATCATCCGCAATGTTCCCTACGACCGTGCCAATACCAGCATGTCGGCGTTTCCGATGTGTCCCGAGTGCGCTGCGGAGTATCGGGATCCGGCCGACAGGCGATTTCACGCGCAACCCAACGCCTGCCCGGCCTGCGGTCCAAAGGTATGGCTGGAGGATACCTCGGGAAAGATTGTCGGGAGCGGCGTGGATCGAGACGCAATTTCGCTGGCTCAACGTCTGATAGCGGAGGGCAATATTGTCGCGGTGAAGGGGATCGGCGGTATTCATCTGGCCTGTGACGCCCGTAACGAACGCGCCGTAGATCGATTGCGGCAGCGCAAGCGGCGCTATCAGAAGGCCTTTGCCCTGATGGCCAGGGATATCCCCATGATTGAAAAATACGCCTTCCTCAATGAGCCGGAACGCCGTGCACTACAGTCTGCTTCAGCACCCATCGTTGTGCTGGATTCACGTGGCGAGGCGGTCGCGTCCGGGGTGGCGCCACGGCAGAACACGCTCGGATTCATGCTGCCCTACACGCCGTTGCATCATCTGCTGATGCAGCAGATGGCCTGTCCGATCGTGCTCACATCCGGCAACCGCAGCGACGAACCCCAATGCATCGACAATGAGGATACGCGCAACCGGCTGGCTCAAGTCGCCGACTATTTTCTGCTGCATGATCGGGATATCGTCAACCGGCTGGACGATTCGGTGGTACGAATAGTGTCCGGGGTTACCCGCGCCCTGCGTCGGGCTCGTGGATATGCACCGGCACCCGTTGCATTGCCTGAGGGTTTCGAAAGCGGTGTTCAGGTGCTCGCCATGGGTGGCGAATTGAAAAATACATTCTGCCTTTTGAAAGGAGGCAGCGCGGTTCTCTCACAACACATGGGGGATCTCGAGGACGCGTTGACCTGCAGCGACTACCGCCACAATCTCGGGTTGTATCGCAGGCTTTTCGATCATAGAGCCGAACTTGTCGCGGTTGACTGCCATCCGGACTACCTATCCACCCGGCTGGGAACGGAGATCGCGCGGATGGAGGGGTTGCGGCTGATTGAAGTACAGCATCATCACGCCCATATAGCCGCCTGTATGGCTGAACATGGTGTGCCATTGCCTGCCAGGCCGGTGCTGGGCGTCGCCATGGATGGATTGGGTTATGGCGATGACGGCGGCTTCTGGGGCGGGGAATTTCTGCTGGCGGACTACCGGGAGTGCCGGCGGCTGGCTCACTTCACGCCCGTGGCAATGCCTGGCGGCGTCCAGGCGATGCGCGAGCCCTGGCGTAACACCTTTGCCCATCTGCACCAGGCGTTCGGCTGGGATTGGGTGAGTGAAAATTACCCGGATCTGAAAATGGTCCGGTCGTTGGAGAGGAGACCGTTGCGGAACCTGGCGTTGATGGTCGAGCGCGGTATAAACAGCCCGCGAGCCTCTTCCTGCGGCCGGTTGTTCGATGCGGTTGCGGCGGCGCTCGGAATCTGCCCGGAATCCCAAGGATTCGAAGGGCAGGCCGCGATGGAGATGGAGTCCATTGCTGCAGCCGCTTTTCCGGCAGAGTACGGCAATGCCTATCCACTCGACCTGGTGCAACCGGAGCAGGAGATACGCATCCTTCACTTCCGGTCACTGTGGCGGGCATTGCTGGACGATCTGGCGCAAGGATGCGACATTGGTGTTGTCGCGGCGCGATTTCATCACACAATCTGTACATTGATCGAACAGTCCGCGGTGAATCTTTGCCAAAAACATGGAGTGGATACGGTTGTTTTGAACGGCGGGGTGTTCCAGAATCGATTAATGCTGGAAGGTGTAACCGGCAGATTGGGCGCATCGGGATTGCGTGTCCTCACTCCCGCTGCGATTCCCGCCAACGACGGCGGACTCTGTTTGGGTCAGGCTGTGGTCGCCGCCGCGAAGGCGACGGAAAATCGGAGAGAAAACCATGAATCTTGATAACCAGTCCGTGGATGGAGCGTCGGTACTGCTGCGCAGCGAAGACAAGGGGGTGGTAACGCTCACCCTCAATCGTCCCAACCAGTTCAACTCGCTCTCCGAGGAGCTGCTGCAGGCGCTGCAAACTGCATTGAGTGAATTGGCCCGGAACGAAGGTGTCCGGGCGATCGTGATTGCCGCCAATGGAAAAGCGTTCTGTGCGGGGCATGATCTGAAGCAGATGCGGGCCAACAATAACGAAGCTTACTACCAAAGCCTGTTTTCAAAAATGGGTGCGCTGATGACCAGCATCATGTATCAGCCGCAACCGGTTATCGCCCGGGTGCAGGGTATTGCCACTGCGGCCGGCTGCCAGCTTGTCGCCTCCTGTGATATGGCGGTGGCGGCGGATAGTGCCAGGTTTGCGGTTTCCGGCATCAACGTCGGTCTTTTCTGCAGCACACCCAGCGTTGCATTGTCGCGCAATATCGGCAGAAAGCGCGCGCTGGAGATGCTGCTGACCGGAGAATTTATCGGTGCCGAACAGGCTGTACGGGAGGGTTTGATCAACCGGGCGGTCCCGCTGGAGCGGCTGGACGCAGAGGTGGCGCGCCTGACCGATGCGATCTGCGCAAAGTCCGGCATGGCTGTGCGCACAGGCAAACAGATGTTCTACCGCCAGTTGGAGATGGGGGTGGAAGATGCCTATCGCTATGCCGGTGGCGTCATGACCTGCAATATGCTGCACGAAGATGTGGCGGAGGGAATAGACGCGTTCATGGAGAAACGTCCGCCGGTATGGAAGGGCCCCGATTGATTAAAGCTGTTTCGGGAGAGCCTGAAGATATTGCATTTTTTCCCGGCTGCCGGTGTACATGCTTCGCCGGGGGCTGTCCCATGTGCCCTCAATCGGAGCGCATCCGTACTTTAGGTGACAGGTGAACACTGTCAATTCCGTTGCCCAGCCACACCTCACCGTCCTGTATCGTACATTGCAGCTGCATGCTGCGATCGGTCAGCAGCGCCAGCTCTCGGGTCGATTCTGCGGATAGATCGACCACGCAGAGGTTGTCGAATTTTTTCAGTTTCTCGCGGTTTTGCTCCCACCAGACGAGGTTGCTCAGATTTGCATAGGAGTAAACGATCACCTTTTTTGCTCTTCCACAGGCCTTTCCGATCCGTTTTACATCAGGTTGCCCCAACTCTATCCAAAGCTCGATCTCGTTGCTGAGGCTATGCTGCCACAGGTCGGGCTCGTTTTCGCTGCTCAATCCCCTGGTAAAGGCCAACCGGTCATTGGCATTCAATGCAAACGCCAGGATTCTCACCATCATCCGCTGAGCGGATTCGGAAGGGTGGCGCGCGATGATCAGGGAGTGTTCCCTGTAGTAGTGTCTCTCCATGTCGGAAACCTGGAGTTCCGCTTTGAAAATGGTCGCTTTCAGGGCCATGAATACCGTCTCAAAAAACGTTGGGCTTCAGTCTGGTGGAATATTCGCTGGCATGTTTTCTGCCTGATGTGAGGATCTCATCATACCACCACGGACCTCGGTGTGCGGTACAGAAGTCGCAGACAACCAGATGACCGATCAGGTAATTTACAGATTTGTTAGGAATTCGTGACTCTCCGGAGATCTATTCATTGTCAGATAGGCTTCGAAGCATATCGCTTCTACAAATAAAACTTTTTTGGAGATACCGATGACTGACAAACCCGGCAATAAGTTCAAATCCCGCATCGCAAATTCCGACTCCGGTTATTACGGCAGGCTGATGCCAACCGTTCTGCTGTCCGTTGCTCTGGCCTGTGCAACCGCGGCCAGCGCGGACAGCATGATGAAGGACTCCGCTATGAAAAAGGGGGAGGAGATGATGGAGAAAACGGATATGAAGGATGAAAAAGGGATGATGATGGAGAAGGAAAAGGGAATGATGAAGGAGGAAAAAGCGATGATGGACGATGGCAAGGGGATGATGAAGGAGGAGAAAGCGATGATGGACGACGGCAAGAAGATGATGAAGGACGACAAGGGAATGATGAAAGAGGGCATGAAGTAATAGCATCTGTGTTGCCGGCGGAGTTGCTGACTTGTCCGTCAGCCGGTTGCCGGGAAACTGTCCCCTGATTCCACACGGCCTGTGCTACTGTCCTGAATACATGCCTGCAAGGCGTGCTGCGCAGCTTTGTACACAATGTACCGGCAACCGGCACGGCACAGCAGGCATGTATTCGCGGCGGATATTGAATACGGTTGACAACAGCCCGATGCGTGCGGAGTATCTGCCTGCATGGTCGGGCAGGTTTCCCTTGCCCGCGATGATGCGGCATCGGACCGGTATGCTTTTTGCGATGAGCAGCGTATGAGCCACAGGATTTTGATCATTGAGGACGACCCCGACATCGCACGTCTGGTGCAGATGCACCTGCAGGATATTGACTGCAAGGCGGATATCGCGGTGGACGGAAACGAGGGTATCAGCCGATTCAGAGCCGGCGAATATGATCTGGTTGTGCTCGATCTCATGCTTCCCGGCAAGGATGGTATTTCCGTTTGCCGTGAGTTGCGCTCAGGGGAGAAATACATACCGATTTTGATGTTGACCGCGAAATCCTCGGAACTGGACCGCGTGCTCGGGCTGGAGATGGGCGCTGACGACTATCTGACGAAGCCATTCAGCATCCCCGAGTTGATGGCAAGGATCAAAGCGCTTTTCAGACGGGTCGATGCGCTTTCGCCGTCACATGTCGCGCCCGCTGATGGGGAGTTGATCCAATATGGAGATCTCTCTATCGACCAGTCCAAACACAAGGTATCGATTGCGGGACGGAACGTGGATCTGACTGCGAGAGAGTTCGAACTGCTTGCCTGTTTCGCGCGTAATCCAGGCCGTGTTTACAGCAGGACACAACTGTTGGATCAGGTGTGGGGTTACAATCACGAAGGGTACGAACATACGGTTAACACGCATATCAACAGATTGCGCGCGAAGATAGAAGAGAATGCAGCCGATCCGAAATACATTCTCACGGTTTGGGGAATCGGCTACAAATTCGCCGAAAAGTAGTCCCGTCCCATCCCCGTGGTTGGAGTCCAAGGTACATTGAAAACCCTTTACGCAAGAATGGCGGTGGTGCTGGTTCTGCTGTTCGCCTCGGTGGGACTGCTGTACGCGCTGATCAGTACTTCAGCAACTGTTCACTATATGGATGAACTGAACCAGAAGTTGAACCGGGATCTGGCCAGGAATCTGGTTGCGGATCGAAACCTCGTTGCTGAGGGGCGTATCGATCAGCTGGCGCTCAAAGAGACATTTGCCCAGTACATGGTGATCAATCCGAGTATTGAAATTTATCTGCTCGATCTGAGCGGAAAAATTCTGGCCTATTCAGCGGATCCGGGGAAGGTCAAGCGGAACCGGGTCTCGCTGGAACCGATAAACGAGTTCATCAGGCAGGGAGGTAAAATGCCTCTGCTCGGCGACGACCCGCGCAGTCACGACCGGCAGAAGGCATTTTCAGTGACCCAGGTGCCGTCTACCGAGCATCCGGAAGGTTATCTGTATGTGGTTCTACGCGGCGAGCAGTATGAAGCAGCCGACAAATTGGCCAGGGAGAGTTTCTTTCTGCGCCTGAGCGGCTGGTCGGTGGCGGCCAGTCTCGGTTTTGGACTGATCGCCGGACTGCTTATTTTTCGACTGTTGACCAGACGCCTGCACCGCCTCTCGATGTTGATGGATCGTTTCCATCAGAGCGACTTCAGCGCGCTTCCGGTCTATGCGGAGTCCAGCAGAATGCTGGGAGATGAAGTCGACCGCATCGGTGTAAACTTCGAGCAGATGGCAGTCCGGATTCAGGATCAGTTGGGTCAACTGAAAACCCAGGACAGCCTGCGCAGACGTCTGGTAGCGCAGGTATCGCACGATCTGCGTACCCCGCTGACCTCACTGCAGGGCTATCTGGAATCGCTGAGTATCAAAGGGGACAGCCTGACCAGCGAGGAGCGGGATGAGTATCTCGGCATTGCACTTCGCCAGAGTAGGCGGCTGTCGCAACAGTTGAACGAACTTTTCGAGCTGGCGAGCCTGGATGCGCGTGAAACCGAACCGCACAGCGAGCCCTTTCCGCTGGCGGAGCTGATACAGGATGTCGTGCAGAAGTATCGGCTGCGAGCCGAAAGTCAGAATATTAAAATGCAGATGCCGTCATCGGGCGCACTTCCTTTTGTCCATGCTGATATCGGTTTGACGGAGCGAGTGCTGGAGAACCTGATCGAGAATGCATTCACGCATACGCCCGAGAAGGGCGTCATCAGCGTCCTGGCAGAACCTGTGGGCGACTTTATATCGGTATCCGTGCGCGACAACGGAAAGGGAATAGAGGCACAGGATCTGCAGCATATCTTCGAGCCTTTTTTTCAGTCCGGAAACAGCGGCCAGAGTCGGCAGCATGCCGGTTTGGGACTGGCTATTGCGCGCCGCATTACCGAAATGCAGGGAGGCCGCATTTTTGCCCGCAGTGAACCGGGAGAGGGTGCGACCATAACTTTCACGTTGCCGTTGAAAAAACCGGTGCCGGTTTCCGGCTAAGTCACTCACAACGGCGTATAGCGGAGCAGCAGGAGGGGATCACCTAGGGTTTACCCTTGGTGATTGCAACTGCATGGTTGGGTTTGTACGGATCTGATATGCCTGCAACCGGGAACCGTCAGGCACGCACCGGAAAAATCTTATTCAACCCCCGCTTGCGCAATCATAAAAAAGCTTGGAATCCCCGTTGCTGATGGTATATGGTTATTCCGTTGCAGTATTTTTTTGCAGCAGTTCCGGTGGGTTAAATGCATCGAGCGCAGTATTTCCACCGAAGTTAATCAGAAATGATCTGCATATTTTTACACCGTTTATTTTTAATGAAAGAGTTAGGTAATGCGAATGGCTACAGGCACAGTTAAATGGTTCAACGATAGTAAGGGGTTTGGTTTTATTGCCCCATCTGACGGAAGCGACGACGTATTCGTCCATTACAGCGCAATCCAGGGCAGCGGTTTCAAGTCACTCGCAGAGGGGCAGCAGGTGACTTTCGATACCGAAAACGGCCCCAAAGGACTTAGCGCGATAAACGTTGTTCCACAGTAGGCCGTCTTTGACCAGATAATATATATTTTGGGAAAAGCAGCCCCGCCTGTGAGCGGGGCTTTTTTTGTGCGTCAGCCAAGTGAATATTCAGGTCACCGTGAAAACAACCAGCTTTTGCCTGCGGCCGGACGGGGGAGTAGGATTCTCCGTTGGAAATCTCTATGGACAGTTCGCGATTTTAACCATCGACAATCCTGAAATTGAGCGTTCCCGAACAGGCGGATGTGCGTTGGACCCGCCGCGGGCAGCGCGACCCATACAGCGTTATTCTTCTGCGCGCAGAGATAAGCGAGGTCCGCTTTTCCGACGGCATGCATCACCGGTTTTTGGCCGGAAACGCATGCGCCTGTTTATTCCCGTGATGCCGGCGGATGCCGGGATCGTACGCAGGTCGGTTTCGGGACCGGGAGTGCTTAGTGGTCGTATCCGGAGTTTCCGATGATCGGCGTCGATGCCGCGGTTCCATTTTTTTTCGCCTCTGTGTTACTCGGTCTGGCACCGGGTCCGGACAATATCTTCGTTCTGGCGCAGTCCTCCATTTATGGTAGAAAAGCGGGGATTTCCGTGGTGTTCGGTCTCTGTACCGGTCTCCTTGTACACACGGCTGCGGTTGCGCTTGGAATAGCTGCGGTTCTGCAAACATCCGCAACCGCGTTTACCGCGCTCAAACTGGCGGGGGCCCTCTACCTTTTGTGGCTTGCATGGCAGGCATTCAGAGCCAGGGGCAGAAGTTTGACAGTCAGTCGCGAAAGCAGACGCACGCTTTGGCAGTTGTATCGTCGCGGGATAGTCATGAATGTGACCAATCCCAAGGTGTCCATCTTTTTTCTTGCGTTTCTGCCCCAATTTGTTAACCCGGAAGCAGGCCCCGTGGCCCTTCAGATTGTGTCGCTGGGGGGATTGTTTATCGTTGCCACGCTTCTGGTGTTCGGTGCTATCAGTTTTGTCGCCGGATCGCTCGGCGCGAGAATAGGGAAATCGGAGCGTGCTCAGAAAATACTGAATCGAATCGCCGGTACGGTTTTCCTGCTGCTCGCTGTGCGGTTGGCCACCACTAACCGTTGAGTTGGGCTTTTCCAGGCTGAAATATAAATCGACAGAATCAGTTCGGCAGATCATTGAACACCGAAATAAAAAAACAGCACTGCGGAATACCACGCGGCGCAACGAGGTCGAAATGATTCCGGGTTTCCACCGGGGGAAACCGGCGGCGTGGTTGCACCGGCGTACTGACTCAGTGGTGCCGGATATGGGCTGTACTTACTGTGTGGGGGCAGCCGGTTATAAAGCGGCGCTCGAATAGCCGCCTGGATTACCCGTCGAGCTCCCACAGCAGCAGCGCCAGATCGGGTTGCCACAGGTGTTCCCGATTGACAGTGCGACCGGAGAATCTGATGCCTTCGCCGGTCAGCAACGCTTTTTGTCTGATGTATCCGGGCGTGGCGAATGGAAAAGAGATTCGCCGTTGAGCGTTGATCACGCGATGCCAGGGAAGCGCTGAATCCGCGGGCGCTGCGCGCAGTGCCCTGCCTACCAACCGGGCACTGCCCGGCAACCCGGCCAGATCCGCGATCTGGCCGTAACTGGCAACTGCCCCTTGCGGTATCAGCGTGACAACCTTCCATATTTTTTGATAATTTGCATTGTGCATATCGCTGTTGAAGCTGTGTCGGTCACTGTTCGTCCGGAAACAACCGCACCCGGAAGGGAGAGCGGAATCACAGCCCGGACGAGGGTTACACGGGTGTTGGATTAAGGTGAATAAACTCATTCGGAAACCGTGTCAATGATCAGATGGAAGGCGTTGTTCGCGGGTATCGCCGTTGTTATGCTGCTGGGTCTGTTGCTGCAGCTGGCCTTTACTTCCATCGTGGTGGGGCAAATGGAGGCGAGCAGAAATTTTCCTGAATATTCACGCGCAATCAGTACCGTACCTTATCTGGTCGGGTTTGGCGGTTATTTTCTTGTGATGGCGGTAGGCGGTTACGTAACCGCATCCATTGCACGCAACCAGGTTGTATTGAATGCATTGATCGTGGGTGCGGTGACAGCCGGCATTTCGCTATGGTTCTCACTCGACGCCGTTGATATCAAACCCATGAGTCTGGTTTTTTTCACGCTGGGTCTGGTGTTCGCGACCACGGGTGCTCTTTTCTGGCGTGTCAGGCAGAGTCAACAGTGATTGATGTTGTGTACAGGCGGGGTGAATCGAGTGATGCGTAGCGACGAACAGCAACTGCGTCATGCTGTCGTGGCTGCCTGCAGGCGCATGCAGCGGCTTGGCTTGAGTCACGGTACTTCAGGCAATATCAGCGTACGCTGCGGCGACGGACTGCTTATCACACCTTCCGGCGTTCCCTACGACAAGTTGTCCGGGGAGGACATCGTCGGTATGGGATTCGACGGCAGTTGGCAGGGGAAACTCGCCCCCTCTTCGGAATGGCGTTTTCATCTGGATATCATGCAAAGCCGGGACGATGTCAATGCGGTGGTGCACGGCCATCCGCTCTATGCAACATCGCTGGCCATCTGCAGACGTGAAATTCCCGCAGTCCACTATATGATTGCCGCTGCCGGAGGCGCCACGGTCCGCTGTGCCGAATATGCAACTTTCGGTACCAAGGCGCTATCGATCAATGTGCTGGATGCGATGCGTGAAAGAAACTGCTGCCTGCTGGCCAACCATGGAATGATCGCTACCGGCGCAACCCTGGAAAGAGCACTCTGGCTGGCATCGGAACTGGAAAATCTCGCTCATCAGTACGTGATCAGCCTGACTATCGGGCATCCGGTCATCCTCTCCGATCACGAGATCGAAACGAACATCGCACTGTTCAAGAATTACGGCCCGAAGAAAATCTGAAAGGCGCTGGCACCCTTAACGCATACATGTTGAGGGTGCCGGCCCTTATTTACCACGGATCAGTCTGCCTTAGAGGTCGCCGCTGCCGCTTCGCCGGCTGTCGCCGCTGCTTTGGGTGATGGGGATTTACGAACTCGGCGAACACTCTTTCGAGTTTTCGAGGTGGTTTTCACCCAACTGCGTTCGAAACCGGCCAGCAACTTCTCCATGGCCGCGAACTTCTTCTGGGCTTTTTGCGCGGCACCATGAGCCGATCTGGCATTCTGCAAGGCCGCACGGATATTTCTGATAACAACATTGTGCGCCTGCAATGCCGCGTTGGCGCGAGCCACTCTGGATTTTGCCGCCGGGGATGGTTTATCCGTCTGGCTCTTGAGCGCAGCTGATTTTTTCTCTTTCAGAACAGCTTGCCTTGCCAGCGCTTTTTCCAACTGCGATTTAAGTTTTGCCACCTCTTTTTCACGCAGCGCTGTCTCTCTTTCGTAGACTTTGGTCAGTTTGCTCTGTGCGCTGGAAAGCTCCTTCTCTGCTACCGACACCGGAGAAACTGATGCAGTGGCTGCTGCTTTCTTTACCGTCCGCTTCTTGACTGCTGCCTTTACAGTGCTTTTTTTCGCAACGGCCTTTTTTACAACGCGTTTCTTAGCTGCTTTCTTTAGTGCCATTTTTTTTCCTATTGATCAATTAAAAAACAGAGATGATACCTACCGTGCCAATAATGCCAAACACAACTCGAAAGAACTAGGGATAAATCAAATTACCTGCATCTTCCGACATTCTTTGGATCTGAAAATCCGCTCTGCAGCAGTTATAGAGATACTATTCACGGCGTCAGATTTTTCGGCATGTATTCAATCCATGCCGCGGTACATGCCTTATCTGATCGGAAGAGTTCAGGATATCTTTAGAATTAATATAGTATAGTCAACGGTCTGTGACAGACACCTTGGTTTACTATATACCGCGGCAACTGTTACTGCACTCTTTTCGCTTTTTATATCTTCAGAGTCTGCAGTTTCATTTGGCAGTGTTCATCCACTTCACCCGTGCCATCTTTTTCGATGCATATTTTCACAGTGCTGGTTCCGGGTTTCGATTGAGAACATCATCCGATCTGTTCGGAGTAACAAAAACGGCAACAGGAAGACGATATGAATTTTGCAGATTGGAATTGAGTGACGGCCCGAAGAGTGGCCGCATAGTCTGACGGGCGGGCCTGAGTGCGAACACTTATACAAAAAAACCGGTGTCATCACGTGCTGTGTGAAATGCAAGGTACAACCGGAGAGGATCATCGGCTGGTGTCGCGTGCATTTGGATCATGGCTTGGTTGTTCGGGGATGCGCGCTGAACGCATCCCCGGTCGCGCTGACTCAGTAGCGCATTTTGCTCCCTGCGTAATTGAGGCCGCTGTCAGCCGCCTGGACTTTAACCGCACTCTGGATTTTATAGTCCAGGGAGTCTTTGCTGCCGCCGAGTTCTTCCACTTTTTTGTCAAGATAGTCGGATCTTTTCCTGGTAAGTGCTTCAATCTCCTGCCGCAGCGCTTTCCGTTGCTCAGCTTTTTCAGCGATTATCCGTTTCTGTTCGGCCGGGGCCATTGCCTGCATCGTCGATGGCAGTGCACTGGTCTCAATGTTGTCCAGTTCGATCCGGCCGCTGGCAATGTCGGCCACCAGTTCGTTTTCTCCGAGAAAATTTGATTCTCCGCTCTTCGAGAGATTGAATTCCGCCCGCCGCGCGAGCGATTCTATCGATGAACCGTTGTGCAGTTTTTCGGCGGCGTCCAGTTTCATCTGCTGTCTCTTCTTCTGTTGCGCGGTTCCGTAATAGAGCCGGGTCTCATCAAGCTGTTTGGACAGATGCGCAATCCTGCGGTCGAACGGTGTGGCCAGCGCCAGTGCACTGCCTGTCTGATCCACCTGAAAATATTCACCTGCACCGCGCTGGGCTATATCCACCCAACTCATGCGTGCTGCGCCATCCCGGCCGCATTGAATGGTATTGACGACGATCTGTCTGCCTCTGGCATCGGCCAGTATTGCGGGGAACTGCCGTTCGTTTGGATAGTCCATGTGTGGTGGTGCATCGCCCACCAGGAAAATGACTTTGTAGGTGTTCCGGTCCTGACTCCAGGAAATCCTGCTCAGCGCGTCGTCAAGCGCCTTATTGACGCTTTCAGGGCCATCGCCTCCGCCGGCGGCCTGGTAATCCATCAATGTGGCATACATACCGTCCATGTCCGGGGAGAGGTCGCGTACCTTGGTGACATAGTCGTCTCCCCGGTCGCGAAAGGCTACCAGTCCAATGCGTATCTCAGGCGCCGGACGTGCTGACGCCATATTGGATGCGATGGACCAAATCTTCTCCTTGGCAGCCTCGAGCATGCCCCCCATGCTGCCGGTGGTATCCAGTACGAATACCACGTCGACTTTCGGCCGCTCATTCATCGCCGGATTGAGATCCACGGGCGGTTGGGGAACGGTTTTTCCCACATCGTAAGCTTCCAGTGCCGGGTAAGCGGCAATAGCCGCCGCCGTTGCGGCGAACAGCGCAATTGCAATCAGTTTCGTTTTCATCAAATTATCTCCTGACGTGTTACTGGAACCTAACCGGAAACCAGTTTGGAAAGTGCCCTCTGCGCGGTCTGATAAGCTTGTTCAAAACCGGCCTCCGCCGGCTCCGAACGAACCTGTTTTCCTGACCAGCTTTTGGGTATCACGACGAACAGTGCCTGAGTCAGAAAAAAGCACCAGAGACTGAGCAGCAGACTCCCGCTCTGCACCGTTGCCCAGACGGCGGCCGCCAGGCTCAATGCGGTCAACGCAAGATCGGCTATGGCGGCCAGTACACCGTTGTGAATATAGAGCGAGCGGATGATCCAGATGAATCCGCAGTGCAGCAGAACGAAGATCAGCAGCGAAGGCGCCAGCAGAAATCCGGTCATGCTGGTGAGAATCCAGCTCCCCAACGCGGTAATCCGGCCCAACCGCTCGCGGCTGCGAAACATCAGATATCCGGTATATGCGAGACTCAGCAGAGAGACCAGAAGCCTCAGGGTCGTATCTGCGGGCAATATCAGATTCAACGCACTGAATAGGACGGTACCCGCCAATGCGGCAACCAGTGCCAGCAATGCGCCTTCAAGAAATGTCGGTTGTTTCATGACAAACCTCGCTTCTGCTTCTCCTTCAGTAGTTCCAACTCCACCTCCTGCTCCCGGATTTGAACCTCCATGGCCGGCCACTCCTCTTGCGAACGCCTGTGGGTCGTCTCCACGCAGAGCAGTTCACTCTTCTGACGGATATCCTCCAGGCGGGATTGGTTCTGTTCGATCGCAGCCTTGAGTTCAGCGCAGTGCGTCGCCAGTCTGCTGCGTTTTGCCGCAAGGGCTTTTGCTAAACCCGCGGCTTCCAGCCGGCGCCTGATCAGATCCCTGGCGAGTGCCTCCTGGCCGCTTTCGAAACAGAGGTCCAGTTCATCGCCGCCGTTGGTGAACGACTTCCTGATCTCCTGCTCACGCTGCTCTAGCATCTCCTGCTCGTGCAAAAGGTGTTTGCAGGCCTGTTTATCTCTCGCCAGGCTCTCCTCCATTTCGCGCATAGCCTGGCGCAGCAGAGTTTCGGGTTCCTCCAGCTGGTCGAGCAGCGCGTGCAGGTCTGCCCGCAGAAGAGTTGAAACGCGTCTGATCAGTGCCATGATTGCATGCCTCCTGTTAATGAACTGTTTCCAGTCTACGAACGGAGAGAGCCGGAAAATAGACAGATTTTGGTAAAATAACGGCGGGCGTTTTTTACAAGAAATTTACGTGTGGTGCTGTTGACGGACTGCTAGACTGACTCTCAACAGGAGAGATATGCAGAGAAAGACAGGCATTTTGATAATTGAAGATGAAGCGGCTATCCGCAATGGGCTGGCGGATGTTTTCCTGTATCACGGTTATGCGGTCGATACTGCAGCGGATGGTGTCTCCGGTCTCGAAAAGGCACTTACCGGGGGCTTTGAGCTGGTACTTCTCGACATAATGCTCCCCGGTATGGACGGGTTCGAGGTTTGCGACAGACTGCGCGCCGTTGATCCGGAACAGCCGATAATCATGCTGACCGCCAAGTCCGGAGACGAAGAGATTATCCGGGGGCTCACCCTTGGCGCCGATGATTATGTCGCCAAGCCTTTTTCCGTCACACAGCTGGTGCTGCGGGTGAAAGCGGTGCTGAGGCGCGCGCACGCAGGCCAGCAGCTGCAGCACACAATCCGGCTTGGCGATTACTGTGATGTGGATTGTCTCAATCTTTGCGGTCTGTCAGGCGGGCGGAGGATCGGGTTCACACGCAAAGAGGTGGATATTCTTCACTATTTGCGCGCCAACTCAGCGCGTCCCGTATCGCGCGAAGAGCTGTTGAACAAGGTTTGGGGTTATGGGAAAAATCTCGGCCTGGAGACGCGCACCGTCGATATACATATTGCCAAGCTGAGACGTAAGATCGAGCCCGATCCGGCACAGCCCCGTTACCTGGTGACGGTGCGCGGTGCCGGTTATCGTCTGCTGACGGAAGCGTGACCGGCATGCCGGGTCGAAGTGCAGCTGCCGGGCTGGATAGAAAGCGGCTGCAACGCTGGCTGCTGCTCTTTTTTCTGGCGCTTGCTGTTCCCGCCGCTGTGCTGGTTCGGCAGGCTTACTCGGAATTGAAATGGGAGGTGATTCATCGGCACCGGATTCTGGCCGAAGAGTTGGCGGCCCGTATTGACAAGCGCTACCAGCAGCTGGTGAAAACCGAGGAGGAGCGGCCTTTCACCGATTTTTCGTTTCTCAATGTACTGGGTGATACCACGGCGAATTTTCTGCAGCGTTCGGCACTTGCCGTCTTCCCGGTGAAGTCCGAAATTCCCGGCTTGATCGGCTATTTTCAGATAGATGCCGAAGGGCGCTTCAGCACGCCGCTGCTGCCGGCAGCAGAAGGCAATGCGTCAATCTACGGTATTCCGGAACCCGAGTATCGGCAGCGGCTGGCGCTGTCGCTGCGAATACAGCATATCCTGAGCAGCAACCGTTTGGTGCCTGAGACGCGGGAGACCGATGCACGGAGTGACTACGCGGCATCGGGCGATGCCGGCCGGGATGCGGCGCAGCGGGACAGCGTGGCTGCAGGCGGGTCCTCCGATATCTCCGGCAGCCGTGGTGAATCCAGATTGACGGCACCGCCCGCCAAGGCGGAGGTTCAGGCACAGGCGGCGTTCGATCTTTTGGAGAAATCGGCAGTCGTCGGCCAGAAGAGCAATGCGGCACAGCGGGCGGGGGTGCTCGGACGGGTGGAGGATCTGAAGCTGGACGAGAAGTTTCAGTCGGGCGCCGGGAAGACGGCGGGTGGGGAATCCGAACTTCTGTCACCGTCCTCCGAAAAGCGCGCACGCAAGGAACGCAGCGCTCTGCCGCTGCCCGCCGCGCCCGTATCGCGGGATACACCGGGTAAGGAGTATCGTCCGCTTTCCGGCGTACCGGTCAGGATATTTGAAAGCGAGCTGGACCCCTATCAATTAAGTCTGCTCGACAGCGGACAATTCGTTATGTTTCGCAAAGTCTGGCGTGATGGGAAACGCTATATTCAGGGAATTGTAATCGCTCAACAGCCTTTCTTGCAGGAAGTTATCCGTTCCATGTTCCTTGAGGGAACGCTGTCGGGGATGAGCGATCTGCTGGTCGCTTACCGGGGTGATCTGCTCTCCGTTTTTAGTGCGGCCGGTGGGCGCGGTTATTTTTCCGGCAACGAGGATTTCCAGGGCTCGCTGCTTTTCCGCAAGGCCTTGTCGGCACCACTGGATGGATTGGATCTGATTTTCAGCATTACCAGCCTGCCTTCCGGTACCGAAGGGTCCATCATCCTATGGACTTCCGGCATCCTGCTGGTGACGCTCTGCGGTGGTTTTCTGCTGATGTATCGATTGGGTATTGGACAGATTGAACTGGCGCGTCAACAGCAGGATTTCGTGTCGGCGGTCAGTCATGAACTCAGGACGCCGCTGACATCGATTCGCATGTACGGAGAGATGCTGATGGCAGGGTGGGTAAGCGAGGCGAAACGGCAAACCTATTACCGCTACATTGCCAGCGAAGGCGAACGGCTTTCGCGCCTGATCGACAATGTGCTGCAACTGGCGAGAATGAATCGCAACGAAGCGCGGATCGAAGTTGAATCCAGAGTGATAGCCGGTCTGATGGAAGAGATAGGTCCACGCCTGATCTCACAGGCGGAACATGCCGGTTTTACCCTTGAGTTGAATTGCGAGCCGCAGGCTTCAGCCAGCCGGATTCTGGTGGATGCGGATTGTCTGACCCAGGTGATGATCAATCTCGTCGACAACGCCATCAAGTTCTCGGCCAAGGCAGCGCAAAAGCTGATTGAAGTGCGCTGCCGGCTCGAACCGGAGGGGCGAATTCGGCTGTCGGTGCGGGACCATGGCCCGGGCGTGGCGAGAAACCAGGCGAAAAAGATCTTCCGCATGTTCTATCGCAGCGAGAGCGAACTGACACGCGAAACCGTCGGAACAGGCATTGGTCTGGCGCTGGTGCATCAACTGGTTCTCGCCATGAATGCTCGGGTGGATGTGGTCAACCGCGATCCGGGCGCTGAGTTTCGAATCTCTTTTCCGGAACACCGGGCGGACACCGACCAGCGGCTGCCGGAAACAGGCTAGCGCCTATCTCCCACGGCTGCGACCGTGGCGATTTTGGTTCATGGCGCGATCTGCGAGCGCACTGCAGCCGGTGCTACACCAGCGGGCGGCAACCAAGCCGGTGGCCAGAAATCGTCTGTTCCCCAAGGGGTTGTGTCCGAAGCGTCCCTGCCCGCTGTGTTGCGCAGCGCGCCTTACGGGGACGCATTCCGGACCGCAACGCGGTTCGCGCGGGCTTGTGGGATAGGCCCTACTTGGACAGATCCACGTCTTTTCCTTCGGCCAGCAGTTGCTCGGTCCGGACTGCCAGATATTCATAGAAGCTCTTCGGGTACTTCTCGTAGTGCCGCTCACCGACATAACGCAGCGTCTCCTCGAAATGATAACTGTAAAGCATGCCGTCTATACGGCTGACCTCCCTGCCCCTGTCGTATAGAACGATACCCGGCCGATAGTTCAGTCCGAGCTTTTCCGCAAACTCTCTGGGTGTGGTTTTGTTACCCTCCGGATCGATAATCGGGGTATCGCTCAGCGCATCCAGACGTACGAAGGTGAAATTCTCCAGTACCGATCTGACACCGGGACTTTTCAAATGTCCATCATGCAGCAGGTCGCAAAGATCGCAATGGATATCCTCGAACAGAATAGCGAGCGGATTGGCGGCAACCGATTGCAGGTCGGTGATCTGCCTGAGTTGCGGATGAGAGCGGAAATTGTACTGTTTTTCCGGCGGCCGGCTGTCGATGTATTGTGAAAGCGTGCTTTTCAGATACGCTTTCTGCTGCACGTATTCAATGGCATAACCGAAATCGCGCACCGACCGGTAGCCATTCAGGCGCAGCACCGTCTTGTTGTCGCTGTTGAGAAAAATGATCGTGGGCGTATAGCGCACCTTGAGCAGAGATGCCAGAGCCTTCTCACTTACGCTGGTCTCCGCATTGAACGCTATTTCCCGGTCACCCTTTATATTGAGCGCAATCACGTCGAAGTTTTTCTGTATGAAGTCGGTATAGGGTGCGTGTTTGAAGTTCTCTTCGATCATCCGGTGACAGTAGGGGCAGTTGTCCAGATACATGAAAAGTATCACGTGCTTGCCGGCATCCGTTGCCTGGTTGACATCGTCCGCTATATCGAGAAAACTCTCCTTGAACCAGCCTGGATGCTCCGAAATCAAGCCGCCTGTCAATTTTCCCCTCGCAACGGGTGCCGCATCCGAGGCAGACCAGATGAACAGCAGCGAAATAGAGAGTATCAGTATCTTGTTAAATTGAGCTGCATGTTTGATGTACATGGTATCCCCCGGCATGATGTTAAAGTCTGGACCCTCCTGCACGATCCCCCGCGGCCGCGACGATACCGCGGCGAATTTGGTTCATCGCGCAACGCGGCGGGCGTGGTGTCGCCGTGCGGGATAAGCGGACCGCATCGAAGACAGCAGTCAAAACCGCCCGTCCCCCACGGGGTTGTGTCCGAGCTGCGTCCCTGCTGTTTTGTGCCGTCTGCCCATACACGCTGTACTTATGCTGCGCAGCGCAGGTACGCATCCGGACACCAACGCGGTTTGCGGAGGAGTGTGAGACAGGTTCCAGTCTCTGCTTGTATTTTCCCGGAATCAATTACGATAACGCCGTTTCGCATTGCGGTTTCCACCAGCAGCGGTTTACCGGACAGTGGCGGGATTTTAATCGGAATCTATACTTAATAGTAAGGATATTCTAACGGTTTATATTAGCGTAATCCGGAACAGGTCATGGCGGGAAGATTGAAGTCACTGATTGAAGGATTGGGACCGGCTATAGGTCGGCCGTGGATGGAGAGAGTGTCGGAGCATGAGAATATGCTGCGTGAGATCAGGCAGGATGCCGAGTATACCGCAACGCTCATCGGAAAATCGGCGCTCTCGGCGGATGTCATGGCGGCGATGGAACGGGTTCCGCGGCACGAATTCGTCAATCCCGATTATCAGGAGCAGGCATATGTAAACAAGCCGCTCCCTATCGGAGAGGGGCAGACCATTTCCCAGCCGTTTATCGTTGCGCTGATGACCGATCTGCTGGCACCGGGCGACGGGGATGTGGTGCTGGAAGTCGGTACCGGATCCGGTTATCAGGCTGCGGTGCTTTCCGGACTTGTCAGCCGGGTCTATTCGTTGGAGATTCTGCAGCCGTTGGCCCTGCGCGCCGAATCCACGCTTGCCAGACTCGGCTACGACAATGTCGTATGTCGATGTGGCAACGGCTATTTCGGCTGGCCGGAAAAAGCGCCCTTCGATGGTATTCTGGTAACCGCTGCGGCGCCGAATATCCCGCAGCCTCTGGTCGATCAGTTGAAACCCGGTGCACGGATGGTGATTCCGGTGGGTCTGCCGGGTTTGCACCAGGAGTTGATTCTGCTGGAGAAAGACCAGACGGGCAATACCACCACCCGTCAGGTGCTCGATGTCATATTCGTTCCGTTAACCGGTGATCCATTGGCGAAACCATCCGGCTAGTCCTCCGGCGCTGCTGCCGGGGATTCGATGAACTGCCTCAGGCCCTGCATGTAACGGCTTCGGCTCTGCAGAAAACCGTCGTTGTGCCCGCCGCCTATCTCCAGAAACCGTTTCGGCTCCGCCGCCCGGGCATACAGTCTGCGAGCGTGGGCAATGGGTATGACCTCGTCGTCACGGCTATGAATCACCAGCACCGGCATTTTTACCGACTGCAGATGGCGCAGCGTATCGTAGCGGTAGCGTGAGAGGCTGCGAACCGGAAACAGCGGATAGATCCCGGCCGCCAGGTCAGGTACCGAAGTGAATGCGGATTCGAGAATCAGTCCGATGGCGTCGGATCTGGCAGCCATCCAGGCGGCGATGGCACCGCCCAGGGAGCGGCCAAACAGAACAATTTGCCGGGATGGAACGGCAAGATTGCCGGTCAGATAACGCCAGGCTGCTGCAGCGTCGAGATAGGTTCCCGCTTCGTCTGGTTTGCCTTCGCTCAATCCATATCCGCGGTAATCGAAAATCAGAACGGAGAGGCGAAGATCGTTAAACAGTTTGAGGGAATCGAGTCGATGAGAAATATTGCCCGCGTTGCCATGAAAAAAAAGCACGGTTGCACGCGGGTTCTCAACCGGGAGGAACCAGCCATGCAGTTTGACGCCATCGCTGGCAACGATCTCCAGAGATTGGTAAGTCATGCCCATGCTATCCGGAAAGGCGAAGATCTGTCTGGATGGCAGATTGGGGTAGTAGAGCAGCCGCGATTGGTAAAAATAGAGTACGGCCAGCATGCAAAGGTAAGCCGCCAGCGGTATCAGCAGGTAGGGCCAAAGGCTTTCGAGCGAGAATCTCGACATGTTTGAACCCGGTTGAAAATGCACCCGGTCAGCGTTGCTTTCCGGACATCGGAACAAAATACCAGATCAGCGCAGCCATCTGCATCAACAGCAGCAGTCCGAATGCAGCCTGGTAGCTTTGCGCTGAATACTGTACTGCCGCTGTCTGTGGCCAGAGTTCAATGATTACGCCGCTGACCCACTGAAGAATGAACGCGATGATAAAAACCAGCAGGTTTATCGCGGTGTTGACACGGCCGGCCAGGTGGCGTGCGAAGTGTTGTGACAGTCCGGCGTACTGGACGATCCCTGAAGTACCGAAAAAACCGAACAACATCCAGACAACGGTGATCCAGCCTGCTGGCGGCTGCGCAAATATGACCATCTGGGTCAGTATAAAGCAGAACACACCGGCGGCGGATACCTGTGTTGGGCCGAACCCGAGACGGGAGAGCCGTTCCGCCAGGATCCCCATGCCGAGAAATCCGAGCGTCATGGCACCGGCAATCAGCAGCAGTATTTCCGCCGACTGCATACGGTCAAGCCCGGCGACGTCCCGCAGCCAGGGTCCCGACCAGAGGCTCTGGATAGAGATGAAGGAGGACTGCGCAAGCACGGCTGACGGCGCGACCTTCCAGAAGAACGGATCCGTGAATATGGTTACAATGCCCCGCAACTGGGTTGCCAGATCCTCACGCGCGGGTTGTGTTGGCGCGTCCGGTACCGCCTTCAGTATCGCGAACGCCACCAGCAGCGAAAAGCCGGCGAGAAAGAGAAAGATGCCCCTCCAGTCGGTTACCCGCAGCGCCGCCTGTACCGGTGCGGTGGCAACCAGCGCACCGAGCCCGCCAGCGGCCATTATAAGGCCGTTGAACAGAGGTAGTCTGGCGGGCTCGAACCACTGGGTAAACGACTTGAAGGCCGCCATCAGGCAGGCGGAAACCCCAAGGCCGATAAGAGCGCGGCCTGTTATCAGCTGCAGTTTGGAATCCCCCAACGCAAATATGAGCGCACCCAGGGCGGCGATACAGAGCAGTCCGGCTTCCACCCGGCGCGGGCCGTACCTGTCCAGCAGCAGTCCCAGCGGGAGCTGGGCAAAGCCGAAGCTGATGAAGTAGGCGGCGGTGAGCAGGCCAAGATCGTCCGCGGCAAGGTCAAGTGCTGCCACCAGATCGGGGGAGAGTACCGCATTGATGGTGCGGAACAGATAAGAGAGAAAGTATCCGGCGGCAAAGGGCAGCAATATTCTCAGAACGATCTGTCGTCTGTTGAAGCCGATGGTCAAAATCCTGGGGTCTCCGATTGCGGAAGAGGTTGGATATTAGCCGAAGCAGATGGAATCAGTACATCCAGAGGGTGAAAATTCCGCAACCCCGGCATACCGGAAAGCCGGCAAGTGCCGCCCACTCGTTGCACCGGGCGAAACCGGACTTCAGGATTTGCGGCGGCGATGGTTGCGCGGGCAACCGTCCAGGCTGCTTTGCCGGCCCGCCCGGAAAATCCGGGTCCGGATAAGATGGGCGGTCCGGGATTAAACAGCGCAAATTTATCCAGTTGGGGAGTATTCGCAACTTTCGCAGGTTGGAGATCATTTCTCAGTCATCCCGGCGTAGGCGGCCGGGATCTGAAAAATTCGCGCGTATCCTGATGGGGAGTGCGCTGTGAATCAAGGTTTCTGCGTCGGCGGGGCGTGATCCGACTGTTCGCCGTTTTCCGGCGGCAGGTCCGGATCCGGCGCATCCGGCTGGGAGTAGTAATCATAACGCGCATGCAGTTCAGAGGTGAATTTCCAGGCTTCGTTGTATGCCAGACCGCTGTTTTCCGGGAACACCACTTTGACATACAGGCCGTTGGATTTTTCCGCCTTGAGGCGGATGAGCCGCCGTTCCAGCTCACTTCGGCTGATGGTTTCGTAGCCGGAAAGCACATCCGTCGTGAACTCTATTTTGGGTACGCCATCCACCTTCGAATAGCGGACGATAACCTGATATCTGCCTTCAGGCGAGCGCGCCGGGCGAAACAGCTTGTCGTATTCAACCTTCAGTTTGTCGTATTCACCCTGCAGTGAGTTGAGCTTGAAACCGGAACTGCGCATGGCGACTTGCGCCTGCTGCAGCTCTTTGGTTCTCTCTTCGAAGCTTTGCTGCAATGCGTCGTACTCACTCCGGGTCGCCTGCTGCAACTGCTGCAGGCTGGCGACGTCATGCTCCATGCTGGCCAGCTGACGTTTTGAGCTCTCCAGTTGCTGGCGCGTTGACAACAGGTCCTGCTGCAGTCTCACCTGATCCTGTTGCTGCGACTGCACGCGCTCGTTGGCGCGCTCCAGCCGCTGGCTGAGCGACTCGTTTTCGGTTGCCAGCTGTGCCTTGGAACGGGTCAGCGTTTCAATCTCCATTTGTAATCTGGAGATCAGATCGGTCTGATTGATGATAAGACGCTTCTGCTCTCGATTGGCTGCGTCCAGTTCCTGCTGTTGCATCCGCCGAATGGCAAGCTCATTCTCGGCCGCGATCAGCCGCAGCGAAATATTCTCTTTCTCCTCACCGGTCGAACGCGCGAGCTCCATCGCCTGCCGTTCTGCAGTCATGGTAGCGCGCAACTGGTTGACCAGGTCGATATTGCGCAACAGCAGCACCACCATGGCGATCATGAAAATCATCACGACTACCGTCATGATGTCGGTGAACGACGGCCAGAAACTCTCCTGATTATGCCCCTCCTGAGCATTCAGGCGGAGATCGATGAATGCCTCGTCTGCTCTCATGGCTCTTCAGGCAGACGGAACCCGAGCCGAAGCAGCTGCTTGATGTCATTCATCTCCTCGTTGATCGGCTGGATCTTGGTGCGATGAACGTCCACCAGCGCCGATATGATCCGAGTCTCCAGATCTTCGAACGCGCTCTGCGAGTTGCGCATCTCCTCGGCCAGTTCCTGGTAGGACTTCTGTGAGCTGTTCATCTGTCCCAGCAGCTCCTGCAAAGTCCGGATCAGGTCGGCGAACTGATGCAGAACGGTTTCCGTCTGAATATGGAAACGCGGCATGAAATGGTTACTGGTAAGTTGTTCCACCGCACTCACCAGGTTGGTCTGGACATCGGTCAGCTTGAGGAAAAAATAACCGAAATAGACGTAGCAGGAGATCGCGGTAATGGTGGTGGAGAGCGCGGTGGACATACCGTGCACCACCATTCCCATGCCACCCATGTTAACCGCCGATTCCAGCAGATCGGAGGCGCCAACCAGAGCGATGGAGAGCGAAACGATGGTACCGAACACGCCGCTCAGGATCAGGATGTTATTGATGAACTTGGGAAAGCTGTTGCGGGTGCTTTCCGATGCCACCAGCGTCGATGCGAGGGCGCTGTGATTGATGGGTGTATTGCTTTTGTGCAACTGCTCCATCGTGTGATAGCGCCGGGTAATGATTCTGTCTTCCGGGACCTCAGACAATGGTTTGAAACCCTGTTCGATATTATCGATCACCTTGAGGATGGCGTTCTCCTCCCCGGCATAGTCGAACAGCAACCAGATAATACGCAGCACGCCCAGTGCGAAAAGCGAAATGATTGCGCTGTTGAGTACGATGCCGGTATGGGTCAGCTGATTCTGAAAGTAGACGCTGTTGATAAAGTCGAACTGCCAGACGATCAGTATGCCGACCAGAACACCCAGGACACACATCTCGATCAGGATATTCCGGCTGAAACGGCGGTGTTGCAGTGTGCTCTTCAACTCCGTTACCTCGTTATTGTCTGTACATGAAACAGCCGCAAAAAGCTTACCATACAAGCGTTGAATTAGAACCTATCTCATAATCCCCGCGAACCGCATCTCTGACGCAACCCTTTGGGGAGCGGGCTGTTTTGGCTCCCGGCTTTGTTTGCGGCCCGCTGCTGCAGCTTCGGCGACACTGCGCGCGCCGCGTCGCGCCATGAACCAGAACCGCCACTGTCGCGCCGTGAGGGATTATGAGATGGCTTGCGATCAGCCAGCAACGACTGCGCCAGCGGGCAAACAGTATTACGGTAACGTTATCGTAATGTTATTGTAATAATCCATATAAAAATAGTTATAAATATCGGTTTGAATCCACCGCTAACCCTGTATCCGGAACGCTGATGAAAAATCATCCGCCGATCCTGCACGGGAAGGGATGCCGCTAACGACCAACCAGGGTATGCCCGCATGAGTCTATTTCGCCGCTATAAAATTTCCCACCGGTTGTGGTTGTTGATCACCGTTGCGGTAATCGCCATCTCCGCCACCACCGCCACCGCGTTGATGCAATCCAGAGCCGAATTGATGGCGGAGAAATCGTCCCAGACAAAAAAACTGGTGGAGTCGGCTCACAGCATTCTTGCAGGCTTTCATGCGCGCGCCATTGCCGGGGAGATGGATATGGACGCCGCTAAAGCGGCGGCATTGAAGACGATAGAAAATATACGATTCGACGGCGGTAATTATTATTGGATCAATGACATGTCCGCCACCATAGTGATGCATCCGATCAAGCCGGCGCTGAACGGAAAGGATATGTCCGGCTTCGAGGATGCATCCGGAAAGCGGATTTTCAGCGAATTCGTCAGCACAGTTAAGCAGCGGGGCGAGGGAAGTGTACCCTATCGCTGGCCCAAACCGGGGTCGGAAGAACCGGTTGCCAAGATCTCCTACGTCAAGGGATTCGCTCCCTGGGGCTGGGTTATCGGTTCGGGCATCTACGTGGATGACGTGGATGCTCTGTTCTGGAGAAGTGCGCTGGCTGTGAGCGCTATCTCCGTTATTGCGCTGCTGCTGTTGCTCTCGCTCTCGTTCATGATTGAAAGGAGTATTTGCACGCCGTTGAAAATGACAACCGGTGCGCTACAGGCTATCGCCAGCGGTAATGGCGATCTCAGTAAACGCCTGGTGCAGGAGGGTAATGACGAGGTAAGCACTCTGGCCACTGCGTTCAACCTGTTTGTGGACAACGTACAACGCATCATTATCCAGGTAGAGACAGCCTGCCGTCAGCTCGAAGATGCCTCCGGAGAGTTATCCACGGTCAGCGTCGAGAGTGGGAAAAGGATAAGTCAGCAGCAGCAGGAGACCCATCTGGTTGCCACTGCCGTCACCGAAATGGCTGCAACGGTCAAGGAGATAGCCAGGAGCGCGGAGTCGGCCGCGGTATCCGCGAGTGAAGCCAATCAGGAGGCGATAGCGGGTAACGCCGCGATGAACCAGACCACGCAGGCAATTCGACTGCTGGCGGACGAAGTAAACGAGGCGGCGGAGGTTATCAACCAGCTGCAGGCGCAGAGCGAGAATATCGGATCGGTATTGGATGTGATTCGCGGTATCGCTGAGCAGACCAATCTGTTGGCGCTCAATGCGGCCATCGAGGCGGCGCGGGCGGGAGAGCAGGGCAGGGGATTTGCGGTGGTCGCCGATGAGGTTCGCACGCTGGCCAGCAGGACCCAGGAGTCCACACAGGAGATTCAGAAGATGATCGAGCGCCTGCAGGAGGGAAGCCAGCGGGCGGTAAAGGTGATGGAGAAGGGCAGCAGTACTGCAGGCACCACTGTGGGAACCGTCAATAAATCGGCTGAGTCTCTGCTGAAGATCGTGAGTTCTGTCAACGTGATTACGGACATGAACACGCAGATAGCGGGAGCCGCGGAAGAGCAGTCCACCGTGGCTCAGGAGATTGATCAGAATGTTGTGCGCATTTCCGAATTGTCGCAACATGCCAACGAATCCAGCAGCCGGATCAATGAAGCCACGGGCAGACTGACGCATCTGGGCAGTGAACTTCAGTCGCTGTTGCGTGCATTCAAAATCCGTTAATCCGGGGGGCGCTCCCCGGATCGGGAAGTCCGAAGTTGGCTGTTCAGTGCCGCTCTGTTGCCGAGTTGCTGAATAGAACCTATCTCTTAATCCCCTGCTGCCCGAATAAAGGGTCACCCCGGTAGGCTTCCGCTTTACCACCCCGGTTTTCACCCGGTTCTCCCCACTCCTGCAAAAACGTATACTCCCTATGGCAGACTGGCGGGTCAACACGTGACTTGATTCGGAAACTGGTGATTGTTCAAATCCCGTTATGCCGGTCTCCACCCGGATGAAAACACACTGAAAGCCTGGATGGGGTGAAATGAAAAATATCGGACAAGCGCGCAGCGATTTGCTGCGGATTTTCAGTGCTGGGGTGGCTGGGGTGGATGGCCGCGCTGCTGTAGCGGGGTATCTCGCACAGCATTCTGTGACGCACGCGTGCTCAGTGGTGGCGATCGGCAAAGCGGCGGAAGCGATGGCACTGGGGGCCATCGATAAACTGGATGGACCTCTGGTTGACGGGTTGGTGATCTCCAAGCCCGGCCATCTGGATCGTCCAGCGCTCGAAGCCCGGGGATTGACGGCAATGGAAGGTGGCCATCCGCTTCCCGACGCAAACAGCCTGAACGCAGGGAGGGCGCTGATCAGTTTCCTGTCCGAATTGCCCCCGGATCGGGCCCTGCTGTTCCTGATTTCGGGCGGTACTTCCAGCCTGGTCGAGGTGCTGCATCAGGGAATCGGCCTCGATGACCTGAAGCGTGTCAACCAGTGGCTGCTCGGCAGCGGCTTTTCCATTGAGAAAATGAATCTGGTGCGTAAGTCGTTATCCGCGATAAAAGGCGGCCGCCTGTTGCGCCATATTGGTCCGCGCAGCGTAACCGGGTTGTTTATCTCCGATGTGCGCTGGGACGATCCGGCGGTTATCGGTTCCGGGCTGCTGGTGGCTGAACAGCGTGACAAAGCAGCGCTCGATTCGCTCAATTTACCCGACTGGATAAGCCGTTTGATACCGCCAGGCGATGCGGACCAACCGCTGATACCTGCCGCTGTCGACCTCCATATCGTCGCCAGTCTGCGCGATGCACGGGAGGCCGCGGCAGAAGCGGCCAGGGCGCTCGGCTACGACGTGCATGTAAGCCATGCGTTTATCAACGCGACTGCGGAGAATGTGGGACGACGACTGGCGCTGGAACTGATGGATAGCCTGCCGGGCGTCTACATATGGGGTGGTGAGCCCAGTGTTCTGCTACCCGATAAGCCGGGGCGCGGCGGGCGCAATCAGCATCTGGCCCTCTCCGCCGCCGGGGTAATCGAGGGTGCCGACGACATTCTTTTTCTTTCCGCCGGTACCGATGGCAGCGACGGTCCCGGTACGGACGCCGGTGCATTGGTCGATGGCGGTACACTCGCGCGCGCGAAACGGCATGGATTCGACCAGGAGCGGTCTCTGGCCAGTGCCGATTCGGGTTCGCTGCTCGCAGCCAGCGGCGATTTGATACATACCGGCCCTACCGGCACAAACGTCATGGACCTGATGATCGGCATGCGTATCGTAACAAAGCCTGATCATAAGCCTGCTTAAGCAGCGCCTGACTCAGAATCCCCCCGTGAAACGCGTTGCCGCCCAAAATGCGAGCCTGTCAGGCGCACCGCGCAGCCGCAGGGCACGGGTTGTACGGGCAAGCGGGCAGCGCAACAGGCGCGTATTCCGGACGTTGTCCACCAGGGGAACCGGACGGTTTTCGTCCATGGCTTTGTTGGGTCCCGTTTATGTCGTGCTGCTTACAATAGGCTCGGCACGCCTTGTCATAAAAAACTGTCATGGTCGCGTTTGCGCGGTAGGCTGAGATGGGTTCTGAACGGATCTTTTCGCGGCGGCACAGGGTCCCTGTTGTGGCGCTTGTGTTGATGCCGCGAGAGCAGCTTCATGTTTCGTAAGTTTTGTCGGCATTTTTTACAAACCGGCCCAGTCAATAAACGATTATCTGGTTAACTAAATGTTTTTATTGCGAAATACACAAGTGGCGCAAAAAGTGCAGGGGAATTTTTCAAACGGCAATCGATGCCTTGGGAGGGTCGCTAACTGTGTGGTCGTGCCAGTCTGCATCAACAATTCACAGTGCAGTCATCGGACGAAGAGGCAGCAGGTTAAATTGATGATCAAAATTGTTGGTGGTGGGAGTTATGGTTATCGGGACACGGGAGCATTATCGCTGGTTGAGGGGCATAGTCATCGGCCTGATCATGCTCAATGCGATCGATGGCGTGCTTACCATTGTCTGGATCGAAACCGGTCGTTTCACCGAAGCCAATCCGCTGATGGATATGTTGCTCAACACCAACCCCGTTCTCTTCATATCGGTTAAAATGGCATTGGTCTGTCTGGGTACGGTACTGTTGTGGCGCTGCCGTGACAGCGGCTTGGCTGTAATCTCGATCTTCTTCTGCTTTACGGCTTACTGCTACGTTCTCACTTTTCACTTCAACGCTTTTAACATCGTCCTTTTGACCGGCTGAAAACCGGAGTGGACTCCACGGTTCAGTGAAGGTCCGCTGCATCCGGCCGGGAACGGACGCAGGTACAGCCAGTGGCTCAGAATCCAATACCGACCCCCATACTTCCACGCGTGCTGCCGCCCGATCCGATACCGAATCCGAAATTGAATCTTGGGGTAACACCGCCGACATTCTGCTTCGGCCAGAGGTGAATATCCCGAACGTGCATTACCGGAAAGAGATAATCCGCCTGACCGACCTTTCCTTCCCGGAGGCGGTCGATCTCGCCAGTGACCGTCACCTGGCGGCCGCGGGCGTAATCACCAGATTCCAGGTAACCAGTGCTCACTGCGATAAAGCGACCGGCGGGCGGTTCGTCGGTGTCGGGCCGACCATTTCGGTTGAGCGGATAAGCTATGATCTGAAGCTCGGTGCTCTGTTTCAGATTTTCCAGGCTGACGATAATCCCTCCCCACTCGAATGGTGTTGAGTCGGGAGAGCTTCTGCTGCGGGAAACCTGATCCGGCGTTATCGACCTGATGCCGGATGCCGGTTGCGAATCCATGGTGCTGCAGGCTGATGCCAGCAGCAGTGCCGGGAAGAGAATCAGCGGAATCCGGATGTTCATGCAGCGGTCCTTCTTTTATCTGAGCGGCAGCGTGTTACCACCAGTAATACGGATGTCTGTAGCCATAGGGATACCAGGGGTGGAAAAACGGATCCCGATAATAAGGATAGGGGTAGTACGGCTCCTCCTCCGGCCACAGGTAGCGGGCTTCCGCTTCCACCACGGGGTAGGTGTAGAGATACTGCCCGATGGCTTTTTCAGTGTTGGCGGATAAATTTCCGGTCACCGAAAGCAGCCGTCCCTTGGGGTACTCCTCGGGATCCAGAAAACCCGATAATCTTGCCAGGAAACGGCCCCTGCTCCTGGCACTGTCGTCC
>JAGRGQ010000139.1 GCA_020445405.1 Gammaproteobacteria bacterium | reverse complement strand
CCGCTTACCGCATTACGCTGATATCCGCCGCCACCCGCCTCGTCCGACCCAGTGTTGGGTGAAAATCCGGACGAAAACAGCGATCAGCGCATATTTACAAATCCGAAAATAAAGTTTACAACGTTCCCGCAGCCACCACCCAGGCCGACCCACCTGCCCCGAAAAACCGGCAGCGGCCGCAGTAAGTGGGTAGCTGCAGCCAGGCCGCACCCAAACCCCGTGCGGCACCCATTGCAGAACTGCCTTCCAGTCGGGGAGTCCTTTACCAAAAAAAGCCTGGCTGTTTGTTCGCGATCCGCCTCCACCCGGTGCGTTCCGGCATTGACTACCGGGAAATCACATGCGCGAAGGTCCGCCAATGTATTATCGCGAGGACCAGGCTGTTGCTCCTTCGGACACCCCAAGAGCCTTGGCGAATAAGTCATTCTTTAAGTTTCTCTTAAGATAAGTAAAATAAATCGCACCACAATGAGAATATTGTTGAATCGAAAAAAATTAGTCTGTATAAACCCGACTGATAATTAGTATGTTATCCGGCTGGTAATCTAGTCAAAAGTCCGACAGGGATCCAAACAATAAAATCAGGGAGAATGGCATTTGACGAAGCCAGGCTACTTTCGCGATGAGTGGCAATCGGTTTTTTAGAAGCCGATATAGCTTTATTAGTAACAGTCGGGCTCGTATTTCAGTTTTTTTTCGGGAGGAGACCCTGTATGGCCTATCGCAGATCTGTTACTGCTGTTGCATCCGCTGCATTGTTGTCCGTTTCTTTGAGTTTATCCGCCGGCGTACCCAAAAACCTGCCCTACCCCTCCGGCACCCCGTCCGCCGATGAGATCGCCCAGCAGGTTTATTTCGTCAATCACTTCTATGCGCTGAAAAATTACGGTATCACCAAAAAAGACCGTGAGATCACGGTGCTGGTCAACAAGGCAGCCGGTGAGACACCGACCACCATCACCCTGGAGCGGTTCCTCAACAACGATTACTCTGACGGCGCGGTCAATGCGATGGACCTTGCCATCTTCCGCTCCGGCAAACTTCGCGGCACCGGCATGCTGATCACCGACTTTACCGATGACAGCAAGAGCCAGTCCTACTCCATCTGGCTGCCTGCGCTGCGTAAAATCCGCCGCTTTGCGGAGCCCGCGCACGACGATGCCTGGGGTGGAACCGACTTCACCTTCGGCGACGTCACGTTGAGGAAGCCGACAGACGAAACCCACGAACTGCTCGGCACCGAAACGTTCAACGATTGCCTGGGAGCGATCGATGGGGTCGAGGTCAAGTATCTGCCGACACCTCCGGCGCCCTCCTGCGAACACAAGGGCAAAACCGTATACAAGCTGAAGAGCACCACCAAAAGGCAAAACTGGTGGTACGACGATCGCATCTCTTATATCGACACCAAGACTTTTGCTGACCTGCGCACCGAGTACTTCAAGAATGGCGAGAAGATCAAAGTCATCGACCGTGACTGGGGAACCCTCGGAATGGACGACCCGCGCGCGCAGACCTGGAGATACTGGTACGGAAAAACCTTTGCCACCGGCCACGAAACCTGGGCGGTGATACCGGCCGAGGTGGTTGAATTCAACCAGGACTGGGAGAGCTCTATGTGGTCGGAACAGACGCTGCGCAAGATCAAGCGCTGATCGACTATCCGTAAATTATAAAAAGGCCGGAGGATTGTGTAAGTCCCCATGGCCTGTTGATCCCGCACCTGACCGGTGCGGGAGGGGGAAATCAAATGTTCAAACGTTCCTTAATCAATAGAGCTGTTTTCGGTGCACTGCTGCTGCCGGGGACGGTGTTGGCAGAAGTCGAGGTCAGCGGCTACATCAAAAACGAAACCTCGGTCTTTACCAGCTCGGGGCAGGTGACCGGCGAGGCCAAGACGATGCTGGACGACTCCGGGCACGATTCCGGAGACCTGCTGAAATTTGAAAACTCGGCCCGTATGTTTGTCAACGGGGATCTGGGTGAGAACAGCTCCTGGCACGCCGAGATTAACGCGATCTACGATACCGAAGGGGTAAACAGCGACTACAAGGGCCACGTTAACTACACCCAGCACGACTGGCTGCGTGAACTCTACGCCGATACCTCATTCGGAGGCTGGGACTTTCGCCTCGGTAAGCAGCAGGTGGTGTGGGGCACCGCCGACGGCATCAAACTGCTCGATATCATCAACCCCACCGACTACCGCGAGCTGGTGCAGAACACCATGGAGGACTCGCGCATCCCGATCTGGATGCTGAAAGCGGAACGAAACGTGGGGGATACGGGAAACGTCCAGTTCATCGTCTCCCAGGTGGAAGAGAACAAGATCCCGGGTTTGAACAAAAACGGCGATTCGGGCCATCCCTTCATCATGAAGGGAGTGGATACGATTACCGGTCGGGTGAACGGCTTTCGGAGTATCGCACCGGCGCTTTCCAATGTCGCCGCAAGCTTTAATTTCAATGCAGTTGCCGGTGCGTTCGGCGTCAGTCCGGGCGGATTGACCCCCTTCGGCGGTTTGACGGTAAACGGTTTTGCAGGCGGCGGGGGCCTGTCCGGATTCGGCGGCCAGATCGATCTTAACGGCATCGCGCAGGGCGGCACCATGCCGCAGCCGGAACTGGGCAACGCCAATGTCACCAATCTGATGGATGTGACAGGCCCGACCCCGGCAGAAGTAAACTGGAATCCGGCCAAGCCGCAATCGGCGTTTGAGTACATGTCCGCCGCCACTTTCGCCACCTTCAACACCTTTACCGGATGCAGCGGGGTCGGCGCCTGCACCGCAGCGGACAGCTTCAGCGGCATCACCACGAGATGGAAAAAGGACTACCCGGATGATACCGACGCAAACTTCGGATTGCGCTACAAGGGGAATCTGGAAAACGGCCTGAACTATTCGGTCAACTACTTCTATCATTACGGTGCCAATCCGTATGTCAACCTGAGCTGGCACGATCCTACGACC
>JAGRGQ010000138.1 GCA_020445405.1 Gammaproteobacteria bacterium | reverse complement strand
CTGGTGCGGGAGAGTGCCAAACCAGGCAGGTCGACGAAAAAGAAGGTGGTCAAAAAAACCCCGCAGAAAAGCAGCGATCAGTCCGAGGAGGAGAAGCAGCAAACCGCGCTGGACCTGGTGCTGGAGACGGTGGAGGATCTCTTCGAGGAGCGCGGTGAAGAGGAGAAGGTATGGGGTTCTATGGTCAAACAGGCGCTGAAGCGCCGTAAACCCGGGTTCAGCGAGGCTTATCATGGTTTCCGGACTTTCAGCAAGCTGCTGGAGGAGGCTCAGACACGCAAATTGCTGGAGCTGGAGCACGATGAGAAATCCGGCGGCTACATTATAAAGTCATTCGCCCACGATGAGTGACGCCCGCCCCATTTTCTGCGGAATCCTGAATTGATACGTCCATTGCCGCACCCCCTCCACGGATCGTGGCAGGGATGCGGTGGAACGCGGATTGCGCTTTAACCCTGGAATCGAGATGTCCGCCATCGATCCCTACGACCTGTTCAGCTACGAGAGCATCGCTTTTCAGGACACCCATCCGCGCCACCTCGCCTGCCTGGGAAGGCTGTTTGAAATGCCCGCCGTCGGTCCAGGAAACTGCCGGGTACTGGAACTGGGCTGCGCTACCGGCGGCAATCTGATTCCCATGGCCTGGTACCAATCCCAGGCGAGCTTTGTCGGTGTGGACCTCTCCGCCAACCAGATACGCCAGGGACAATCAATGATCGATTGTCTCGGTCTGACAAACGTGACGCTGCGCCAGGGGGACATCCTGGAACTGGGGACAGAGTTGGGCGGTTTCGATTACATTATCGCTCATGGCGTTTACTCCTGGGTGCCGACAGTGGTAAGGAACCATCTGCTCGAACTCTCCAGAACGCTTTTGAATCCGGCTGGTTTGCTCTACCTCAGCTTCAACGCGCTGCCCGGCTGGCGCATGCGCGGCATGCTGCGCGACATACTCCTGTTTGCCTGCCGCGATATCCAGGATGTCAGACAGAAACTCGAAGCGGCATATGCGGCATTGACCAGACTGAAGCGATCGCTGGCGGAGCTGCAGGCGCTCAGCGCCCGTTACCTGCTGGAAGAGATCAACTATCTGCACAACGCGCATCCGAGCTATCTGTTGTTCGAATATCTGGCAGAGGAGAACCACGCCTTCCTGTTCTCCGATTTTCTGACCGACATCATGCGCCACCGGTTGCGCTATCTGTGCGACACCCAACTATCCTTTCTCTTCCCTTCCACCTTCGGCAGTGCCGTGGAAACGGCACTGGGAGACATAGAGAACGATATGGAATTGGAGCAGTGGCTGGACTTTGTCACCGCGCGCAATTTCCGGCGCTGCGTGCTCTGCAGGGACGATGCGGCACCTGCCGACGAGTTGTCATTGGAAGTTTTTGCCGATTTCGCATTCGGTTGCGACCTCACTCCGCCGCCACGACTGGATCTGCGGCGCGACAAACCGGCAAGCTTCCGACAACCCGACGGCACATCGGTGGCTGTGAAGCACCCTTTGAGCAAGGCGCTTCTGCTGGAGATGATCGAGCGTCAACCGGACTTGCTGCCGTTGCAGCAGCTGTTGCCCGGGGCCGAACAGCGGCTGCTGCGGGCGGGCGGTAAACCGCTCGAACAGGCCTACGACCTCTGCCTGATGGAGCTTTTCACGCTATTCTCTCACCGGGCACTCACTGCAGCCCCGGAACCGGAAATTTTCACCCAATACACGGGAGCCAGGCCGGCAGCCACTGCGTTGGCAAGCGCTCAGGTGGCACGCGGACACGGCCAGGTGGCGACCGCCCGGCATGCCAGTCTGGACCTGGATGGGTTTGCGGCGCGTGTGATTCACCACCTGACAGGAGAATACGACCTGGAGGAGCTCACACAATTGCTGCTGAAAGACCTGGAAACGGGTGCACTGATCCCGCCCGAAGAGGTTAAACTGCAAAAATGGTCAAAGCAGATGCTGCACCAGCGGTTCAGACAGAACTGCCGTGAGATGCTTACGCTTTTTTCAAGCCAGGGTATCCTGGCAGCGGATGAAGCGCGCCGCCACCGCTAACGATAACCCCGCAGACGCTCGCTCAATGCCTGGGGTGTTATACCGTGGGCAAACTTGGTGATGAAACGCCCGTCGGGTCCTATCAGAAACAGACTTGCGGTATGATCCATGGTATATAGCGCGGGATCGTCCGCTTCTCCCGCCACCTTCTCATACCGCACCCGGTACCGTTGCATCACCGATTCCAGCATACTGCTGCTGCCGGTCAACCCAACCATGTTCTTATTGAAGTAACTGACGTAGTCACGCAGTCTTTCCGGTGTATCCCGTTCCGGATCCACGGTTATAAACCAGGGCACGAAGCGTTTTGCCTCCGCTCCCAGATTTTTCAGGGCGCGCGCCATAACCTGAAGCGAAGTCGGGCAGACATCGGGGCACTGGGTATAGCCGAAATAGAGAAGATGATAGCTGCCCAGCAGGTCTTCCTCGGTTACCTCCCTGCCATTGTGGTCGGTCAGAATAAAACGACCGCCGAGGGTTTCTCCGGACACCTGTACGCCACTGTCCGGATAGGCACCCTGCGGCGTCACCCGTTGACCAAGGCAATTCTGAATCACGCCGGTGTTGTACTCCATCATGCGGGCATACAGCTCAGGACCGGGTGGAAAGCGACGCCCGAGACTGTCCAGTTCGCCGATTTCAACCGACAGACCGTCACTCAGCAGCGGAAGATATTCATTCGGCATTCCGGTTTCCGTGAGTATGCAGACGAATTCGCCACTCCTGATAGCGCTGCGCGCCTTCAATAGCGTTTCCGTTGCCACCGGTTCCGCGGGAAGCGGAGAGAGCACCTCACCCAGCTGCATTGCATACGCCTGAGAGAAATACTGCAGGCTATCATAAAGCAGCAGCGCCACGCCCCCGCTCAAGCCACGGTAGCCGAATTCGTAGCGTCGATCCAATTCCGCCAGTTTAGCGTGCAG
>JAGRGQ010000137.1 GCA_020445405.1 Gammaproteobacteria bacterium | reverse complement strand
GACGGTGCGTTGATGCGGATTGAGATGCACTGAATGTTCAATTTGTACTTGACCTATGTGTTGCACATAGGTTGTACGCTTATGGCAACGGTAAATACCCGGAGCCAATTTTAATGAATGAGGTATAGACAGATGAGTATTACGAAAAACATAACCCTGGCTCTTTTGGCTGCAATGGTTTCGTTTTCAGCCCTGGCAGACTCCGGACATCATGATGATGAAAAGGTGGTGAAAACATCTACGGAAACGCCGATGGCAGGTGGGCAGATGCCGATGATGGCGGGCCAAAAGGGTGGGATGCCCATGATGGAGGGTCAGGGCAATATGCCGATGATGGGCGGCAACATGGAGGGTATGCCGATGATGCAGATGATGCAGGAGCGGCAGGCCATGATGCAGGCGCATATGACAAAGATGGAAACTCACATGGCCAATATCGAGGGCTTGCTAAAGCAGTTGGTTGAGTTGCAGATGAAGTAATTGGTAACCATAGAAGGAAAGGATCGGATCGATGCTGACGGTTAACGAACTTGCGATAAAAAGCGATACCCCCGCTCACGTGGTGCGCTACTACGTACGCATCGGTCTGATCCAGCCTGCATCGCAGCAGGAGAATGGTTACCGTCTGTTCACGTTGCAGGATGCCGTCTGTATCCGTTTTGTCCGGATGGCCAAGCATCTGGGATTTACCTTGAACGAGATAAAGCAGATTACCCGACACGCAGATATCGGCGAGTCTCCCTGTGACGATGTGCGAAAGATTATCCAGCATCGTATTCAGGAAAACCGGGCCAAAATCGAGGAGATGATAAAAATGCAGACGCACATGGAACAGGCACTGGAACGGTGGAAGCAAATGCCGGACGGTGTTCCTAATGGCAACAGTATCTGCCATCTCATTGAGTCGATTGAAAGCCATGAAGATCCCGAACATTTTGAAGCAAAACAGTGAGGCTGCACAGATGAAAGAGTCAGCAAAGCGCGTTGTAACCAAGCCTGGCACCGATCCTGTGTGCGGCATGACCGTCACGGAGGCGAGTGACCATCGATTTACTTTTGACGGAGTCGAATATCGCTTCTGTAGCGAGCACTGTGAGAAAAAATTTGCCGCCGATCCATCTAGCTACCTGAGCGACACAGACCATGCTCAAGAGGCCGCGCATGATCATGACCATGCTGCATGCTCCCACCCTCATTCCCCCGGTCATGCGCAAAAAGAGACAGCAAAGAGCGCTGCAACCTGGTCTGGCACCGATCCGGTGTGTGGCATGGCCGTCACGGAGGCGAGTGACCATCGATTTACTTTTGACGGAGTCGAATATCGCTTCTGCAGTGCGCACTGCGAGAAGAAATTTGCCGCCGATCCATCGAGCTACCTGAGCGATGCAGACCAGGCTCAAGAGACAGCAGGGGCTGCGGTTGCCGGTGCGGTTTACACCTGCCCGATGCATCCGGAGATTGAGCAGGACCATCCCGGACCCTGTCCCAAGTGTGGCATGGCATTGGAAGCTATCGGTGACCCGCTGGCGGCGGCGACCCGCACCGAATATACCTGCCCGATGCACCCTGAGGTGGTGCAGGACCACCCGGGGAACTGCCCCAAGTGCGGCATGTCCCTGGAGTCGCGCAGCGTCGATGTGGAAGAGGAAAACGATGAGCTGATCGACATGTTCCGGCGTTTCCGGGTAAGCGCGGTGCTCGCGTTACCGGTTTTTATCCTGGCCATGATTGCAGATCTCGCACCCGGCTGGTTGCCGCAGAGTCTGACCATGCATACCGTGCAATGGATGGAGTTCGGTCTGGCCACACCCGTGGTGCTCTGGGGCGGCTGGCCCTTCTTCGTGCGCGGCTGGCAGTCGGTGGTGAGCTGGAATCTCAATATGTTCACGCTGATTGGACTTGGCGTGGCAGTAGCCTGGATTTACAGCGTCATAGCGCTGCTGTTCCCCGGCATCTTCCCACCCAACATGCTGCACGAAGGGACGATTCCCGTCTACTTCGAGGCAGCGGCGGTGATCACGGCCCTGGTGCTGTTGGGTCAGGTACTGGAACTGCGTGCGCGCAGCCAAACCAATGCGGCGATCAAGCTGTTGTTGGGCTTGGCGCCGAAAACGGCGCGCATCGTGCGCGCAGATGGCGCTGAAGAGGATATCCCGATGGATCGGGTCATGCCCGGAGATATCCTGCGGGTTCGCCCGGGTGAAAAAGTGCCCGTGGACGGCGTGGTGACGGATGGTTCCAGCGCTATCGATGAGTCGATGGTCACCGGGGAACCGATACCGGTAGAAAAAAGTGTGGGAGAGCCCCTTATTGGCGCGACATTGAACGGCACGGGCAGTCTGTTGATGCGGGCGGAGAAGGTAGGGGGCGATACGCTGCTGGCGCAGATCGTGCGCATGGTCAGCGAGGCGCAGCGTTCGCGCGCGCCGATCCAGAAGCTGGCGGATATCGTGGCCGGTTACTTCGTTCCGGTGGTGGTGCTGATTGCGGTGCTTACCCTGATCGTCTGGGGGTTCTTCGGTCCGGAACCCCGTCTGGCCCATGCCGTCATAAATGCTGTGGCGGTGCTGATCATAGCCTGTCCCTGTGCGCTGGGTCTGGCAACGCCGATGTCGATCATGGTCGGTACCGGCAAGGGAGCGATGCTGGGTGTGTTGATCAAAAATGCCGAGGCACTGGAGATCATGGTGAAAGTCGATACATTGGTGGTGGACAAGACTGGTACATTGACCGAAGGGAAACCCAAGCTGGTGTTGGTAAAGGCCGCGCAGGATTTTACAGAAGAGGCGTTCTTGTCTCTCGCCGCCAGTCTGGAGCGGGCCAGCGAACATCCGCTGGCCGAGGCGATTGTCCGCGGTGCCGAAGAGCGGGGCGTCAAATTGGTTGCAACGGAGCAGTTCGAATCGATAACGGGGCAGGGTGTGACCGGAACGATCAATGGTCGAACAGTGGCGCTGGGCAATATCAAGCTGTTCGAGCATCTATCGATAGATCCGGG
>JAGRGQ010000136.1 GCA_020445405.1 Gammaproteobacteria bacterium | reverse complement strand
TTTCTGGACTGTTTGTTGATTGACTGCTGTATTTTAGCCTCATAAAGATCACTCGCAGGACTTTTGCGACACCCTCTCACGGGGAGAGGGGGTGTTCGCGACACCCTCGAAAAATACAAAAGGCCCCACACGGGGGCCTTTTGTATTAGTGGCGGAGAGAGAGGGATTGATTCGGCCTGCGGCCTCACCCCTGCGGGGCGCCGGCAGAGCCGGCGTCCTGCGCCGTCGCTGCGCGCCGGCTTGTCGAACCAAAGGGTTCTCATCAAATCCTCCGCACCCCTGCTAATACAAAAGGCCCCACACGGGGGCCTTTTGTATTAGTGGCGGAGAGAGAGGGATTCGAACCCTCGGTGGAGCTATAAACCCCACACTCCCTTAGCAGGGGAGCGCCTTCAGCCGCTCGGCCATCTCTCCAATTGACTTTCCGGACCTGGGGGTCGCTTGAAACCGGCGCTATTCTAGCGCACTTGGCGTTATTACCTCAATGAATTTGGGCCGGGGGTTCGCAACGGTGGCGGGGAGGTGCGTACTGCTGCGACCGGAACGGAAAACCTGAAGCGGCAGTGAATATCCGGGGCAGGAAACACCCCGGATTGCGTCTGGCGTCAGTCGTCCTGTTCCTGATCAGACAACTGTTCCTGTTTGATGCGCTCGTAGATCTCTTCACGGTGAACCGTTACGTCACGCGGTGCGTTCACACCGATACGTACCTGGTTACCCTTCACACCAAGCACAGTTACCGTGACCTCATCGCCGATCATCAAAGTCTCGCCTACCCGACGGGTCAGTATCAACATCGTCCTAATCTCCGTGTATCCAAATTTTGCGGCTTACCGGCCTCCCTGGTCTGTCATCATTCCCGGACTCCGATCCGCCACGCCAACCAAGCTCCTTCACCACGACCACCCTCCTTTGGAGCAGGGAGGATGCAGTCTACCAGCCGGAAGCCCTCAGCAAAAGGGAATTGAACACCTACTCAATAACCGGAAATAAACGAATGTCCGTTATTTACCCTTCGAGTTCCCCGGCCAGTCCGAACGCCTCGTGCAGTGCGCGAACGCCCAGCTCCAAATATTTTTCGTCAACGACCACGGATATCTTGATCTCCGAGGTCGATATCATCTGAATATTGATGCCCTCACTGGCAAGTGTTTCGAACATCGTGCTGGCAATGCCGGCATGCGAACGCATGCCCACGCCGACCAGTGAGAGCTTGACGATATTTTTTGTCCCGATCACCTCCCGCGCGCCCAGCACCTCCGCCGTCTCCTGCAGCAGTTCGAGCGCCTTGTGGTAGTCGTTGCGGTGCACCGTGAAGGTGAAATCGGTGGTTTCGTCCTTGGCGATGTTCTGAACGATCATATCCACTTCGATGTTGGCGCCGGAAACCGGTCCGATGATACTGAACGCAACGCCGGGCTGGTCGGGCACCCCGAGTATGGTCAGCTTCGCTTCGTCCCTGCTGAACGCAATACCTGAAATCTTCGCCTCTTCCATATTCTCTTCCTCAAAGGTGATGAGCGTGCCCTCACCTTCCTCGAAACTGGACAGAACACGCAGGGGCACATTGTATTTCCCGGCGAATTCCACCGCTCTTATCTGCAGAACCTTTGAACCCAGGCTGGCCATTTCCAGCATCTCTTCAAAAGTTATCTTGTCTAATTTGCGCGCTCTCGGTTCGACTCTGGGATCGGTGGTATAGACGCCGTCCACGTCGGTGAATATCTGGCATTCGGACGCTTTCAACGCCGCCGCCATCGCCACCGCCGTGGTATCCGAACCGCCGCGGCCCAGTGTCGTGATATCGCCGCTGCCATCGACGCCCTGAAACCCGGCGACCACCACGACCCTGCCGGATGCCAGATCCCGCGTTACCAGATCGCCGTCTATCTCCAGAATACGCGCCTTGCCGTGCGCGTTGTCGGTCAGAATCCGAACCTGACCCCCGGTGTAGGAGCAGGCCGGGCATCCGAGCTTGTGCAGCGCGATGCTGAGCAGCGCGATAGTCACCTGCTCGCCGGTCGACAACAGCACATCCAGCTCCCGGGGATCGGGAAATTCGCTGATCGCATTTGCCAATGCAATCAGCCGGTTGGTCTCACCCGACATCGCGGAGACCACGACAACCACCTGATCGCCGCGCGCACGCGCCGCGACCACCTTGTGGGCGACCGCCTCGATCCGCTCGACCGAGCCGACCGATGTACCGCCATATTTCTGTACTATCAGAGCCATCAGCTGTCAGTCTCAATACACCAGCCGGCTGCGACCGAGCGGTGACGTAAAGTTGTAAAAAAGGGTGCGCTTGTCCGGCAACCCGGTAATCCGGAACCGCTGAACGGTTTCCCGATATCCGGGGCCGGGAGAAATGGGTGCACACTCGGGCTGCCGCTTTGCCCGCAGGCAACGCTCGAATCATCCTCCGCGAACCGGGCAGCAACAAAGCGGCGCACATTAGACACCATTTTCAGCCGCAGATAAACCAGCTCCCCGGGGTTATTTGTATACCACCGGGAATGCCTGTTTCAGCCACCGAGCCGCTGCCTGACCCAGGCTTCCACGCTCGCCAGCGCCGCCGGCAGCGCCGCCGGGTCGTTGCCGCCCGCCTGGGCCATATCGGGACGCCCGCCGCCGCGGCCACCGACCTGTTCCGCTACATATTTGACGAGATCCCCGGCCTTGACCGTCTTGACCTGATCCTTGGTGACGCCGGCCACCAGGCTCACCTTGCCGTCCGCCGCGGTCCCAAGCACGATAACTGCGCTGCCGAGCCTGTCCTTCAGCCTGTCCATGGCCTCACGCAGCGATTTCGGGTCGACCCCCTCCAGTGCCGCCGCAAGCACATTGACGCTGCCAATCCGCACCGCGCCGGCGGCAAGATCGCTGCCGGCGGCGCTGGCCAGTTTTTCCTTGATCCGTTCCAGCTCTTTTTCCAACAGCCGGTTTCTCTCCACCAGCTGGGCGACCCTGGACTGGACATCCTGACGTCCCGCCCGGACCAGCTGCGCCACCTGA
>JAGRGQ010000135.1 GCA_020445405.1 Gammaproteobacteria bacterium | reverse complement strand
TCGCCTTGGCAAACGACCGATGCTGCAGACAAAAAGCATGGTCCGGGCTCAAGCGAAAGGGGTCTGCCTTCAATCCGTAATATTTTCTGTACATCCGATTTCCTGTCAGTTCCCGGCGATGGATCAAAGGGCCACAGGCCCGATTCGCCGATAAAACGCATATCCCAACCTGTCAGTAGCCTTGTCCCCCGGGTAACCACCATCTGTTATTGTAATTTCAGTCAGAATTTGTGGCTCGCCACGGGAAGATTCAAGACAGCCTATCCTTGGCAAGAGCCCCCCTCAAGCGCTCTAAACGTTACTGCGACTAATCATTCATACCTTAGTCTGTTCTATCGAAAACATCTTCGCATTACCTTATGCAATTTATGATCCAATATTTTATGCTATTGTTTTGTATATATTAATTCCAATAATCAAATTTTTTGTTCAGCACAACTGTAAAGAATTGAAACAAGCAGCGGGAAGCCGCTTCGTGCGCCGGGCCGGTTGCCTTATTCGCAGGAGCCGCGGCCTTCCGTGGTGCTGTTCGCAATTCGGACAGACAGAAAAAACCACACCTACAACTCCCTGTACGCTTGCGATGCCGATACCCCGCACGAGTACGGAAGGCGCAGCTTTCCGACCCGTTACCTACCTGCGGCAGCTCTCCATCACAACTTTAAAAGGGTTGAATTCAAAAACGGGATTTTATTTCCGAGCCGGGCGGGAGTGTTCGGGAGAAACAGAAACGGCAGACAGGAACCACCACACAACGCTAACGGCTGATGGGAATTAAGGATATATGGATTCCGGCCGATAAGTGAATGAGTCCATCGGCCCCTAAATATCTCCGAATTTTTGGATTTCCGGCTGAACGGCTGGACTGGACCTCGCTGAACATCGATGACACGGCTCTCAGAATCGGTGAAACAGCGACATCTTACAGCGGGATTTGCACAACTATTTCACCACTGCATGGAAGTGATGCATGGACAGACAAAGAACAGAGATTATTTCGAACAGCCTGCAGAAACCGTCTGAATCACTCCGTTCAAGATTCAGACCGAATGTCATTTATCTGCTGGCAACGCTCGGTTTTCTTTGCTTTTTCGTCGTGCTGAAGGTGCCTCCTCTGTTGTCGGATGTGGAATATTTTCTGGGTACACCTGAGCGCAATGCCAAAGTACTGTTGACCGGTTCAACGCGTCTTGCTCTGCTTTCAGGCAACACTCCGGATCTCTCCTCTCATATCAGGGAAGTGTCGCGCCTGCCCTATATCCAGGGTGTCATCGTTACCAGTAACGACAACCGGATCATTACCGGGGCATGGCTGGGAGAAGAGCTCACCGAAATCGATGCATTGAAAAAAATGGTGCAGGAGAGCTGGAGACAGTGGCCGGTCAAAGGGGAAGACGGTGTCATTGCACATGTCTTTGTCACCTTCAACGAAGTGCTCAATGGGCAGGTGAAGCGCGATATCATTCTGGTAGTCTGCGTCGTGGCGGTGGGTATTTTTATTCTCTCTGTCCTGGTGTCACTGGATGCCCGCAACAAACTGGCGCAAAAAATATCGGGACTCAGCGGAGCGACAACCCGTATCGCCAATGGGGATTACACGGTACGGGTACCGGTCCAGGGAAGGGACGCCATTGCGGCACTGGCCCATAACTTCAACAGAATGTCCGCTGAGCTGGATAACGCCACCAAGCAGTTGCGCACCAGTGAAGAGCGGTTTGAGTTGGCGGTTAATGGAAGTAATGACGCCATCTGGGACTGGAATATTCAGAATAACCGGCTTTACCTGTCACCCCGCTATCGGAGAATACTGGGTTATGAGGCGCAGGAACTTCCGGGTATCTTCACTGCCTGGGAAAAGCTGATACACCCGGAAGACAAGCCGTATGTAATGAACGCGCTGGACGAGCACATTAAAAACGGCAAGCCTTTCCGTTGTGAACTCAGACTGAAGACCAAGAGCGGAGAATGGTTGTGGATGCTGGGACGCGGTGAAGCGGTACGTGACAAAAAAACCGGTATTGCCACGCGTATGGCCGGGTCATATACCGACATCTCCGAGCAGAAGGCCACCCAGCTGGCGCTTGAGCAGGAAAAAGAGCGCGCCCAGGTCACACTGCAGTCCATTACCGACGCGGTAGTCACCACCGACAACCAGGGGAATATAGACTATCTCAATCCGCAGGCGGAACTGCTGCTCAGTGTGTCCGAACTTTCAGCCGAGGGACAGCCGCTGCTGGAGATGTTCAAACTGACGGATGCCCAGCAAAACCCGATTGAAGACGATGTGATAACCAAAGTGCTGCTGCAAGGCCGGACGGTCAAGTTCAGCGACCACACGCTGTTACGCAATGCCTCGGGAGAGTGGCTGTCGATCGAGGAACAGGCAGCACCGCTGCTGGATCGTAACAAGGCGGTCCGGGGGATGGTTGTGGTATTTCACGATGTAACCGAGCGCATGAAGCTTTGGGAAGATCTGCAAAAGGAGAGGGAGCGGGCACTGGTGACGCTGCAATCCATTGGCGACGGCGTGGTCACCACCGACATTGCAGGCCGGATCGTGTATATGAATCCTAGCGCTGAAAATCTGACCGGCTGGTCCAACAAAAACGCGTATGACCGTCCCATTGCCGAGGTAATGAATTTCCTGGATGAGTTCGGCGCTTCTTCCATCGCCAAATCGGTCGAGACTGCGTTAACCAAAAAACAGGTGGCGACCGATCTGGGACAGGCCGAGTTACTATCCACCTCAGGTGAAAAGCATATCGTCGAGCACAATATCGCGCCGCTTCGCGATAAGAACAAAGAGGTCATCGGCGGTGTCGTTATTGTCCATAACGTCACAGATCGATACAAACTGATGCAGCAGTTGTCGCACCAGGCGACCCATGATTCTCTGACCCAGTTAGTCAACCGTACCGGTTTTGAACAACGGCTCGGAAAATTGCTGCGTGCCGTCTCTGCGGAGGAGAATGTCAATAACATCCAGCACGTCATATGCTATATGGATCTGGATCAGTTCAAGATC
>JAGRGQ010000134.1 GCA_020445405.1 Gammaproteobacteria bacterium | reverse complement strand
ATCGAGCGCGATCAGTCTGTTGGAGCCGATGCGTTCTATTTCCCGCTCCTGCAGTACCCGCAACAGTCTGACCTGGACCGCTGGAGGCATGCTCTCGATCTCATCCAGAAACAGCGTTCCCCGGTTGGCATGTTCAAATTTTCCGATTCGCCGCTCCCTGGCCCCGGTAAATGCCCCCGCCTCGTGTCCGAACAGTTCGCTCTCCATCAGGTTTTCCGGCACCGCGCCGCAGTTGACGGCCACAAAGTTATGCTCCTGTCTGGAGGAGTGTTCATGCAGCGAACGGGCAACCAACTCCTTGCCGGTACCGGTTTCCCCCAGCAACAGCACATCGGCTTTGGTGTCGGCAATCTGGGCAACCGTGGCCCGCAGTCGCTGTATGGCTGGTGTGTTACCGATAATACGCGGACCGGGCACACTTTGAGCCTGCAGTTCCGTGCGCAGGTTACGGTTTTCCAGGGTCAAATTACGCTTGTCCATGGCCCGCCGCACGGTCTCAACCAGTCTGGCCGGCGCAAACGGCTTTTCGATGAAGTCGTAAGCACCGTCACGAATGGCGCTCACCGCCATTGATATGTCGCCGTGCCCGGTAATCAGTATTACCGGTAGATCATGGTCGATCTTCTGGGCTTCCGCCAGCAGTGTCAGCCCATCCATTCCCGGCATTCTGATATCGCAGACCACTACCCCGGACCACTCCAATGAGAGTATGGGCAAAATCTGTTCGGCGCTACTGAAACACTGAACGTCGAAACCGGCCAGATCCAGGGTCTGTTGGTTGGCGATGCGGATATGCTTTTCGTCGTCTGCAAACAGAACTTTTCCCCGATTGCTCATCACGCTCAAGTTGCCTCGGAATAGGTGTGGGCCGCAAGCTTTATCGACGCCTCCGATGGCGCTGTCGCGGGTAACGCCAGGGTAAAAAGGGCGCCGCCCCCAGGGTGGTTCTGTGCCGTCAGCCTTCCGTCCATCGCATCGACGATGCGCATTGAGATCGACAACCCCAGACCCAAACCCTTGCCTTTCTCCTTGGTGGTGAAAAAGGGATCGAAAATACGTTCCAGAAGATCGTCCGGAATGCCTTCGCCATTGTCCCTTATCGCTATACAGACGGTTTTCCCGTCACTACCGGTTTTTACCTCAATGCTGACAATGGGATTAGGCGAACCATCCACCGCCTCAATCGCATTGCCGATAAGATTCACCAGAACCTGCTCCATTTGAACCATGTTGGCAAAAACGTGCAACGGCCTCTCCGGCGGTTTCCAGATTATCCTGGTCGCTTTGATACGCGAAGAGAGCAGTCGCAGAGAGTCTTCAATGACCTCCGTGACCGACACCCGGCTCTTTTTGCCAGCAGTCTTGCGGGCAAACATCTTCAGTTGGGTGCTGATCTGAGCCATACGCTCGGTCAATTCCGAAATCTGGGCCAAATTCCATTCCACCTCCTTGTGCCGGTCGCGCCGGTAAAGCGTAAGCGCGTTGTCTGCATACGAGCGAATCGCCGCCAGCGGCTGGTTGAGTTCATGACTGATACCGGTAGACATCTGACCTATCAGCGCCAGTTTGGCGGACTGTATCAGCTCGTTCTGGGTCTGCTGCAGCTCCGATTCGGTCCTGCGATGCTGCTCTATTTCCCGGGTCAATCTGATATTGGCTTCGGTGATATCCCGCGTCTGCTCCCTGACCCTTATCTCCAGCATCTCCTTGGCTTTGCGCTCGAATATGGCATTTTCCCGCAATCGATCGCGACGTTGCATCCAGAACATCGCCAAAAGAAATATTGCCAGCAACAGCAGCGCGGCAAAAACCAGCGCATTCAGAACTTCGCTGTTTACCTGATCAAGCCGGGCGAGGATATGGACGTGCCATCCGGCATGAGGCATTGACTCCTCCTGTTCGAGGTAGTCGTATCCCCGACCTTCGTCTATTCTGACGACGTGTGCATTCCGCCCCCTTGATTCCCGCCTGGCAACGGGCAGCGTTTCCAGTGTTTCGTCGCCGTAACGGCGGCTTTCCCGGATCCTTTCCAGAACCTCCGGTTGCAGCCGGTTAAGTGTCTTGTAACGCCATCCCTTGTTGGTGGTTATGAATACCACGCCGTCAGGATCGGTTACCAGCAGCTCGTTCTGGGCATCTTTCCAACTCTCTTCTATCGGTGCCATGTTTATCTTGATGACTACCGCACCGAGAATTTTTTGCTCCCATCTGACCGGATAAGCGAAGTAGTAACCACGTTTGTTTGAAGTCGTACCGAGCGCAAAATAACGTCCGAGATGTCCCTTCATCGCCTCCTGAAAATAAGGGCGGTAGCTGAAATTGCGCCCCACGAAGGGACGTTCGGTCGCCCAGTTACTGGCGGCAATCGTCAGGCCCTCGGCATCCATCAGGTAGGTGTCCGAGGTACCGGTAAGCTTATTCAGCGTTTCGAGATACAGGTTCAATGCCTCTATGCGCTCTCTGTCACCCGGATTGAGCAGCAGATGCACCAGACGTTTGTTGGATGCCAGCACAACCGGCAGGAACTCATACTTCTCCAGTTGCCCCTGAAGATGCAGCACATAGCGGCGCAGCTCCTGCCTGCTGCTCTCCTGCAGGCTGTCCAGCGCCGCTTCCCGCTTCCAGCTCCCGACCTGCCAAAGCGCCAAAGCCGCGACGAACAGCACCAGCATCTTCAGCAATCTGCGCTGCTGCCGGATGTTTGAAGCTGTCTCTAACGAAAAGGATTGCGTCATAGTATCAGGATAGCGCAGCTGGAAAACTTATCTGCTCCGACGCCTTCGGGGTGATCCGAGGATATTCACTTTATCCGAACCAGATCCGCCCAGCAGCAATACCCTTCGCTGTTGGAATCGTGGCCAATGCAATCTTCCGGCAGCCGTTTGAAGCGTGCGTCTGAATGCCGTTTATCGCCAACCGCCGGTTCCTAAGAAAATCGGCGCTTCCGATCGACTCGGGATCGGAGCAGTATGCATCGGCATAGGGGCGACCAGTTTATCTGATCGGTCCCCTGCCACACCACCCGGCATGCGGGTCCGCACC
>JAGRGQ010000133.1 GCA_020445405.1 Gammaproteobacteria bacterium | reverse complement strand
TGAAACTGGTCGATGATCAACGACCCTTCGGGACGCACAGGTCGTCCCCCTCGCGGGGACGCGGATTGAAACCACGGCTCTTTCCCGGCCCCGGTGTCGGTGATGGGTCGTCCCCCTCGCGGGGACGCGGATTGAAACACGTCTGTTGAACTGACCATGCAGCTCGATGACGTCGTCCCCCTCGCGGGGACGCGGATTGAAACGAAGGCATCGAGGTAGCCGACTGGGTTGCCAGATCGTCGTCCCTCTCGCGGATCGCGCGTGCTGAACCTGAAGGTGGACGGGAGGCGTAGCGACGCACAGCGATAAGTGCATGCCACCCGCCCGGCTATGGTTTAAACTGTACGTTGAACGGTTTCGCTCTTGTCGCGATTTCAGCGGCAGACGCATGTCGGCGCTAACCCTGCATATCCACTTCACACCGAGGAGAGCGAAGTGACCTTCGAGTTATGGCTTACTTTCTTCATCGCCTCGCTGCTGATCTCCATCTCGCCGGGTCCGGGTGCGATCAACACCCTCAGCAGCGGCCTGCGTTACGGGGTGCGCAATTCACTGCCCGCAATACTGGGACTGCAGCTCGGATACGGCGCCCAAATCGTTGTGGCAGGCATCGGCCTGGGTGCGCTGCTGGCTGCCTCGACCACCGCGTTCAACGTCGTCAAGTGGTTCGGCATCGGCTATCTGGTGTGGCTTGGCTATAAAAAATGGACCCAGCCACCACTCTCCGCCGAAGGCATCACACCGCCGTGGGAGAGCGGCCGGGCACGATTCTGGCAGGCTGCTTTCGTCAACCTCACGAACCCCAAGGCGACGGTTTTTCTGCTTGCGCTGTTCCCGCAGTTCCTCAACACCCAGGCAGACCAGGGAGTACAGATCACGGTCATGGGAGCCACATTGATCCTGGTCGATATCGGCGTGATGCTCGGTTACGCCGCGTTGGCGTCGCAGATGTCGCGCTGGATGAGGAACGAACGCCATCAGGTGATTCAGAACCGCGTCTTCGGATCGCTGTTCGTCGGCGCCGCAGCCCTGCTGGCGGGTTTTCGCAATCAGTAACAGGTCATGAAATTCGCCCAGCTGGAAATCGGACAACGCTTCCGCTACCGCAACGCCGACTACACCAAGACCGGCCCGCTGCAGGCGGTGGAAGACGGCGCGAACAGCGCGCAGTTGATCATGCGCTCGGCCGACGTACAGATTCCGGCACCGCAGCATGAATCGGACCCGCCGCTGCTGTCGGACCGGGATCGGTTGCGCCGGGCCATCGATCTCTATCACGGAGAATGCAAAGCGATCCTGCGGGCAATCGCCGCCGACCCTGGCGATGCGCTCGGCAGGCTGGAGATGCGCTATCAGGCGCTGTTGCAAGCCCTGGAGAAAAAGTAACCGGCACTGTGCGGGGAGCATTCCTCGCCGCATAAACCACTTCCGCAAGGTCATCGACCGCCGGAGATCCGTACGCCGGGGTGTTCGCCAGGGCCATGGCTTCATTGCACCGGAAAATGTTAGGGATACGACGACGCCCGCTCCCCGAACGATAGCGGCTTCGACGGGCAACCCCAAACGCATCGAATGAGCGCGATTACTCCCGTCCATTTATCCCTGCATGCCGGGAAAAACTTCTCTATAATTGCGCATTCAAACGACAGCCGCCCTCCGCTTGCCATACAGGCTTCCCCGCAATGCTTTCGATCATCTACGCGCTGATACCGGTTTTCCTGATCATCCTGCTCGGACAAGGTCTGAAGCGGACAAACCTGTTCAACGATGCGGTATGGACCGGCTTTGAAAATCTCTGCTATTTCGTTTTGTTCCCGGTGCTGCTGATAAAGACACTGGCGACGGCCGAATTGGGAAGCACCGAAATTCTGCGCTTCAGCCTGGTGCTGCTGTTTGCGATAGGTACGATGAGTGCGCTGCTGCTTCTGCTCTTTCCGCTGCTGAACCGGCTCATGGGCGTAAGCCCTGCCGCTTTCACCAGCCTGCTGCAGGGTGCGACCCGCTGGCATGGATTCATCGCGCTCTCCATCGTCGGGTTGCTCTACGGAGACCCCGGCGTCACTTACATGGCGATTACCATGTCCGTGATCATTCCGCCGTTGAACATTATCAATGTCGCGGTACTGGCAAGATTTGGTGAAGGCAGGAGCAATTTCCATGGGGTTATGCGCAAATTGGTACGCAACCCGTTTATCCTCGCATGCCTGACCGGCGCAGGACTCAACCTGACAGGCATCGGTCTGCCGGCACCCTTCTATGACGTTTTCGACATTCTCGGCGGCGGTGCATTGGGTCTGGGGCTGCTGACAGTGGGTGCGGGTCTGCAACTCGGAAAGGTAAAAGAGCATCGCGGGCTGGTGCTTTTCGGTGCCATGATAAGGCTGCTGGGTATGCCCATGCTGATGTTTTCGGGCGCCTGGCTGTTCGGTATTCAGGGCCTGCCGCTGGTGGTTGCGGTACTCGCCGGTGCCGTTCCCACCGCCGCATCGTCCTATGTTCTGGCACGTCAAATGGGGGGCGATGCAGCGCTGATGGCAAATCTGATCACGGTGCAGGTAGTGCTGGCGATAGTCACGCTCCCCACCATGATGTGGCTGGCCGGAGCCTCCGGCATATAACATCAGGTCCGACGCAAACCACTGTTGATAACGAGCAGAGTATTCACGCCGCCAACAAACGGCGTGGGCAACGCCACCGCCAGACTATCGATCCAGGGAAAGCTGTCAGCACAGCCGGTACAGCGTCGTCAATCCCCGCCGGTATAGAACTGCGGCCACTCCAGTTTCACGATGGGGCTGTCGCTGGCAAGCGCGTGGCAGGTATCGATGATCGCCGGCTTGTCGCGCTGCGGTTTGCGCTCCGCGCGCTCCTCGAGCGCCCAGTGCATGGTCTGGTAGGCGGTCGTGGCGAGCGGACCCAGCAGCTCCACCAGATGGGTGCATCCGGCGGTTCTGCCGACCAGGTCGTGCACCCTGCGCCGCCAGCCGGGGCCGATCTGCAGACCGATCAGTTTTTTCATCCCTGCGGCCGCCTCTTTGCAGATTTTGAAGGGCGAGAGATCGGTCACGGCTTCCAGATCGTGGATTACGAAATCCAGATCCAGGCTGATTCGGACCCACATCTCGTGCACCGGCTCACCCGCCTGGATACCCCCGCGGTCGCGGTTTTCGAACGAGTAGGTTTTAATATCGGTCATATGGGCTTCGA
>JAGRGQ010000132.1 GCA_020445405.1 Gammaproteobacteria bacterium | reverse complement strand
AACTTGGCCCAGTAGGAGGGGTGGGCCTGGAGACACCGTTCGGTACTTTCTACACCCCAAATATCACCCCTGATAGTGAAACTGGGATTGGGGGCTGGAGTGACCGGCAGTTCATCGATGCCATGCGTAAGGGTCTGTCACCGGATGGAGAGCACTATTTTCCCAGTTTTCCCTACACATCCTATACAAGGATGAGTGACCGGGATCTTCTCGATCTGAAGGCCTATCTGGATTCGTTAAGCCCGGTGAGTCATGCAACAAAAACACATGATCTGTCGTTCCCGTTCAATCAACGCTGGCTGCTGGGCATCTGGAAGTTCCTGTTCTTTGAACAACAGCCGTTCCAGTCAGTCTCCTCCCGCACCGATTCATGGAATCGTGGTGCCTACATCGTCAATGGCCCCGGACATTGTGCAGAGTGTCATACGCCCAGGAATATATTTGGCGCATTAAAAAGGGATGAACCGCTGGCAGGTACTCCCGATGGACCCGATGGAGAGTCGGTACCCCCGATCAATCCGCAAAAAAGTAAATCCTTCAAAAAGTGGACTGAAACCGACATTGTTTTTGCGCTGCAGACCGGAATGCTTCCAGACGGAGACTTTGTTGGCGGATCAATGGGGTCTGTTGTCGAAAATTGCACATCGAAACTGAGTGACGTCGATCTTCGGTCGATTGCCGAGTACCTGACATCTCCGGAAGTCACGGAAAGCGGCGGGTTTCTGTCAGTAGTTGACGGTTCGGCCAATGATGCGCTCGCGCAGGCGGGCAGCGCCACGAACGAGCAGGAAGGAGTGCACAGTAGTGTAATCAGGTGGGTGTTCTGGTTGTTGATGATCAGTGGATTTGTCTGGCTGGTTTCAGTCCTGTTAAAAAGTAAACATCCGGATCCCCGCAATAAAAACGGAAGTGATCTTGTGCGGGCGAAATCTGTTGGAAACGAGATCGAAAAGGAAGAGTCAATACAACAGAGAGAAGCACGGCAATAGCGTATTTTTTATGCTTTATTCGATTCATCAGAATGGATAGTAAAGGAAAAAATAACATGCTAGAGAACAGTACCAGGAGAGTCAGGACTCCTACAGTAATTTGGACAGTGTTGATTCTGTTGATATCAACAGCATTAACCGTACATGCTGATTCCAGCGCAACAGACGGGGAGCTGTTACGAAAAGAGGTGCGTGCAGAACTGTTGCGATTGATTGAAGAGGAGGGTGCACTTGACGCAGCGATTGAACGGGGAATCAACGCATTTGTTGAGAAGCAGCGCGCGCTGGCACGCGCGAATCAACAGCGCGGCAGTACGGAACGGGCCAGAAACGTACGACCGGTATCGAATACTGATTATATCTATGGGGACCCAAAGGCTGCGATCACCTTGGTCGAGTACTCAGACTTCGAATGTCCCTTCTGCAAGCGTTTTCATCCGACAGCGAAACAGCTGATCGACCAGAGCGCGGGGAAGGTCAATTGGGTTTACCGTCATTTTCCCCTTGAGTTCCATAACCCAGGCGCACAAAAACAAGCGGAAGCTTCCGAATGCGCAGGCAAACTGGGAGGCAACGAAGCTTTCTGGCGATATACCGAACTCATCTATGCCCGTACGAAATCCAATGGCAGGGGTTTTCCAATCTCAAATCTGGTTCCACTGGCCAGTGAGATTGGTTTGGAGTCCGGTCCTTTTAAGCAGTGCCTCGACAGTGGCGAGATGACTTCGAAAGTTAAAGCCGACTATGAGAACGGCGTTGCTTCCGGAATAACCGGTACACCCGGAAATATCATACTGCACAACAGCAGTGGTGACGCAGTTGTAATGGCCGGTGCACTGCCGCTATCGAAGCTACAGGAAGCGGTGAATGCACTGTCCCGCAATCATACGGAGAAGTAGGGAAGGGTATATGGCAACTGAAACGATTGTCGAGAAACGACACCGTCTGCGATTGAGGACGTTGATACCATTTCTGATTTTTGTGTTGATTTCCATTTTCCTGGCAATTGGATTAACCATGGATCCACGGCTGGTTCCGTCACCGCTTGTGGGTAAGGCTGTACCCGACTTCAACTTACCACCAGTGAAAGGACGGGTAGATGGCCTTTCTACAGATGACCTGACGGGTGACGTCTCTTTTGTAAATGTTTTTGCTTCCTGGTGCACGGCTTGCAGACAGGAGCATCCATTGTTGATGGCTCTGAGCAGAAAAGGAGCCGTCTCTATTCATGGACTGAACTACAAAGACAAACCAGAAGATGCCGCTGCCTGGCTGGATGAACTGGGAGATCCCTACACACGCACAGGTGCGGATATCGATGGCATGGTGGGGCTTGACTGGGGAGTCTATGGAGTGCCGGAAACCTTTGTTGTCGATAGCCAGGGCATCATCCGATACAAACATATCGGACCGATCACCGAAGAGATTTATCTGAAGACCCTCCAGCCTATTATCGAGAATCTGCGCAAGCAGGCAAAGGTTACTGTTGGCACACTAAAGCAGAGTGAAAATATTACACAATGAACAGGCGTGAATTTTTGTATAGAACGGGTGCGGGACTGGCATGGTTGGCTGCTCCAAAGCTGACTGTTGGTGCCGAGGAGAGCATAAAATATCTCCTCCAGGCAGGCGAGGGTATTAGCAACCTGGTTCCGGATGCTGGCGTGCAGACAGCAGTGTGGCAGTATAACCAGCAAACGCCAGGACCGGTTATCAGGATAAAACAGGGTGAAACACTGAAGGTTCCGTTTACCAATAAGCTGGTGCAGCCAACTTCGATCCATTGGCATGGCTTGCGCATAGCAAATAGGATGGACGGTGTCCCCGGCATGACCCAACCGGTAATCGAACCCGGCGCTGAGTTTCTCTACGAGTTTACCCCTCCTGATGCAGGAACCTTCTGGTACCACACGCACAACCGGTCATGGGAGCAGTTGGCCAGAGGGCTTCATGGCGTCCTGATCGTCGAGGAGAAGGAGCCTATCGTCGTTGACCAGGATCTTGTCTGGGTGATCGACGACTGGCGGATCGACAAAAACGGAAATATCGAGGAATCGAGTCTTGGCGACCTGCATGACTGGGCCCATGGCGGCCGGATGGGAAATCTGCTTACGGTAAATGGTAAAAGCCGGCCAGAATTTCCTGTCGTCAGCGGTGAGAGAATACGTCTTCGTCTGGTCAATGTGGCAAATGCCAGAACGATGACACTACGCTTTACTCAAGTGACACCGCAAGCCATTGCCATAGACGGCCAGCCAATCAATCCGACGCCGTTGCACAATAGTGCGCTCATCCTGGCGCCCGGACAGCGGATAGACCTCATACTCGACATGAGTCTGAAACCGGGCCAACGCAGTGATATGGAGTTCTTCTCGGGTGATGAGGGAATGGTTGCCGCGAGTCTTGTTTATGATTCGCACAAGGTGGTACG
>JAGRGQ010000131.1 GCA_020445405.1 Gammaproteobacteria bacterium | reverse complement strand
CGTGTGGTGCCGTGAATGCGATTACCCGCGTCCTGCATCACCCAGCTCATCAATTGCGCATTGGCGTCAGGCAGGTCGCGGAACTCGCGTAGCGGCATGAAGTTGTTCTTGACGTACTTGACCCCCGATTCCACGCGGCCCTTTTTTTGCGGATCGGCAACGGGACAGGGAGAGATCAGGAAACCATACCCTTCGGCATAGTCAGCGTAGGAGCGCTGCACCTGTGGATCGTGGTAGCAGGCTTTGGTAATCGCGCACTTTGGATTATCTATGATTATTTTCGATGGCACGCCGTTGAAGTGTTCGAACGAGCGGCGGTGGCAGCCGAGCCAGGTCTCGATGCTTTGGTCACGCACCAGTTCGGCGTACTGATGCCGGCTCCAGGCCAGCACCATCACGAACACCCAGGTTTTGAATATTTCGCCGGTATGGACATCGATGATCTGTGGACCCTTGCCGAAATCGACTTGCGCTACATCGCCCGGAACGAACTCAAGCACGGTAGTTACCCGCGGCGTTTTCTCTGCCAGCGACTGTAGAAATCGACGTACCGATGAGTAGCTGCCGGTGTACCGGTGGCGACGCTTGAGCGCAGCATGGATGTAACCGGCCATTCCAGGCCGCTATTTTCATTTAACGAAGTCACGTTATCCTCCTCCATCGATGCCTGAAATAACCGATGGAGAGAGGATATGAGCATACCGGACAAACAAACGAAACATCCGAGAATAAAACGGACGTCAGAACAGTGGCGAGCGATTTTTGATCGTTATCGTGACAGCGGACAGAGCCGTGAACAGTTCTGCCTTGAACAAGGTATTTCATTCAGTACCTTCAGCCACTGGCGGACGAAGCTGCATAAACAGGTATCGCAACCACTGCCCGATGATTCTGTTTTGTTCAGGGAGCTGACCTCGGAAGTCCCACCGCCAGTGTCACCGGGCTGGGATATCGAACTGCAACTGGGCGCGGATGTTGTCTTACGTCTGCGCCGCCCATGCTGAGTCTTCCGGCGGGACGACGGATCTGGTTGTGCCTGCAAGCGACCGACATGCGGCGTTCGTTTGATGGCTTGTCCGTTCTGGTCAGGAACCATTTGGGAGAGAGCCCAACCAGCGGCCACTGGTTTGTTTTTATCAACCGGCGTCGTACCCAGATCAAGCTGCTGGCGTTTGAGGAGGGAGGCTACTGTGTCTGGAGCAAGCGCCTCGAACAGGGACAATTTGCGCTGCTGACTGGAGAGGGCAGCAAGCGGATATTGTGTCACACCGAATTCCTGGGCTTGCTCGAAGGCATTGACCTGGTAGTAAAAAAGCGGCGCAAACGCTATAAAATGGTCGCCTGATTGGTCCAATATTGATAAAATATATCGATTATAATCAAATGGATAGATCTCTTGACAGCGACCGACCAGATCACCGAACTGAAGCGACAAAATGCTCAGTTGAGCGCTGATCTGGCGGCCGCAACTCAACAGTTGGAGTGGTTCAAGCGCCAGCTGTTCGGGCGCAAGTCGGAGAAGCGCCTGGATATCGACCCGGCGATCCAGGGCAATCTGTTATCGGCCCTGGCTGTTGCCACTCCACCACCCCCGCAGGATGAACCCAAAGAGAGCATCACCTATACCCGTCGCAAGAAGGTGCGTGACGGTGCCGTCAACGACAGCGGACTGCGTTTCGGTGGCGATGTACCCCGGGAGATCATTCGGGTCACCGATCCAGAGATCGAAGCCATTCCGGAAGAGCGGCGTCAGTTGATCGGCCACAAGGTCAGCTATCGGCTGGCCCAGCGCCCCGGCAGTTATGTGATCCTCGAATATACCCGTCCGGTATACAAACTGCTGGAGGATCAGACGATCCTGACCACGCCGGCACCGGTCAACGTATTGGACAACACGGTGGTCGATGTGAGCTTTCTGGCCGGTATGCTGATCGACAAGTTCTGTTATCACCTGCCGCTGTACCGCCAGCATCAGCGTCTGCTGCAGAGCGGGATCCAGGTCAGCCGCAGCAGCTTGACCACTTGGGCCGGACGGGGCATCGACCTGCTGCGGCCTATCGTCGATGTCCAATCCCAGCATCTGCTGCAGGGCCGGGTGCTGGCGATGGACGAAACCCCGATCAGAGCTGGACGCCAGAAGAAGGGCCAGATGCGGCAAGCCTATTTCTGGCCGATCTACGGCGACGCCGACGAAATCGTGTTTCACTATGCCCCGTCACGTGCGCATGCGCATGTGGAGAGATTCCTGGGGGATTTCCGGGGTACTCTGCTCAGTGACGGCTACGAGGCCTATGCGGCTTATGCCCGGAACAAGGAGGGGGTGACACTGGCGCAATGCTGGAGTCACTGCCGGCGGGGCTTCGAGAAAGCCCAGGAGAGTGAACCCAAGGCCACAGAGGAGGCGCTGGCGTTGATCGGTGTCCTGTATCGCCACGAAGAGATCATTCGGGAGCGACAACTCGCAGGAGAGCACAAACTGGCCTATCGCACGCAGCATAGCGAGCCGGTGGTTCGGGCCTTCTGGGGTTGGTGTGACGATCAATGTCACCGGCCGGATCTGTTGCCCAGCAGTCCACTGGCCAAGGCTGTGAACTATGCTCGTTCCAGGGTCACCGGCCTGCAGGTATTTCTCACCGACCCGGAGGTGCCGATCGATACCAATCACTTGGAACGAAATCTTCGTGTGATTCCGACCGGTAGAAAGAACTGGTTGTTCTGCTGGACCGAGATTGGTGCCGATCGGGTTGCCGTGATTCAGAGCCTGCTGGTGACCTGCAAGTTGCAGGGCGTGGATCCATATGTCTATCTGGTCGATGTGCTGCAGCGGATCAGTGAACATCCGGCCAGTGCGGTGGTCGACTTGACTCCTCGGGTATGGAAAACAAAATTCGCCCATAATCCCATGAAATCAGATCTGGCATTGGCTACACAATAATGCCTTGGAATGGCCGGTTACGCATGGATGGTGGTGCCGTCGATGCCCTCAGACCACCACTGCTCAACCAGGCTCCGGTGAGGTTCGAGGCTCGATTGAGCTTGGAGTTGCGTCGGTTTGGGCGGCTGAAGGACAGCGGCCAGTTCATGGTCCGGCGGCAATGATCGTGCTGGGTCGAGCCATCCTTTCTCATCGGCCTGCTTACGCAGTGCCCCCAGCGTACGCCGACCCATTAATCCGGTGGCATTAATCTGCCGGTCTGACTCACCCTGACGCATCCGCACCAGAGCCTGACGGTAGTGATACATTTCAAACCTCCTGTTGGTCATGCCTTTCTCCGCTGAAAATCAGCGACGATAAGGCAAAAAAGCAGAATGTCTGAAACGTGAAACCGGCGCCGGCTGGCGCCATTAGGGCGATCTTCAGGTGGCGCCTTTAGGGCGATCCTAAAGTAACCGTTCAAACCAGCCCGTTATTCACGTTCTCTTGATCCCACGGTATGGTCGGTCTTTCAACGATGAATGGGAG
>JAGRGQ010000130.1 GCA_020445405.1 Gammaproteobacteria bacterium | reverse complement strand
AGAAACGTCCGGCAGCGGCTAACTTCCAGCCCGATAAAACGTCACCACCTTGCGCACGTACTGCCGGGTCTCCGGATAGGGCGGGATTTTGTTCCCGTACTTCCTGACTGCATTCTCGCCCGCGTTGTACGCGGCGATCGCCAGTTTCAAATCCTGATCGAACATATCCAGCAGGTCGCGCAGATATCTCGCCCCCCCGTCAAGATTCTGCTCCGGGTCCCAGCTGTTGCCGACACCATAGCGGTCCGCAGTATCCGGCATCAGCTGCATCAGGCCGCGCGCCCCCTTCTTGGATAGTGCGTTGGGATCGTATGCGGATTCGGCACGGACCACCGCATGCAGCAGTTCCGGATTCAGATTGGAGCGTCTGGCGACTTTTTCAATCATGTCCGAATAGCGCGCCTTGTTAAGATCCAGCGCTTTCAGGTTGATGCGGGAGTAGTTGCTGCTGTAGAACGGGTCGTTACCCGAGCGCCAGAGCAGATCGAATCCCTGCGACCGCTTCATCGGCCGGTCGGTCAGGTAGACATTGCCCTCTCTGTCCATGTACTTGTAGATTTCAGCCGATACCGGCAGCGCCATCAGCAGCAGTGTGACCGCAGCCAATCTGGGAAATCCCGGTTTCAGAGCTCTGTTCAGCAAAATCAAATCCCGTTAAAAAAAAACTGGTTCGCGGATCGACCCGACCAACTCTATATCGCCCCGCAACCCAATGACTTTAGTCTGGCCTAAATACCGCAGCATTTCTTGAATTTTTTGCCGCTGCCGCAGGGACAGGGTTCGTTGCGCCCCACCTTCGGCCCCCGATGCACCTCTGTTTTCGGTTTCACCAGCTCCCCGTCAACAAAAAACCACTTCCCTTTATCCTTCCTGAACAGGCTCAACTCGTGGTAGTGCCTGATTACCCCATTCTCCTTGAAAGTGGCGATAAACTCGACCCTGCCCTCCCCGTCCTCCTCTTTCCCGGCCTCAGTGGCGGCAATTTCCAGCCCCAGCCACTCCGATCTTTCGGCCCAGCGCCGGGTGGCATCCCTGTCATGATCGCTGCGATGCGCAGGATGCAGGCTTTCGTGCAGAAAATCTATATTGCCGGTTGCATAGGCACTGTACCTGGCCCGCATCAGCGCCTCTGCAGTCGCGGCCTTCCGTTCCCCGGACAGAACCGGACCGCAGCAATCATCAAACGCCATACTGGAACCGCAAGGGCATACCGGCATCGGTTTTTTCCTGTTTTCTTTCGCATAAAATAATTGACCGTATATGCTACACATCTATGCGCCAGTTTCAAAAACCTTGATGCAGCAACCGGGTGTAATCTCTTCAGTAATTGTTCTAACATGCCGAATCTAATGATTGATCCTCAAACAATCAGGTGGCAAATTCCTCCATGTCCAGCAACCGCTTACGTCGCAGCAGCTCCCGCCGCAAGGGATACAGGAACAGTCGCCGCCGTAAACGGATTCTCTCCATCGCGATAGCACTCATTCTGATCCTCACTGTTCTGGGGCTCTATCTCTGGTACCTGGGGATGTTCCCGGCCAATCAGGCCGCACAGGAGTGGTACGAGATCAAGAGCCAGCGGGAGTCAGTGCTCGTACAACTGCCGCAAGACGACGCACCGCATGACAACTTCATGGAGTGGTGGTACTACAACGGGCATCTGGAGTCGCAGAGCGGTGATCGATACTCCTTTCACTTCGCGCTCTTCGTCGTCAACACCATGGTCACTCAGAGCGTGGCTCATATCTCCCTGGTCGATCAGAAGAGCGGGCTTCATTACACGGATCAGAAACTCACCCCCGGCAGACCCGCCAGGCAAAAGGAAAACGGCTTCGATTTTAACCTGGGCGGCTGGCAGATGACCGGCGGCGACGGCAAGGACCAACTGCAGGCAGGCACATCAGAATTCCGCGTTAAACTGCTCATGCAGGAGACCTCCCCCCCGGTAATGCACGGGGGTTCCGGGCTGCTGGATTTCGGAGCGGCCGGAACCAGCTACTACTACAGTCGACCAAGGATGGAGATTCAGGGAGAGGTTGAGGTGGCCGGCGCAATCAGGGATGTAACGGGCCTGGCCTGGTTCGATCATCAGTGGGGGGATTTCGACGTCAACAAACTGGGGTGGGACTGGTTCGCGCTGCAGCTGGAGGATGGCAGCGATATCATGATCTACCTGCTCTTCGATCCAAGCGGCGCACTGGTGCTGCGAACGGCCTCATTCACTCAGAAGGGGTCAACCAGTATACTCGGTGCCACAGAGTTCGAGGTCGAAGCAGCAGAACGCTGGGTCAGCGATCGCACCGGCATAGAGTACCCGATGGGATGGCGCGTCAGCATACCATCACGGGAGATGGAGCTTATTCTGAAGCCAACCATCAAGGCCAGCGAGTTCGACGGAAGGGCCACAACAAACAAGGTCTATTGGGAAGGCGCCGTCGAAATCGGTGGCACCCACAGCGGCAGAGGATTCGTTGAGCTGAGCGGCTATGAAAAACTACTGAATGATGCCCGCCCGACAGAGTTAGTTGAAAAAATGGGGACTATCATCCGGAGATGATTTCAATGGGATCAAGCGGATCAAGGGGTTAGAACAGTTGAAATCCTATCTCGTACCTTCCTTGCAAGAAATTGTTTGATTTAACTGAAACCGTACTGTTTGAGATGCAGTATTTCAACTGTTCTGACCCCTCCCCGGAAAGGGAACTGATCACAGGACGATTCCGGTATCTCGCGCCATTTTCTGGAATGTGGTTGCAGGCGTTCCGGGTAATTGAAAAACGATATCGATTTTACGATCCCCCATGGTCCTGTAGAGATCGCTTCTTATTTTGAGGCGTGCATCCAGTTTCTCATCGGCGTTCAGTCCCTTGCCGGGAATGATCAAAAGATCAATGTCTCCACCGCGCCGGGAGTCGTCCACGCGCGAACCAAACAGGTATACCTTTGCGCGTTGGCCGAGCACCCCGGTAACAGCCGATTTAATCAAATTTGCTTGTTCCTCAGTCAATCTCATAGACGCAATTATAGCAGTTTCCCCATGCCCCCTAATCCTGATATCTCAGGAACTTTATATCAGTCTGTAAAAAATCATTACCCTTAAAAAGCAGGAAGTCATCATTAACTTTTGCCAAAGCGTAAGAAAAGCAATCACCGAAGTTTAACCCTGCAGGATGCCTCCCCTTTCCGTACTCCCTAAATGCCTGTCTTGCAATTTGGGCCTGTTCAACATCCACAGGGACCAGTTCTATTCCTGCTTTCACGAGAAACAAGTCAAAATCTCTTATCCCGTCGTACCCATAACGTGATTCCAAAATAATGGATGCCTCTACAAATCCAGCGGTAGACATGCAGTTGTAGGAAGCATCAACAATCGCCCCTATAAAAGTATGTCTTTCCGGTTCATCATTCAGAATGGCAACAATCGCTGAGGTATCAATGATCACAGAGGCAGGCCGCGTTCGTCATAAAGCATTTCTTCAGCGTTCCG
>JAGRGQ010000012.1 GCA_020445405.1 Gammaproteobacteria bacterium | reverse complement strand
AACCAGCCAAATGCGAGATATCCGATGTGCGCATCCGGTAAGCGCAGAAACTCGACTCCAAACCGGAATGCACCGTATCCCACCAGGAACAGCCCGGAGACCGCCATCATCGGCCTGGGCCGGGAAGAGTACAACCAGAGAATCAAAAACAGTGCCAGCCCCTCCAATAGCGATTCGTAAAGTTGGGTCGGATGCAATGGCGGGGTGAACTCGGTCGAAACGGGCAGTTGCAGTTTATCCCGGCAAAGCGTAAAGAAACGCTCGCAGGAGACCCGCATCGCCCAAGGCACGTTTCCGGGCGCGCCCCACAGCTCGCCATTGATAAAATTTCCCAGTCGGCCGGCGCCTAGCCCCACCGGGATCAGCGGCGCCAGAAAATCCGTCAATTGAAAAAAAGATCGGGAAATGCGTTTTGCATACAACCACATCGCGATCAATACACCCAGCAGGCCTCCATGGAACGACATACCCCCCTCCCAGATACGATACAGCGAGAGCGGGTCCGCCCGCAGGTTGCCCAAACCGTAGAACAGGGTGTAGCCGATTCGGCCGCCCAGGATCACGCCCAGCACAACGTAAAAAAGCAGATCGTCAACCTGTTGGCGCGTCCATCCGGAGCCTGAACGAGCCGCGCGCCTCCGTGCCAGCCACCAGCCGCCGACAAAACCCACCAGGTACATGATACCGTACCAGTATACGTTGAAGGGCCCGAGCGAGATCGCTGCGGGGTTAATACTTGGATATGTCAACATGGCACGTTATCTTATCAGGCTGGTTTCCCTCGGACAGCCTGAGCACATGAAAAAAAATTTTTTTCCGCTGATATTTATGCTGGCGCCGCTGTCTGTGTTTGCTGGGGAGGTGGTCGTGGTCGATGCCAGCGCTTCGGCAACCGCAACCGGCATCTACCGGTTTGATGTCACGTTAAAACACGCCGACAGCGGTTGGGATCACTATGCCGACGGCTGGGAGGTGATGACCCCAAATGGCGAAATACTGGGACGGCGAACCCTCTACCACCCCCACATCAATGAACAACCCTTCACCCGCTCCCTCTCTGGAATAGCCATTCCAGCGGGAGTAGATCAGGTCGAAATCAGGGCGCACGACAAGGTGCACGGATACGGCCCGCAAACCTACCGAATAGACCTTCGATGAGCTGACCTGCAGGAAATCGAGCTGGCTCTATTCAGGAGATATTTTCGTATTTTCACTGCATGTCCAGACACAAACCCTTATAATCAGACTTGTCGCTCTTCGGCAGGATTGCTGAATCCAGTCTACCGAAGCTGCGCCTCACCCAAAAAATCGTGAGGAGATAAGGCCTTGAAGAGAACCGGCAAAAAAAGATTTAAGAAACCTGCACTGCTGCCGTTAGAGACAGCATGAATTTCTTACACTAGGTAATAGCAGGTTGATTCGTATGACGACGATGAATCCCCAAAACCTCGGGACACTTGGACAGCGTATGCGTTTTATCCGTCTGGATAAAGGCTGGACGCAGGAACAACTGGCGGCGCGAGCAAGTACAAACCAGGCCGTTATCCAGAAAATCGAGAACGGAAAGAGCCTTCGCCCGAGAAAGATCAACGAGATCGCGGCAGTGCTGGGAGTCAATCCGGCATGGCTCATGTTCGGTGAAGAGTCCGAGTCATCGCTGCCCGATGATGCCAAAAGCCTCGCCGAAGCGTGGAACAGACTTCCTGAACCGCACAAATCGAGAATTCAGCGGGAGATCCTGAATCTGGTCGCCTGACTCCCCATCTCCGCGGCACCGTTGGCGGAATCAGGGGACTCAAACCCGCAATGTCAGACTCCTACGTCCGCTGGTCTCCGCCTAAAAGGTCGGCAGTACACGCAGATAGAACGTCTTGAGATAGGCGGTTTCCGGAATGACCGGTTGAATCGGATGATCGGCTGACTGAAAGCCCTGCTCCAGCAGTTGTAGACTCCGATCCAGATGCCGGGCCGCCTTCTGAACCGTTTGCAGCAAGTTCGCCGCAGCCATGTGGTGGGAACAGGAGGAGGTGATCAGAACACCGTCTTTCGACAGTAGCTGCATGGCGGCCAGATTCAACCTGCGATAGGCCAGCGCTCCCTCTCTGAGGTCCTTGCGGCGCTTGATGAATGCGGGCGGATCAACCATCACCACATCAAATTTCTGCTGTTCGCTGCGCAGTTCCCGCATCGCGTCGAATGCATCCCCATGCAGTACCGCAACCTGCTCGATGACACCATTGAGTTGTGCATTGAGTTCAACCCTGTCAAGTGCCGCACTGGAGCTGTCCACGCAGAATACATCGCTGGCGCCGGCTGTTGCTGCCTGTACCCCCCAGGCACCGACATAGCTGAAAACATCGAGAACCCGCTTTCCCTCGACATATTTACGCATCCGGGCACGGTTGAATGCCTGGTCGAAAAACCAGCCGGTCTTCTGACCGTCGGCGGCCGGCACCCGGAAGCTCGCCCCGTTCTCTTCCACTGTCAAACTCTCCGGCATCTTCCCCTTTGCGACCGCCACATAGCGCTCCAGCCCCTCTGTCTCCCTTATCGGGGAATCATTGCGTAAAATCACACACTCGGGCCTGAGCACTTTATCCAGCGCGGCAACCACCTCCTCCTTCAACCTCTCCATTCCTGCGGTATTAATCTGCACCACCACCACCGCGCCAAAGCGGTCCGCCACCACGCCCGGAAGTCCATCGCTCTCGCCGAACAGCAGACGATAGTAAGGCTTTGGGAACAACCGCTCACGCAGGGAGAGCGCTATCTTCACTCTGTGCACCAGCAGCGAGGCATTCAGCGGATGCCTGGAATCACGGCTGACCAGCCGGGCGCATATCAGGGAGTGTGGGTTGGCATATCCCGAACCCAACCATCTGTCCTGGGCCGTAAGAATATCCACCTGTTGCCCCGGCAGTAGATCCTGCAATGGCGTTTTTTGCGTGTCGACCTCATTGCTGAATACCCAGCAATGGCCGGATTTCAACCGGCCTTCACACTCTTTTTTCAGACTCAATGGTGTACTGTTCATAACCCTCAAGTGTACTCTGTCCCACGGAGAGCCGCATGAAAATCAACTCAATCAAGTCTGCCTCTGAACCTCCCGGGCATTCGACTCAGCCACCGGACAAAGTCTACCGCCATCGCCAGGTTTGACAGTCGGGCCGGCGCTGGTTTTCAATCTGCTCTCCAATGCAACTGTCCGACCAAAAACCCGTTCCAGCAAAGGTACAGCAAATGCCTCTCCACAGAACGAATGGCGCAGTGGCTCTCATCAGGCGCTGTGTTCCGTTGCTTGTTGCGATGACCTCCGTATCCGCCCAGCAACAGTACCCGGTCGAGGTTACCACCGCCTCCCTCGGGGCGCTGCGTTACCTGCCATTGATTTCCGCGCCGGCGACTACATTGAGCCTTAACGAAAGCCGTGTCAGCCCCCGCATTCCCGGATTTATTGTGCAATTTCCGGTGCGGGTTGGGGACCAGATCCGACAGGGGGAAGTGCTGGCCGAACTCGACTGTACAGTAAATCTCAGTCTGCAAAGAGAGGCGGACGCATCGGTTCAGGCGGCGAAGGCAAAACTGAATCTGGCACAGCACCAGATCAGTCGGACCAAAACGTTGCGTGAAGAACGCAATGTTTCCGAAGAGACGCTGAACCAACGGGAGAGTGATCTGGAAACTGCGCGTGCAGACCTCAATCAGGCGGCGGCCGCATTCGAAAAAGCGCAATATGACGTGCGCCAATGCCGGATAGCCGCACCCTTCACCGGCGTGGTTCTGGAGCGGCTGGCGGCGGTGGGGGAGTGGATCGCGCCGGGTCAATCCGTGGTACGGCTGCTGGATACGGGGCATCTGGAGGTCTCCGCACAGATTCCGCTGCGTCAGGTCGACTCCCTGTTGCAGGCAGAAAAACCTGAACTCCTGGTCGAAGGGGTGCGTCACCCGGTGAAAGTGCGCCGGCTGCTTCCGGTCGCGGACATGCGTGGCCGCAATCGGGAGGCGCGACTGGAGTTCATGGATAACGGCGCTTTGCCCGGCAGTAGCGGCCGATTACAGTGGCGCGCCTCTGCGTTTCACCTGCCAGCGGATATCCCGGTGCTGCGCGGAGGAAAACTGGGCGTGATGCTGGAACAGAACGGTAAAGCCCGCTTCCATCCACTGCCGGACGCCCTCGAAGGTCATCCGGCCGCCGTTGACCTGCCCGCAGAGAGTCGCATCATACTGCTGGGGCGGCAAAAAATCGCAGATGGTGACAGTATTCAGGTCTCCAGCCGGGAACAGGACAAGCGCTGATCGATGCTTGCCAGACTCTTCCAGAACCATGTCCTGGCCAACCTGACATTTGTGTTGGTGCTGACAATGGGTGTTTTGTCGTACAACCTGCTGCCCAGGCAGCAGGACCCGAGCATCAATTTTAACTGGATCGATATTTCCACTGTGCTGCCGGGTGCAGCAGCGGAGGACGTGGAAAAAAGGGTTACTGAAGTCCTGGAAAAAAAGATTCGACGGATTTCGGATATCAAATTTGTCTCCAGTGTCAGTCGCGAAAGCATCTCCAGCATTCTGGTCCGTTTTCACGACATATCCGAGCGTGTTTTTGACAAACGTGTCGCAGACCTCCGGCGTGAAGTACAGAACGCGGAATCCGAGTTGCCGGATGAAGCCGACTCGCCATTCATATTCGAGATTACCAGCGCGAACGCGTTTCCCAGCGCTGTACTGGCGGTCGTTGGAACGGCGGACGACGAAAACCTGCGCCGTCAGGGAGAGCTGATCAAAAAGGATCTGGAACGGATTATCGGAGTGGACCGGGTCCAGGCAACAGCGTTGCACGATCCGGAACTGCAGATAAACTTTCAGCCGGAAAAGCTCGAAGCCGCCGGCATCGCGCCAAGTCAGCTCAGCGACACGCTGGCCAGCAGTTTCAAGGACATTATCGCCGGCAATGCACGGGTTAACGACCAGAGCTGGCTGATCAGGTTGATCGGCCGTGACAGTAACCCGGAATATCTGGCCGGTCTGCCGGTTCTGGGGGCGACCGGGGAAGTTCCCCTGGGAAGCCTGGCAGAGGTGGTACGGGCAAGAGAGGAGGCCGGGGCCATCGTCCGCTATGACGGCAAGCCGGCGATAATGCTGGCAATCACCAAAAAGGAAAATGCCAATACGCTGGAACTGGTACAACGGATAAGCGCGTACATAGATGAACGCAATCGCTTCAGCACCGGCACCGGTGTGGCGCTCGCGCTGATCGATGACCAGACCGAAATCACCCGCAGCGCTCTCCGGACAATGGAGACTAACGCGCTGCTGGGACTGCTGATGGTGCTCCTTGTCACCTGGGTGTTTCTTGGCAGCCGCATTGCACTGCTCACCACCATCGGAATCCCCTTTATCCTGGCAGGCACTTTCTGGACACTGTACGCCCTGGGGCACTCGCTGAATGTCACTGTGCTGCTGGGTGTGGTCATCAGCCTGGGTATGTTGGTCGATGACGCGGTGGTGGTGGTTGAGTCGGTTTACTATCGGCTGCAGCGCGGGATGGCTGCGCTGCCCGCCACACTGGAGGCGTTGCATGAAGTATTTGCTCCGGTCACCACTGCCGTGCTGACCACGATGGCCGCATTTCTGCCTTTGATGCTTTTGCCGGGCATCCTCGGTAAATACATGCTGGTCATCCCGCTGGTTGTCACTATCGCGCTGGCGATCAGTCTGGTGGAGGCCTACTGGATGCTGCCGGCGCACTTGCTGGGAGCGGGCGTCACTTTTTCCGGTTCTGCCGGCTTGCAGCACTACCGGAGCAAGTTTCTGCACGGGATTCGGAGAGGTTACATACGCCTTCTGGTCAGGGCGCTGCGCTGGCCACGGCTGATTCTGCTGCTGGTGATTTTCATGTTCGCTGCGGCTTTGCTGGCGGCTCTGAATGGCCGCGTGAAGCTCGACTTTTTCGCCTCCGACCCGGTTCGTCTGTTCTATGTCAACCTGGAGATGCCGGCCGGCACCCCGCTACAGCTGACCCTCCGCAAAACGCTGGAGTTGGAGCGCAGGGTGCGCGCACGAGTAAAGAGCGGTGAGGTACGCAATATCATCAGTTACGCCGGTCAGATGTTTACCGAAACAGCCCCTTTTTTTGGCGATCAGTATGGCCAGATCATGGTCTCCCTCAATCCCGCTGCCGGAGAGTTGCGTACGGTGGACGAAATGATCGAGTCTATGCGTGAGGAGGTGATCTCGACCCCGGGCGCCGAAAAGATATCCTTTCTGCGCCTGGCCGGCGGGCCTCCCACCTCAAAGCCAATTCAGGTCAAAGTGCGTGGTGACGAAATAGTGGATCTGCGGCAGGCGGTGGTTGAGCTGAAGGCCATTCTGATGCGAAATCCTGCGATCCGGGATATCAGCGACGACGACAGCCGGGGGCAGATGGAGCTGCGGGTAAAAGTCGATCAGGACGCGGCTCGCAGGGCCGGTGTCACACCGGACGAGGTGATGCGTACATTGAGACTGCTGGTGGATGGTGAAATAGTTGAGAAAATGCAGGATCAGGGAGAAGAGCTGGCGGTTCGTGTCCGGGCCAAACCAATCGTGCTTGATAACATAGGCGTGCCGGGTCAGTTTACGCTACCGCTGAAAAATGGCGGAAGAGTCGCGCTCGCCAAGCTGATCGAGACAGCGTCGGGTCCCAGCCTGGGTAATATCCGCCACTACGACTTCCGACGTACGATCACGGTTGAGGCAGACCTGGATAAATCCCTGACCGACACGGTAACCGCCAACCGGGAGATAATCCGGGCGTGGGAGCTGATACGCCACCGGTTTCCCGAGATCGACCTCGATTTTTCCGGTGAACTCGACGACATCCAGGAGAGTATCGATGCGATACAGGTGCTTTTCCTGCTCGGGCTGGGACTGATGTATATGATCCTGGGAACCCAGTTCAGGAGCTATTTTCAACCCCTGATGATCCTGAGCACCGTTCCGATGGCCTTCACCGGCGTGGTGGTTGGATTGATTATCACGGAAAATCCAATGAGTCTGTTTACCATGTACGGCGTGGTGGCGCTAGCCGGCATCGCGGTAAATGCCGCTATCGTGCTGATAAGCGCCGCAAATGAACGCCTGGAACGCGGCATGACGGTCCTGCACGCCACCCTCTATGCCGCCCGCCGCCGGGTCATACCCATTTTGATCACCTCGTTGACCACTATTGCCGGATTGTTCTCCCTTGCAACCGGCCTGGGCGGACACTCTCTGATGTGGGGGCCGGTAGCCACTGCCATCGTCTGGGGATTGGTCGTTTCCACTCTGCTTACGCTGTTTGTCATTCCTCTGCTCTACCGCATCTCCATGGGCTCCGGGCTCGCCACCCGCAGACGCAGCAGAGCGATCGTCAAATAGTTTAGTGTTTCACTAAGCTATTGTAGGGTATCATCTGATGCCACCGGTTCTCTTTACCCCCGCAAACCGCGCCCCGTCCACGGACAGGGTATCGAAAACAACGCCCGGGAATCCCTGCGTATGGCACACAACCGACTGGCGGACGCCACCAGCCCCTACCTGCTCCAGCACGCTGACAACCCTGTAGACTGGTACCAGTGGGGAGAGCAGGCTCTGGCGCTCGCCAGACGGGAACACAGACCGATACTGCTCTCCATCGGTTACTCCGCCTGCCATTGGTGCCACGTAATGGCGCATGAATCGTTCGAAGACGAAGCGACCGCAGCGTTGATGAATGAACTCTACGTCAATATTAAAGTCGATCGCGAGGAGCGACCCGATCTGGATATCATTTACCAGTCGGCCCATCAGCTTCTCGCCCAGCGACCCGGAGGGTGGCCGCTTACCGTGTTCCTGACACCGGAGGACCAGACGCCCTTTTTCGCCGGCACCTATTTCCCCAGCGAAGCGCGCCATGGGTTGCCGGCATTCCGCGACCTGCTGCGCAGCATAGCCAACGCCTATCATGCGCAAAAGGCGGAGATTCTGGTGCAGAATCAGGCACTGCAGGACGCGCTTTCTCAGCTCAATCCGGAACGGAACGGCGCCAACCGGAATTTTGACGACACCCCGATGAGGGGCGCCCACCAACAGCTGTTAGGCAGCTTCGATGATGTTCATGGCGGTTTTGGCCACGCCCCCAAATTTCCCCACCCGGCAAGCCTGAACCGCCTGCTCAGGCAGTGGTCATCCAGTGGGATCGGCGGCCGACCCGATCCGCGCACGCTGCATGTCGTGGATCACACCCTGACCAGAATGGCTTTAAGCGGAATCAACGACCAGCTCGGTGGAGGGTTTTACCGCTACTCAACCGACGACGAATGGATGATCCCGCACTTTGAAAAGATGCTGTACGACAACGGTCCGTTGCTTGGCCTCTATGGCGACCTTTGGCAGGCGACCGGTAAACCGCTGTTTCGCGAGACCGCGTGCCTCACCGCCGAATGGGCCATGCGCGAAATGCAGTCTCCTGCAGGAGGGTACTTCTCCAGTCTGGACGCCGACAGCGAGGGTGAGGAGGGACGGTTTTACCTCTGGTCCGCCGACGAAGTCTGCAATCTGTTGAGCGAAGACGAATACCGCCACCTGACCCGATACTACGGCCTCGACCGTCGACCCAACTTTGACGGGCGCTGGCATCTCCATAACTTCTCATCCGTCGCAGCGCTTAATCAGGCTTTCGATACGACCGGAGAGACGGCCAGAGCGTTGCTGAATTCGGCCCGGAAAAAACTCCTCAACGCGCGCGCGCCCCGCATCCGGCCAGCCCTGGATGATAAAATTCTCACCTCCTGGAACGCGCTGATGATCAAGGGAATGACCAAGGCAGGACGACTGCTGGAGAGGGAGGATTTTATCGCGTCCGCGCAACGGGCGCTGCGCTTCATCCGCACGGAATTATGGCGCGAGGGGAGGCTGCTGGCCAGTCACAAGGATGGCCGGTCGCATTTGTCAGCCTATCTGGATGATTATGCCTATCTGATAGATGCGATCATGGAGCTTACGCAGACACACTGGAGCCTTGACGACCTCTCATTCGCGGTTATGTTGGCTGAGGTGCTGTTGGAACACTTCCACGATCCTCAGGCGGGTGGGTTCTTTTTTACCGCCGATGACCACGAAAAACTGATTCATCGCCCCAAACCCTTCAGCGACGCCTCAACGCCCGCCGGCAACGGTGTCGCCGCGTTTGCGCTGCTCCGTCTCGGGCACCTGCTGGGAGAGGCGCGTTATATCGACGCTGCGGAGGACACGCTGAAAATCGCCTGGGCACAGATACTCCAAATGCCTTCCGCGCATTGTACGCTGCTGGATTCTCTGGAAGAGCTTATCACTCCCCCCGAGATCATTGTGATCCGGGGCCCGGTCGCTGAGTTGAGCCGGTGGCGCCGGCGGGCGTTGGAGGCTTATGCACCGCAGCGCTACACGCTCTCGATTCCAGTCAACGAATCCGGCTTACCGGGGCTGCTCGATACGCGCCAGGTCAGCAACGGCGTCAGAGCTTATATCTGCAGCGGGACCCGATGTGAGACACCACTCGAAGATTTTTCAGCCTTTGACAAACGCCTCCAAGTCACGGAGTGCAGAACACGCCCTGCCGCAGCGCTTTGATACGGAACTATTCGCCCCAACGCTTCTCAGCGTCGGAATCACCATGCCGGGCGCTGACCCAGCGGTCACCGTTCCCGGTGCGCTCCTTCTTCCAGAAAGGTGCACGGGTTTTGAGAAAGTCGATCACAAACTCGCAGGCGCGAAAAGCCTCCCCGCGATGTGCACTTGCCACGGCCACCAGCACGATGGCGTCTGTCGGACTCAACTCACCAACCCGGTGCACTACCCGGACTCCCAGCAAATCCCAACGCCGCTCTGCCTCATCGAGGATTTCCCGCAGCGCCTTTTCGGTCATGCCCGGATAGTGCTCCAAAAACATGCTGAAGACCTGGTCGCCCTGATTCATGTCCCGCATCAGTCCAAGAAAAGTGACCACAGCGCCGACTGACGGATTGTTCGCTCTCAATTTATCCTGAATCGCGGCAACATCGATTGGCTCGCTCTGAATCACAATTTCGCTCACTGACGGGCCCTCCTGATTGTACGGCATTTGAAAAAATCCCGACGCAACAAAAATGCAATTCGGAATTCAATCATTAATGTAAGTACTTACTTCGTATTTATTCGACATAATAGTGAGAGACGCCTGGGGCAGCGACTCCCCTTCCCACGGTTTTAAACTTGGGCACGAAGTGCGGCGACCTCCCGGTGGCGCCGTTCCGTCCCGACACCGCTGCTGGACGTTCGTCTACCAATTGCTCCGGTGGAGTAATTGGTAGAGCGGACTACCCGCCCGTGACGGGGGGGAAAAAAGCGACTTCGTCACCGTCGGTGAGCGGCGTATCCAGGTCTGCCATCTTCTGATTAACCGACGCCATCACCCATTGGCCGTCGCCGAAAATCTCCGCCCAATCACCACCGCGCGCCCGCAGCATGTCTTTCAGTGAACGCAGATCAGGAACAGCGGCGACAGATTCAGAGCCCGTTTTCAGCTCCTCCCTCAGACGGGCAAAGTAGAGTACCTTGATCATCGCAATAACTCGCTGAAAGGCAGAAATTTCACAGAATCGCCCCTGACCAACGGCTTGTTTTCCGGCAGCACGGCCAGTCCGTTGGCCCAGGCCAGGGAGCTGAGCACACCTGAGGAGCGGCTGCGATGAACCGATATCCGGGGCTTGCCCTGATCATCCAGCTCCATTCGCGCGCGTGCGAACTCCCGCCGCTTATCCGGGCGTGGCCAGTCAAAGTCAATTTTTACCGACACCGCTCTGGGCGCAAGCGACTCCATCACGCCCTGCGCTTTGAGGATGAATGGCCTGGCGAACAGGCAGAAGGTGACAAACAGAGAGACCGGATTACCCGGCGTACCGATAAAAGGCACGCTGCCTACGTGTCCGAAAGCCAGTGGCTTGCCCGGCCGGATTGCAATTTTCCAGAGATCGAGCGAACCGAGCCGCTCCACCGCCGGTTTAATGTGGTCCTCTTCGCCAACCGAGACGCCACCTGAGGCGATAACCAGGTCGGCCTGTTCCGCCGCTTTCAGTAACGCAGTGCATGTGGCTTCCAGTGTATCCTCGACTATACCCAGCCTGATTACTTCGCACCCGGTGGTTCTCAACAAGCCATCCAGCATGAACTCGTTCGAGTTGTAGATCTGTCCCGGCCCAAGTGGGCGCCCCGGCATGACGAGCTCATCTCCGGAGGAGAAGAGAGCGACTCTCAGGCGACGGTATACACTGACCCGCGCCACCCCGACCGAGGCCAGCAGCCCCATATGTTGAGGTTCAATGCGGATGCCCGCCGGCAGAATCTCGTCACCCTCCCGGGTGTCCTCGCCTGCGCGCCTGATATTGGCACCGATGACGGGCAGCCGGTTGATCGTCACGTGATCGCCCGCCTGCTCGCACGCCTCCTGCATAACCACGGCATCAGCGCCCGCCGGTATCGGCGCACCGGTGAAAATCCTTGCCGCCGTACCCGCCAACAGGGGGGTTCCGGAAACGCCGGCCGGTATACGCTGCGAGACCGGCATGCGGACTCCGGCCTGTCTCAGGTCGGTGGTGTTGACCGCATAGCCATCCATGGCGCTGTTATCCCAGGGCGGCATCGTAATGCGGCTCGTGACCGTCTCCGCCAACACCCTGCCCAGCGCATCGTCAATCGGGACCTGCTCGCTCTCATCCACCTTTCTGGCATGAGAAAGCAGCAGGTCAAGCGCTTCCTCCAGCGGCATCAGATCAGAGGGCCCGCAATGGGATGAACAATCACACGCACTCATTTCAGTCTCTCTTGGCAAATTTTTTACCCCGGCCGCCCGCGCTGTGCAGACGCTGCTCAGGCACGAAACATCTGGGCAAAATTGCAGGGCCGCGTACGGTGATCAAGCTGCGGCTGCAATATTTTACTCCAACCGGTGCGGCATGCGCCGGTCGATCCCGGCAGGCAGAAAATCAAGGTCTGATTGGCCAGGCCCGCGAATGCCCTCGACTGGATGGCCGAGGCGCCTATCTCCTCCATGGAAACAGCCCGGAACAGTTCGCCGAATCCCTCAATGGGCTTGTCCAGCAGCGGTATAACCGCCTCCGGTGTACTATCGCGGCTGGCAATGCCGGTGCCGCCGGTACTGAGGATTGCATGTACATCGGGATCCGCGATCCAGCGTGAAAAAATCGCCCGCATCTGGTAAACGTCATCTTTAACTATGACCTTCTCCACCACCTTGTGACCCGCCTCCTCCGCACCCTCCTGAAGTACCCTTCCGGATTTATCTGTCTCCTCGGTACGCGTATCTGAAACGGTCAGTACGGCGATATTCAGCGGTACAAATCCGGTCTGGTCAAAATGTCCTGTCATAATTGCCTCTGGGATTCTCTGGCGGGAATGGATACCGCCGTCTGTTGTCAGGCGAAAGTGAAACCGAAGGAGTCCCGGAAACGGGTGTGGAACTCGTCCAGAGTGAAACGATGATTCTGAGTCCCCGCCTGCTCGATCTTGATAGCGCCCATCAGCGCGGCAATGCGTCCGGTGACATCCCAGTCCATTTCGTTCATCAGTCCGTAGAGCAGGCCTGCCCGGTAAGCGTCACCGCAGCCGGTCGGGTCCACCAGGCACCCGGTGCGGGCCACGGGTATCTGATATTCGCGTTGCGGCGTGAATATGACGGACCCTTCGGCACCGCGGGTGACAATCACAGCCTCCACCATCGCGGTCAGCTGCGCCGGTGAAAGACCGGTTCGCTCCGCCATCAATTTGGCTTCGTAATCATTGAAGGCGAGCCAGCTGGCCTGTTGCGTGAATGCGAGCAGATCGTCTCCATCGAACATGGGCATACCCTGTCCGGGATCAAAGATGAAAGGTATCCCTGCTTCGGCGAACTGGCGTGCATGATCGATCATACCCTGGCGTCCATCCGGTGAGACAAGCCCAAGCGTACAGCCCGGCGCGTCGCTTACGCTGTTCCGATGGGAATGGTTCATGGCACCGGGGTGAAACGCGGTAATCTGATTGTCATCCCGGTCAGTCGTGATATACGCCTGTGCAGTGTATTCACCTTCAATCACCCGCAGATAATCGCGGCTTACACGGCATTCGTCCATCCAACGGGCATAGGGTTCGAAGTCTGTCCCTACGGTTCCCATCGGTTTGCCGTCACCACCGAGAAGATTCAGATTATAGGCAATATTCCCTGCGCAGCCCCCAAACTCACGGCGAAGTTCCGGCACCAGAAAAGCGACATTAAGAATGTGAACCTGTTCGGGCAGAATATGATTCTTGAATTGATCGTGGAACACCATAATGGTGTCGTAAGCGAACGACCCGCAGATCAGCGCTGACATATAATCTCCGCAGCAGATAAACCGAAGGCGTAGATGTTACACCAATCCAATGCGCGCTGCCGCCAGTACTGCGCGATTCGGTGCGCGCCTTTACTGTCAACACACGCTGCGGTTCCTCCGCGGATCTGGTTATACAACACTCACTTTGAGTATGTGCGCAATGCCCGCTGCTGGCGACATGTTGGTGACTAGGGAGCCAAAGGCTGCGGTGACCGTGTGGACGGGATAAACGTTGCCGAATCGGAGGTTTTGATAACCGGGAGATGTCCGCCAGCCACCCCTTCCGCACTGTCAGCCGTTTCGCACCAGCCCTGGTATCTCGTCCGACGGCAGTGGACGCCCGAGATAGAAACCCTGAGCCTTAATGCATTCCAGCCGGCGCAGATAGTCGACCTGTGCCTTGCGCTCAACACCCTCCACCACAACCTCGAGATTGAGTTCCCGTGCCATCGCAAGTACCGCGGTAACTATTGAGCTGCGATCCTTGGACGCCTGAATCCCGGAAATAAACGAACGATCGATTTTCAGCGTATTCAAGGGCAATGCGTGGAGGTAGCTCAGGGAAGAGTACCCGATGCCGAAATCGTCGACCGCGACACGCACGCCATTGGCGGCGAGTTGCTGAAATTTACTGACTGCCTGATCCATATCCTGCATCAGTATGTTTTCCGTAATCTCCAGCTCAAGTTGACTGCCGGCGACATTATGCTTGGTCAGTGTATCCAGTACACTACGTTCGAATTCCGGTTGCATCAGCTGTGCTGCGGAGATATTGACCGCCATCTGAATATCACTGCTGATCCCCTGAATCCGCCAGGCTTTCAAATCGCGACAGGCGCTGTCCAGCACCCAGTTACCTATCTCCACGATGAGGCCGGTCTCTTCCGACAATGGTATAAACTGATCCGGCAACAGCAGTCCCCGCTCCGGGTGATTCCAGCGAATCAGCGCCTCCATACCGCATATGCGGCCTTCCAGAAGATTGATCTGAGGCTGATAAAAAAGCTCGAACTCTCTTTTCTCCAGCGCCTTGCGGATTCCGTTTTCCAGTGACAACTGGCGATGGAACGTCGCCTTCATGTTATCCGCAAAAAACTCGTAACCGTTTTTCCCATGCGTCTTGATGTGATACATCGCCATATCGGAATTTTTTACCAGCACATCGATGGTCTGACCATCCTCGGGAAAAATGGCAATGCCGATACTGAAGCTGACGAACACCTCGTAACCATCCAGAATAACCGGCTCTTTCAGTCTCTCCATGATTTTCCGGGCAACCATTGCAGCGTCTTCCCGACCGTTGATTCCCGGTACAAGCAGGTTGAATTCATCGCCGCCGACCCGGGCCAGGGTGTCGCCGTCGCGCAGGCAGGAGTTCAGTCGAAGCGCGATCGTTTGCAGTAGTTGATCCCCTGCGAGATGCCCGAGTGAATCGTTGATCACCTTGAATCTGTCCATATCGAGAAACATGACCGCCAATTTGGTCTTGCTTCGTTTGGCTTGCGATATCGCCAGATTCAACCGGTCGCGGAACAGCGCACGATTCGGCAGCTTTGTCAGAAGGTCGTGGTAGAGTTGGAAATTGATGACCTCTTCGGCCCGCTTGCGTTCACTGATATCTCTGACCACGCCATAGGTACCGATAAACTCCTCCTTCTCCTCCGCGTGCTGTTCCGTGTATACACCCATCGCGCTCAGCTCTATGGTGATGGATCGCGACTCAAAATAGCGATAGGGGAGCGAACTGCCCTTGCACAACAGGCGAAACTCGATATTGTGGCTGGCCCGGCTTCCGGTGCGCCGTTCATCAAATACATATTTCGCCTTTTCGATATCTTCCTTGTGAACGAATTCGGAGTAGTGCTTTCCCAGCAGTTCCTCTGTTTCATAGCCCAGAATGGTCTTAATACGGTCATTTACAAACACAAAATGGCCGCTATTATCCAGCATATAGATGATATCGGGCGAGTTGTTGACTATGAACCGGTAACGGTGTTCTGAGGCCTCGAGGCAGCGATTCATATCACGGATACTGCGTTCCAGGCAGCGCTTGCGCAGCGTGCTGCCGACAATGCGTATCAGCTCTTCCGGGGCATATGGCTTGCGCAGAAAATCCTGCGCGCCGCACCGCAACGCCTCGGTTGCGCTCTCAAAGGTCGTTTCACCACTTACCACGATCACGTCGGTGTCGGGGTAACGCTCCTTCACCTCCCGCATCACCTGAAAACCGTCGATTCCAGGCATGTTCAAATCGAGCAGCATCAGATCTATGCCACCCGCCGATAACAGCCCCAATGCCTCGTCACCGCCTGCGGCAAGTTCACACTGATGCCCGTAAGCCTGCAGAAGGTCCCCGACACTTGCCCGCATGCGAACCTCATCGTCGACCACCAGAACCTTGGATCCGGGGTTTTCCGATGGATCATGCGCCGCTCCATGATGGTCGTCCGTTGCTGAGCTGAACCTGGCATCCAACCATGACACGGAGGTTTTCATCTACTCACCTTCAACATGGATGAATCCCGAAAAAAGAGTCAGTGTGTGCATGCGCGGTCCCGAATTGGGTTTTATTCTAAATTTCTGGGCAAATGAATAGTGAATTCTGCCCCACCTTCTCTCCGGTTTCTACAACTAATTGAGCCATTTATATCAGAAATCAGGTTTTTAACTATAGTCAGCCCCAGGCCTGAATGAGCTCCCCCTTTGCCGCTCTTAACCGGCCTGAAGACATTATCCAGCATTTCTGCCGGGATTCCCGGTCCTGAATCGGCCAATATCAGTTCAATATACTGGGCACCATCTATATTCACACGATCCCGACTTGCAACCGTCAGTATCCCACCTCCGGACATTGCTTCGACCGCGTTCTTTATCAAGTTGGTCAATATCTGCTTGAGGCTGTTTCTGTTCGTCAATACAGCCGGCATTGAACCATCCAGACGCATATCCGTTTTGATCTCCCTGGTGGTGAAGTGGGAGACGCGAAAAATTTCCAACAGGTCCCTCAACAGTTCGTTAATGTCCACCGCACCCCGGCTTATCTCGGACTGCGGAGATATATCCCGCATCCTGAGAATGATATCCGCGACCCTCTCTATCTCATCACTTAAAATGGATAGCTGATTCTGAACCCCGCTCTCGCTGCCGAGCCGAACCGAGAGAACCTGAAGGTAATTTTTGATGATGGCCAGCGGATTATTCGCCTCATGCACCAACTTGCGGATCTGGTTCTGTTTCAGTTCCCGTTCCTGAGCCAGAGCCTCATCACGTCCCCGGGTCAGGCGCTGCCTCTGGTGAAGCGTTCGGGCAACCGCTTCCGAAAAGCAGAGCATCAGTTCGGATTGCTGCTGAATACGCTGCATATCAACGGCTGCGAGTCCGGTGATCAGAACGCCCACATCCTCCGGTCCGGTACACAGCGGAATGCACAGCATGCCCTCTGAATCCAGGAGCTTTATCAACTGTTTATCGACAACTGAGAGACGATCCGCAAAATCCGGATCGAACGAAGAACTCAGTTTACGATTGAGGGATGCATCCGCCACCACACTCCTGCCGGGTTTCAGCTGTAGCTGAAACTCAGCCACCTGCTCGGACCGCGAGCAACTGTTTGCCTTTGGCTGCAATATCCCTGCGTCCGGATCGGTAAGAAAACAGATACCATGGGGCAGTCCAAACAGAATTTTGAGATCCTGCAGGCTCGCCAGCAGCACGTCATCCAATTCCGCCGAACCCGATAGATGCTGCTCCACCCCGTCCAGCAAAGCGAACTCCCTGACTTTGCGCGCCAGCTCCAGACGCACCTCCTCCCCATCCGCACAAAAATCCTGACCCGGTTCCGCATCCGGATCCAGATTTATGCCCAAGCCCTCAGCCGCCTTGGCAACACCGGACCTGACCTCCAGCCTGAGGTCTTCGATAACCGGCTGCGACAAATCGAAGAGCAACCCGGCCTCATGCAGTAACTCTTCATTCAGACCGGAGCGGTTACTCAGCTTGTGGGCAAAATTGATAAGTCGGACCAGGCGCGGAGCATCCAGCACCGCCTCTGCCGGCTCCCGCTGATAGAGCACGGCATCACCCAGCATCGAATCAGGATCCCAATCATATATCAGTTGAGCACCAACCTCATTTCCACTGGCCCCGAACAGCTCCCTCTCCAACCTGGTAAGCTCTTGATCCGTGGCTGCATCGAATAACAGCTCCGGGTATTGATCCGGTTCCTTCTTCAAAAAAACCAACTGCCCAACTTGATGCAACAATCCGGCAAGGTAGGCCTCATCCGCCGGCTCGTATCCTGTCAGCCGGGCAAGCAGCTTGGCCGCATAGGCACAACTGAGGGAGTGCCGCCAGAATCCGCCAACCCAACGTCCCATGTCCGCATTGAACTGGGAAAAAAACTGATGCACCGCCGTTGTAATAGCAATGGTCTTAATCGTGTTCAGTCCGAGAACGACCAGAAGCCTGTTGAAATCCTTGACGTCATTCCATTGTGCGTAGGCAGCGGAATTAGCCACTGCGATTATCCTGGCACAGAGCCCCGCGTCCTTTTTGATGATATCGGACAGCTCTTCGAAGCTGACATCAACCTTATGACAAGCTTCGATCAGCTTCAGTAGAACGTGGGGAATCGAAGGTATCTGGCCCACATCATATTTTTGTATTTTATTGTTAGAAAGCCCTACCATAGCGATTTCACTGTAACAGATCCTTTGACCATAGCAATGCAATTAAGAAAAGTTTCCGGGCATAATGGTTCTTATGGACAATATCGCTGTTACGCAGGATTTTAACGACTCATGCCCGGATGGCGGCACTGCCAGACTGGCCGCCATGACCAGTGTCGGTATGAACAGTCGCGCCACCGCAGCTAATCTTAGCATTGCTCTGGCGGGACGGGGAAAACATGTCTGCCTGATCACCACCGATCCGGCGTCCGGGAATAGTCGTGGAGCGCCGCTGGAGGAACTGTTCGCAGGAAGAAAACTCCTCGCGGAGATTTTGTCAGATGACCGCTCCGGCACTCAAACGTTGTCCGTCGGAAGCGCATTTGCGAATTTTTTTCACATGGACGGGAACCGGCAGCAGATGCTGGTGGAGCTGCTGACTGAACTGGAATCGGCGTTTGACTACCTCATCGTCGAGACCGCATCCGAAGCAGATGAAGGCTTGCTTCGTCTCTATCAATCCGTGCCCGTTGTTTTGCTGGCCCTCACACCCGAAGCCGACTCGCTGACCAGCGCATTTTCACTGTTGCGGGCACTAAAACGACAGCAGATAGAACCGCTCATTCATGTCATAGTGGAAATGGCAGGTAACCTGCCGGATGCTCATGATACTTTCAAAAAACTGCAGCATGCGGCATCGAAATATCTGCAACTGGAACCCCACTATCTCGGCTACTTACCCGCACGGCAGCCAGTGCAGAGCTGCGCGGAACAAAACCCCACGGTAGCTGCTAGCTGCCACCCCGATTCGATAACGGCCAGTCAATGGGATGCGATTGTCGAACGTTTTTGCGCAATCGCGGAAACGGTGCTCCCGGTAACCAGCCTCAGCGCGCATTTCAGCGAGCTCTGCTCAGAATGCCAGCTAACGGACGAGGAGAGTGATTCGACTTTCGCAGCGGATATCGGAATGGTGGAATCGGCGGAGAGACCGGCGCTGAGTACGCCCTACAATCCGGGAGGATGGCACGAGAGATTAAGCGACAGAATCGCGCTGTATGATGCGGCCCACTACGCCAGCATGCTTGCGACAAGAGAGGCGCGAGAATAAATGTTTCCGATTACCCGCGAACCGCTGTCATCTCCTCTGTTTTCACCGGGCTTTTGCTTGCGCGCTTGCATGGGGGTGTAGGGAGGTCGGGTGCAGGCTCAACCCAATAATACCGAAATCCAGACAAAGATCGCGCTTGCGATACTCAGAAACACCGCAGCCGAACCCATGTCCTTGGCGCGTCCCGACAGCTCATGCAGTTCGCCGCCGAACCTGTCGACCACGGCCTCGATCGCCGAATTGAGAATTTCAACCAAAGGTACAAGTAACAGGCTCCCCACAAGCAGCGCCCGTTCGCTCCCGTTCTGCCCCAGCCAGAGGCCCACCGGCAGCAGTACCAGGACCGCCAGCGCCTCCTGGCGAAACGCCTCCTCATGCCTGAAACAGGCTTTGAATCCTGCCATGGAGTAGAACCAGGCGTTTACGATGCGCCGCAATCCGGAGGCACTTTGATCAGCCATTTGCCGGCTTCCAGGCTAAATCCAGGTCGCGCGCGGCGCGTACATCATCAAGCCGCCTGACTGGCAACCGATAAGGGGCGCCCTTGACCAGATCCGGATCTGTCTCCGCCTCTTTCAGAATCGACTTCATCGCACCCACAAATCTGTCGAGCGTCTCTTTGTTTTCGGTTTCAGCCGGCTTCAACAACAGGCACTCGGGAAATATCGGGGGAAACCAGGTGGCTGGCGCATCTACGCCATAATCCAGGAGCCGCTTGGAAATATCCCTGCTACTCACCTCCAGCTCCCTGACTTGACGGCGCAGCGTGACACCAAACTCATGGGTCGCACGACGATCCGGGTGGACCGCTTCAAAACCGGCTTTCATCAACTCCTTGAGCAGATAGTTTGCATTGAGCGTGGCATACTCCGCCACTCGCGTTATACCTTCACGGCCCAGCATCAGCAAGTTGACATAAACGCGCAGCAAGACGCCGGCATTGCCGGCGAAGGCGCTCAGCCGGCCGATCGACTCGGGGCGCTCCTGCTCGCACAACCAGCTGTACCGATCACCGGCAAGGCCCACTATGGGCACTGGCAGATAGGGCAACAGACTCGCGCTTACCCCTACCGGTCCCGCGCCGGGGCCGCCCCCGCCATGCGGCGCGAAGAAGCCCTTGTGCAGGTCCAGGTGAACGACATCGAAGCCCATATCGCCAGGACGGACCTTGCCCAGAATGGCAGTAAGGTTGACACCGTCGCAATGAAGCAGTGCCCCCACACCATGGACCAGCGCTGCAACAGCCTCTATGCCCCGATCGAAAACTCCCAGGCCGGATGGAATTGTCAGCATGACGCCGGCTGTACGGCGCCCCAACATGGTTTTCAGCGATGCCAAATCGATATCGCCGTCCGGTTTGGTCGGGATGCTGCGAACTTTATAACCGCACATCACCACCGATGCCTGCTTGCTGCCATGATCCGCGGCGGACACCAGCATTTCGTCGCGTTCGAACTCCTGACGCGCAGCATGATAGGCCTTGATCATGGCAACGCCGGCAAACTCACCCTGAGCACCGGCCGCAGGCGTAAGCGAGATGCCCTGCATGCCGGTTACCACCCTGAGCATCTCCTGCAGATCATACAGGCAGGCCAAAAAACCCTGACTGTGCCCCTCTGGCGCCTCGGGATGACGGGCCAGGAATTCAGGCAGCATGGCAAGTGAGTCGGCGCCGCGGGGAGTGTATCTTGTGCCGCAGGAACCGAGTGGTTGCAACGCGGTATCGACAGAGAAATTTTTCCTCGACAGGCGGGTAAAGTGCTGTACGGTCTGCAACTCCGACAGCTCGGGCAGTGCCGCACGGGTTTTGCGCAAAAACCTTTCCGGAATATCGGTAAGTTCATCCCCGGAGCAGACAGCGTGCGCGGATGTAGATCTGCCCCGGCGGGACTGTGCGTAAATTAACGACATGCCGGTTACCAACCTTTCGGCTGCAACCGGCAGGGCGCACCACCCTGCAGCGCGACCGCACGTTCAAGCCTGCCGGTGAAGATTTCAATCTCTTCGGCAGTGCGCCTTTCCGTGGCACAACAGAGGATGGCGTTGCCAAGTTCCGGATAATCGCGTGACAGATCAAGTCCACCGAGAACATTGTGGGCAGCCAGTGTGCGCAGCACGCCGTTGGCCGCCACCGGCAGCGTCACTACCTGCTCGTGAAACACGGGTCGATCAAACCGTATCGACACTCCCGGAAGCATGCTCAATCTCTCACCGAGACGCAGGGTATTGCTATGGCAACTGGCGGCCGTCCGTGACAGACCCTCCGCTCCCATCAGCGCCATATGGATTGTTGCTGCCGTCACCATAAGTCCCTGGTTGGTGCAGATATTGGAAGCCGCCCCGGAGCGCCGGGTGCGCCGGTTGCGTGCATGCAGCGTCAGAGTAAACCCGGTCTTGCCATCCACGTCCAGCGTACGTCCGACAATCCATCCCGGCAGATGCCGGACAAACGCCTGACGGCAGCAGAGAAAACCGAAGTAGGGGCCGCCCGAAGAGAGCGGTGCGCCCAGCGGCTGCCCATCCCCACAACAGATGTCCACACCCCGCTCACCCCACTCGCCGGGTGGTGACAGCACCGACAAAGAGAGAGGATTCACCACCGCAACTGTCACTGCACCGTTAACCCGCGCCCACTCCACAAGCGTATCCGCCTCCTCCAGGACGCCAAAAAAATTGGGTTGTGGAATCACCAGCGCAGTAATATCCAGACCATCGTATTGCTGTAACAGTACTGGATCGATATGCCCTCCAGCAGGATCGTAGGGAAGCTCTTCCAGCACGATGCCCTGATTGCGGACAATATTGCCTGCCACCCGCCGATAGGCGGGATGCAGGCTTTTTGGTACCAGTACCCGCCGCGATTTGGACTTTCGGTTTATGCGCACCGCCATCAATACCGCTTCAGCCAGCGCAGATGCGCCATCATAAAGAGAGGCATTGGAGACGTCCATGGCGGTCAATGCCGCCATCATGGATTGAAACTCATAGAGTAACTGAAGCGTTCCCTGGCTCGCCTCAGCCTGACAGGGCGCAGACGCACTGTAGAACTCCCCACGGGCGGCGATCTGCCAGACGGCGGCCGGGACATAATGATCGTATGCACCCGCACCAATGAAACAGGTCGGCACGCCATCCAGCCTGGCACGAGCCGACATCAGCCGGGAGGCATCCACCTCCGATACAGCCGTTGGCATCGCCTCCAGAGTGCCACAGAGAAGCCGATCCGGAATTTCATCAAACAGCGCTTCGATGCTGTCGACACCAATGGCGCCCAGCATCGCCCGAAGCTCATCGTCAGTGTGGGGAATGAGTGGCACAATCAGCCCTGTTCCGATGCTTAATCCGCATCCGACTCAATGGCCGCGGTATATGCGTCGGCATCCAGCAGTTCGTCCATGTCGGCCTCGTCGTCGAGCTTTAACCGGAACAACCAGCCATCGCCGTAGGCATCCTCGTTGACCGTTTCCGGCGCATCCTCCAGCGCTTCGTTGATCTCAATCACCTCTCCCGACACCGGACTGTAAATATCGGAAGCCGCCTTAACCGACTCGACCACCGCGCATTCACTGCCCGCTATCAATGTCTCCCCCACTTCCGGCAACTCCACGAATACCAAGTCGCCCAACTGCTCCTGAGCATGATCGGTGATTCCCACAAAGACAGTACCATCGCCTTCGTCCCGGACCCATTCGTGACTTTTCGCGTATTTCAGCTCGGTTGGTATATTGCTCATTTTCATCTCCTTGGATAATTGTGAGAGGAGGAACTGCACTCTTTTCCTATTTCATACGCCCCTGCAGGAGCAACCGCCAGCGATGGCAGGTCGCCGCTCAATCCCATCGCCCGGCGCGCCAATATCCGTTTGAGCGGACCCGATGCATCCGCCAGATTGAGGCCGAGGTTGCGCAGCGCGGTCAGTACTTTATTCCGGTTACTGAAAACCCGTTTGAACAGATCCATTAACGCAAGCATCTCCAGATTGTTTCCTTTTCTCCCACGCTCATAGCGGCGCAGCGTGGCATAGCTGCCAAGTGGGCGCCCACCTACTTTGGCGTTTTGCAACACATCCACCAATACCGCGGCATCCAGAAATCCAAGATTGACCCCCTGGCCGGCCAGAGGATGAATGCCATGCGCAGCATCACCAATCAAAGCCACACCCTCGGATACGTAATGGTCCGCATGTCGAAGGCCGAGTGGAAACGCCGTGCGAGGTCCCGCCGACTCGATCCCGCCAAGCACACGCTGACTGGCCATTTCCAGCTCCCGGCAGAATCCGGGTCCATCGAGTCCCAACAGAAAATCCGCGTGATCCGGCAACGTGGACCAGACGATGGAGCAACTGCCGTCTTCTATCGGAAGAAGGGCCAGAGGACCGGTCGGCATGAAACGCTGCCTGGCAATCTCCTGATGATGCTTTTCCGGATAGACCGTAGCGACCAGCGCGTGCTGGTCGTACTGCCATCCGCTGCATGCGATGCCTGCCAACTCTCTGACGGTGGAGTTTGCGCCATCCGCCGCAACAATCAAGTCTGCCTCGATTCGTTTACCGCCACTCAACTCCAACCACGGCCTTTCGCCGCCAAGCTCCATCCGGCTGACGCTCTCTGGACAGAACCTGCTTACACCGTCGATTTCCGCTAAACGTTCCCATAACGCCAGCTGAGTCACCCGGTTTTCCACAATATGGCCGAGGTCGGGCTCCCCGATATCGGCGGCATCGAACTCGATACTGCCGCTGCCGGTTGCATCCCAGACCGACATTCCCCGATAGGGGCTGACCCGCATTTCCGACATGCGGTCCCAGACACCCAGGCTCTCCAGGATGTGCTGCGAAGCGCGGGTCAGCGCGGATACCCGCTGGTCCACCTTATCCCGGGACCACGCTTCGGGTTCTCTCAGTTCCACCAGCGCCACGTTGAAGCCCTGCTGGCCAAGCGCGCAGCCAAGCGCCCCGCCAACCATGCCTGCACCGACGATGGCGACCTCGCAATCGAAACCTTCGTTATGGCTAACGCACAAGACTCAGTCCCCGTGCCAGCCGCGGCAATCGGCCATTGATGCCCATGAATTGTCGCGTAAGAAACCTTTTTGCCGGGGAGGCCAGATCCAGCGCCAGCATGCCGATATCGCGGGCAACGCGTATCGGCGGCAGTGGGTTGGTAAACAACCTCACCAGACTGTCGGTCATCAACGCCACTGCCTGTTGATCGCGCCGGCGCCAGTCCAAATACAGATTCAGGGTTTCTAGGGCGCCCAGATCCCTTCCATCCCGGTCGGCATCCACCAGCACCTCCGCCAGAACCGCGGCATCCCTGATGCCCAGGTTAAACCCCTGACCCGTAATCGGGTGAACCGCATGCGCGGCGTTTCCGATCAAAGCAACACGCGACCGTATATGCGCTTTGGCCCTAACCAGGCTCAACGGATAACTGCTGCGGCGACCGGCCCGTTGGAACCGTCCCAGTCTGTATCCGAACCGCTGTTGTACCTGCAGCAGAAATTCTCGTTCATCCCACGCCATCACTTCGGCAAGATCGGCTTCCTCAACGGTCCAGATCAATCCGTAGCGACCCTTATTGAGCGGCAGCATAGCCATCGGCCCGGATTCGGTGAAACGCTCGAAAGCTGTGCCCCGCGGAAGCTCGCCGGGTGTCAGGTTGCTGATCACGGCACTCTGACCGTACTCCCATTCCCGCACGCCTATGGAGAGGCGCTCGCGCACCATGGAGCGCGAGCCGTCCGCAGCCACCAGCAACCGGCCGCGCAACGCCAGTTCAGTCTCAGCCTGCGTAACTTTTACCTGTACACTCTCTTCCGACACATCGAAGTCGACCAGAGTTGCCGGACAGAAGAGAGCGACATTGGGTAAATCTCCAAGACCCTGGAGCAGATTTTTTCCCAGGTCGTGACCTGTTGCCACATAGCCCAGAGCCTCCACATTGAGCGACTCATGATGCAGACGGGTGAATCCGAAATGCCCCCGGTCGGACACATGAATTTGCCGGATCGGCTCGACATCGGTAGAGATCGCGCTCCAGAGCCCCATACCTTCGAGTATCAATCGGGTACCGTATGCCAGAGCAACGGCCCGGTCGTCGTAGCTCGGCTGTCGATCCGAGTCGAGCAACCAGGACTCGACAACGGCAATCCGCAGCCCACAATCGGACAGCGCCCGGGCCAGGCTCGCACCAACCATGCCACCGCCAACGATGATTACGTCAAATTCCAGACACATAGCTTCGCACAACTCAAGGGCATTCAGTCTAAACCTGGTTCGCCAGACCCGATCCCCCCATCAACGTTTCGATTTCCGCTACGCCTTTGGGCGCATCCCTGGTCAATACTTCACAGCCCGATCGGGTAACGACCACATCATCCTCGATGCGAATACCTATATTCCACCACTTTTTTGCGACACCCTTACAGCCCTCGGGAATATAGAGACCAGGCTCGACGGTAAGCACCATGCCGGGTTCAAGCAGCCGCCATTCACCATCCACTTTGTAGTCACCCACATCGTGCACATCCATTCCCAGCCAGTGGCCGGTGCGATGCATGTAGAAGCGCTTGTAAGCTTCATTTTTGATCAATGTCGGCACATACCCCTTGAGAATCCCCAACTCGACCAGACCCTTGGTTATGACCCTGACCGCCGCCATGTGAGGATCGTTCCAATGATTGCCGGGTCTCACCTTGTCTATAGCCGCAAGCTGCGCTCTGAGTACTAACTCGTACAGTGCCCTTTGGGGCGATGAAAACCGACCGTTAACCGGAAATGTCCTGGTGATGTCAGAAGCGTAGCAGTCGAGCTCGCAACCGGCATCGATTAATAACAGATCGCCATCACGCAACTCAGCTCTGTTTTCCGTGTAGTGCAGAACACAGGCATTGGCGCCGCCACCGACTATCGGTGAATACGCCTGATCACGCGCGCCGGCGGCGGTACAGGTATGCACCAGCTCCGCTTCCAGTTGCCACTCGCCCAAACCGGGCCTGCAGGTTTTCATGGCTTGCACATGCGCTTTGGCTGAAATCCTTGCCGCGTCACGCATTATTTTTATTTCGGAGCGGCTTTTGTACAACCGCATATCGTGCAGATAATGGTCCAGTGCAACAAACTCCAGCGGCCCCTGAACGCCAGCCCGGCTTTTTTCCCGGATTCCGCTGATCCACTCCGACATCTGCTTGTCCAGCTCGATACTGCAACCCATCGCATAAAACACCCGCTCACACTGTTCGAGCATACGCGGGAGAATCTCATCCAGATCCCCAATCGGAAACGAATCATCGGCAGAGAACACCGCTTTGGCACCTTCCTGACCGTAACGCGGACCGTCCCATGCCTCTTTTTCAGGATCCCTCTCCTGACAGAAAAGAATGTACTCCGCCTGCTTGCGCCCCGGGATCAGCACCACCACAGCATTTGGTTCGGGAAAGCCGGTAAGATAAAAAAAATCGCTGTCCGGTCGGTAACGATAGTAGGCGTCCCGATTGCGGCGCGCCATGGGTGCGGCAGGCAGAATGGCGATGCTTCCCGGCCCCATCATGCGCATCAGCTGAGTTCGACGCCGTTTGAATTCACTACCGGTCATCATTGAACCGCCCGTTTTCCGGCAAGATCGTCATATGTCAGCAACACTGCGACACGGAGAAATTCTGTAACCTGCATCAACGCCTCCTCTTCCTCTTCATCGCCGTCACTCAGGTCGTCGATGTTCATACGGGCAATTTCACCGATGTCGATTAACGACTCTCTGGTGCTCTGCGCAAACGCGTTTTCGTCCGCAGCTCCGGCCAGACCCAGTCCGTAGAGAAACCCCTCGCACCAGTCACGCACTCCCGAAGCTCTCAGGCGAATCGGTTTCCGGTCCGAGGGTAACAACAGTTCGAAGCCCATTCCCGGATCCGCAATCGAAGCCAGGGTCCGCTCGTACAACCGCCGCAATGTATGCTGACACTCCTCGCGCAACAAATCCCCCGCTTCGGCCTGTGGGAACAACTCGGCGAACCAGCGCTCTGCGGCATCTGCTGCGGTACCGCAGAGCAGGCCGCAAAGCAGGCCGTGCACTTCTGCACCACTCAGTTCCAGATCGGCAGACGCCAAGCGGCGCTCCACCTCCTCATGTTCGTCTGACATTTTGCACTGTCTCAGTTTGAATCCGGTTCAATTTTATGGCCGGTATGGCGGGAAAAGCATAACACGCCGCGGATAACGTTGACCCGCTTCATCGAGCATTCTATATTGATCAGCATGAACACCGAAGAGCACAGGGCGGAAATGGAAACAGGCTTGAAGATCCTGGAGTCTCGCATTGACGAATTGCTTAAAATTGTCGATAAACTGACACAAAACAATCGCGCATTAATGTTGAAACAGGAACGACTCATTGCGGAACGGGCTGATCTGATCGACAAAACGGATATGGCAAGGATCCGGGTGGAATCGATGATTACCAGACTCAAGTCCATGGAAACCAATCTGTGAAGGATCAAAACACGCCAGTTGTTGTCCACATTTTGGACAAAGAGTACCGCATTGCATGCCAGAAAGGAGAGGAGGAGGGATTGCTAGCCTCCGCCAGACTACTGGATGGAAAGATGCGCAGTATCCGCTCAAGCGGCAAGGTCATCGGCAGCGACCGCATGGCGGTCATGGTGGCCTTAAATCTGGCACATGAGTTGCTTCAACAAAAAAACGAAAAGAACAACGCCATCGGAACAGTGAACAAACGCATGCAAACCATGCTGGAAAAGATCGATTCGGCACTAAATAACTGCAAGCAACTGGAAGTTTGAAGCAATTAGGTTTAGCCTTATATATAAGGGACGTTCCCTGTAGTGTACGTAAGCCAACCGGGTATTTTCTTGAGCCTAATATATACCCCGGGGACAGTAAGTCGCTGCCCGTGTGCATGTCCGCCCCGAGCGGAAAGCCTTAGGCGGCACGGATGACCCCACTTGAGCCTACTGGTTCAAGAACGAACGTTAGCGACGGCACCGGCGGGGAATGTCCTCTTCTTTTTCCTCACCGAACTTCGGACTCCGGTCCCGCACACCCGACATGACAACTGTTCGTCTACCGGGAACACAGTCATCAGCCTCCGGCCGGATACCGGGTTCGGTCAAACGCGGGTAGACGGTGACCGCACCAACCCAGACCGATAAATCCGCCGGTCCGCTACCGGTATCAGACCTGCGAAAAGAGTTGCGGGCAAGGCGCCGCTCCCTTTCCGTTGCCAGACGCCTGGCCAACAGCGAAGCCGCCACTGATCATCTTATTCGATCGGGTATTTTTCTGCGCTATCGGTCCATTGCCGTCTACCAGGCCTGCGACGGTGAACTGGACCCGGCTCCATTAGCTGGCATCGGCTTCCGCTTTGGTAAAAAGCTGTACCTGCCCGTCCTCAGACACGACGGCAAGCAGGCGCTCTGGTTTGTCGAATACCGACCGGACGATGTCATGCAAAAAAATCGTTTCGGTATCGGTGAACCAATGGGTGTAAAACGGCGATGCATCGCACCATGGGCGCTGGATCTCATACTTGTGCCACTGGTTGGATTTGACCAGTTGGGAAACAGGATGGGCATGGGTGGCGGTTATTACGATCGCACCCTGGCTTTTCTGAAGCACCGCGAACACTGGTACAGGCCGAAGCTGATCGGTATGGCCCACGAGTGTCAAAGGCTATCGAATATGAACGTGCGCTCCTGGGACGTTCCGCTCGACGGCGTTGTCACAGAAGCCGGACTGCATCTCAGAGTTAAAAAAACTATATGATTTGCTGGTATTTTTCATTCGCTTTATTATACTCAACCGGTAGTAATTCATACGATACTAGTTCGTAGCTTCTACTAAGGGGGTTGTGATGGTCGTTAAGAAAACAGCAACAAAGAAAAGCGGCACCGTAAAGAAAAAGACAAGCGTGACAAAGAAGGTCGTTGCGAAGAAGAGACCCGTGGCAACCAAGGCCACTGTTAAAAAGAGCGTCGCAAAGAAAAAAGTTGCTGCGAAGAAAGCACCAGCGGCAAGAACGACCACCGTGAAAAAGACCGTTGCAAAGAAAAAGGTTGTTGCGAAGAAAGCACCAGCGGCAAGAACGGCCACCGTGAAAAAGACCGCCGCAAAGAAAAAGGTCGCCGCAAAAAAAGCAGTCGTGAAAAAGACCACCGTTCAGAAAAAGGTCACCGCAAAAAAAGCAGTCGTGAAGAAGGTCCTCAGACCTAGAAAGGTGACGCCCAGAAAAAAAGCCACGACAACCACCTAAGCCTGGACTCTGAACCCGCCAGGTTAACGGCGCCGTTGCTATCTGGGTTTGGGACAGGATACCGGGTCCGGCTCTCCGGACCCGGTGATTCAGGACATTTGATAATTGCAACTGCCGCCGCATGCAAATAGCCGGTAGGCTATATTGTCGGTCTCCTCTTCAACTGCATAACCCAGTTCGCTGAGAAACCTGCGGAACTCGTGCTTCTCCTTAGTACTGATCTGTATCCCCATCAACACCCGGCCATAGGCTGCCCCGTGGTTACGGTAGTGAAACAGGCTGATGTTCCAGCGCTTTCCCAGTTCAGACAGAAATGACAACAGCGCTCCAGGACGTTCGGGGAACTGAAATCTATAGAGCGACTCGTCGTGCAGCGAAGGCGAGTGGCCGCCAACCATATAGCGTATATGCAGCTTTGCGGTTTCGTTGTCGGTCAGATCGACCACCCGATACCCTTTCTGTTGCAAATGATCCACCAGCCCCTCGCGTTCCCTCTCCCCCTCACTCAACTCGACACCCGCGAATACATGTGCATTGACAGCATCGGCATAACGGTAGTTGAACTCTGTAATGTTTCTGCGCCCCAGCGCCCGGCAAAATCTCAGAAAGCTGCCCGGCTCCTCTGGAATCTCGGCAGCCAGCAGTGCCTCCCGTCGCTCTCCCAATTCGGCACGCTCGGCAACGTGACGTAATCGGTCGAAATTTATATTTGCCCCACTCTCGATCGCAACCAGACTTTGGTCTTTTGCGCCCTCTCTTGCGACATATCGTTTCAGCCCGGCAACGGAGAGTGCACCCGCCGGCTCCGCTACGGTCCTGGTGTCGTCAAACACATCCTTTATCGCCGCACAGATCTCATCGGTGCTGACCAGTATCACTTCATCCACGACCTCACGGGCAATCCGGAAACTCTCCTTTCCGATCTGCCTGACGGCAACACCATCCGCAAAGATTCCAACCTGCTTCAACACCACCCTTCGCTTGCATGCAAGGGCACGCTGGAGTGTCGGCGCATCTTCAGGTTCCACACCGATGATCTTTACGCCGGGAAACACAAACTTGACGTAGGCACCTATCCCGGCAATGAGACCCCCACCACCTACGGGTATAAAAATGGCGTTTGGGGGTCCGCCATGCTGGCGAAGTATCTCCATTCCAATCGTGCCCTGACCCGCGATAACATCCGCATCATCAAAGGGATGGATAAAAGTCATTCCCTTCTGCCTGGCAAGCTGCCTGGAATGTTCATATGCTTCATCGTACGAATCGCCAAAAAGTACCGCCCTGGCGCCATAGCTCCTGACCGCATCCACTTTTATCACCGGCGTGGTCTGCGGCATCACGATCAGTGCCCGAATACCCAGCCTGTTGGCTGATATCGCCACCCCCTGGGCATGGTTGCCGGCTGATGCGGCGATCACCCCTCGCTCCCTTTCTTCGGCGGATAGACCCGCAATCTTGTTGTACGCTCCCCGCAATTTAAACGAGAATACCGGTTGCAGGTCCTCTCTTTTCAAAGAAACCCGATTACCCAGGCGTTTCGACAACCTCGGGGCAATATTCAGCGGTGTCTCTTCGGCGACATCGTAGACCCGTGAACGCAAGATTCTTTCAATGTAAGACTGAGGCATCGGGCTTCCTTCAATATTTCGTTGCAACAACTGAAACAATTTTCCACTATGTGACTTATCCTGCTGTCACGTGCACGGGCAGACGACAACCCGGAATCCGCGGGCCTCTCTTTCACCTGGCATGACAACGACCAGCGCCAACGGTATCATAAATCAATAATATTCAAAGACAGGGGGTGATATGTCTCAGAACGATCAGAAAAAAATCGCGGCCGAAGCCGCCCTTAAATTTATCAAGGGCGGCATAGTCGGGGTTGGCACCGGCTCAACCGTTAACCATTTCATCGACTTGCTGGAACAAGTAAAGCACAAGATCGACGGCGCTGTCTCCAGCTCAGAGGCCTCCACCGAAAGGCTTAAGTCGCGAGGAATTCAGGTTCTCGATCTCAATGCGACCGGAGAGCTCGACATCTATATTGACGGTGCTGATGAGTCCAACCGGCATCTGCATTTGATCAAAGGAGGCGGGGGGGCACTGACACGGGAAAAGATTATTGCCGGAGCGAGTCGGAAATTCGTCTGTATCGCAGACGGCAGCAAACTGGTTGATGTACTGGGAGAGTTTCCACTGCCGGTGGAAGTAATACCTATGGCACGCAGTCACGTTGCCAGACAGCTGGTAAAAATGGGGGGAACGCCTGTCTGGCGGGATAATTTTATAACCGACAACGGCAACCTTATTCTCGACGTGCATAATCTGCGCATCCTCGAGCCGGCTAAAATGGAGCAGGAGATAAACAATATCGCCGGGGTGGTGACCAATGGGCTGTTCGCCCTGCGGCCGGCGGATATTCTGCTACTCGGTACGGAAAATGGCGTTGAAACCATAGGTACTGGATACTAGGGCCTGCAGAAAAGCAATAGGTTTATCGACAGCGTTGAAAATCCGAATCAGGGTGGTCTGGGAAATTCAGGAAAAGCGGGCGATAGTTTTCAACATGTTTTTTATGCTTGCCCCCCCCTTTCCCACCACCTGTTTTCTCATATTCCGAGGTAAGCCTTCTGCACATCGGAATTGGCCAGCAGATTCTCGGCAGTGTCGCTGATCGTAATGGTTCCATTTTCTATGACGTAGCCCCTATCAGCTATCTGGAGTGCCTGGTTGGCATTCTGTTCTACCAGAAAGATAGTGGTATCCTGCTCCTGGTTGATCTTTTTGATAATCTCAAAGATCTGGCGGATGATCAGTGGAGCCAGTCCCATGGACGGTTCGTCCAGGAGCAAGAGCTGGGGCCTTGCCATCAATGCCCGGGACATGGCAAGCATCTGCTGCTCACCTCCGCTCAACGTTCCGCCGGCCTGTGCTCTGCGCTCGGCGAGAATCGGAAACAGCGAAAAGACATACTCCAGATCACGCCTTATCTCCTCCTTGTCGGTACGCAAAAAAGCCCCCATGTCGAGGTTTTCCTGAACCGTCAGTTGCGGGAAAATGTGCCGTCCCTCGGGCACCTGGCAAACGCCCAGCGATACAATATGATCGGGACTCATCCGGGTTATCGGCTCACCCCTGAACAGGATCTCGCCAGAGCGCGGCGGAGCCACACCACAGATAGACATCAACGTGGAACTCTTGCCCGCGCCATTGGCGCCGATCAAGGTGATTATCTCCCCGTTTCTGATCTCCAGGGTGATACCTTTCAACGCCTGTATATTGCCGTAATAGGTATGGACGTCGCGCAATTCAAGCATCGATGTCCTCACCCAGGTAAGCCTTTATCACCGCTGGATCTGAACTCACCTCCCGGGGAGAACCTTCGGCGATCTTCCTGCCGTAATCAACCACGAAAATCTTGTCGGAGAGACTCATCACCAGTTTCATATCGTGTTCGATCAGCAGAATCGAATGGCCCTCGTCGCGAATTCTGTTGATTAATTCGTCCAGTTCCCGCGTCTCCTGGGGATTCATGCCGGCGGCCGGCTCGTCCAGCAGCAGCAGAAAAGGTTCGGTTGCCAGAGCCCGGGCAATCTCCAGCCGTCGTTGCGCACCGTATGGGAGGTTCTCCGCCAATTCATTGACCGCACCCGCGAGTCCCACCTTTTGCAGAATCCGGTAGCTTTTCTCCACCGTCTCCCGCTCCTCCCTGACCGTCGCCCTGGTCCTGAATACAGCACCGAAGATATATGAGCTCGTCCGACAGTGACGGCCGATCATCACATTTTCCAGCACCGTCATCTTCTGAAACAGGCGGATGTTCTGAAACGTCCTGGCCATCCCTTTCCTCGTGACCTGGTTCGGTTTCAGCCCATTCAGGCGTATCGGTTTCGATCCATCAGGAGGATTGAGAAAAATATTGCCCGCGGTCGGATTGTAAATTCCGGTCACGCAGTTGAAGAACGTGGTTTTGCCGGCACCATTAGGCCCAATCAACGCCACAATCTGGCCCCGGTGCACCTCCAGATCGAGTTCACACATGGCCCGGATACCGCCGAAGTCCATGGAGAGACCGTCCACCTGCAGTACCGGCTTATTCATTGACCTTCGCCATCCGGGTTCGCCCTAAACTGGTAACTGCGGCGGATATTGGCGACAACACCCTGCGGCCGAAAGATCATCATGGTTACCAGTACCGCACCAAACGCTAGCATCCGATAATCGGAGAGCGCACGCAGGTACTCCGGCAACAGAATAAGCACCAGCGCACCGACAATGACGCCGAATATCGATCCCATACCACCAAGTACCACGATACAGAGAATGATCGCCGACTCCAGGAAGGTAAAACTTGCCGGGTTGATGAATGTTGTCTTGGCCGCAAAAATCACGCCTACCATGCCGGCCCAGGTTGCGCCCAGTGCAAAAGCGGTGAGTTTGGTCTTGCGTTTGTCGATACCCATTGCCTGGCACGCGATTTCGTCTTCGCGCAGCGCAACCCAGGCGCGGCCGATACGTGAATCCTGCAGTCTGTTGACCACGAATATTGTGAATATAACCATCGCGATCATGATGTAGTAAAGGTAAAGGATGGCGCTCTCGAGCGAAAGCTCGACACCAAAAAATCCGGGACGCGGGATGTTGGAAATTCCGCTGGGGCCCTGGGAAAATTCGTTCCAGTTTTCAAGAATCAGACGGATAATCTCACCGAATCCCAATGTCACTATGGCGAGGTAGTCTCCGCGCAGGCGCAGCACTGGAAAGCCGAGCAGCACACCGAACATCGCCGCCAGCAACGCACCTATCGGCAGCGCCATCCAGAAACCCACGTCAAAATGATAGTTGAGCAGTGCGTAAGAGTATGCGCCCACCGCATAAAATGCCACATATCCAAGATCCAGCAGTCCCGCCAAACCGACCACGATATTGAGCCCCAACCCCAACATCACATACATCAGTGCGGTGATCAGAATATTGGTCTGATAAGTGGAAACCAGATGGGGAAAGATCAAGCTGCAAAGCAGGACAGCAGCGGATAACGGATACAGATATTTCGGCTCTCTCAGAATCACCTGAATCAATGGCTCACGTTCGGCAATCCCGCCGGCTGCCCTGCGCTCCCGCCTGCGCTCCTGGTGCTGATTAAAAACCCGCACCAATAATGAAACAAGGAAACTGCCGATCGCCACCAGCACCATATTTTCCCAGCGCCAAAGCACCGTGCGCTGAATCGGATCCACCTTGATCACCAGCAGCGGAAAGGTAAGAAAGGCGAACCAGAGGGAGACCAACAGTGATTTTTTCAGCTGTTCAAGCGAAAACATCGGTCACACCTTTTCCGCCGCTTCCCGACCCAGCAGTCCGGCGGGTTTGAAGATCAGAATCAGCACCAGCAACGAGAAAGCGAATACGTCCTCATAGTCGCTGGAGACATAACCGGTGGCGAAGCTCTCCGTCAGCCCCAGAACGAAACCGCCCAGCACTGCACCGGGAATCGATCCGATACCGCCCAGCACAGCGGCCGTAAATGCCTTGATGCCGGCGATAAAACCGATGAAGAAATTGATCTGGCCGATGTGAGAGGCGATCAACATCCCCCCGATGGCGGCAAGCGACGAGCCGATGATAAAGGTCATCGAGATGATCTTGTTTACGTCGATACCCACCAGCATCGCCATGGTTCGGTCCTGCGCCGTGGCCCGCATCGCCTTGCCCAGCCGGGAAAACTTGATCAGCAGGGTCAGGCCCACCATGACCAGCGCCGTGGTGAGCAGAATCACCACATCCGAAGATCCGACCACATGGGCAAATGGTTCCATAAATTCGAAGTCGGGGATCAGCTCGGGAAATGGCTGGAAATCCGGGGATTGGGCCAACAGCACATAGTTCTGCAGAAAAATGGACATGCCGATGGCGCTGATCAGTGCGGACAGGCGTGGCGCATGACGTAACGGCCGGTATGCGATCTTTTCGACGGTATAACCGTAAGAGGCAGACCAGACCGCCGCCGCCAGACCCGCCAGCAGAATGATGGAGAGCAGTGGAAAACCGTAGATGGAGAGCACCGTGGCGACAACAAAGGAGGTGAACGCACCGATCATATAGATCTCGCCGTGGGCGAAATTGATCAGGCCAATGATGCCATACACCATGGTATAACCCAGCGCGATCAGCGCATAAATCGCCCCCCGGGTCAGACCGCTGAAAAACAGTTCGATGAAATATTCCATTAGAACAAGAAACGAGGACCGAGGATCGAGGTTCTGGGATTAGAATTCATAGTCTAAGTCCACGAGTCAACGAAGATGCCGGTAACCAGCCCCGACACCCAATCTTATTTGCGCTTCGGGCACCGGAGCAATTCACTGACAGTATGAGGCTGTGGACTCTAGCACCTAGTACCTAGTACCTCGATCCTGGTACCTGATTATTTGACTTCGACGTACTGGCCGTCCTTTACCTGATACATGGCAAAGCCCACGCCCACGGCATCTCCCATCTTGTCGAAGTGGATGGTGCCGACCGGTGTTTCCACATCGTTGTTCTGCAGCGCTTCGCGCACCGCCGCCATTTCGGTGGAACCCGCCTTGTCAACCGCATTCAGTAGCGCCAGCGTGGCGGAATAGGCATTCTCGTAGAAGGCGCCGGGATCAGTGCCGAATTTGGCTTTGTGCGCTTCGACCGCCTTTTTTGAGAGCGGATTTGACGACGTGTCCTTGGGACCGGTGGCGTATACCCCTTCGGCATACTTGCCGGCCACCTTGATAAAGGTATCGTCCTTCACACCGTCATCCGAGATGAAGATTGTATCGAGACGTTTTTTGCGCATCTGGGTGATAATTTTGGAAGCTTCAGGATGATAACCCCCGAAAATGACCGCCTCCGCCCCGGAACGTTTGATTTTCTGCACCACGGCCGAGTAGTCCACCGCACCGGGGGTAACGCCTTCGAACAGCACGACTTCGGCCTTGCCCGACTTCTCCAGAAATGCCTTGGCAAACTCGGCCAGTCCCTTGCCGTAATCGCCCTTGTCGTGAATCACCGCGATTTTGGTCAGCCCCAGGACATTCAGCGCAAAATCGACTTCGGTGCGTGCCTGGGCATCGTCAGAAGCGATCGTGCGGTAGAAGTTCGGATAGTCGCCGCTCTGGGTCAACTCCGGATTGGTCGCCGACGGGGACATGACGACCACACCCGCATTATTATAGATCGGCAACGCAGCCTTGGTGGCGCCGGAGCAGATGTGTCCCATCACCACGTTCACGCCGTCAGATATCAGCTTGGTTGCGGTGTTGGTGGCCACCTCCGGCTTGCAGACATCGTCCTCGATCAGCAATTCGACCATTTTTCCATCGATGCCGCCACTGGCGTTGATCTGCTCAACAACCAGTTTTGCGGCGTTGACGCTGGGCAATCCGTAGGAGGCCAGATCGCCGCTGTGCGCACCGGCAACACCCAGCTTGATCGTGTCCGCAGCGAATGTCGGCGCAGCCAGACCTAAACACAGCGCACCGGCAGCAAGTTTCTGAAGTACTCTCTTTTTCATTATCTTTAGTCCTCACAGGTCTGTTAATGATCCACTGTGGCCAGGATTGATCCCGTCAAATTCCGATACTAACCCGGTAATCAAATACGGCAAACCCGGTCGTTGTCGTTACGGCCAGTTCAGTCAGTTGTCTGCACTTACCTAAGCTGAAATTCCCGTTCAGTTACTCTGTTCGTCACACCAGAGCCAGCCGGCATCCTGAGAAGCGACCGTTAATCGTGCTTGGGGATACCGACCCATCGCCGGGATGAGGTAGTTTTTTACTTTAGTTATGTGCCTTCCCCACTTCAAGCCCGGTATCGCAACTGATTCAGCGCTGCCACTGCGGCGCAGGCGGCAGCACACAGAATAGGGAATTCAAAGGCGTTTTGCCACAGGGAAAAGAAAAAAACGGGGCCCGAAGGCCCCGTTTTCCGTTACTTCAACTTGTCAGGTCAGACTTAGAAGTCGTGACGCAGACCCAGAGCGAACTGATCGCGGTCTACGTCGGGGTTTGAGTCAAGGTTGTTGGCAACATATTCAGCATAGACACGGGTACGTGCGCTGAAGTTGTGCTGGAAGCCGAGTGCCCAGACGTCCATATCGTCACCGCCGTCATAATCCACGTTGCCGTAGAGCGCACGGATGGTGTTGTTGCCGAAGTTGGCTTCGCCGGCAATCGACCATTCGTCTGCACCGTCGTTGTTGTTGGTGCCGTCAGTCTCATCCATATCTTCGTACTGGGCGATCACCTTGAACATGCCGAAGTCATAGGAACCGGCAATACCCCAGACATCCTGTGCGCCCAGATCGTTGTCGTACTCGAGCAGGGATGCACCGATACTGATCGGGCCGTTGTCATACTGAATGGAAGGGTTGTAGGCGTCGATGCCGTCGCTCTGACCCAGACCGGTGGCACGATCGATCACCAGTGCCAGTTTCGCTACGAAGCCATTGAAGTTCGGGCTGACGTAGGCCAGTGCATTGCCGGTGCGGCTGGGGCCGATCGAGTTTGCGTTGGCGCTGGCAACGTTACCAGGGCTGGCGCCGTTGGAACCACCCGGGTTGTTGAAGATATCGGTCTTGTCAACCGCACCGTAGTACGGGGTCCACTGACGGCCGATCGCGACGGTACCGAAACCACCGCTCAATCCTGCGTAAGCCAGACGGTTATCCAGGTTCTGGTCGCCAGCAGCGGTGCTGCCACCTTCGGAGGAGGTGAACTCCCACTCGGCCTGGAAGATGGCCTTGAGGCCGCCGCCCAGATCCTCGGAACCCTTGAGACCGACACGGGTGGTGCCGGTGTCGATGTCCCAAGCGCGGTCGGTATCGTCGTCGCCGCTGACCAATGCGGTGTCAAGACGTCCGTACAGCGTGGTTTCGGCGGCGGCTGCCAGCGGGGCAACCATGGCGGCAGCGATTGCCAGGGTGATCAGTTTTTTGTTCATGCATTTACTCCGTGAAAAGTGTTTTTGTGGGTCGGTTGTTGTGTCAGGGTGAATAGTAGACAGGCGGGAGCACTTTTGCAACATCTATTTTAAAAAAAACAACAAAAAAAATTTATGTTGTGTAAAAGATACATTTTTAACGGAAAATTTGATTAATTTACCCATTTAATCGTTATAATTGGCGAATTATATTATGAATTTAAAATTTGACATTGGTTTTTATCTCACCACAGATACCCAATCGAGTAGCTTTTTGTTCCAACCAGGCAAAATTGTCAGAAAAAGTTGTTGTGAAAAGCCAACTAACACCATAGGTACCGGAATCGAGGCCCGCAAAACGAGGAAGAGAATGCAGTCGTTGGAGTAGATGGGAGACGGAAACCAAGGGCTGACTGATTTGGATAGATACCGGGTAATGTCTTGGACCCGGGAAAACGGGACCGATGGTGAGGCCAAGGAGAGGAAGACGAGCGCAATTTAAAGGGAAGATATCGAGAATTGATACTCAGGGATCTAAAAACTTACCGCGACTGCAGTTCTCCTGCCCCGCTGTCCCCGTCTTTACCTGTTTCCATTGAGATGGCTGGGATGCGAGGGGTCGAACCTCGAACCTACGGAGTCAGAGTCCGTCGCTCTGCCAGTTGAGCTACATCCCAATTGTGAGGTACTGGGGTCTGGGTATCAGGAAAGTTTGCTCCCTCGTTCCCAGCATCCCGACCTCGGTACCTGGCACCTATCGCTTGGAGTACTGCGGACGCTTGCGCGCCTTGTGCAGACCCACTTTCTTGCGTTCCACAGCGCGCGCGTCGCGGGTCAGGTAACCGGCCTTGCGCATGCGACTGTGCAGGCTTTCGTCATAGATGGAAAGCGCTCGCGCAATGCCCAACCTTATCGCGCCTGCCTGCCCGGTATTACCACCGCCGATAACCGAGACACGAACATCCACCTTGTCCAGGACTTCAGCCACCGTCAACGGCTGACGCACCACCATGCGTGCGGTTTCACGGCCGAAGTACTGGTCCAGTGTACGATTATTTACCGTGATGCTGCCGTTTCCGGCACTCAGATAGACGCGTGCGGTGGAGCTTTTGCGACGTCCGGTTGCATAGGTTTGGGTGTGTGCCATTTTATCCATCCAGGTTTTGGGTTCCAGGTTCCAGGTTGATTGGATTTTTCACTCGTTTCCAGTACCTGGTGCCTCGAACCTTAAATTTCAAATTTCGAGCGGCTGAGGCTGCTGTGCCTGATGCCTGTGCTCAGGACCGGCGTAAATCTTTAACTTTCTGAACATTGCCTTGCCCAGTGGATTTCTCGGCAGCATCCCCTTGACTGCGCTTTCCAACGCCCGCTCCGGGTGTTCAGCCAAAAGCTTTGTCAGGTTAGTCGATTTGAGGTTTCCGATGTAACCGGTATGGTGGTAATACATCTTGTCCTTCATCTTGTTTCCGGTCACTCTGACCTTCTCCGCATTGATAACCACGATGTAATCACCGGTATCGACATGCGGTGTATATTCGGGTTTATGCTTACCACGCAATCGATGCGCGATCGCGCTGGCCAATCGGCCCAGCGTTTTTTCATTGGCATCGACGAGATACCAGTCGCGGCGAACCTCAGCGGGTTTTGCACTTACAGTCGTCATTGAACTCGCTCCGACGGAGAATCCAAGTAAAATCACTCGAAAAAAGAGCGCGAATGTTATCGGACATAGCGCAGGATAGCAAGCCTTATGCAACAAATTATCGGCCAAGGGCCAAGGGCCAAGGGCCAAGGGCCAAGGTAAGGCTAGCTTACATGCTGCCGAACTCAAGCATTATTTCAGGCTGACAAGTGACGGGAGAGAGATCCACAACCTACTGCCCTCCGCCATCTGCAATTGCCCCTAAAAAATCGGAGTCTTAAATTTTGCGTACTCACCGACTTTGCGAGAGAATCGCATTCATCGGTCTCTCCGAACATCTCACGTATTATTATCCATTGAACCCGAACCAGATACTCACCGAAGCCGACCGCTGCGTAAAGTGCGGACTCTGTCTGCCCCACTGCCCCACCTACCGGCTCACCCGGGACGAAGGAGATTCACCACGCGGAAGGATCGCGCTGATGCAGGCACTTGCCAGCCAGGTGGTGGAAAGCCCCAATCTGCACCGCCATCTGGACCGCTGCCTGGGATGCCTGGCTTGCCAGACGGCCTGCCCGTCCGGAGTCCGATACGGCATGCTGATCGATGCGGTGCGTGCGCTTGCGCCTGCCAGGCTCTCCCGGCTGCAGCGCTATCGACTCTCTCTGCTCTCCCGCCTCCCCTACTTCCGGGCCAGCCCGGCGATGCTCCGGCTCTATCAACAATCCGGTCTGAAAGGGATTTTGAGGAAAATCGGCGGAGCGCGGTTCCGGCGCCTGGACGACCTGTTACCGGTCTGGTCGAAACACCCCCGTCTGCAGCCTTTTTATCCGGCGGACAAACCCGACAACGGACGCGTCGCGCTCTTCACGGGCTGCATTGGCCGTATCACCGACCAACCGGCACTGCATGCGTCAGTCAGACTATTAACCCGCATTGGCTTCGAGGTGGTCGTGCCCGAACAGCAATCCTGTTGCGGCGCGCTGCACCAGCATAACGGACAACCCGGTATTGCCAAACAACTGGCCGAAACGAACCAACGTGCATTCAACCGGCTGGAACTCGACGCGATTGTCCATGTTGCCACCGGCTGCGGCGTGCAACTGCTCGAATATGAAGCAACCGGACAAAAACTGAATGCACCGGTCAACGATATCTGCACCTTTCTCAGCAGCACCGGACTGCTGGAGAAACTGCACTTCTCGCCGCTGCAGCGCAAAGTGCTGATACACCACCCGTGCTCGTCGCGGCGGCTTCCCGGAGCAGCTGCGGGCGTAACCGGTCTGCTCCGGCAGATACCCGGCATCGACCTTCGCGCGCTGCCGGAAACGGGCTGCTGCGGCGCCGCCGGCAGCTACCTGCTGATGCAGCCCGCAATGGCTGACCGGCTGCGCCAGCCCATTTTGGAACAGGTTAGGCAGCACGGATGCAATATTCTGGTCACCGGCAACACCGGCTGCGCGCTTCATCTGGCGGCTGGCCTGAAGCACCTATACCCCGGGATTGAAGTGATGCATCCGGTGCAGTTGTTGCTGCAGCAGTTGCCGCAACCGACCGCTCACTGACGTCCGTAACCCCCCGCGCCTCCGCCAGTCTGGTCTCCGTACCAGCATCAGACACTTCACCCGGCGCGCCGGATCGCCTATTCTTGTCCGTCATGGACGAGAGAGACTATTCCGCCGCCGACCGTCTGTTGATGGGATTCGATCAGGCACTGCAGACACTGTTTGGGAAACCCCGGGTTACGGAGCGAGCCGACCCCGCCCGCGGCCTGCAGGATGCAGAGCTAACTCCGGACCAGAAACAGCACGTGGCACGACTGCTGCGGGTGGACCATACAGGCGAAGTCTGCGCGCAGGCGCTTTATCAGGGCCAGGCGTTGACCGCCCGGCTGCCCCGGGTAAGGGACAGCATGCAGCGCTCGGCCCGGGAGGAGAGCGATCATCTGGACTGGTGCCACAACCGCCTGCTGGAGCTTCGTAACAGGCGCAGTCTGTTAAACCCCGTCTGGTATGCGGGCTCATTCGCAATCGGCGCGGCCGCCGGACTGGCGGGAGACAAATGGAGTCTGGGTTTCATTGCCGAGACCGAACGCCAGGTGTGCGCGCATATCGACAGCCACCTGCAGCAGATTCCGATGGCGGACCGGAAAAGCCGCGCCATTCTGGAACAGATGCGAAAGGACGAACAGCAGCACGCCGAGGTTGCCGCCAGCAGTGGCGGCGCGCCTCTGCCCGGACCGGTGAAGGCGGCAATGCGTCTGACCGCAAAACTGATGACAAAATCGACCTATTGGCTGTAAACCTGCGCTTCCACCCATGCCCACGCCTGGCGACCAAAAAACCGGGCTATGACCGGCGGTGTGGCAATGCCTCCCTGGGCCAGCAAGCGGGTATGGAACGCTGCCATGTCAATACCTCCGCTGCGCGCATGCCACCGGCGGAGCGCATCGAGTATTTTCCACTCCACCACAGCCGCCAGATGCTGTGTCGGGCGGCGGGTGAGCGACAGCAGATCGTGCGCCGCCTGTTCCGCGCTGTGCCCGGGCAGCGACCGCAGCTGCAGCAGTGCACCGGAAGCGGCCATACCGTGAACATGGAACTCGATATCCAGCACCGCCATCAACGACCGGCGTAAACGTTCCAGCTGACCTTGCAGCGCCTGTTCGGGTGTTGGAAAAAAACCCAACTCCTGCGTCAACTGTTCGGCGTAAAGGGACCAGCCGGCCTGGTGGGCGGCGGACAGATTGACGCGGCGCACCAGGGTGCCGGCAAGCGGACTGCCGGCAGCGGCCGCGGCCTGCAGATGCCGCCCAGGCCAGGCGTTGCGAATACACCACGCTGTCAGCCGCTCGCCAGTGTCGGCAGGCATCGCTGCCGGCATCCCCGGCAGACAGAGCAGAGCGGAGGGGCCGGCCACCCCGGGCGCCGGCGGTCGGTAAACCGGCGCCTGCAACGGATACGCATCGGGCATCGACTGCAGTTCGAGGCCCGCCGATTGGGGCAGCGTAAACTGTCCCGAAGCGGCCAGCATACGGTAAATCTCCGTACTGCGCCGACGAACGTATTGCACTCTCTGCTCGGCTGGCACCGGGTTTTTGCGGTTGAGTTTTTCCATCCAGCCGCGCGGATCGGCGCTGCCGGTCTGCTCCAGCGAGAGCATACCCAGTTCAGCGCGGCTCTTCTGGTAACTCTCACGGGCAAAATCGAGGTAATCGTCAGGCCTGTCCGGTAAGTGATGTCTGAGCCGAAGCTGTTCACGGAAACGCTGCCCGCCGCACGCACAGCGTCCCTCCGCCGCGGATGCGACTTCCCTGGCGAGAAATTCCAGATAGGCGGCGATCGCCTGGGATGCCTGGTCAGACACTGCCTGCAAGCCGGAGCCGACACCGCCCCGGTCGCTCAACTGCCTGAGAAAGCGAACACCGGCCGCACCCTGCTGCAGCGCCGCGTCGACCCAGATGCGGGGAATCAGCTCAGGGTATCCGGTCAGATGCTCACGGGCCTGTTGCAGTATCTCCGGCACGCCCTGCAGACAGGCTTCCAGCGCGGCCGGCCCGCTGTTTCCAATAGCCAGCGCAAGCTGGTAAATAGTCCGCAGAGGCATGAACGCCAGCGGATCCCGGTGGCGCCAGTCATGCGCCAGAATCGCCTGGTATTCATCCCTGCAGGCGCCGAAAAGAAGTTCCATGTCGATCTGCTCTGCGGGATCGAGCGCATCGAAATCGATCTCCTCCAACCCGACGACGGTGCTCTCCAGCCAGGACCCCAGCGCACCCATCTGGCTGTCATCCAGCGCCGGCATGCTTCCGCCGTAACCCGGAAGAGCGGCACTCAGCAGCGCATCCGGATGGAATCGGAACCAGACCCCGTAAAACTCTTCGACCAAGGCATGAAAAGCATCGGAAGCCGAATCCATTACGCTTCCCTGATCTCGTAATCGTGGGTTATTGCGGCCGTCTTGCCCAACATCAGGGAGGCCGAACAGTACTTCTCTGCACTCAACGCAACGGCCCGAGCCACTGCTTTCTCACTGAGGCCGGTTCCCGCCAACACGAAATGAACGTGGATACTGGTAAAAACCTTGGGATCGGTTACGGCCCGCTCCGCTTCCACAACCGCCTCGCAGGAACTCACCCGGTGCCTGCCCCGCTTCAGAATATGCACCACGTCGATCTCGGCGCAGCCGCCCAGACCGAGCAGCAGCATCTCCATCGGCCGAATCCCGAGATTTCGGCCGCCATGTTCCGGCGGCCCATCCATTATAATGGCGTGCCCGCTGCCGGACTCGCCCACCATCAGCATATTTTCCACCCACTTTACCCGTGCTTTCATCACATCCTCGCCAATTTTGAACCGCGTGCAGACTATCATAGATCGACAACCGGCAACTCCTTGCCTAGAATCTGGTAATCGGGAGTATTTCAAAGCGAGTAAACATGAGCATCGTCAAGCCCCTGCAACAGGAACCCCAGTTTCTGCAGCCCTTACTCTCGTTTTGTCACCGCAGACGCTATCCGGCGAAAACCGATATTGTCCATCCCGGCGACAACGCCGATACACTGTTCTACCTGGTGGACGGTTCGGTTGCGATCATTATCGAGGACGAAGAGGGGAAGGAGATAATTCTAACCTATCTCAACAAGGGAGAGTTTATCGGCGAAATGGGCCTGTTCACCTCCCATATCCAGCCCAGCCGGAGCGTACTGGTTCGCACCCGCTCATCCTGCATGCTGGCAGAGATCAGCTATGCGCGTCTGGAGCAGCTGTTCGAAACCGATCTGAAACCTTACGTCAAGGAGATGCTGTACGCGATGGGCGCGCAACTGACCCAGCGTCTGCTGCATACCAGCCGCAAGGTCGGGCACCTGGCCTTCCTCGATGTCACCGGCCGTATCGCCGGCACGCTGCTGGAATTGTGTAAACAACCGGATGCGATGACGCATCCCGACGGTATGCAGATCCGTATCACCAGGCAGGAGATCGGCCGTATTGTGGGCTGCTCCCGGGAAATGGCCGGCAGGGTGCTTAAAAATCTGGAAGAACAGGGCCTTATCACCGTCAAGGGCAAAACCATCGTGGTATTCGGAACCCGTTGACGGCTCTCGTCCCTGCCCCCTAACGGGCCGGCTTCTCCAGCTGTATATCGTCCCCGCTGCCAAAAGTCCGGTCGGGACCGGCTGAGGTGATCGTGAAGGATCCGGCGGCAGCGCTGTAGTGCAGCCGTGTCCCCCAACCGTCCTCCATCTCCTCCGTGGAGATCCCCAGATCCTGCTGCATGCGATCCAGAGTGACCTGTGACGGATCAAAACCGGCGCCGTACTGAATCATCCAAATCTTCACTGAGCTGGCCATTAACTCCAGCCGGCGCCGGGTATTCTCCGACTCGGAAACAACTTTGGAAACGGCCTCCCCGGCGGGCCGTTCTGCAGGAAGCTGGTTCTGCTGCCCGGGCTTGGATCCGCCCATGAAGTTCAGCGTCGCCCAGACGCCGAATCCAACCAGCACGACCACGGCGCCCACAATCGAAACTACTCTTTGCCTGCTGCCGACGATTGATGCCGACGCACCGCCAACTTCCGGCACGGCTGCCTTGGCAACCGCAGATTGACCGGATCGATCCCCGTCGTCATTATCCGCCGGCACTGCCCGTTCCGCAGTTGGGACGACCGGCTCCGCATCCGGTTCGCCGCGCACAGCATCCGTTCGACCCGCCGTTGCAGCCTTCCCCTCGTCCGCTGTCTTCGGCTGCTCGATCTCGAGTTCCAGCTTTTCCGAAAATTCGATATCCGCTTCAACCCCGAGACCGCCATCGTCCCCGGTTTCACTTGGCGTGACTTCACACTGCGCTCCGCAGGCGATAAGCTTGTCCATCAGGTGAAGCGCCTTCTCTTTTTCAAATTGGCGCTTGATGCGCGAAGGCTTTCCCCGCAGCAGATTACGCGCCCTCTCCTGGGGTATCCGCAACAGGCGCGCCAAAGCGACCGCAACGTCATCCGCCCGGTAACCCTCTAAAGGCCTGCCGGTCAAATCCAGATGAAACTTCTCACCGTTCACCCGACCCTGCTCTCCACCTTCAACACCACCCCATCGACACCTACCACCGTTACCCTGGTGCCGACATCGCAATCCTCACCTTCGATCTTCCAGGTACTGTCGTCGACCCGGATCTTGCCCAGTCCGTTGACCAGCGGTTCTTCCAGCGTAAATGTCCGGCCAATATACTGCTCTCCCCGACGGTTCAGCCGCGGCTGATCGGTGGCAATCGGATGCCTCACGAGCAGCAAACGCCACAGCACCACGCTGGCAACGCTGATCAGCGCGAACAACAGTAGCTGGTATTCCCAGCCCAGCGCCGGAAACAACAGCATCACCAGCCCCACCGCGCCCGCTGCCACGCCCATCCAGATGAAAAAGACGCCAGGTGAAAACACCTCCAGAATGACCAATACCACACCCAGCACCCACCAGTGCCAGTAGACGGCACTCTCGAGCCAATCCATCAGGCAGCTCCCCCTCTGCTTTTCGCTGCCCCTTGGGCCAACTCCGTGATACCCGCGAGCGAGCCTATCAGGTTCGATGCCTCCAGCGGCATCATGATAATCTTCTGGTTCTCCGCCGAAGCGATATCTTTTAATGCTTCGGTATATTTCTGCGCAATAAAGTAGTTGATTGCATTAACATCACCCTTGGCAATCGCCTGCGAGACCATCATCGTGGCCTTGGCTTCGGCTTCCGCCAGTCGTTCGCGCGCTTCGGCTGCGCGAAAAGCAGCCTCCTTCTCCCCTTCCGCCTCCAGGATGGCAGCCTGCTTCTTACCCTCGGCCTTCAGAATTTCCGACTGGCGCTGGCCTTCGGATTCCAGAATCGCCGCCCGCTTCTCGCGTTCCGCCTTCATCTGCCGCCCCATCGCGTCAACCAGATCCATCGGCGGAGAGATATCCTTGATCTCGATGCGGGTCACTTTGACCCCCCAGGGGGTCGTCGCATCATCCACGACACTCAGCAGCTGGGCGTTGATGTGATCGCGCTTGGATAGCAGTTCATCCAGGTCCATGGAGCCCATCACCGTGCGGATGTTGGTCATGGTCAGATTCAGAATGGCGTGCGTGAGCTGGCTCACCTCATAAGCTGCCTTGGCCGCATCCAGAACCTGGAAAAAGACCACGCCATCCACGGTAACCATGGCGTTGTCGCGGGTGATCACCTCCTGCGAGGGCACATCCAGCACCTGCTCCATCATGTTGAGCTTGGCGCCCACGGAATCGATAACGGGCACGATAATATTCAGTCCGGGCCGCAGCGTTTTGGTATAGCGGCCAAACCGCTCTACGGTATACTCGGTGCCTTGCGGCACCCGTTTCGCGCCCAGCACCACCAGCACAATGGCCAGCACCACCAGAATTAACGAAAACTCACCCATTTCCCCACTCCCTGATCTCTGTCTGTCGGTTGGCGTCACAAAGTATACGTCGGCCTGTGGAAGCGCAAACCCGGCTACACTGTTGCGCTCCAGACCTTGAGTCGTCCTTATACACCAAATATTGAGTCAATAATGAGCCATAAACCTCCAAAATCACTACTGCGCAAGGTTGGCCGAGCCATCGCCGACTTCAACATGATCCGCGACCGGGACCGAATTCTGCTGGGCGTATCCGGGGGCAAGGACTCACTGACCCTGCTGCAGATCCTGAAACACCTGCAGTCATACGCTCCGGTCAGGTTCGATCTCGGCGTTATTACCGTGGACCCAGAGGTGGAGGGATTCGATCCTGCATCCCTGAAAGCCTACTACGAAAGCATCCGCGTACCTTACCACTACTGTTCGCAGCCGATCATGAAACAGGCGGTGGAAAACATGGACGGTGATTCCTTTTGTGCCTATTGCTCACGCATGAAGCGGGGCATCATGTACACCACCTGCCGCAGGCACGGTTACAATGTGCTGGCCCTTGGCCAGCACCTGGACGATCTCGCCGAGAGCCTGTTGCTGTCCATGTTTCATGGCGGTCAGCTGCGGACCATGAAAGCGCACTATCTGAACGACGCCGGCGACGTCCGTATTATCCGGCCGCTGGTCTACTGCCGGGAGACCCAGACCGGCGCTTTTGCCCGCGATGCGGCACTTCCGATCATCGCCGACAGCTGCCCCGCCTGCTTCAGCGCGCCGACCCGGCGTGAGCACATGAAACAACTGCTGGCGAGAGAGGAGAAAGAGAACAGGCACCTGTTTGCCAACTTGCGCCATGCGATGAAAACGTTGATGGACCAGACGCCTGCATGAAGCCCGGATCACCATACGAAAAAATTCGATATTCTCCGCGACTCACAGCTGAGCTGAACATCTCCCCCTGCGGAGATCCCGCAGCCTGAACCGGCAGCAGTTTCCCGGCAGATGCATCCCCGTGACCGTCAACCTGCGAGTCGGTCAAAGATTCGAAATCCCGCCAGATAGGTGCCCGCCGCAGAGCCCAGCGTACTGAACAGAAATACCAGCAATGTGCGCGACACCCGGTTCTGCCACCAACCTTTGAGTCTGGTGGTATCGTGGCGCAGCCTGCTGAAATCCCCGACCTGCGGTTTTCGCAGATAGATCTCCACCGCTGCGGTCACCATGCCGGCGCCAATGGTCGGGTTCAGCGAGGTGATCGGCGCGGCCAGAAAAGCGGTGATTACGGTAAACGGATGAGCTGCGGCAATCAGCGCTCCCAGCGCGGACAGGGATCCATTGATCAGCACCCAGTCCAGCACCAGTTGCCAGCCCAACGCGGGGCTGCGGCTAAAGCCGATACTGAAACCGAGCAGCACCAATGCCACAATAAACCAGGGTATCAGTTGTGGCCATCGGCTCGGCCGGGGCAGATGATCCAGCGCCTCGATCGTCCCACCCGGGTTTGCCATACCCTCGGCAAGATAGCCGTGTATCCCTTTCAGGTGGCCGGCACCCACCACCGCCAGTATGTTTTCATGGCTGTGGGTATCCGCCTCCTGTTGCAGACGGGCAGCCATATACCGGTCCCGTTCGTCGATCAGGGGGAGGTAAAGATCCTGCCTGTTCTCTGCAAACTCGGCAAAGGTGGTCTCCAGCATGTCACCCTGCTTGAGCGCTTCGATCTCCTCCTCACTCACCTGCTCCCGGGAGATAACGCTGGCCAGCAGCCCGGCGACGATCCCCAACCGCTGCCACCAGGGGATGTTGTGCATAACCCGCTTGAGCGTGACACCGATCTCCCGGTCAATAAGCAGTACCGGCGTGTTGCTGTTCCTGGCATAGTGCACCGCCGCGCGCTGTTCCGCACCAGGCTCGATATTCAGCTGCTCGGCAATCCGCTGCTGATAGGCGCCGAGTGCCAGGTTGGCGGCCACCATGCTCGCCTTACCCTCCCTGAACACCCGAAACAGGTCCATACGGGAGAGCGCATCCGGATCGACCAGCGCATTGTATCGGCTGGGGCACAGCTCCACCGCGACGGCATCGTACTCTCCAGTCGACAGCATCTCCTTCACCCGTTCCGCACTGGCGCGCGAAACATGTGCGGTACCGAGCAGCGTGATGCGGCTGTCACCGATCCGGATTTCAGCTCTCGGTTCCTGGTCAGTTTGTTGTGTCATTCAAGCATTCCTTCGGCGTGGTCTGGTGCCTGCTTTCGGCGCGCGTTACCAGGCGTCGCATCTTAGCAGGGATACCGACAGTTGTGCGATCCCGTATGACTCGCTTACTATGTCGAGCCCATCGGCCACCAGATATATCCCTATGAACACCCTTTCCATCAGACACCTCTTCCTACCGATGGTCCTGCTCCTGTTGTCGTTGAGCGGCTGCCAGTCACTGCAGAGCAGGCAATCGGATATCGAACTTGAAAAGGTGCTCTCCAGCTACCAAAACACGGTTCGCTGGGGCAGCCCGGAAAGCGCCTACGTTTTTCTTCAGCCTGAGCGATTCTCCAGTGAGAGCCTTCCCACGGGTCTGGACAACATCAAGGTGACCAGCTACGAAGTGATCCGGCCGCCGACACCGATAAGCGAGGGCAGAGTCATCCAGACCGCCCGAATATCCTATGTGTTAAAAGACCGTCAGATTGAACAGACTCTGGTCGATGAGCAGGTCTGGGAGTATCAGCCCGAGGGAAAAATCTGGTACCGGGCGAACCCTATACCAGCCTACAAGTAATCATTATGTGAAGACGGTGCAACCCGCCAGCCGGTACACGCCATGAAACTGCCTTTCAGCCAGCACCCCGGACGCAGGGAGAGACATCTGCTGCGCAAAAGAGATAATCCACTGTTTCCGGAATCCGAGCGAACCCTGTCCAGGGAGTCTCTGGACGAGGCGCAGCGCCTGGATCACGAGGAGTTGTCTGCATTCGTCACCGAACTTCGCAAATCGATTCACGCAGCGGTGAGGATGCAGCCCAACGAAAACAGCAGTCTGGTGTTGGGCATCAAGGAGCGGCTGGACAAATGCTACGAACAGTCAGCGGGGCTGGCGGATGATCAGCGCGAAAACCAGGAGGCTATTGAGAAGCTGCTCCAGGTCATTACGGCGGCCGTGCGCAGGGGCGCCGGCAATGACCAGACGGCGTTGCGCAACCTGGCCCGGGAGGAGGAGGCCCGGCGCGCCCACTTCGAGCTGCTGCAATACCCGCTGGTGGCGGACCTGCTCGCTCCGGACTCACCCATCGGCAGTCACGAACTGGTGCCAACCCTGCTCTCCGCACCGCCGGCGGAGTTCGAAGCTGTGCTGTCACTGCTAGACTACGACCAGCGGGTGCTGTTGCACAGAGACGCGCAGGCACTTCTGGAGAAGACAGCTGAGATTCCGGAAGAGATACGGCAGCGCCTGTCAGCGATTAACCCGGGATGAAGATAGCAGTATCACCGGCAGAGGCGCAGCGCTTGTCAGGAAACCTGGTGGTGCGCACGCCTTCGCAGGAGTTGCGTAAACCGGTCCGGCAAGCTGCGCGCTTTCTCCGGGTGCGGGAAATTGCGCGACGCAAGGCGCAACCGAACGTAAACGCGGCTCCACGGCAGACTACAGCAGTACCCGTTCAATTCCGCCATTGAGCAGCCTGGTGACGATCTCCCGCTGCCATTCAGGCCCCATGCTGTCGCGCGCAAGCTCCTCCACCATGTAGCTGACCCGCAATCCGGTGTCGTCCCGGTAACGGTTCAGGCCCTGCTGACAGGCGGGACAGCTGGTCAGCAGCCTGACTTCGTCACTTGTGATACGCTCCGTTCCACGCAGAGCGCGGATGCCGTCCTGCAGCTCCTGCTGTTTCCGGAACCTGAGTTGATTGGCGATATCCGGCCGCGACACGCCGAGCGTGCCCGCCTCACCGCAGCAGCGGTCCGACAACCTGACCTCCGACCCCATCAGCTGCGCGGCCACCTCCAGCGGATTGTGCTGCTTTATCGGCGAGTGGCAGGGGTCATGGTAGAGATATCCAGGCTTGTTCGCCTGCTGCATTTTCACCCCTTTTTCCATCAGATATTCGTGTACATCCAGCAGCCGACATCCGGGGAAAATCTGTTCGAACTGGTACTTGAGCAACTGATCCATACAGGTGCCGCAGGAGACGATCACGGTCTTGATGTCCATATAGTTGAGGGTGTTGGCGACCCGGTGGAACAGTACCCGGTTTTCGGTCGTGATCTGCCGTCCTTTCTGATCCAGACCGGCGGCGGTCTGAGGATAGCCGCAGCAGAGATACCCGGGCGGCAGTACCAGTTGATCTCCCAGCTGATAGACCATGGCAATTGTGGCCAGGCCGACTTCGCTGAAAAGACGTTCGGAACCGCATCCCGGAAAATAGAAAATCGCCTCCGACTCCTCATCGATCCGCGCGGGATCGCGCAGAATAGGGACGAAATTTCTATCCTCCAGCCCCAACATGGCACGCGTCGTCTTCTTCGGCAGCTCCACCCGCAACGGGCGCCTCAGCAGCTCCACCACCTGCACCCTTGCATCGACCCGTCCTGTGGTTGCCGCCGGGAGACGATCCGGCTCGCCCAGCAATCCCAGTCGTCGGAACAGACCGTGCCCCAGCGTCAGCCCTTTGAAACCCCATTCCAGCAGCCCCTTACGCAGCACCCGGATGGTGCGTGGATCGGCTGCGTTGAGAAAAGCCAGTGCCGCCCAGCTGCCCGGATGTTTTCTCTTCTTTCCACGATCGATAAGTATTTTGCGCATACGCACGGTGACATCGCCGAAATCGATATCGACCGGGCAGGGAGTCTGACATTTGTGGCAGACAGTACAGTGGTCCGCGACATCGTTCATCTCCTCGAAATGGCGCAAAGAGAGCCCACGCCGTGTCTGTTCCTCGTAGAGGAACGCCTCCACCATCAGGCCGGTGGCGAGAATTTTGTTGCGCGGCGAGTAAAGCAGATTTGCCCGGGGAATATGTGTCTGGCACACGGGTTTGCATTTTCCGCAGCGCAGGCAGTGCTTGATATCGTCGTTGAGCTCGCCCAGCTCGCTCTCCTCCAGGATGATCGCCTCCTGCTGCACCAGTCGGAGTGACGGCGTATAAGCGCCATCCAGCCCGGACCCTGGCATCAGCTTTCCCGGATTGAAGCGGGCCTGCGGATCCACTTTGCGCTTATATTCGACGAACTTCTGCAACTTCTCCTGGTCCAGGTACCTCACCTTGGTCATCCCGATGCCGTGCTCTCCGGAGATCACGCCATCCAGGGAGGTCGCCAGCTGCATAATCCGGTCCACAATCCGGTCCGCTTCGTGCAGCATCTGATAGTTGTGCGAATGCACCGGGATATTGGTGTGAACATTGCCGTCGCCCGCGTGCATGTGCAGCGCCACAAAAAGCCGCGAATCCCGAATTTCGCGATGTATCCGGTCGAGCTTTTCCCGTACCGGACGCATCTCCTGGCCATTGAGAATCTCTGCCAGAGGAGCAGCCACCTCCTTCCGGTAGCTGTGGACCAGATCACGCCGCAGCATCATCTCCAGCAGCGTGTCACCCTCACGCACCAGCGGCAGTTCCTTGTCGCGCAACAGATAGAGGTGATCATTGACCGGTGCCTCCAGGCACTGTTGAATGCCCTGCCATCTACCAATCGCGGCGGACACCAGCTCACGCGCTGCGTCCCTTTTGGACGCCTGTATAGCGTCGTTTTCGCTGGACTCCTCATACTCCTCACCAAGGCGCCCCTCGGGCATGCTGCCGCTGAGGTAATCCAGCACTGCCTGCATGATCTTCAGCTTATTGCTGATGGACTGATCGATGTTGATGCGCTCGATACCACGGCTGTAGTCGGCCAGCCGTTCCAACGGTATCACCACGTCTTCATTGATCTTGAACGCGTTGGTGTGGGCGGAAATAGCGGCAGTGCGCGCCCGGTCCAGCCAGAAACTGCGCCGCGCTTCGGGGCTGACGGCGATGAAGCCTTCGGCATCACGCGCGTTGACCAACTGCACGACCCGCGATGCGGTTCGCGCCACCAGATCCTGATCGTCGGAAACCAGATCGGCGATCAACACCATCTTGGGCCGCTCGCTTCGCGGCGCCTTGGTGGCGTAGTGCACCGCCTTCACATAGCGCTCGTCCAGATGCTCCAGACCTGCCAATTGAACGCCTTCACACTGTTCTATGTATTGCTTGATCTCCACGATGGCCGGCACCGATTTGGAGAGATCGCTCCCGAAGAACTCCATGCAGACGGTGCGGACATGCTCCGGCATGCGATGCAGGACAAAGCGCGCGGATGTGATCAATCCGTCACACCCCTCCTTCTGCACCCCGGGCAGTCCGGATAGGAACTTATCGGTTACATCCTTGCCCAGGCCCGCTTTGCGAAAACTCGCACCGGGCATGCTGAGAATTTCCGGGTCGCCGATGCGCCCGTTGTCATCAGACCGATACCGCGTGATCCGGAAGCGCACTTCCGGCTGCTCGTGGATCTTGCCCAGATTGTGATTCAGGCGTTCAACCTCAAGCCAGCAGCCGTCCGCGGTCACCATGCGCCAGGAGACCAGGTTGTCCAGTGTGGTGCCCCAGAGCACTGCTTTTTTTCCACCGGCATTCATGGCGATATTTCCGCCGATGGTCGATGCGTCCTGGGAGGTGGGATCGACGGCAAATACCAGACCGAGATCGGCAGCCAGGTCGGATACCCGGCGCGTTACCACCCCGGCGCCGGCGCGCACGGTCGGCACCTTGTGCTCCACACCCGGCAGCAGGAGGTACTCCACCTCTCCGAGTTGCTCCAGCTTTTCGGTATTGATGACCGCACACCGGGTATCCAGCGGTACCGCCGACCCGGAATATCCGGTCCCTCCCCCTCTCGGAATCAGCGAGAGGCCGCAGTCGATGCAGGCTTTTACGATGGCGGCAACCTCCCCCTCGCTATCCGGACTGATTACCACAAAAGGCGTCTCCACCCGCCAATCGGTGGCATCCGTGGCGTGCGATACCCGCGCCAGCCCCCCAAAATCGACGTTGTCGCGGCGGGTAATGTGGGTGAGTGCCCGGCGCACCCTCTGGCGCAACGCATTATTGCTCTCGAAACAGGCGGAGAAGGACTCCACCGATTTACGCGCGGCCTGCAGCAACTGCAGCGCTTTCCGGTTACCATTCGCGCGCCCCTCGAACTGATCGAGGCGGTGTTTCAGCGCTCCGATAAGCGCGTTGCGGCGCCCCTCATCCGCCTGCAGATCCTCCTGCAGGTAAGGATTACGCACCACTACCCACATATCCCCGAGCACCTCGAACAACATTCGTGCCGATCGTCCGGTGCGCCGGGTGCCGCGCAGTTCGGTGATCAGACGCCAGATCTCCTCCCCGAGAAACCGGATTACGATCTCCCGGTCGGAGAACGAGGTGTAGTTATAGGGTATCTCGCGGATGCGGTGGGGTTGCTGGCTGCTCATGGCAAATCAGTGGAAGTTAAAAACACATTCAAGGAGAAGAGGCGATTGGATTCACCAACGTGAAAAATGGGATTTTACCTTATTGCGCCTGCCCGCGTGATGCCCAGTTATAGCGAATCCCGGATGATTGCTTGGGCAGCCGAACCATCACACCGGAGCGAAAAAAGAGTCGGGCGATAACTTTCGCCGAGGTGCACCCGACGCGGGTCCGGATCAGCGGCGCGAGATGGCTTGGCGCTCGAATCGGCTGACGGCGCTGCCGTCACACTAAAGGCGGGTTTGCGTATCCGCATGCCCCGACCTTGCAAAAGCGTGTCAATCTTTGCCTTCCGGAGCGAGATCGAAGGCAATCAGAACAGTGTCCAGCAGCGATAGCCGCCTGTCCATGCCGAATTATAACTCTCTGTATTTCATATAAAATCCGGTGTAACCTCAGATTCCTGAAGCATTTTGACGATGCTGCAGGCGACCTCGAAATCATGCCCATCGGCTTCGCATCGAACCACCTCCGCCACCGCGTAGAGCGGCGGGGTGATATTTTTTCCCGGTCTGATCTCGACATTGAGCCGGCTTCCGGTGAGCAGTTCATTTTCGACCCGCAGCCGCAATCCACCGCCGCTGAGATCCCTGGCAATCGCATTTCCGGCGCTGTCGCTGCCTTCCACCCGGTAACGAGCGGCACAATCGATGCACATGCGCGGAAAATCTCGTTTTTCAGCATAATCCAGCATGGTTTCAAGCCCCCTGATTCTGCAAGAGTGATAGCGTCCGCCAAAAGTCGCATGGAAACGCCTGCAGATATCGTCGGCATCCACTCTCGGTTCTTGACCTCGGTCTACCTGCGCCAGCCTTCCATGATTTCAATACATCGCCGATTTATCGCCGCCGCCCGTTCGGGCGAATCCGCCTCCGTGTAACAGCGCAGCTCCGGTGCGTTCCCGGAAGGGCGTAGGTGGACCACCTCACCGGATACGAACGTGACGCGCAATCCGTCTGTGGCATCAATTTTTTCAACCGCGCCGAGTTCATCCGCAAAAACGGCCTCCACCGCCGCCGCACGTTCGCCCGGCCCGCCGCTATTCATCGACTCTATCCTGGCGCGGCTCAATTCGGTGGGGAACTCCTTCAACCGGTCACTGAAGGTGTAGCGGCGCGGCAACACCGAAACAAGGGCCGAAAGAGAGCGCCGCAACTGCTGCGCCAGCATCAGTACCGAGAGGATTACGATTACCGCGTCCCGGGTGGGCAGCGGCGACAGCCGCACGGATTTGCGACGCACTTCATCAGCCAGCAGAAACCCGCCATTCGCCTCATACCCGGCAACCGCCGTTCGCCCCGACGACACCGCCTCGTTCATCGCCTCGATCACGTAGGGTGAGCCGATGCGGGTGCGTTGAATGCGCTCAAACCAGGCGCACCGCTCAACCAGACTGTTGCTGCTGACCGGCGTGACCAGACACCTGATTCCAAGGTAACGCGCACAGAGCACACCGGCCACGTCACCGCGCATCCATGCGCCGGTTTCATCCCCGATCAAGGGTCGATCGCCGTCACCGTCGGTTGAAACCAGCGCATCCAGCTCATGCCGCTGCGCCCATTGGCGCGCCAGCGCCACGTCTTCGGCGCGAATCGCCTCGGTATCGACCGGAATGAAACTGTCGGAATAACCGAGCCGGATCACTTCCGCACCGAGACCTTCCAGAATGTCGTATAACAACCCGCGCGCGACCGAGGAGTGCTGGTACAGACCGATGCGCTTCCCGTGCAGACAATGCGCCGGGAAAAAATCCAGATATCTTTGACAATAACGCCGGCGGGCAGCGTCGGTTTCGACGGGCAATTCGAGGTCGCTCCGGCACATGCCGTGCGCGTCGAATACCCCCTCCGGGATATGCACCCGCTGCCGGCGGATGCCGCTTTCATCCGGTTTCAGAACCTCCCCTGCAGCTTTGTAGAACTTGATTCCGTTGCGATCCTCGGGAATATGGCTGCCTGTCACCATCAGACCGGGAATTTTTCGTTCCAGGGAGTAGAGCGCAAGCGCGGGCGTCGGAATAGAGCCCAGGTTTACCGGCACGCCACCCCTGTCCCTTACTGCACCCGCTGCGGCGGCCATGATCCTTGGAGTGCTCGCACGGAAGTCTCCCGCAATAGCCACTTCGGATCCCGGCCTGAACTCCTGCTCATGCGCCAGATACCCGAGAAAACCGCTGGTGTAGGCAAAACAGACACGGTCGGTCATCGCCTCCGCAAGCCCTCTTGCCCCGCTTGTTCCAAACTGGACGCCGCACTGCTGCATCAGGGCGTCTATCGTCAGGATCTCATCCTCTGTCGACATCGCGTTCAAACTCCGCTGCATCCTCTCTGGAAAGGTAACGCCAGGGTGTCGGCAGCAACGCCGGCACCCGCTCCCGATAGCGTTGATAGACGCTGCCGTGATAAGCCAGCAGCTTTTTCTCTTCCAAGCGGGAGCCCACCAGAAAATATAGCGTAATGACGACAGCCGTCAGCAGAAAAGGCAGATTCATATCCCGACTCCAGATCAGTACCAGTCCGAGTGAGTACCAGGGGTGGCGGACAAACCGATGCATCGGAGAGAGGTGGAAACGCTCCTGATCCTCCACCGACGCAACCTTTCCCCGCCACTGCTTGAGGCCGATGAACTCTCCACTGTCGTAGTATCTGAGTGTCCAGCAGAACAGCGCGATGGCGATCAGCGCCATACCGTCGGCGCACCACCCGGCCGGACCGCTCCAGCGCCACAACCAGGGCCCGTTCAGACGATAGGTCAGGTATAACGGCGGCACCAGCAGCAGCAGTGCTGTCAGGTTGAAAAACAGCCGGTACGCCGGCATCATCCTCGGCCAGCGCCCGGCTACGATGCGTTTGACCGGCAAGGAAGCAAGCACGGAATGTATCAGAAAATAGAAAAGCCAGGCTCCGATAAGTATCAGAACCTGGCTGTTCAAAAGGTCTGCGGCCGACAAGTTTACTCAGGCCTGGAACTTCCCGCTGCCCAGGCGCTGGGCTTCCATCATCTCCAGCTCACGGGAGCCCGAAACCACAATCCGCGGATCGGGCACGAAATCCAGCTCCGGGTCGAGTCGCGAGTAACGCACCGAGTTGAGGATCACCCTCATCGCATTCAGTCTTGCAAGATGCTTGTCATTTGAGCGAATGATAGTCCAGGGAGCGTGTGTCGTGTGGGTCTGCTTCAGCATCTCATGCTTGACGTTGGTGAAGTCCTCCCAGCGCTCCTGCGCCTGAACATCGACCTCACTCAGCTTCCACTGCCGCAGGGGATCGGTCTTGCGCCGGTTGAAGCGCCGTTCCTGCTCCTCCTTGGTTACGCTGAAATAGAGCTTGACGAGAATGGTTCCCTGGCGCACCAGATCCTTCTCGAATCCGCCTACGCCGCGCATAAAGTTCTGGTACTCGTTTTCGGTACAGAATCCGAACACCGGCTCCACCATCGCGCGATTATACCAACTGCGGTCAAACAGCACGATCTCGCCGCCGCGGGGAAATTGACGTACGTATTTCTGAAAAAACCACTGACTCTTCTCGTGGTCGGTGGGTTTGCCGAGAGCCACGACACGGTAGTGCTTTTCGTTCATATAGCGGGTTACCCGGCGAATGGTTCCTCCTTTTCCGGCTGCATCCCTTCCCTCGAAGAGGATGATCATCCGGGTTCCGCTGGCCTCCAGGTACTGTTGCAACCGGATCAGTTCCGCCTGATAGGGCTTCAGCTCCTCTTCCCTCCGAAAACGGCGCATCGCCTTCTTTTCGCTTTGCTTTCTTTTTTCCAATGCAGCCTGCAGTCGCTTGTTCTCTTCGAGGAGATCCTGCAACTCACCGCTCTGGCCCATCGGCTGAGCCGCGCCGCCTTGAGCGCCGGGCGTTGAATCCATTGCGTCAGAGTTTTCTTCTGCTGTCATTTCTGCGTTTCCTGTAAGGTGAAAATCAACCCCGGTGCCACGCTACCGGGAATATATTCTATATTGGTTATTGTCTGGTAAAGGTTCAGAGCACTGGAAAAAACATGGTTTCCAGTTTTGGCCAGAGAGGATATCAAGCGCTCCCAGTTTGCAAACTCCGAAATTTACAGCGGCATCCCTGCAACGACTCCAAAATATCGTGTTACGGATTCGTTACATTCCAGTTAAAATATACGCTCAGACACAGACCACTGCACCACTTTTCCCCAAAAAACCTGAGATAATTGAGCCACATCAAACGCCATCGAACAGCGCATCTTCCGGGATGTCAATCAAATCGATAGCGGTAGGCACTTTCCACCGAATTGCGCGTAATCACACCGTATATCCGGTTGATACCCGGTACCGCCATCCGCTCCACATAAAGCGCATTGACCCCCTTCCGATCGAGTATCTCCAGCGCCTCGTGCAGATTTGCCTGCAGATTGACACCGGCCACCTCGAAGCGGCGACCGGGGACCGCCGTCAGATCGATACGGGCATCCATCAACGGCTTGTCATCCGTCTCCTGCAGATGGCGCACAAGATCCACCGCCTGCATCAGCGCGACCGGCTCGTGCTCCCGGTACAGCAGCAGCCATTCCGGCTCCTTCCCCAACAGTTCGCCGGCTTCCTGCCGCGTGAGCAAGGCTCCGGTTCGCACAAAATTTCGCTGCATAATGCTGGCAACACCAATGCGGCGCAAAGCCTGGGTCACCGGATCGGCATTGTAGTCCATACCGGCGGCTTTAAGCACCGCGATAAAGATCGACTGCTTTCCAAACAGTTCACTTGCAGTCAATCCGGCAATTACCACCGCCAGCATACCAGGCATGATTATCTGCGGTGAATAGGTCAACTCAATCATCGCAGTGAGCGCTGCCAGCGGCGCCTGCAGACTCGCGCCCATCATCGCGCCCATCCCCAGCACAGCGTAGAATCCGACGTCGAAAGCGGCGCCGGGCAACATGAGATTGGCCAACTGGGCGAACAGACTTCCCAGCGTAGCGCCCATGAAAAGCGCCGGTCCGATCATGCCACCCGGTATTCCCATGCCGACGGACAAAGTCGTAGCCAGCATCTTGAACGCCAGCAACAGCGCCAGCACGGCAATACCTATCTCTCCCAGAAGAGCGGCATTGACCGTATCGTAGCCGATTCCCATCACCTCGGGGACGGCGGTTGCGATAATGCCCACCGCCAGCCCCGAACAGCTGGTTCGCCACCAGAAAGGCCATTTTCTGACCCGCATCGACAGGCCTTGCAGCAGATGAATGAAAAGCGCGGACAGGGCGCCGGCAACCACACCCAGCAGCATCACCAGCGGCATCTGTGTGAGACTTCCGAGATGAAGGTCCGGAATCTGGAACGCCGGTTCACCGCCCAGCACCAGCACAGAGACTGCATTGGCGCTGGCCGCGGAGAGCATTACCGGGATGAAACTGGCCAGCGTATACTCCATCATCACCAGCTCCAGAGCGAATATCACACCCGCCAGCGGCGTATTGAAGGAGGCTGCGATTGCGGCGGCCGCACCACAGCCGACCAGGGTACGAATACAGTTGTTGGGCAGGTGAAGATACTGCCCCAAAAGACTGCCGGAGGCTGCCCCCAGATAGACGTGCGGCCCTTCCCTGCCGACCGAATGGCCGCTGATGATGGCAACCGCTGCGCCCAGGAACTGCAGAAAAAAGCCACGCAGTGTGAGATGACCCTGATGATAGGACATGCGCTCCATCACCCGGGCAACGCCCAGCAGGTACAATCCGCGGGAAAATCTGAAAAAGAGCAGACCGATAATAGCGCCACCCAGGGTTGGCAGCAGCAACCTCAGCCAGAGCGGGAGCATTTCGTAATTCTCCGGCAACCCGCCTGGCAGAAATCCGCTCTGGGTCCCCTCTACCGCCAGTCGGAACAGCAGAATCACCGTGCCGGCCAGCAGCCCGGTAATCAATCCAAGCAGCGCCAGCTGAAACAGTGCATCGGGGTGGGCCAGTCGAAGCCGTTGCCGGTCCAGCAGATCGCCCAGCCGGACGCTTATTTTTCGGCGCAATCTATCCTCCTGTTGCCGCATCTTGTTCTGGGCAGGTTGCGACGATACCCTAGATATTAACGTATCTTTGACAGGGTCGGAAAACCATGAGAATAGACGACGAAACCAGCTATCGCGAATCCACTGAGCTGGAGGTTATGCGGCAAAACCTGCCGCTAGCGGGCGCCAGGGTGCTGGAACTGGGGTGCGGCACGGCCTGGATGACACGCCAACTGGCGGAACAGTTACGCGCCGGGTACATCATCGCCACCGAAGTGGATCAGATTCAGCATCAAAAAAACCTGTTGATCGACGACCTGGACAATGTCGAATTCGTTGCCGGCGGTGCGCAGGCAATAGACCTGCCCGCAGAGAGCGTCGATCTGGTGATCATGCTCAAATCCCTGCACCACGTCCCGGTTGATCGCATGGATGAGGCCCTCACGGAGATACATCGCGTACTCAAACCCGGCGGCCTCGCGTATCTGTCCGAACCGGTTTACCGGGGCGACTTCAATGACATCATGAAACTCTTCCATGACGAAAGAGAGGTGCGCCAGGCAGCTTTCCGGGCCGTGGAAAAAGCGGTGGCCGGCGGCGGTTTTCAACTGGTCAGGCAGATATTTTTCGACGCTCCCGGACATTTCAGGGATTTTGCCCAGTTTGAGAAACAGATACTGAACGTGACTCACACCGAACACCGGATAGACCCCGAACTTTACCGGCGCGTCCGCGAGGCGTTCGAACGGCGCATGACACCCCAGGGTGCCAATTTCCTCAAACCCATGCGGGCGGACCTGTTGCGGAAGCGCGAAATTGAGCAGACCTGTTGATCCCGACAAGTGTCGATGCTAGGATGCGAATAGGAATTATTCTTAATTGGCATTAAATTTATGAATACCGATATTCACTCCCCGACGGCGCTGGACCAACTGGCAATCGATCAGCTGGTTTTGATCTCCGAAATCCGGGTCGACCGCCGGACAGCAAGGCGATTGCTGGGACTGGGTATCCGCGTCGGTTCCAGAATCAAGGTGACTCAGCAACGTGACAAAGGCGTCGTGATCGCCTGCGAGGGAAACAGGGTGGCGCTCGGCGGAACCGTTGCCAGCAAACTGTTTGCCAAACCGCTGGACTTATCCGAAACGCGTTAGTATCGGATCATCGAATTGGACCATCCGGCCAGGGGAGTGGAGCGTGCCCATCATTGCACTGGGAGGTAACCCCAACTGCGGCAAGTCCGCTCTCTTTAACGCTTTCACCGGCATCCGCCAAAAGACCGGCAACTGGCCCGGCGTCACGGTGGATCGCAAAGAGGGGCGCTTCAGGATCGACGGCGATGATGTGCGTGTCATCGATCTGCCGGGTATCTATTCGCTCGACGCCTCTTCGCTGGACGAGAAGATCACCCGCGACTACCTGCTCTCCCGGGAAGCCAATCTGATAGTCAACGTCATCGACGCCTCGAACCTCGAGCGCAACCTCTATTTCAGCGTCCAGCTGCGGGAAATGGGGATTCCAATGGTGGTGGCGCTGAATATGATGGACGTGGCGCGCAAGCGCGGCATCGAGGTGGATACGGAAAAGCTGGCGGCGCAGCTCTGCTGCCCGGTTGTCCCGGTGGTTGCGGTGACCGGAGAGGGGATGGGCCTGCTCAAACAGCAGATCCAGCGCCTTCTGACCGGGCCGGAATGCTGCGAATTCGAGGTCACCCACGAAGACACGGTCGAGCAGGCGATCAGCGCAATCATTCCCGAGCTGGAAGGCGTCTCGGACCGGGCCAATCTGCGCTGGCTGGCGCTGAAACTGCTGGAAGGTGACAGCCACGCACTCGGCCTGGCGGGTGAGGCGGCGGTTGCACTGGTGGAAAAATGGAAACGGGTCATCGAAACGCGGTCCGGCGAAGAGGCCGACATTCATATCGCCGACGCCCGTTACGGACATGCCCATACACTGGCCCAGCGCTCAATCCGCGAAGCGGGAAAGCTGGGCAAAACCCTGTCCGACCGAATCGACCAGGTCGTGTTGAACCGGGTCGCGGGAATTCCGGTTTTTCTTGTCATCATGTATCTGATGTTCATGTTCACCATCAACATCGGTGGCGCCTTCATTGATTTCTTCGACATGACCGTGGGCGCCATACTCGTGGATGGTCTGGGTGAATTGATAACGCAGGCCGGGCTGCCGGACTGGAGCCGGGTCATCCTCGCGCAGGGGGTCGGCGCCGGTATACAGGTCGTCTCCACCTTCATACCCATTATCGCCTGCCTCTACCTGTTTCTCTCGATACTGGAGGATACCGGTTATATGGCGCGGGCCGCTTTCGTCATGGACCGGGCGATGCGCAGCATCGGTCTGCCAGGCAAGGCATTCGTGCCGATGATCGTGGGATTCGGCTGCAACGTCCCCGCCGTGATGGCCACACGGACTCTGGAAAATCAGCGTGAGCGGAAGCTTACCATCTTGATGAATCCCTTCATGTCATGCGGCGCGCGCCTGCCGGTATATGCACTGTTCGTGGCGGCGTTCTTTCCCAGCAACGGACAGAACCTGGTCTTCCTGCTCTATCTCATTGGCATCAGCATCGCGGTGCTTACCGGTATGGTCATGCGCCGTACCCTGCTTTCAGGGGAGAGCGCAGGCTTCATGATGGAGCTGCCGCCGTACCACATTCCGACGCTGAAAGGTGTGACCCTGCGCACCTGGGACAGAGTAAAGATATTTATCCGCGACGCGGGAAAAGTTATCGTGACCATGGTATTGGCACTGAATCTCCTCAACTCGGTCGGCACGGACGGTTCATTTGCGAGCGGAGCGCAGCAGAGATCCGTACTGGCAGCCGTAGGCCAGACCATCACACCGCTGTTCTCCCCCCTTGGAATCGAAGACGACAATTGGCCGGCCACGGTCGGCATATTTACCGGGGTCCTTGCCAAGGAGGCTGTAGTCGGCACTCTGGACTCGCTCTACACCCAATTGTCAGTTCAGGAGCAGGACGGTGTCGAGCAGCGCACGGAGCCGTTCCGTCTTTGGCCTGCGCTTCAGGCGGCAGCGGCCACCATCCCGGAGAATCTGGCCGCCATCAGGGACAGGGTGCTGGATCCGCTTAGCATGGATATCGGCGACGTCAGTTCCAGCGAAGCGGCAGCTCAGGCCCAGGAGGTGAACAGCGGAATCTTCGGGGCGATGGCTTCACGTTTCGACGGCCAGGCCGGCGCATTCGCCTACCTGCTTTTTATTCTGCTCTACTTCCCCTGTGTCGCAACCATCGGGGCGATTACCCGCGAGACCGGCGGCGCGTGGGCGATGTTTGTGGCTGCCTGGACCACCGGTGTTGCGTTCACCGCCTCCACAATCTTTTACCAGGCCGCCAGATTCAGCCATCACCCGGTCAGCTCGTCCGCCTGGATTATTGCACTGCTGCTGGTAATCGTGCTGGTCGTTACCGGGCTGAAGCGATGGGGTCTTCGTGAATCCGAACTGCAGCTGCTTTCGGGGCGGGCAGGCGCATGATCCTTGCAAAAATAAAGCGCTATCTGCAGCAACGCGGCCAAGTCAGTCTGGCCGATATTGCATTGCACTTCGACACACCGCCGGACGCCGTCAGGGGTATGCTGGAGACCCTTTTGCGTAAAGGGCTGATACGCCGGCAGCTGCTGGACTCCGCCTGCGGCAGCAGCTGCTGCAAATGCGACAGCGCGACGACGGAGCTTTATGAATGGGCGGACAGCGGATCTTCCAATGCGCATGTGGCGCGCCCGCTCCCGATGCCCGGAATGCCGGACAGGCAGTAACCGCTGCCTCGGCCGCACGACGATACGCGCGGAAAGTTCGGGATTCAGGCTACCGTAAACCGCTGCCTTCGGGTAATCATCCGTGCAGCAGCGGCGGCTATTTCAGCTTTATCATCAGACTGTTGATACGGTTCTCCTTCAGTCTCGCACTGAGCAGTTTGACCTTTTCGGGACTGTAAGGACCGGCCCGCACCCGGTGAAAAGTTTCACCGTTATCTATTTTAACCCTTTGGATCTCGGCCTGGATGCCCACCAGTGCGAGACTGGCCTTCAGTCTGTCAGCGTCGGCATATTGTCTGAACGAACCCATCTGCAGCATATACCGGTCCGCTTCGGCGGCGCCCTCTTCAACCGACTTCTGTCTGTTCAGAGCCCTGGGAACCACTTCCGGTTCAGGCACTACCACCTCCATCTCAGGCAGAATGGTGTAGAAGTCAAAGCGCGGTTTAGGAGTGACCTCCCCGCCGACGGTCTTCTCTCTCTGCGTTGTCGGAGCTGTCTTGCCTGCACCTGCGGCAGCGGAGGATTTCGCGTCCGCCGGTAACAGCTTGATCCACGCGAGGGCGCTGAAAAACAGACCCACCAGCATCCCCAGGATAAACCACACCCACCCGGAAACCTGCCGCCGCCTTTTTGCCTGAGTGTTTGCCCGGCTTTTGTAATCGCGCGGCATCTACATACTTTCCGGCGCCGAAACGCCCAGCAGGTTGAGTCCGTTACGCAGCACCTGTCGCACCGCAAGTATCAGTTTGACACGCGCATCGCGCAATCGCTCATCCGCCACCAGAAACTGATGCGCGTTGTAGTAAGTATGAAAATCGTTGGCCAGCTCGCGCAGATACTGGCACAGCTGGTGCGGCTCTTTGTTGAGCGCAGATGCTTCGACCAGCTCCCCATAGCGGGACAGTGCGGTGAGCAGCGCCTGTTCGTGCTCCTCGGTCAGGCGATCGAGGTTATCCACACCCGGACTCGGCTCAACGGCAATGTTCTTTTCAGACGCCTGCCGCAGCACACTGCAGACGCGCGCATGTGCATACTGCACGTAGTAGACAGGGTTGTCGCTGGAATTTGATTTTGCCAGGTCGAGGTCAAAATCGAGATGCTGCTCACATTTGCGCATGACATAGAAAAAACGGGCGGCGTCGCGTCCGACCTCTTTGCGCAGCTCGCGCAGTGTGACGAAAGATCCCGAGCGGGTGGACATCTGAACCTTCTCCCCGCCACGGTAGAGATTGGCGAACTGTACCAGCAGAACATCGAGCCTGGACGGGTCATCGCCCATCGCCTGCAGCGCCGCCTTCACCCGCGGCACGTAACCGTGATGATCCGCACCCCAAACGTCGATCACGCGCTCAAATCCACGTTCCAGCTTGTCCATGTGGTAAGCAATATCCGCGGCAAAGTAGGTGTGCTGTCCATTCTCCCGCACCACCACGCGGTCCTTCTCGTCGCCAAATGCAGTGGAACGGAACCAGAGGGCGCCTGATTTCTGGTACACCTGTCCCAGAGAGCGCAGTTTTTCGACCGCCCTGTTGACCGCGCCGGATTCGGTGAGCGTCCGTTCCGAGTACCACTCCTCGTAGTTGACGCCGAACAGCGCCAGATCGTCGCGAATATCGTCCAGGATAACGTTCAAAGCCAGCTCAAACACAAAGCGGTAACGATTATCCCCCAGCAGCTGCTTACTGCGCGCTATCAACGCATCGATATGCAGCTCTTTGTCCCCACCCGCCGGTTCATCCGCTGGGATGTCCTGGAACAGCTCGACAGCCGGATGCAGGTAAGCTTCGCCATGTTCCCGGTGCAGCGTGGCGGCGATATCCCAGATATAGTCCCCCCGATAGGCGTTTGAAGGAAAAACGATCTGCTGATCGCAAAGCTCCAGATACCGCAGCCAGACACTCGTGGCGAGAATATCCATCTGCCGGCCGGCATCGTTGACGTAGTACTCCCGGTGGACGCTGAACCCCACCGCTTCAAGCAAGTCAGCCACAACCGCACCGTACGCCGCACCGCGTCCATGTCCCACGTGCAGAGGACCGGTTGGGTTCGCGGAGACAAACTCGACCTGGATGCGTCGTCCCTGGCCGATATCGCTACGCCCGAACCCGTAACCCTGCTCAATCGCCTGGGGCACCAGCCGGTGGTAAGCATCCGCTGTGAGGTGGAAATTGATAAACCCCGGACCGGCGATCTCCACCTTCTCCACCAATTGATTCCGGGGCAGCGCGGCAACCAGTTTCTCCGCCAGTTCCCGGGGGCGCACCCGCGCGATTTTGGCCAGTACCATCGCGATGTTGCAGGCGAAGTCGCCATGCCGCGTGTCCCTGGTCCTTTCAATCAGCGGTACCGGCAGATCTGCGCGGGGTATGACAGCGTCGGCGGCCAGCTGTTCCAACGCCTGGGAGACCAATTTTACGACTTGGTTTTTCATCGGTATGGCTTGAAACTTCAGAATGAAAGTCAAAGTTTTTTAGGATAACAGGAAATGCGCGAAATTCGCACCCGTCAGCGGTGATTCGCATACTGTTGTATTCGTTCGGTAGCTGTTCAGGAACAGCGCGCGTTGCTATTTCCCTAACAGCAGGTAGCGCTCTCCCCGTCGATCACAAACAATAGCCGCGCATTCTGCTTCGTGCCCGGCGCAGTTAAACCGCTCACAACATCTCCTGGGGATCCACGTCGACGGACCAGCGGACCCGCCGGGCCGATTTCAACGCAGCAATCCGGGGGATCCACTCCGCCAGAAATTCCTGCAGCGCGGACCGCCTGTCGGACTGCAGCAGCAACTGAAATCTGTAACGACCGGCGCGCCTCTCCATCGGGGCGGAGACTGGACCCCATAGTTCCACGTCCGTAACCTTCAGGCTGACACCCAGTTCGACGCACTGCTGAAGAAACACGAGTGCGGGCGCCCTGTGCTGCGCCTCGGCCCTGAGAAGCGCCTGAAAACAGTATGGCGGCAGTAACGCCAGCTGGCGCTCACGCAAAGATTCGCTGGCGAAAGCGGCGTAACCGGAGCACAGCAGCGTTTGCATCAGCGGATGTTCCGGATGGCGTGTCTGTATGATCACTCTGCCCGGTTTCTCCGCCCGGCCTGCGCGCCCCGCCACCTGAACGATCAACTGCGCCATGCGTTCGCCGGCGCGGAAATCGGCGCCGAACAACGCCTGATCCAGATCCACAATACCCACCAGCGTAACATCGGGAAAGTGGTGGCCTTTGGCCAGCATCTGGGTACCCAGGAGAAGTGAATGCTTACCCTCTTTGATCTCCCCGAGAAGCTTCTCCAGGGTGCCTCTACGCCGTGTGGCATCACGATCGATGCGTACCAGACCGACACCGGGAAAGCGCGCCCGCAGCGTCTCTTCCAGTCGCTCGGTGCCCTGACCCAGCGCCCTCAACTCTTTACCGCCGCACTCCGGACAGTATCGGTCTACCCGACGCTGCCCCCCGCAGTGGTGGCAACTGAGCAGGTTGTCCGACAGATGGAGCGTCATGCGCGCATCGCAACGTTCGCACTGTGCCAGCCAACCGCAGTCGTGGCAGGTGAGAATCGGCGCATAGCCGCGCCGATTGAGAAACAGCAACACCTGATTGCCGGCACTAAGCTCGACCTCAAGCAGCCGCGTTAGCACAGGCGACATGCCCGCCTCGAGATGCGTGGAACGGATATCCAGCAACTCTATCCGCGGCGGTGCGGCACCCCCCGCCCGCTGCGGCAACCGCAGATGGAGATATCTTCCATCCAGTGCATTTTTAAGGCTCTCCAGCGACGGCGTGGCCGAACCCAATACCACCGGGCAGTTGCAGCGCCGGGCCCGAACCACAGCGACGTCCCGCGCGGAATAGCGAAAACCATCCTGCTGCTTGAACGATAGATCGTGCTCCTCGTCGACCAGAATCAGCCTGAGTTCCGGCATTGGGACGAAGACCGCGGAGCGGGTGCCGATCAACACCCGCGCATGTGCCAGTCGCGCCCTCCTCCAGACCTGTTCCCGCTCGCCCTCTGCAAGACCGGAGTGCATTACCGCGATGGAAATCTGCAGACGACTTTGGAATCGCTGCAGCAGCTGCGGGGTCAGCCCGATCTCAGGTGTCAGCACCAGCACCTGACCACCCAGAGCAACGACTTTTTTGACCAGCTCGAGATAAACCTCGGTTTTGCCGCTTCCGGTCACACCGTCGAGCAGGTACGAAGCAAAGCCTGAGAGGCTGGCCAATATGCGGTCGACGGCCAACCTTTGATCCGCATTCAAATCGGGGGCAGTTGCCGACGACGGCGCGACATGAGCGCGGTTCACCGACTGGAACTCGAACTGTTCAAGCCAGCCACGCCGCTCCAGATTACGCAGCACCTGTGCACAGGCACCGCAATAGAGCGTGATATCCTGCGGCGACAACCCTGCGGGTGACTGCATCAATAATCTCATCACTTCCGCCTGTCTGGGCGCCCGTCTCAGCGCTGCTGGATCCACTGCGCTGCCCAACGCGGTCAGGCGCCATCCCGACAGACCGCCTTTCTGCTCTTTTGCACATTTTCGCAAGCGAGCGGGTAGCGCGCCGGCGATCACCTCTCCGAGCGGATAGTGGTAATAGTCGGCCGCCCAGCGCAACAGTGCAATATCCTCCGCGCCAAACAACGCCTGTTCGTCGAGCACCTCGCGCACCCGCTTGAGACGACTCGCCTGGAGCTGCGAATCCGTCGTCACCTGCAACAACACGCCGCAGCGCTCACCACGCCCGAAAGGTACGCGCAACCTGATTCCGGAAATTAACCGCCCGGGGGCGCAGTCGACCGGGGGAAGATAATCGAAAATCGAGTAGACCGGCGCCGCTACCGCGACCTTTAGAATCATCATCCCGGTCACGCGCGGTCAGTAACGGAGTTACATCGATTCGTTAATTCATAATGTTGATAAATCGAGCTAACCCCCTGTGAAATAGAAAAATACCGGATTCTCCACAGCGCCTGTGGATAACTCTGTGGATGAACCGCGCCATGTGCCGCTAAATAATTGAGTTCTATGCCATGTTACAAAATCGCAGAAAAATTATCAGTTAAAGCGATCGCTGATTTTTCAACGACTTAGAATATATTATGAATTTCTGATGATGCAATCGGCATAAAATCGATGCAGACCGGACGCGCCCTCCCGCAACTGTGCATAACAAACTGAAAACGCCTCTGATTTTTTCCTGATTGTCAACCGCTGGCGCGGATTTTTTCGTTCTCGTCCATGCGCCGCCCACGGCAGTCCACCGCGACCTTCACCGTGCGTTGCCAACGGATGTATCATCAGCCCATGTTAGACTGGAGCCAGATCAGCAAACATATCGGCGAGTGCACCGGCGCTCCCTTTCAGCCTCTCCACACCCGCGCCATCGGCGGCGGCTGCATCAACAGCTGCTTTCACCTCAGCGATGGAGAGCGCGACTATTTCGTAAAAACCAACCGCAGCGCGCTGTGCGCGATGTTTGAGAGCGAATCTGCCGGGCTGACGCTGCTTTCCGCCAGCGCGACAGTGCGGGTACCCCGCCCGATCTGCTCCGGGGTGGCGAATCAGCATGCCTACCTGGTGCTGGAATACATCGCATTGGGCGGAGCCTCAAACGCCGGCCTGGCAGGGCAGCGCCTGGCGGCTCTGCACCGTCATCGGGGTGAACGTTTTGGCTGGGAAAGAGACAACTACATCGGCTCGACACCGCAGCCCAATCGCTGGTCGCATGACTGGATCGACTTCTGGCGCAGCCAAAGGCTGGCATTCCAACTCAAGCTTGCCGCGACGCGGGGGCATCTGGGCCGCCTGCAGCAACGCGGAGAGAGGCTGCTCGATCTTTTCCCTGCGCTTATCGACCACGATCCGCAGCCATCGTTGATTCACGGCGATCTGTGGGGCGGTAATCTGGGTTATACCGCGACAGGCGAACCGGTCATCTACGACCCTGCGCTCTATTTTGCCGATCGGGAAGCGGAGATCGCAATGACCGAACTCTTCGGTGGATTCGGCAGTGCATTCTACCGCGCCTATAACGACGCGTGGAAGCTCGACAGTGGATACCACACCCGCAAAAACCTCTACAACCTCTACCATATCCTGAACCATCTGAACCTCTTCGGAGGCGGTTACGCAAGCCAGGCTTTGGCTGCCATCGAGCGCCTGCTGGCGGAGCTGGGGCACTGACTGTTCCACCGCGGCAAACCCCGGGTTCGGGGTTCGCCGGAAAAAAAGGCGTGCTGGCTACATGATCTGACTGAGAAACAGTTTGGTGCGGTCGTGCTCGGGCGCGCTGAAGAACGACTCCGGATCATTCTCTTCAATGATCTGGCCCTCGTCCATGAATATAACCCGGTTGGCTACCGTCTTCGCGAATCCCATTTCATGCGTCACGACGATCATGGTCATGCCGCTCTCGGCCAGCTCGATCATTGTCTCCAGCACCTCTTTGATCATCTCCGGATCCAGTGCAGAGGTGGGTTCGTCGAAAAGCATGATGCTCGGACTCATACACAGGCTGCGCGCGATGGCAACGCGCTGCTGCTGGCCGCCGGACAGCTGTCCGGGATATTTTTTCGCCTGTTCCGGTATTTTTACCCGCTCCAGGTACTCCATGCCGATCGCCTCCGCCTTCCTGCGCGGCATTTTGCGCACCCATATCGGCGCCAGGCAACAGTTCTCCAGTACCGTCAGATGGGGAAACAGGTTGAAGTGCTGGAACACCATCCCGACCTCGCGCCTGATCCGGTCAATGCGCTTGAGGTCGTCGTTCAGTTCGATGCCGTCAACAATGATCTTGCCTTTCTGGTGCTCTTCCAGCCTGTTGATGCAGCGGATCATCGTGGATTTTCCCGAACCCGAGGGTCCGCATACCACGATGCGCTCGCCTTTTGCAACGCTAAGGTTGATATCCTTCAGTACATGAAACTCACCGTACCATTTATGCATGCCTTTGATTTCGATCATCGGTCTATCTGAGACGCTGCCATCGGCGTCTGTTTTGTCACTCTTCGTCATCTCGTTCTCGACTATCGGGCGTGCCCGGTATGCAGTTTGCGTTCAAGATTCTGACTGTAACGGGACATACTGAAGCAGAATATCCAGTATACCAGCGCGGCAAATACGTAACCCTCAAGCGCATAGCCCAACCAGTGCGAATCCTTGAAACCGGCCTCCACCGTGGTCAGCAGATCGAACAGTCCGATGATCAGCACCAGGGTGGTATCCTTGAACAGCGCGATGAAGGTGTTGACGATACCCGGAATCACCAGCTTCAGCGCCTGCGGCAGGATAATCAGAGACATACTCTTCCAGTAGCTCAGCCCCAACGCCTTGGCGGCTTCGTACTGCCCCCTCGGGATCGCCGCCAGCCCGCCGCGCACAACCTCGGCCATGTAAGCCGATTCGAACAGCACGATACCGATCATCGCGCGCAGCAGCTTGTCGAAGCTGGTCCCCTCGGGCAGAAACAGCGGCAGCATGACCGACGACATGAACAGCACCGTGATCAGCGGAACACCGCGCCAGAATTCGATGAACACGATACTGACCGCTTTCACGATCGGCATCTGCGAATTGCGCCCCAGCGCCAGTATCACGCCGATCGGCAGCGAAGCCACAATGCCCACACCGGAGAGGACCAGCGTCAGCGAAAGCCCGCCCCACCTACTGGTCTCCACCTTTTCCAGCCCGAATATGCCGCCCGAAAAAAGATAGAACGCGATAATCGGATAGCCGATCAAGGCGAAAGCCCCGAGCCATCCCCTGCGCGGCAGCTGCTTGATATGCAGCAGCACCAACAGCAGCGCGAGAATGGCAAAGACCAGGTTTACACGCCAATACTCGCTCTCCGGGTAGAAGCCGTACATGAACAGGTTGAACCGCGCCGAGATGAAGACCCAGCAGGCGCCGCCGCTGGTGCAGGCGTCGCGGGATTCGCCCACCCAATCCGAGTTGAGGAAAACCCAGCTTACCGTCGGCACGACCACCAGATAGATGATATAGAGCGCCAGCAATGTAAGCAGGGTATTCAACGGCGAAGGGAACAGGTTGTTTCGCAGCCAGCCAATAAAGCCAACGCTGGTTCGCGGCGGCGGCAGGTCGGGCAGGGAGTCGTTGTTTATCATATTAGCGCTCCACCAGCTGTTTTTTCCTGTTATACCAGTTCATGAACAGCGAGATCGACAGACTTATGGTGAGATAGACCGCCATCGTCATGGCGATCACCTCGATCGCCTGCCCGGTCTGGTTGAGT
>JAGRGQ010000129.1 GCA_020445405.1 Gammaproteobacteria bacterium | reverse complement strand
CGATCACCCGCAGGTTAAAAGACGCGCTGGCGCTGGTTGACGTGCGGGTGCTTGACCACTTCGTGGTCACCGCCGGTGAAAGCGTCTCGTTTGCGGCCCGCGGAATTTTGTGACGGTTCGATAATTTTTACCAACCCTGCCGGGAAAGCACTTTCTTTCCCGACAGGGAAGGGAGTGTGACTCGCTATTTTTCCTCAAAAGGAGAATCACTATGTCCAATGTTTCAACAGATCGCACTGATGAATCTTTTTTCGGTGAAGTCATTTCCACCTATACCCGTGCCCAGGCCTTTGAAGATGGCGTACTGGTCGATGCGGGTCCCATGGCAAAGGAGATCGGATTTCGGTTTCCGGTTGCTCTGACATCTGCTGTCTGGGCCGACTGTGTAGCCTGGACCGACGGTGACAATCAGAAAATGCCTTTCCAGGATCAGTCAGGGAGGCTCTATGACCTGCTGTTCATGGCGGCCTTTGCCATACAAACCAGTGAGGATTCCAGTGACCGGTTGCTGTATGGGGTGCTGCTGTATGACCTCTACCGGGTTCCGCGTGATGGGTTTTCTACTGAGGCAAAGCCGGTGACGCTGAAACTGATCATCGGCCCCGGTGATCAAGGCGAACCGGTCTTAACTATCTTGTTTCCTAACCAGGACTGAAATCAGCCGGAATCACCTGGCACCTTGCCCCTTGCCGCTTGGGTCAAAGCGGCATCCTATCCAGAACGCTAACGGCGACAGCCTGCCCAATTCAGGTGTCAACGCTGGAACGACAACACCCTAAAATCAAGTGTACAGCCGACGCCCGATCGGTTCGGCAAATTCTGTATACTTGTCCAGATTAAATTCAGTGAGTGCCGTCAACCAAAGTCATGCGTGGAGCTGTCGATTCCATCTATGTTGGAGTGCTCAGCACAAACGATGAAAATTTACATCGATCCTGCAATGGAGTGAGAAGCATTTGACTGAAGAAAAAGCACCGCTGATCGATTACGCACCGTTATTCGCGGCAAATGTGCAGGCTGGGTGTAGTTTAATTGAGGCAGCCGTACTGGTAGCTGAGGCCTATCTCGATGGGAAGCCTCGTAAGCAGGGAAAGTACAAGATCACCCGTAAAGCGCGCGATATTGCGTTCTGGTCCAGTGGGTTCCTGAGCACCCTGCCAGCCGAGGCGTGGGACAGGGAACCGCTGGTGCTTGCGCTGGCCGGATACATGGGCCAGGAGCCTGTGAGCAACCCGGATTTGCTGGAGCAGATCGCCAGGATTGCGCCGGAATCGGTACGCCGGGCCATCCGCTACTCGGGACTGGTGCTGCAGCAACATTCACCGCGGCGTACGGAAATCGATCATCTCACAGAGGTCGCGCCGGAAGAGTTTGGCGAGTTTGTCAGATTTCTCGAATTCTTTGATATGGCTTACCGCCAACGCTTGGATTATGTGGAAAAGTTCAAGCAACCGCTGAGCGGGTTGACTCCGCTGGAGCTATTGGTCTACGCCAGCCTGTATGCCTTTGAATATTTGGTGCCTCGAGATTATCTGTCTGCTGGTCCAGCAGCGGACCCGGATAGTGAAACTCATTTTGTCTGGAAAGCCATCAATGACCTGTTGATTTGGAAGCTCGGCTCTGCCGACGACAGCGCATTCCGTTTGACAGAGCGTGATATTGGGAGCTCTCTGGCCGTACATCTATCGCCGTTTCTCTTCCCTTCGCCTGATGTGCCGAAGCCCCGGGAGGATCTATACGATGCCTTCAAGCAGCTGCTCGCGGCGCAGATAGAGTTGAACAGCTTCATATCGCGCTCTGCTGATGCGTTCTCCTACGATGACGGCATCTCCTTTGTTCTGAAGGGCGATCGGTTGGATATCGTCGAGCATGACCCAAAGGCGCGCACTGCCTGGGAGCGCAATGGTGAAAAGCTCACGCGGCTGCATTACTACTGGCTCTATCGGGCGACCGATGCCTTTATCGCGAGCGGTATGGGCACGGCCGTCATTGGATCGCCAGAAAATCACGAAGCGAACCAATTCGTTTACATAAAATCGATCGCCGCGCAACTGCAACTCACTGAAGTATACGGTTTGAATGAGTCTCTGTTGGCGGAGTCCGGGCTGCGAGTCGATCTGTTTCAGGCACTTTTATCACTGAACCTGATGACAGCGTTCTTCAACAAGGATTACATACTGCCCTACATGAAGTATCTCGGAGAGATGGGCAACTGGAGAATGGCGCTCGGTCGGTTGGCGTTCGGTGGGCTGCTGCAGACTGAGAACCGTTTCCCGATTACCTGGTCGGACCGCGCCGCAAAGATCGCCAGAATCACCGGCTGGACCGTGAACAAAGATTTTCCCCATGGCAGTGCCAAAGCAGCAGAAGCGATCCTCGACTTCTGGACCAGTGATTGGGCGGCACTGTCCGCCCGAATTCGCAAGGGAGAGCGAGGCTTGAATCCGGATCTGTTCGAGCGCCCGATGCTGAAGATGGGACGCTATCTCTTTCAGTTGCCGTGGGTGGTGGCGATGCAGAACAACGCCTCTGTGACAATCAACAACTTAAGGCGTATTGGTGGTCGTCGAGCGGAAGCGAGAGACGAAACTCGGCGTATCGAGGAGCGATTGGCCAAGTGTTTCGAGCAAAGGGACTTTCGAGTGCGGCTTAACTACCACCCGAAGCGTACCGAGGACGACAATCCCGGTGAAGTGGATATCATCTGCGCACGTGATGGGCAGGTTCTCGTCCTGGAGATCAAGTCGACCTTCCTGCGCCTTTCACACAAAGATGCGTGGCTCCACGGTGTAACGACATTACGGAAGGCGGGGTTACAACTATATCGCAAAGTCCAGGCGGTGAAGAATGCGCTGAACACAAATAATGATTTAGCGGTCTCGCTCGGCATAGAGCCAGGAGAACCACCCTCGATCATTCTAGGCTGGATCGTCGACACATCGATCGAGCACGATCATCAGCGATTCAACGGTTTCCTCAAAGTATCTCTGCAGGAGGTGCTCATCGCATTGCGTGATGATAGACATCTGTGGAGCGATCCGGGGGGTCTGCGCGATAGGACCTGGATGGAGACAGGCTTTGATGATGAAGAACTCCTTGAAAAATTCCCAACGCTCTACCCGGACGAATTCTCCATGTCACGCTTTATAGAAGTTGTCGAAAGAGAAGCAGTATGGGATGAATCGGCACAAAGCAATTAGATTTGGAATTCCGGGCGGGAGAATATGCACTGCTCTTTGGACTGATTGAGCAACAACCGTTCACTCTATTGTGGACTTTTTCACATCATGCTTGCCCGTCACGGTGGACTGAGCCCGAAAGCTCGCGCAGCCAAGGACGGGGCCGCTTCAGCGGCGCCTGTGGGATCTGTGGTCAGGTCGAGGTGCACCGCAGGCCGACTCAATCTTCAGCATGCGAGTGGTATGACAGGCCTGTGCCTGGCGAACCGCTCGACCCGAGCGAAGCCGCCATCGTCACTAGTGAACGAAGTGG
>JAGRGQ010000128.1 GCA_020445405.1 Gammaproteobacteria bacterium | reverse complement strand
AGGGAAGCACGCCGTCCACCACCAGAAACGCACAGGAGCGGATATGGTCGGCGATGACGTAGAGCGATTTGTTCTCCATGTCGCTGCAACCGGTCGCAGCCGCGGCGGCCCTGACCAGGTTCTGAAACAGATCTATCTGGTAGTTGCTGTGTACGCCCTGCATCACAGCGGCGAGGCGCTCCAGTCCCATGCCGGTATCCACGGACGGGCGCGGCAGCGGCGTCAGGTTGCCCGCGGCGTCCCGGTTGTACTGCATGAACACCAGATTCCAGATTTCGATATAGCGGTCCCCCTCCTCCTCGGGGGAGCCTGGAGGGCCGCCCCAGACATCGGGACCGTGGTCATAGAAGATCTCGGAACAGGGACCGCAGGGACCCACGTCGCCCATGGACCAGAAGTTGTCTTTGCTGCCGCAGCGGGAGAAGCGCGCCGGATCGACACCGATCTCCTGCAGCCAGATGGCGGCGGCCTCGTCATCCTCCTCGAACACCGTGACCCACAGCTTTTCCGGCGCCAGGCCCATGTTTTCGGTGAGGAACTCCCAGGCATAGCCTATGGCTTCGCGTTTGAAGTAGTCGCCGAAGCTGAAATTACCCAGCATTTCGAAAAAGGTGTGGTGACGCGCGGTATATCCCACGTTTTCCAGGTCGTTGTGCTTCCCGCCGGCGCGTACGCAGCGCTGGGAACTGACGGCCCGCCGGTAGTCGCGTTTTTCCCTGCCGAGAAACAGATCCTTGAACTGGACCATGCCGGCATTGGTGAACAGCAGCGTCTGGTCGTTGTGGGGCACCAGCGAGCTGCTGGCCACCTCCCGGTGTCCATGTTCCACGAAATAGTCGATAAACGCGCGTCTGAGTTGTGCGCTTGTTTTCATGTTATTCAGTCAACCAAGAACTCAAAAGACTGAATATTAAAGAGAAAGCCGGGGGTTGTCACCACTGTGCCGGAATTAATCGAAAGCGCGGGAAGCTGCCTGTGCGGGGTGACCGATCGGGAATGCTGGATTCCATCGAGGTTGCAGGGCCGTACAGGCCCGCTGGCAGCACGGTCGGGAGCGTACCAGCGGTCCGATTGACCGGGACTACCTGGGCAGCAGGCGGCGGATACTGGCGGTGGTAAAGCCGCGATACTCAAGGAAGCGGGCGCGTCTGGCCCAATCCTCGTAACCTTCCGGCGGATTTCCGCCGAATTTCGACTTCGCTGTCTCGAGCAGGATCTGTTCCCACCGTGCACCATCCGGATCGAGGCACGCCTCCACCAGCGCGGCGGCAATACCCCGTTCGTTCAACTCCACGGCGATACGGATCGGTCCGAATCCACGCCGTCCGCGTGCGGCGATGTACTCCTGCGTAAAGCGCAGGTCGCTCTGCACACCCTGCTCCTCGAGGCGGTCAAGCAGCCGTTCGATATGCTCCGGTTGCGCCGCGTGCGCGTTCAGTTTCCGGCGCAGTTCCCAGCGCGAATGCTCACGCGCGACAAGCAGACGCAGCGCGGCCCGTTCCAGTTTGGAGATCTCTGCTCCGGACACCCCGTCTTTTCCATCAACGGGTGCATTCAGAGGGATTTACCGTAGGGAATCGCGACGATGACATAAGGGTAGCCCCGGTACTCGATCGTCTGCCATCGCTGATCGTCCCTGAGAGCGACCTTCATGCAATCGATCGCGGATTTATGTTTGCGGTCGGAGAGTTCCCCATCGCTCCCCACGCGATAGGCTTCCAGGTGCATCGGGCAGCCGTTGATAATCATCTTGGCGTGGAGCTGCGACGGGAACTCCGGATCGCCGTCCAGAAAACTGACCGGCTCCCAGTACAGATCGACCGGCTCAATCTGCACCCGCTCTCCGGCCGCCGGACCTGCAGGCGAAACGGTTCCGGAGCAGCGGCTTTTTTTCTTCTGATCGAAAGACAGGGTACCTCTGATTGATGCACTCATCGTAATCCCTCCTGGTGGTTCAGGTGTTCAGCGACAGCTTTGGAAACACAACCGGGTGACGCAGTGCGACCGGCACCCGTCAGCGTGATACCATCGCCTGCATCGATTATTATTTTCAAATTGTGCCCCGCCGGACGATTTGAGATATCGGTTTCCGGACGGAGACTGGACATCATACTAGAGTATCGGATACGCATAATCTGTCAGTCTGGCGACAATTCAGAAAATGGACCCGGTAAGCGAACTTTTTTCCCACAGCCCCTGGAGCAACTGCCTGAGCCCGGATCAGCGTGAACGCACGCTTAAATCGCTCTACGCCAAAAGCTACGCCGCAGGCGAAACGATCTGCCGCAAAGGCGCCATCAGCAACGTCTGGATCGGGATTGCCAAGGGGCTGATCCGGCTCGGCATCGAATCCAAACAGGGCAAGCAACTGTCGCTGGCTACCGGAATCCCGCCCGGCAGCTGGTTCGGAGAGGGCTCACTGCTGAAAAAAGAGCCGCGCAAATACAACGTGGTCGCACTGCGCAAATCCACCATCGTCTTCATGCCGGAGGAGATCTTTTTCGAACTGCTGAACGAAAATTTTGCTTTCAACCGCTTTCTGCTTATCCAGATCAACGAGAGGCTGGGGCAGTTCATCGGCAACATGGAGCATGACCGGTTGCTGTCTCCGGAAGAGAAGGTGGCGCAGTCACTGGCGACCATGTTCAACAGCCTGCTCTATCCGAACATCGACAACAAACTGAAAATCACCCAGGAGGAGTTGGGTAACCTTGCGGGTGTCTCCCGCCAACGGGTCAACCAGGCGCTGCATCTGCTGCAGCAGGAGGGGATATTGAGCGTGAATTACGGCGAGATATCCATCCTCGACATGGACGCGCTGCGCGCGTTCGAACAGTGATATTGCGGCATGGATGGTGTGATGCCGGCACGAACCCCCGGCATGCATTGTCGATACGCCGCCACCGCGGGCAGCCCGACAAACTTTTCCACGCCCGGACATATTTTCGCAGCGGTGCCGGGCAGGCGAAGATAAATTCATTTTTCCCCGCCTGCCCGGCGGCTTTGCAGGATCACTTTCCCGTCTCAATTGCTGATGCATAAACGCCGGATACACCGGCGGGCGGTCAGACGATTCGCAAAACCTCCGCCTCTTCCTCTTCGTCCGTATCCGGTGTTATCAGCTCCGGCTTCGGAAAAACCTGCTCTCTGATCCTGGCCTCGATATCCCCGGCGATGGCCCTATTCTCCTTCAGGAATATACGGACGTTCTCCTTGCCCTGACCGATGCGGTCACCCTGGTAGCTGTACCAGGCGCCGGACTTGTCGATAATGCCGAGTTTGACACCCAGTTCGATCAGCTCTCCCTCCAGCGAGACCCCCTCGCCGTAGAGAATTTCGAAATTCGCCAGTTTGAATGGCGGCGCCACCTTGTTTTTGACCACCTTCACCCTGGTCTCGCTGCCGACCACTTCATCGCCCCGCTTTATCGCGCCTATACGCCGGATATCCAGGCGCACCGATGCATAGAACTTGAGGGCATTGCCGCCGGTGGTGGTCTCCGGGTTGCCGAACATGACACCGATCTTCATGCGGAT
>JAGRGQ010000127.1 GCA_020445405.1 Gammaproteobacteria bacterium | reverse complement strand
AACGCCTGGAATTTCTGGGGGACGCCCTGCTTGGTTTTGTAATAGCCGACGAATTGTACCGCTCTTTTCCTGATGCAAACGAGGGCCAGCTCAGCAGATTGCGTGCACGACTGGTGAAAAAAGAGACACTGGCCGCTATTGCCCGCAAACTGGAGTTGGGCAACCATCTGAAACTCGGTGCTGGTGAACTGCGCACCGGAGGGCACGCGCGGGACTCTATTCTGGCCGATTCGCTGGAAGCGGTATTTGCCGCAATATACCTCGATTCAGGCTATCGATCTGCCCGGAAAGCGGTTCTTAACCAATACCGCAAGCGAATAGCGGAGTTGTCGCCCGAGGCACAGGGGAAGGATCCGAAGACCCGTCTGCAGGAGTACCTCCAGGCCCGTAAAAAATCGCTGCCAAGCTATACCATCGTTGCAGTCGGGGGCGAACAGCACCAACAGTATTTTGAAGTGGAATGCCGGGTTGATGCACTGAATCTTCTCGGTCACGGATCGGGTGGCAGTCGCCGCAAAGCCGAACAGATGGCGGCTTCCCACATTCTGGAACTACTGCCGGATCGAAAATGACATCCCGACACAGTGGATATTGCGCCCTCGTCGGGCGCCCGAACGTGGGCAAGTCAACCCTGTTGAATCGGTTGATTGGTCAGAAGCTGGCGATAACTTCACCTAAACCGCAAACCACCCGGCACAGCATTATCGGTGTAAAAAGCCGGGAAGATGGCCAGATCGTCTATGTCGACACGCCCGGTATACACCAGCGCGGCGATCACGCGATGAACCGCTATCTCAATCAGACGGCCCGATCGGCATTGCGCGATGTGCATCTGATCCTGTTTGTCGTCGAAGCCATGAATTGGACCGCTGAGGATGAGTCCGTGCTGATGGCGATAGCAGCGGCCAGGACCCCCGCCGTTCTGGTTGTCAATAAAATCGATCGGATAAAGATCAAGCAGGAACTGCTCCCGTTTCTCTCCGCGATAGCCGCCAAAATGGAGTTTGTCGAGGTCTTTCCGCTCTCTGCGAAAAGCGGCGAAAATATTGAATCCATGGAGAGGCGTATACTCGAGCTGTTACCGCCCGGAGAAAACTATTTTCCCGAGGATCAATTGACCGACCGCAGTGAACGCTTCTTTGCATCCGAGCTGATAAGGGAACAACTGACCAGGCGTTATGGCAAGGAGATTCCCTATGCGCTCACCGTGGAAATAGACAAGTTCGAAGAACAGGCGGGTCTCTATCGGATCCATGCATTGATCTGGGTCGAACGTGAAGGCCAGAAGAGTATCATCATCGGCAACAAGGGCGCTGCGCTGAAAGAGACGGCAAAACAGGCTCGTATCGCGATGGAGAGACTTTATGGAAAGCGGGTCTATCTCGAAATATGGATAAAAGTCAAAAAAAGTTGGTCCAATGATGCGCGGGCGCTGATAAATCTGGGTTACAGTGATTGATCGCTTAACAATTCAGCCCGCCTACATACTGCATCGCAGGCCTTTTTCGAATACCAGTCTGCTGCTCGAGTGCTTTACACTTTCACATGGCCGTTTTCCAGCCGTGGCGAAGGGCATCAAAAGGGGAAAATCCGCTTCCGCCGGACTGTTGCAGCCGTTTCAGCCGCTGTTCCTCCGCTGGTCGGGCAGAGGCGAGGTAAAAACGCTCAACTTCTTTGAAGCGGCGGCGCCTGCCCTGATGCTGCAGGGCAGGGTACTTTATTGCGGATTTTACCTGAATGAGCTGCTTGTCCGCCTTCTTCAGCGTGATGATCCAAACGAACGGCTGTTTGGATTGTACGGGTCAACGCTGTTGGACCTCTCTCAGGGTAAACCCGCCGAGCCCGTGTTGCGTCATTTCGAAATAGAATTGCTCAACCAGTTGGGTTTTGCGCTGGTCCTGGACAGAAATGCCGAAGATGGCTCTGCCTTGGTACCGGAACAGCGTTATCATTACGAACTGGAGCGTGGACCGGTGCCCTGCAGCAAGGCGGACCCCTCGGGCATCAGCGGAGCGACCCTGATCGGGCTGAATAACGGATTTCTACAGGACAGGGGGCTGCTGAACGAAGCGCGTGCATTGACGCGGTTTGTACTGGGATATTATCTCGGCGATCGGCCACTGAAAAGCCGGGAGCTTTTTCGAACGAGCGGAGAGAAATGAAGTTACAGAACGCTATCTTGCTGGGAGTCAATATTGATCATGTGGCTACTTTGCGGCAGCAACGGGGAACCCGTTACCCGGAGACGCTTCAGGCGGCGCTGGTAGCGGAGCAGGCTGGTGCCGACTCGATTACAGTACACCTGCGGGAGGATCGGCGGCATATCCAGGATCGTGATGTGACGTTATTGAAAGAGACGCTCCAGACGCGAATGAATCTCGAAATGGCCGCGACCGAAGAGATGCTTGGAATCGCGGAAAAAATTGCACCTGAGGATTGTTGCCTGGTACCCGAGCGCAGGAACGAATTGACTACCGAAGGCGGACTGGATGTCGTTTCGAATCAAACTTACCTGAAAGATTACTGCCGGACGCTGACCGGGTTCGACTGCCGCGTATCACTGTTTATTGATGCGGATCCCGCTCAGCTGGAGGCTGCCGCTGCAGTTGGTGCGCCGGTAGTGGAGATACATACGGGACGTTATGCGGATGCAAGGGACCGGCGGCAGCGTGAGCTGGAACTGGAACGCATAATAAGAGCTGTAAGTTATGGCGTGGAGCTTGGCCTGCAGGTTAATGCGGGCCACGGGCTGAACTACGATAATGTCCGTACTGTTGCTTCGATCGCCGGCATTTCCGAGTTGAATATAGGACACTCGATCATTGCCAGAGCGCTGTTTACAGGTCTGGCGGAAGCGGTTCGCGAAATGAAAAGGTTGATGGAACTCGCTTGCCGATAGCGTAAAATTCTGAAGCCGGAAAGCGAAGCGTTTGGTCGCCAGGCGTGTCTCGTGGGCGTTTGGGGGCAATCAGTAATCCCTATGGTCGCAGCCGCGGGGGAATATGAGAAAGTTTCGATTCACTCCCTGGCGGCGGCAGCTACGCCGGCGGCTCCGGTTGCCGGGGCATACTGGCGGATTCCGACAGCAGCGACTGCACCTCTCTCTCCACTTCGTTCAGCAATCGGGCAATCTCGTTTTCCTGTTCGCTGTGTGCCGCATACTCCAGCGCTTCGACCAGGCTGTTCATCGTGGGAACACCGCAAATAGCCGTAGCACCGTGCAGCCGGTGGACGACCTTGGTCAATGCCGGCCAATCCCGGAGTTTTCGGTATTTTCTGATCGATTCCATCTGTTCCGGCAGTTCCGCTAAAAAGCGGCTGAACAGTTTTTCCATCAACGCGCTTCTTCCGCCGACAATCCGCAGTGCAGCCTGAATATCCCTGGACGCGGACGTTTCACCCTGAGTGTCTGAGGAGAGGCGTGTGTGTGATTCACCCTCTCTGTTGGGGTCGACGAGCTTGTAAATAATGCTCCACAATTGGAGTTCATCGATCGGCTTTACCAGGTATTCATCGATTCCCGCGTCAAAGGCCTGCTCTCTGTGTTCCGGTATGACATCTGCAGTCAATGCGAGTA
>JAGRGQ010000126.1 GCA_020445405.1 Gammaproteobacteria bacterium | reverse complement strand
CTGGCGCAAAAGGAGAGATGAGATACCGCCCCGCAGCCTCATATGCATCAACAATATTGCCATTCGGTTCTGCTCCATTCAGGGCCGGAGTGGCAAACAGCGCATTGCCCACCACACGCTGACGAAACCGCTCAACCTCAATTTTATTTCGAATGGTTATCCCGGCGCCGGAAGCGACGACCGTGTTACTGAAGATATCCAGATTTCTTGGCACGTCGTGATGTGGCTGTATCCTTATCGCATCTCCATGCGGATTTATAAACAGATTGTTGTAAAGAGCGATATTCCCCTCTCCCTGCAACAGCGCTTCGGTAGGGTTGTCGTAAAATATATTTCCATAAATGAGATATGTTCCATTCGCTCCGGGGCCGTTTCGCGGCTGATGGCCAATGAGGACGTTGGGTCTGGCCATGTCAATGGATCCACGCTGCGCCTTACTGAAGACATTGTGCCGTATGATCGCGTTTCCGCCTGCCTGTTTTTCCAGCTCTGGAATCGCCGGCCACTTTTTCTGGTGTTTGATCTGTAAATCATAGCCGATGCTGTCGTAGATCAGATTATATTCGATCAAACCGGAGACAAATGGCTTATCGCCATCGGAATCCCCCAGATAAACGCCGGTTCCCGCGCCGGAAATTATGTTATCCCGGATAATCCAGCTCCAGCTCGGGCACTTGGTAGAGATGCCGACCGTCTGCTGATCGTATCCATGACCCCGGATTTCAAGGTTCTCCAGAACGATATGATGCGTCCAATGGGAATGACCTTCCGCTTTTACTGCATCCACAGGCAATCCTTTGCCATCCAGGATCAGACGCCTGATCACGACGTGAGCGGAATCCAGAAGACTGACCGTATTATGCTCCGCGCTGGCTGTGAAAACCGGTTTTGGTTCAGTATCGCTTCCTGTAATCACGATCGGGCTGCTATCGGTCCCGACCAGATGGTGAACCGGCAGGCCGGCACGATACTCACCGGGTTGCAGCACCAGCCTGTCGCCCGGTTTCAGATTGCCCAACAGTTGACGATAATTTTCGGGCGAGCCGGAATAATCGGCAGCATGGAGTGATACCGTGATAAAAATGCCTATTGCGAAAAAGTAATATTGAAAGCGCATGGGTTGTGCGCACAAAAAAACAGCGCCATTCAATTTGCCGTAACTGAAGTTCTACTGGCCCGGACTAATAATCGTGCGCCTGCAGCCACGCTTCCAGCATCGCCACTCTCCACAGCATGCTCCCATAGAAGGTCGCGTGTTCCTCTGTATGCAGCCGCTTAATCTCCCGCAGATAGCTTGGCTGGAAAACTCCCCGGCTGGAAAAAGCATGAATCAGACTCTCCACTTCCGCCTGTAGCGCGGGGTGGGAAAGTGCCCACTCTCCAAAGGGGAGTCCAAAACCGTGCTTCTGCTTTCTAAGCGTCTCCTGAGGTAAAAAGTCCTTTAACGCCTCTTTGAACAACCAGCGCAATTGCCTGCCACGCACCTTGTAATCAGGCGGCAACTCGCCGGAAAATTCCACCAGGGATTCATCCAGCAGAGGATAACGCACTTCCACGCCTGCCGCTTCGCACATCCGTGACACCTTGCGCAAATCATTATCCGCCAGAGTAAATTTCAGATCCAAATGCAGCATCCGGTTTATCGGGTGGTCTGATTGCGCCCGGAAATAGGCATCACGCAGCATCTCTACCGGCTGATCCCGTCGAATGCCGCTCAGGAACGCGGGCTCGAATATGGATTCCAGCGGAGTTCGGTGCAGATGATTATAGGTCTCAAACCTTTCGGGCAGGCGAATTCGGGCCTGCTCGATGTAACTCCTCGCTTTACGGACAGGCCACACCGCGTCGCCAAAGGGAAAGTTGAAAATCAGGGGCTCCAGCAGACCTTCCGATATCAATTTTGGAATCTGGAAATAGCGCTCGAAAATCATCTGCTTCGAATAGCGGGTATTACCGCCGAAGATCTCATCGCCACCATCCCCTGCCAGCAGCACCCGCACTCCCTCCTCCCGCGCCCGGCTGGCACAAAGATATGCGGAGACAGCTGACTCATTCCCAAAAGGTTCATCATAGACCTGGGCAATGGTCGTCAATCCTTGCAGCACATCTTCAGGCGAAACATAGAACTCATGCGGCACCGTGCCAAAATGGCGTACCGTCGCTCTGGCGTAGGCCATCTCGTCAAAACCCTTGACAGCGAACCCCATCGAGTACGTATGCACCGGTTCAGCTGTCACCCTCGTCAGCATGCCGGTCACGGCGGAACTGTCCGTACCGCCGCTTAGAAACGCCGCAGCCGGCGGCTCCGTGTAGCACTTTCCCACAGCCTGTTCGAGCAATTCACGGAAACGCCTGGCAAGGGGCTCCACCTTTGGCGCTCCGGAATCCGTATAGCGCATCTGCCAGTAGAAATCCCGCTGCAGCTTCCCGTCAACAAGCTCCACACACTGAGCCGGAAGTAACTTTTCGACGTTTTGATAGAGTGTCCCGGGACTCGGAATCTCCGCGAAATAGAAAAAGTGATACAGCGCCTGAGGATCCGGGTCCAGTCCGAATGCAGGGTGGGCCGCGACACTCCTGGCCGAGGAGCCGAATGCAAACACGCCATCCCTGAACCCGTAACTTAGCGTGTGGATACCAATTCGGTCCACCGCAAGCAGCGCTTTTTGCTTCACTTTCACCGCCAGCGCGAAAGGGCCGTGCAGCTGTTTCAGAACCTCTCTCCCCAACTTCTGATAACCGGCAATAAGCGCGGCTGCAGGGCCTTGCTCGCGAGCCAGACTTGCGAGTTCATCTTCACTCCAGTCGGGTCTGCCCAGCATAACGGCGGTGCTACCATCCCGGATGCAGATATCCTGAGAGTAGAGTCCTCGGCAAAGGATTATCCGCCCGGATGCATCAGCAAGCTCATGGGTCTCCAGGTCACCTTGGCAATTCAGCGTCTTTCTGATGGCGTCTGTCGCGGTTTCACTATCTCTTGAACCGCCAGCCAACCAGCCACAAAATCCGTACATCTCACTCTCCAAATGAACGCGAACGTCTGCCGGCAGGATCCAGTTCTATTGCCCATATTCTCGCGGTAAAATCACCTCTGACACCAGCTGCTTCCTTTGCAGAGGATTGCCTCCTGCCCAGAGGTCATTGCTGAGCAACTTTAAGCTGCACAAATTCGGCAAGCGCCCCCACAGTCTCGAATACGGCAGCGTCAATCTCGTCGTCTGCAACCATGAACTCGTAGCGGTCCTCAAGCGCAGTGATAATGGAGATTACCGCCATGGAATCGAACTCCGGCATCGCACCGAGCAGATTGCTGTCAGCCGTGAGTCCGACTGCACGTTCGCCCAGCTGGAGCACATCAGCCAGTATCGATTTAACCTCTTCAATTACAGACACTCTTGTTTCCTCGCGCCAATGATAACCGCGGCCATTATGGTACATAATGCGGGAATACTGATAAAATATTATTCTGCACTAATTTAAGAATGTTATTTCCCAAGTAATTTAAAAATCGGCCGAAAATAACGCTAGTTGAGGATTTCCGGAAAAAAATACTGCATGAGATGCCTATTCATTACCAGCATATTTCCACCGATCCACGGCGGCTCAGCTGTGGTCT
>JAGRGQ010000125.1 GCA_020445405.1 Gammaproteobacteria bacterium | reverse complement strand
TGGTGACCTGAGCGCGGCAGTGATAGTGCGCACGGCCAGCGGTCGATCATGATCTGCGAACTGTCCTGCAATGCGGTGCCGGCGGATGCATTGCCGAAAGGTTGCGACGGCCCCTCCGCCGGTGCCAATGTGCCGGCGCAATTGACACCGGGCCTGAGTGGCGGCACCAAATAGGTCGCGCACAGATTCGGCAGAGCGCCAGCGACACCTGGTTGTTCATGGCTAACGGATAGCCGCTTCTTGTATACTGCCAAAAGTGGCCAAACGTACGCCAAACTGATGTTCCGAGGTTGATATTAATGACTTATTGTGTCGCAGTATCGGTTAAAGCCGGTATCGTCTTCTGCTCAGACTCGCGCACCAACGCAGGCGTCGATCAGATCAGCACCTACCGCAAAATGCACCGTTTCGGCCGCGACGGCGAACGGCAGTTTGTGATTCTTTCCGCCGGTAATCTGGCCACTACCCAGGCGGTGATAAATCAGCTGAAAAACGACATTCGGGAGAACGCCGTCACAAACCTGTTCAACGTTTCCAGCATGGACGGCGCGGCAGAATACGTCGGTCAGGTAAGCCTGACGCAACAGTCCAAGTACCATCAGGGCAACACCATTCACGAGGCCAACTTTATCATCGGCGGCCAGATCTACGGCAAGCCGCACCGCGTGATGATGGTCTACCCCCAGGGCAACTACATCACCACCTCGAAGGACACACCTTATCTGCAGATAGGCGAAAGCAAATACGGCAAACCGATTCTGGATCGTATCATCGAACCCGATACCCCGCTGGATACCGCAGCGCTCTGCGCGTTGGTGTCGATGGACTCCACCATGCGCAGCAATCTGACGGTCGGACCGCCCATCGACCTGTGCATCCTCGAAGCGGACAATCTGATTCAAGGACGCAACTACCGGCTGCAGCAGGACAGCGACTATCTGCGCGACTTGAAGCGTGCCTGGGATGAGCGCCTTAAGGATGCATTTCGTTCGCTGCCGCCGATTCAGTGGGCGACGATGTGGGATCAAGAGAGGGACCACGGCTAGACTTCCTGCTCATTACTGCAGAAAAACAACCACAACTATATTCACCCTACAACAAGCATGCTGTTTACTAGGAAGGCTCTTCGGCATGTTGTTGCGTACACAACTCGCCCTCCCCTGTTTCCGCTTCCCAGCGCCTGATCAGGTTCAAAACCATTTGGCAAAAATCAATGAAAAATAGTTGCATTGCCCAAAATGTAGTGCGGTACACCACATTTCCAAACCTTTATTACTAGACTGTCAAACCAGTTTGTTTTACCTTTAAGAAAAATCATTATCATTGGAACCTGATGATGCAAAAGAAGAATTTAATGCCCAATATGAAATCGAGTCGTGTTTTACTGGCTGTAGGGTTGTTTGCGGTGGCAGGTACTGCTCATCCGTTGAGCATCCAGTTCAACTACGATTATGATGGCGGTTTTTTCAGCGGTTTGAACGAGAGCCGGAAAGGTGTGCTCACTGCGGCCGCCGCTTACTTCGAGAACCGGATCAGCGACAATCTGCTCGCGATCACTTCAGGCGGCGGTAACAACTTCACCGCCAGATTCGACCGCCCGGACAACGATACAGAGGTTCTGATCCAGAACTACAGCATTGCCGCGAATACCATCGAGATATTTGTCGGCGCCCGCGATCTGGGCAGCTCCACGCTGGGCCAGGGAGGGCCGGGCAGCTATAGCATCAACGGCACGCCCAGCTACTTCAATTCCACAACCCGTCGTGGGCAGGGAACGGTGAGCGGTCCCTTGGCCACAGATTTTGCGACTTGGGGCGGCGTCATCACTTTTGACAGCAATTCGAACTGGTACTTCGATCCGGACACCACCACCAGCGAGTCATTCAGCGGCTTCGATCTCTTTTCGGTTGCGCTGCACGAACTCGGGCATGTACTGGGATATGGGACATCCGCATCCTGGGATAATCAAATAAGCGGCAGCTCATTTACCGGAGCCAACTCCATCGGCGTTTACGGTGGCAACGTGCCATTGTTCGATGACGCACACTGGCAGAATGCACTGACCAGCACCATCAACGGCGTCGGTACTCAGGAAGTGGCGATGGATCCTACGATAAGTGCCGGTACCCGCAAGATTTTCACCGACCTGGATAATGCGGGGCTGGCCGATATCGGCTGGGAACTCACCGCCGTGCCTGTGCCCGCCGCCCTCTACCTGTTCGGCACCGGCATGCTGGCGCTGTTCGGTTTCAGCCGGCGTAAATCGAGCGGTCTTTAACATTCGCGCATTTTTTGGCAGTCGACTCCCGCACCGAGCGCCGCATGACCATTTCAGTCGCCAGTGGCGGTGGAATTAAAGCCGCTCCCAGCTGCCTGTTCGCTCTCTGCCTGCTGTTATCCGTGCAGCAGCTCGCTGCAGAATCCAAGCCACCCGCCTGGTTCGATATAGATTTTTCAACACTGCAGCGCGGTACCAGCGCACGACAAAACTGGCAGCTCAACGAGCTGACCAGCTACGTCTACGAAATCGAGCAGCACTGCTGCTGCGACGCACCGCTGAAGGCCCACGTCTATGTGCAACAAGAGCGAGTAACTTGGGTTGAAAACCTGGAGAACGGCCAGCTCATCAACACACCGGAGATTCTGTCCAGGTATAAAACCATCCCTCAGCTGTTTGACCAGATCGACCGTGTCATGGCGCAAAAACCGGACTCCCTCACCGTTGAACACGACCGCTATCTTGGCTTTCCCGCCCGCTTTCTGGCCAACCCGCGCTTCCTCATTGCCGACGATGAGATCAATTACCGCATCCATTGGCTGAAGTTGCTCCCTGCCGATTGATCCGGGTTCCGGTCACACCTGCGAGCGTTTACAATCCCGGACTATTCTCACCTCGGCTAAAGTCGTCAGGAGTCTTTAAGTGAACGAAAAGCATGTTGATGTCGCCATTATCGGTTCGGGCAGCGCCGGGCTTTACGCCCTCGGCAAGGTGCGGCCCTCAGGGAAACGCTTCGTGTTGATCAACGGCGGCGAACTGGGCACAACCTGCGCCCGCGTCGGCTGCATGCCCTCCAAGGCGATGATTCAGGCGGCGGAAGACTACCATCGACGCGGCATTCTCGGACGTTATGGCGTGGCGGGGCACGAGGAGTTGGAACTGGACACCGAAGAGGCGATGGAACACTTGCGCGATCTGCGCGACACCTTCGTCGACCGGGTACTTTCGAACAGCACCGACAAAATGAGCGAGCAGATGTTCGTACAAGGATACGCGCGTTTCGTCGATCCGCACACACTGGAAGTCGATGGCCTGCGCATCCATGCCGAAAAGATCATCATCGCGACCGGCACCCGGCCGCTGGTGCCCAAGCCCTGGCAGGCATTCGGTGACCGCATCCTGACCACCGACCAGATATTTGAGCAGGAACAACTGCCTGCCTCCATGGCGGTCATCGGGCTCGGCGTCATCGGGCTGGAAATTGGCCAGTCGCTGGCCCGGCTGGGAGTTGAGGTGACCGGATTCGACATGCTCGAGACCATCGGCGGCCTGGACGACTTGGATGTGGCCAAAGCGGCGCTCGAGGCGATCGGCAAGGATTTTCCGATGCATCTGGGTGCAGCCGCGGAGATCGGCGAAGAGAACGGCAAGCTGCGGGTCTCCGCCGGCGGCCACACGGTGCTGGTCGACAAGGTGCTCGCCAGTCTGGGACGCATACCGAATCTGGACAACATGGCGATCGAAAACGCCGGGATCGAACTTGGCAGGCATGGCGTTCCCGCCTTCAATCCCAACACCATGCAGGTGGGCGACAGCCATATTTTTCTGGCCGGAGACATTACCGGCGACCGCGCCCTGCTGCACGAAGCCGGCGACGAAGGCCGCATCGCCGGACACAACGCCACCAGCGACGAGATCTCCGCGTTCAGGCGCAAGGTGCCCCTCTCGATCAACTTCTGCGATCCCAACATCTGTCACGTCGGCGCGCGCTGGTCGGAGCTCGATCCGGACGCGACGGCAGTCGGCACGGTCAACTTCGCGCCGGTGGGACGGGCGCTGATCATGG
>JAGRGQ010000124.1 GCA_020445405.1 Gammaproteobacteria bacterium | reverse complement strand
GCGGGCCAGTGCTATTGATGAACTGCTGCCGCACAACTGGGTACCGGCTGACAAGATGTGATTGCCGGACGGTTACGATGATCAATCAGGACAGGGATCATCTTCTGATCTAAGCAGGTGTCGCTGCGTCGTACGATGAACCTTTCCCCCTCCGTTATGTTCCATCACTGCTGTCCCATTAAGATTAATCAGGGCATCAGTCACATCATGATTGAAATGCGCTGTTGGAACTTCCGGCCGCTATGGCAGATGACATCTCATCATAGTGGGGGTCCCTTTTCCCTCAGGGAGAAGGAGAGGATTAGGGGTGTTAAAGATCAGAGCGTCAACTTTTCTCATCCCCTCACCCCGGCCGTCCCCGAATCAGGCTTTACCGCGACGGTCTCTATCAGGCTGACGCGCTCCTCCTCCAGATTGCGGCGCAGGTTATAGGCCTTGGTCTGGATGTCGTTGCCGACCAGAAGATAAACACCCAGAACCGGCAGATCCGGCTCCCCCTCCGGTTCTTTCGCATTCGCAAAAGCTTTCCGCGCGAGGTCGGTCTTGTCATTCCAGACCTCAATATCAAAACCGGCGGAAGTCATGGCATCGCGGAATGATGCCGGCGGCACCAGAAAACTCATGGAGCCGTCCTGCGCCCATGGAACCGGAAAATAGAGCGGAGTGTTTGTACTGCCGCAGACTTCATACAATACCGCACGTCCGCCGGGTTTCAGTACACGATGGATCTCCTTCAGCCACGTCGGTTTGTCTGCAATATTCATGTTCATCTGGATTGACCAGACGCCATCGAACGCATTGTCAGCAAACGGCAGTTCCAGTGCGCTGCAGGCATGGAAGGTTACCTGTTCCTGCATATTGAGCAACTGTGTCAATCTCTCGGCGGTGTCAATATATTCATTGCTCAAATCTATACCGGTTACACGGCAGCCCGTTTCGTACGATAAGCGGCGCGTGGAACCTCCGATGCCGCAACCCACGTCCAGGATGTGCATGTGCGGCGCAAATTCGGCGAGTTCAATAAGTTCTTTGGTTGCGGCGTCGCCACGGATATGAAACTCATCGACGGGCTGAAGGTCATCCAGTGTGACTTTCGACACATCTTTGCCGAGTTTATTCAGTCCATTGATGATCTTGTCATACAGATCGTTCGGTGAGTAATAGCTGTGAATATGTAAAATATCTTCAGTCACGATCATTGAAACCTCTCTGATAATCTTCCGCGAACCGCGCCGTCAGCCGAGCCGCGCATCACAGCACCCAATGTATCGGCAAGCGGCGCAACACGGCAGGGTCGCTTTGCGGACGCGACCCCCGGGAGATCCGGGGGATTCTGGCTCCCGGCTCTGTTGCGTCCCGCCGATGCAGCATTTGCTGCACCACGCTGCGTCGCGCCACGAACCAAATTCGCCCCCGACGCGGTGCCGGAGACTATGGGATAGGTTCCAACCACCTAGACATGTCGTCCACCGGTTGCAGGCAACCTGCTGCAGTCCGTACTGCGCATATCATCTTGCGCGTAATCTCGATGTTTGACCGGGGTTATGCGTCTGCCGCCGGTGGAGACTGACCGCGCATCGCTTCGTCCACCAGCTCGATCCAGTGTCTGACGGGCACCGTAGCCCGGCTCTCCAGGTGCAACTGACAGCCGATGTTGGCGGTGGCGATGACGGCGGCTCCCCCTGCCTGAAGCGCTTCCAGTTTGTTGTCCAGCAGCTGCCGGGAGATTTTCGGCTGCAGGATGGAATAGGTTCCCGCCGAACCGCAGCAGAGATGGCTGTCGGCGACCGGCGTCAGTTCAAAGCCCAGGCGCCGCATAACCCCCTCGACCAGGCCCGCCAGTTGCTGACCGTGCTGCAGTGAACAGGGCGAGTGGTATCCCACCGGCTGCACTCCGATATCCAGCTTGAGGCTGTCAAGATCCTCCCTGGCCAGAACCTCGGAGAGGTCACAGGTGATTTCCGACACATGTTTGGCTTTCTCCGCGTATTCGGGATCGGCGCGCAGCAGGTGACCGTACTCTTTTACCATGCTGCCGCATCCGCTGGCGGTAACCAGCACCGCTTCGGCGCCGGCTTCAATTTGCGGCCACCAGGCGTCTATATTGCGCCGCATGAATGACAATGCCGCCTGCTCTGCCGAGAGGTGCTGGCTCACCGCGCCGCAACAGCCCTGTCCCGGGGGATTGACAGTGCCGATGCCGAGCCGGTCCAGTACTCTCGCCGCAGCGGCGTTGGTGTTCGGTGCGCTGGCGGGCTGGGCGCAGCCTTCCAGCAGAATCATCCGGCGCCGGTGCTCTGTTGTGGGTCCTGGTATGACCGCGCGCCGCGGCGGTACCTTGGATTTCAATACGGCCGGGAGCAGCGGACGCACCGCCTGACCCAACCGCAGCAGAAAACCGAATCGCTCCGCATGCGGCAGTATCAGGTGCAATCCGCGGTGTGCCAGGGTTTGAAGCAGCGGGCGGTCGACGCGCAAAGCGAGGTGCAAACGTCCGATGTCCAGCAGCCGGTGATAGTTGACGCCGGACGGACAGGTCGTTTCACAGGCGCGGCAGCCAAGACAACGGTCCAGGTGCAGCTGCGTGATCCTGCTTGCCGTTTCACCCTCGAGAACCTGCTTGATCAGGTAGATGCGACCGCGTGGGCCGTCGAGCTCATCTCCCAGCAGCTGATAAGTTGGACAGGTGGCGGTGCAAAAACCGCAATGCACGCAGTTACGCAGGATCCGGTTGGCTTCTTCGCCGTCGGGCGTAGCCAGCAGTTTGTCTGAGAGAGCCGTCTGCATCAGAAATCCGGGTAGAGTCTGCCGGGATTGAAAATGGCTTTTGGATCGAACGCCCGCTTGATCCTTAGATGCAGCGGATTGAGCGATCCCGTCAGCGGATGAAACACTTCGTTTCTGTTCGCTGCGTTGCGGAACAGCGTGGCGTGCCCGCCGTGTGCTTCCGCTGTTTTGCGGATGATTGCCGCAGGCGCGTCGCTCAACAGCCAGCGTTGGGCACCACCCCAATCGATCAGCTGTTTTCCCGGCAGCTCCAGGGGTGCGGTCTGCGGCGGAAGCGACAGGCGCCAGAGCGGTTGTCCGCTGCGGAAGAACGCATGCCGGTGCTCGCGGATATCCGACCAGATCCGGTTGTTCCCGGGCGCTTCGGATCCCCCGACCAGGTTTTTGCCAGCGGCGATTGCCTCGGGCTCGCCCGAGAGCCGCAGATAGAGTTTCAGGCCGTCGTAACAGGCAGCGGTGATCGGCAGGGGTCGGCCCGCCCAGCCATTGACAGCACTGACTGCCTCCGCCGGGCTGCGCTCCTGCACCAGTGTGATTTCGCTTTCCGGTATTGGCAATACTTTCAGACTGATATCCAGCAGAATGCCCAGGGTTCCCATCGAGCCGCACATCAGCCGCGATACGTCATAACCGGCGACGTTCTTCATGACCTCCCCGCCGAACCGCAGAATTGCGCCGCTGCCGTTGATGATACGGACCCCCAGCACGAAATCGCGTGCCGACCCGGCGTAGGGTCGTCTGGGTCCGGATAATCCGCAGGCGATGGTTCCCCCAAGCGTCGCTTCGCTGCCGAAGTGGGGCGGTTCGAATGCCAGCATCTGTTTCTGCTGCGCCAGCACCGCTTCGATCTCATTCAGCGGGGTTCCCGCGCGGGCCGTCAGAACCAGCTCCTTGGGCTCGTAGTTGACCACCCCGCAGTGGCTGCCGATCTCCAGCGGTGCGCCCTGAATCTCCCCGCCATAGAAGCGCTTGCTGTTTCCCCCGGTGAGATTCAACGGCCGACTCTGCGCGCCGGCGGAGATTACCGCCTCCTGAAGCGCCGCGCTGTTGTCGAACGTCCGGGTCATGCACTTGTTCCGGTTCGCGCGCCGGGTGCTGTCAGCACCTCCCTGCCCAGTGTCCTGTATTCCGAGCAGTGCCGCGGCTGGGGAATGGCTTTGCCCGGATTCAGCAGACCCAGCGGGTCGAAGGCCTTTTTAAGCGCACGAAACTGCTCCAGCTCGGCGGCAGTGAACTGCACACACATCTGATGCAGTTTTTCGTGGCCCACGCCGTGCTCGCCGGTG
>JAGRGQ010000123.1 GCA_020445405.1 Gammaproteobacteria bacterium | reverse complement strand
CACCGATCTTGCCGAGGCGATCGTGGGGGCCGATATTTTTCTGGGTCTTTCAGTGGCTGGTGCACTGAAACCGGAGATGGTCGAAACCATGGCAGAAAATCCGTTGATATTCGCGCTGGCCAACCCAACGCCGGAGATCCTCCCGGACGAGGCGCTGGCTGTGCGTCCGGATGCGATTCTGGCCACCGGCCGTTCCGATTACCCTAACCAGGTCAATAATGTGCTCTGTTTCCCCTATCTGTTCCGGGGTGCGTTGGATGCGGGTGCCTCTGAAATCAACGAAGAGATGAAGAAGGCATGCGTATTCGCAATTGCCGAACTTGCAAAAATCGAGGTCACTTCGGAAGTGCGTGCGGCCTACGGTGATGAACAGTTAAGTTTTGGCCGGGAATACCTGATACCAAAACCGTTCGATCGGCGCCTGATTCTGAAGATTGCCCCGGCAGTGGCAAAAGCGGCCATGGAGAGCGGTATAGCCAGCCGTCCCATCGTGGACTTCGATGCCTACCAGGAGCAGCTTAAGCGGTTCGTCTATCGCTCCGGTGGGATAATGAAACCGGTATTTGCAACTGCCTGCCAGAGTCCGCAAAGGGTGGTTTATGCAGAGGGTGAGAATTTACGGATATTGCAGGCAATCCAGGAAGTGGTCAGTGAGCGGTTGGCGCGGCCGATATTGGTCGGTCGTCCTGAAGTTATCGAAGAACGCATCAAACGTTTGGGATTACGCATAAAACCTGAGCAGGACTTCGAGATCATTAATCCGGAAAGCGATCCGCGCTACCTGGAATATTGGCGTGCATTACATGGTCTGATGGAGCGTAGAGGAGTTTCGCCAGAAGAGGCACGCACGCTTACCCGCACAAGCAACACAGTGATCGCTGCGCTGACATTAAAGCTGGGGTACGCAGACGCCATGCTGTGCGGTATGGAAGGACGCTTCAATGCCCATTTACGCTATCTGCTGGATATTATCGGGAGGGCACCCGGCGTCAGCCGTTGTGCCACGGTCAGTGCCCTTATGCTGGAAGCCGGCACATTTTTTATCTGCGACACGCATGTTATTCCCAATCCGACCGCTGAGCAGGTTGCAGAGATCGCGATTCTCTGTGCGGAAGAGGTACAGCGATTCGGCATCCGCCCTAGAGTGGCGCTGCTTTCATACTCCAACTTCGGCACTAGTGATCTCGATTCTCCGGTGAAGATGCAGGTAGCCCGGAAATTGATTCGAGAACGAGCCCCTGACCTTGAAGTTGAAGGCGAAATGCACGCCGACAGTGCACTATCTGAAGAGATACGCAGTTCGCTTTTTCCAAACTCTTTGTTGGAAGGTCAGGCCAACCTGCTGGTGATGCCAAATCTGGACGCCGCCAATATCACGTTCAACATGTTCAAGGTACTGGGGCAGGGAGTCTCCTGCGGTCCGATTATGGTTGGCCTGTCAGGATCAGCACATGTATTGACGCCAGCCATATCTGTGCGGGGTTTGTTGAATATGACAGCTGTAGCCAGTGCCAAAGCACGCTCATAGTTAACGACCTGCTCGAGCGAGCCCTCCAAGACCCTTCTCTTCGAGTGCCGCATGTATGAGTTGGCGCACTGCGGTCGTTACGGCAATCGCGGTGGTGTCGGTCGCCAAGTGCCAGCACCGCCTCGTCACCTTTGCTCCAGAATACCACGTCGCCAAGCGCATAACGGATTCCGGAAGCCGAATGCACCCGCGGCAGATTGAGCGTGCGTCGGGGCGGGCGGGTATTTTGCGCCACCGTTCATAAAGCGGTTGGTGACATCGATGAATTATAGGCACTACCAGCTGTTACCGACCCCTTTAATTTTAATTTTGCCTCTGGCTATCCCAATCAACGCCAACAGACTGGGACCGAAGAGCCAGACGGCGCCCGGCACGGGAATCGGACTGAAAACTGCATAGGTATACGGAGCGTTGGGCGAAACACTTAAGTTACCTATGGATACCGTCGGCCAATTAACAGATGACTCGATTCGTCTTTAACCGCCACCGGAATTAGCTCACCCTGAACCAAGTGCTGAGGGCGGTGACCGATCAGTCTTGTCAATTATTGACTGGCTCCGGCTTATACGGCGCATTCGCCTCCTTCGGCCCCATATAGGCAGTCAACGCTTTGAATCCACCTTTCAGAACATAGACATTATCAAAGCCAATGTGCCGAAGGGCGGTTCCAGCCGCCGTTGCCCTCGCGCCGGTCATGCACAGTACGACCACGGTCCTGTCGCTGGGAATCCGGGCAAGGTTGGCTTCGGTGAACAAGTCGCTGAGCGGAATAACCAATGAACCAGGCAGCGCTACACTATAGACACCGATTTCCGCGGGTGTCCTGACATCCAATGCGATGAGCTGCTCTTTTGCTTTCGCCTTGTTTACGAAAACATCCGGCGGCATCAGATGCAAAGCCTTTCCTGCCGCCGGGCCTTTCACCGGGGCAAACAATTGCGCATAGCTTTCCGCCATTGCTGCATCGTATGACCATACTGGACCGGAAACCGCTACGGCGATTGCAGGCAAAACAACTGCGAGTAGACGTGCAAACATCAATAACTTCCCCCCTGCTTACCGCGAAAATGATTGCGACAAATGGCGTTTAGCGTAGAACTCATGCATACACTGGATACGTTCTTATCCGCGAAGTTAAGAATCTTCCGGCCGCATGTCTTGGCTAATCACCATTGACCATCATGCTAATTCCTGCACAGCATAATGACATTGACAATTGTCGGTCCCAGGCTCGATGTATAGCTGCGGGGGCGAAATTTGGCAGTGGCTTCAACACGTCGTCGTCTATGCAGGCCGACGCCTTGACGCAACGATTATTCGAAGAGCCGGAAGAGGGGTGTTATGAACCACCTTCCATCTCCGCGCTTAAATCGATAACGACATGATTGGGCAATACAAAATTATCAGGAAAGAAACAAACCCCGCAAAAACTCTGTCTTTCATCCACCCAGGCATCTGAGCAAAAGAAATTGCTAGGGGAGACAAGTTGAAGCACGGTCCCAACGCCGGTTCGCGTCCCGTGAACGGCTGCAAAAGTTCAGGTCTACCATGAAGTTACAAGCTTGAAAAAGATAAATTATTTTGGGATTTTTCTAGTGATTTATCTTCAAGGCTGTTGTAATTGGCGTATGAGCAGATGCCGATAAATTGCATGTTCAATCAAGCATGAGCGGCAATCGGTTCAGCCTACTCAATCCGCGCCGGGCGCTTTGATGTGTCATGCGCTTTCCACCGCTCGTTGCGATGATGCAGATTCAACCGAAAATCAGCGCTATTCCCAAATAATGAACAGCTTTTTTTCCACCCTGATAAAAGATAAACGTCAGATCATCCTCTCCGTACTTGGGGACTCCCTGAGCTATGGGTACATGGTGTCAGCCGGCTATATCGACATGCTGATGGAGCTGCTGGCGAAACACTATCCGTCCCACATGTTTCGATTACATAACCACGGGGTGTGCGGCGATACCGCCCAGGGCGGCCTGTATCGCCTGAGGGAGGCTTTGTTGGATCCTCCGGCCGATATCGCTCTGGTTCAATTTGGCATCAATGACTGCTTTGTCGGCATCTCTGCATCGGCGTTTCAGGCAACAGTAGGGCAAATTGTGCTGGCCTATCAAAAGGAGTGCCCAAAGGGTATCGTTCTGCTGGTACCTCCACCACCGGTTTCCCCTCCACAGGAAAACCTCATGCTTGAGCCGTTTCGCCAGGCAATGCACGATTTGGCCGGTTCGCCTGGCGTCGTTTGTGCGCCCATCGATGAACACTGGTCCGTCACTGAATCGAGTTCGACCCGGTGGCTCGATGATGGTGTTCATCCAAGTGAAGGAGGCTACCGTTTGATGGCTGAGGCTGTTTACGCTGCCCTAACCTCCCTTCCTGTGTAGGGAGCCTGGTTGCATCTCTGTTTTTCGTGATTATTGACGAAACGACGCTCTGGTCCGCCCCCCTGCATTTCACAGACGGAAGCGCTGCAACACAGCAGGGACGCATTTCGCGCGCAACGCCTTGGGGAGCGGGCGGTTTCGGGTCTTGGCAGTTGAACCTGGACGGTGCCTAACTGTCAACATGAAAATTATGGAATGAATGGGGCGGCGTAGTGAGTATGCGATCAACCGTCTTATGTTTTTATAATCCAAACACCTGAAGATGATACCTGCACCATAAAATTCATCCTGTTTGACTCCCTGCATTGTCGCAGTGCATGACCTGGCTGGTGCCTCGAGGCCCGCCGGGTGCTGC
>JAGRGQ010000122.1 GCA_020445405.1 Gammaproteobacteria bacterium | reverse complement strand
CCAGGTCGTTGCAGACCATAGTGGAGAGGGCGATGGTCTCCACGATCACCATGCCGGTCGCCGCAGAAAGGCCGCCGAGGTAGGAGAATAGCGCCAACCACTGCTGCTGGTGCGCGATCGGCAGTGTCAGTACGTAGGTATCCGCATCCACGCCCATGCCGGCGAACTCAAGCTGCCCGGCTAACGCAATAGGCAGCACGAAAAAGTTGATCAACAGCAGATAGAGCGGGAACAGCCAGATGGCACGGCGCAGTTGATTTTCGCCGCTGTTTTCGACTACAGCCACCTGAAACTGGCGCGGCAGAAACATCACTGCCAGCGCTGAAAGCAGTGAGAATGAGAACCAGACGTCGGCACCTCCCTCCGGGATCAGCCGGGTTTTCAGATGCCCGGCCTGCTGCGCCCGGAGCACTATGTCGCCGAAGCCGTCGTAGAGACCATAGGTGATGAAGAGTCCCACCGCGGTCAACGCGAGCAGTTTAATGATCGATTCGAATGCGATCGCCGCCACCATACCCTCGTGGCGCTCGCTGGCATCCAGGTGGCGGGTGCCGAAGAGTATCGTGAATGCCGCCAGCAGCAGCGCGATGTAAAATGCGGTGTCCTGCCAGACCGGCAGTGTATCGGCGACGCCCGGCAACAGTACGTTCGGATAATGAACCAGAATGGTGAAGGAGTGGGAGATCGCCTTGAGTTGAAGTGCGATGTAGGGCAGTACGCCAACCACGGCAATAATCGTGACCAAACCGCCCAGCAGGTGGCTTTTCCCGTAACGCGATGAGACAAAGTCGGCGATTGAGGTGATGCGCTGGGATTTGCTTATCCGCACCATTTTGAGCAGCAGGAAAACCCAGAGGGTGGCAGCCAGCGTCGGACCCAGATAGATCGGCAGGAAGCCGACGCCCGAAGCGGCAGCTCTGCCTACGCTGCCGTAATAGGTCCAGGCGGTACAGTACACAGCCAGCGAAAGGGCGTACACGGTGGGATTCGCGATAACCGAGCGGCCAGTGTCGGCGCGCCGGTCTGCCCAGTAGGCGATAGCAAACAGCAGGCCCAGGTAGAGAAAGGAGGTCAGGACGACCAGCGGACCGTTCAGCATGCTCTAGTCACCTGGCCTACCCCGAACCACCCAAGCCATGGCCGCGATCAGCAGGATCCATACGCTGAACAGATAGAGATAGAGGACAGGTAGTCCGAACAGCAGCTTCGGCCGGTCCCACAGCGCAACCAGGGGAGAGAACAACAGCAGCATGCCGGTAAGGAAGAGCGCAACCAGCCGTTGCCTCATCAACTTCGCTTGGCGCATGAAATCGACCTCCTCTCTTTATTTCTCCTATTTACGGATCAGTATAGGGCACTGCTGCAACTTTGCCGTAACGTGATGCGTGCCGATAATTGCCAGCAGGAGCCGATTTAACTAGTATCAGTTTCACTGGGAAGGCCGGTAGCGCCTGAACTGAAAAGAGCAACCCAAGTTTTTTAACATAGACCAAAATAAACCAGGAATCCGTTTCCCCCATTGCGTTGGGCATTACCGCGGATTCTGAAGCGGTGGAGGAGTAAATGTACTTTAAGTTCGGAAATATGGCGCTTGTGCTGGCGCTGTTGTTCAGTGCAACGGCCTGGTCGCAGCAGAATTACGGACCGCAGGCTGCGATGGAGGAGGCAAAACTGGCAATCAGTTTAACGCCCGACCTGGAACAAGGACGCGAACTCTACAAGATCTGTGTCGTTTGCCATGGTCCGGAGGGCTGGGGTTCGAGTAACGGTTATTATCCCCAGGTGGCGGGGCAGCTTCCCAGTGTCACCATCAAGCAGCTTGCCGATATACGTGCGCGAAATCGGGATAATCCGACTATGTTCCCCTTTTCCATGCCGAGTGTGCTGGGCGGCGCGCAAGAGATGGCTAATGTCGCTGCTTACATCGCAGCGTTGCCTATGACACCGGTTAATGATTTCGGGCCGGGACATGACCTCGAGCTGGGCGAAAGGTTATATAAACATGAGTGCGCCGAATGTCACGGTGACCAAGGACAGGGTGATGCAAAGGATCATGTGCCGTTGGTTTACGGACAGCACTACAGTTATCTGAAACGTCAGTTTACCTGGATTCGTTACGGCAAACGGCGCAACGCCGATGAGAAGATGGTCAAGCAGATTCAACGTTTCACCGGGCGTGAAGTATCAGCGGTGTTGGATTATGTATCCAGGCTGCGTCCGCCGGCAGGGAAGATGGCGCCGAAGGAGTGGAGAAACCCGGATTTCCCTGCTTTTTCAAGGCGTAATCTACCAACACCGATGTTGTTGCATGAACAGCCAGCCCGCACCGGCAGTGAGGGATGATACGGTCACGCTGCGCGGCACCGTTGTTATATGCGCCAGAATAACGTGAAATAGCAGACTGCTGTCCAATCATGTCCCGTTGACCGGCTTTTTCGGAGATAAAAATCCCAGATGAAATTTCATACTCCGCTAATAGGCGCCTTTGCATTGATGAACGGGATTGTCTTTTATATGTTTCTGCTGCATCTGCCTTTTGGGTCGGAAGCCTTTCTCCTCAGTCTGGCGCACTGGAGTAAGCTGTCCCCGTTTATCGAGCTGGCCGCTTCGCTGGGTGCGGTGACGGCGATTGCCGGGGTGGCACTCGCCAAACGACTCGACGACAATTGGAAGAACCGTCTGCTCTATTGGCGGGGGCAATACGCGCATCCGGCTTATGATGCGTTTCTAACGACCAGAAAACAGCCGTTTGAATCCAGTGAGTTATTGTCCGCATTTCCCGCGGTCAAGGATTCCGGTTTCAGTCATAAGGTGCAGTTGGAGACCTGGATGCGGCTCTATCCAAAGCACGAGCAGCATCCTGTCATTCTAAGCACCCATAACCAGTGGCTGATGCAGCGGGATTTTTATCTGATAGCACTGCTGTTTCTGCTGGTGTTTCTGGTGGCTTGGCCGCTCAACCGGGGCATACCTTTCAACATTGCAGGCGCCTACGTATTCATCTACGGCGCGCAGTTTATGTTTCTGCTGTTTATGGCGCGCCGGGTCGGAGTGCGTCTGGTTGATAATCTGCTTGGTGTGGCGCTTGGCGTGGATAAGCGAGAGGACCAAGGGTCGGGTGGAAGGCGCATAATTTAGGATCGGTTGACACTTTGCGTGGCTGGATATCCGCAAACTCTCAACATACACCGGTCTGCACAACCTCAGGTAATCACCGTCATATCCCTCAGCCGCAGCGCGCGTTTTTTTCTTTTTCGGTAGGTAGCCTGGGCGAGAAACAGCTCTCCCGCCGCTATCGCATCGATCAGCGCATTGTGGGCCGGGTAGCGGGGCAGATTGTAGCGCACCCGTGCCTTGTCGAGACGCAGATCGCCGGAGCGGATTGGCTTGTCCATGCTGCGGAAAATGCGCACTTCCAGCGCCAGTGTATCCACTACAGGCGCGATGAATGGGTAGCCATAGATGCGTTTGCACGCGTTGCTTAGAAACTCGTACTCAACCGCCGCGTGATGGGCTACAAGCACTTTCGACTCAAGGGATTTCAGCAGCCTTGGCAGCACATCCTCCAATGGTCTGGCGCCCGATGCGGTGTCGTCCATGATGCCGTGAATCACCGCCGATGACTCCGGGATGGCACTGATCGGACGGGACAGAAAGTGATCCACCTCGCTCAGGCGCAGACTCTCCCCGCGAATGGGTACATAACCGATGCTCAAAATTTCATCCTTATCTTTATCCAGACCGGTTGTCTCGAAATCGAGCGCCAGGTATTCCGCCTGGCGCCAGTCCATATCGGGAGTGGGAAAGGTGGATTCGTAATACTCCCGCAGCGGGCCGGCAGGCATTTTGCGCAGATACCAGTTGCGGCGCTCGTCTAGATTGAACAGGAATTTCCAGATCGACATCTACATTTTGTACCGCTGGCTAAGGGTGTTCTGCATGGTGCGCACCACGGAAAATGCATCCTTCAGATGATTGCGCTCAAAGTGCGATAGATGATCCGGCGACATGAAATTATCGGCCGGTTCACCTGCCTTGATTAAACGCGCCTGGTGTTGGATGCGCAGATAACAGATGAACTCCAGCGCGTCCTTCAGGTCGTGTGCGCCTTCGCTGGTGACTTCGCCGCCCTCGGCAACCACATCCAACCGGTCAAGGGTGTTGACTGCTTTGCTGCCGGCGGCCAGGCTGTAGACACGGGCCAGATCCACGATCGGGACGATTCCATTGTGCTTCACGTCGAATGTCTGGTTGTGCTCTCCGCCTTTAAT
>JAGRGQ010000121.1 GCA_020445405.1 Gammaproteobacteria bacterium | reverse complement strand
CTTCGCACGCATACGCCTGGGGCTGGAAACCTGAATTTGGTTGTGCCAAAGTGAAGCATAGGCGCTATTGAAGGAGATCCACAGCATGACCGATACCCTCTACGATCTCTTTTTTTCCGGAAAAACCACCGGAGACAAGGAACCTGACCAGGTTCGTCTGGAAGTCGGTAAAATATTCAGCGTCGATAATGAAACGCTCGATCGGCTCTTCTCCGGCAAACCGATACGCATAAAATCGGGTGTAGATCAGGATACCGCTATCAAATACCGAGTTGCATTGCGCGAGGCCGGCGCTCTGCTTGATATCAAACCACAGAAATCCGATGTAAACGAAGCCAGCCCAACCAAAGACTTGCGGCACAGCGACGTGTTGACGCTGCTTCCTGCGAACACCGGCAATCTGATTGATTGCGCTGTTCCGGCAGATCCACTGCCACTGCCTGATATCAGTGGCATCGGTCTGGCACCGGCTGGCGTTGTACTCGACGAATCTGATTCCCCAACCGCCAAAATTATAGATACCGGGGAGCTGACACTTTCGGAACCGAATACCGGCTCACTTGAGGATTGCCAACCGATTGTCCAAGCGCGACCGATTCCGGACATCACCCATATCGAACTGACACCGGACGAGCCGGTCAACCGGGTTCACGATCACAGTGACAACTAACGAACTGGTGCCGCCCTGTTTCACCAGATCCACCCTGTTTTCGGAAAATGCTGATCTTTAAAGAGGTGGGGATATTGGCCTGTATATTGCTGCTGTTAATTCAGAATCGAAAAATATTTAAAAATCGCCAATTATTTGGCAGATATATATGAGATACAGCCATGAATATCCTTGTAAACGACAAATTACCGTCACTTCCGAGAAATACTAACGCCTCTCAAGAGAATAAAACTATCAGTCTCCCCAGTGGGGGGATGGAACCGACAGCCAAGCGGAAAAGCGGCGAAGACAGTCTGGACCTGAGTTCCACAGGACAACTCCTGCAGCAGTCAGCCCGTACACAATCCGAAAATGCGAGCTACTCCCCCGAGACAGCGGCGCAGGCCAGTGCACTGGTGGCTGAAATTCGTTCGCAGTTCGAACTGTCGGGCAGCACAGCACTCGAAGCGCACTCAGGAGTTCGGGCAGAACAGATAGACCTACTGCTCAGCTCAGCACCAGTCTGACTCGGCGCCCAACACGAATCCTCTCATTGCCTTCCCCGCTGGAAGGCTTTTTTTTTGCATCATTCCGGCTGAGATGATTTTTAAACTGAAAACGGTGGTGGTTCACCAGACGGTTATCTTCAATCCGCTAGCGCTCTCCCAGCTCCATACGCTCTACATCCGCAAGCTTTACCGTGCGACCGTCGGTGGTAGTAAACGTGCGCCCGCCAACATCACTTTTGTATGCCCGATAAGTGGTTTCCCTGCCGCTGCCGGCATCGATTACTCGCACTGTCACGACCTGCCACGCATCCTGAATCTGAAAAAAAACAGCTCCGGCACAAGCCAGGAGAAGAATACCCAACACAGTGTAGGCCGCGAGTCTGGGAAATGAGGTTTTTTCCCGATCTGCCAGGATATTTTCGTCGACATGGACAATCGCCGCGGGTGAAGGTGGGCGCTTGCGCAACCGAAGCACAACGACAGCACCGACGACAATCAAAAGAGTCAATAGAAGTTTCATAAACATGGCGCATGTACCTTATCATGCAGTAACGCAGCAGTGTACAACGCTGGTAAGCCCTTGCAGTGTTGCTGATGCACGATTTACCATCGACCGGGTGATGAACATAATTCTAAAAGCAGTGTTACTGGTAGTTCTTATCCCGTTGCTGGCGGCCTGCGACAGTGCGGACAAACCTACGCTCAGCCTATATCTGGCGGTTCAGAGAGGGGATATCGATCAGATCCACCGGCATATCCGATGGCATACGGATATCAATCAGTTTGATGTCGACGGCCGTCAACCGCTGCACGTGGCGGCGGAACAGGGAGAGCAGGTTATTGTTCGGTTGTTGCTGGAAAACGGTGCTGATATCGACGGTCTTGACAGGGAAGGCCACTCCCCCTTGCACATTGCCGTTATGGGGGGCAAAACCCAGGTAGCGGAGTTTTTGATTAAAAAGGGTGCCTCCTATGATGCCAACCGCCTGCTTTTTGCCGCGGTTGAAAACCATGTTAGCGACCGTGACGTCTTCAGACTGCTGACCTCGCTGGGAGCGGATGTCAACCACCTCGATACTGCAGGCCACACGCCGCTGATCCAGGCAATATACGCCGACGACAGAGTGCTGGTTAAATATCTGATTACACAGGGAGGGGCCGATCCCAACAGGCGCGACAACACCGGAAAGTCACCGCTGGCTCTGGCTACAGAGCGGGATGATGCCGATATAATCCGCCTGCTTAAGCGACATGGCGCAAAACTCGATCCCTGACAATAAATACCAATCCACACGGGCAACCACTCAGCAATGCCGTTTTGTCAGATTGCTGTCTGGCAAAACCGTGGCGATAACCTATACCATAATCCCCCGCGAACCGCGGCTGTCCCGAATGTGTGCCAGCAAGGGACGCTGCGCAGTACAGTACAGGATCTACGGACGGGTGGCGCAACACGACAGGGACACGTTTCGGACGACGCGACTGGAGAGCGGACGATTTTGGTCCATGGCGCACTGCGGCAAGCCTGGTGCAGCCGATGTTGCAACCAGACCGTAACCAAAGCCGGGAGCCACAATCGCCATGGTCGCGGCCGCCGGGGAATATCAGACAGGTTCCGGTATTGGCGGTGAATCCAAACTCTGGTAACTTGCGCATCCCCGGCCACCGTTTCCCGCTGGGAAGATGGATAGCGGAGGAGGGAGCGGTGGATGAATGCGATCTGCAGCCGGTGTCCGTCTGTGAACCCCTTTCCCAGAAATCAGGGGTGGGAATTTTTGCTTTCCAAACGAAGGCTAACTGACAGGAATAAGGCAGGCCAAATGGCATCCAGCGTTGATGAATTGACGATTAATTACACCGAAGACGGCGTAGCCGTCGTAAAAGAACTGGACAAAGTGGTTCTCTCAAAAGGCGCCTGGTCCACGGTTATGTTCAGATACCAGGAGTGGAACCGGGGCAAAGCCGAGTACGGTCCGGAAAAATACAGTATCCGCCGCTATCAGAAACGTAACGGTGAATACGTCGCAAAATCCAAGTTCAATATCTCGAGTGTTGCCCAAGCCAAGGCACTCATTGAAGCGCTGCAGGGCTGGATCGGGGAGTAGCCGTTACTTTATGCCGATTTCCGCAGGCCAGTCGGCCAATTGAGACAATATTGCCCTGCCCCGGTCATCCACGGATGGATCCACTATCATGCGGGCCAGTCTCCGTCGGTACTCCTCCAGCGTTATGCTCGCCCCGCCCTCAGGATTCCTTATCCGATCGTTTCGAAACTCATCCCAGCATCGGCGTTCGTTCTCCGACAGCGTGTCCGGCCAGTTGCGCGCACGGTATCGAAACAACATCACAGGAATCCGGGGATCCTCCCAGTGAAAATTCACAGAGCCCAGAGCACGCGGCGGCATTTCCCTTATTAGATCCATTTTCTGCCGATCGTCCGCACTAAAAAATCCGCCGCCATAAAGATTCAGGTCAGGATTGGATGCCGGCTCATATACTCTATCCTCATGCACCTGCTGAATTTTCTGCTGAAGACCATCCGCATGTTTTAATCGCTGCAGATACTTCTCTCCGGTAGCGAGATCGATCCCCCAGCGCTCAGCCGCCTGATCGGTGAGCGTATTCATCGGTACCACAACCGGGCATTTATTCAGGTGAATGGTTTTGAGCGGAATACGCTCGACGCCCTCCGGCAGTTCACTGCGGGGAGTAAAAAGGCGCTTGGAAATCTCCCCGGTACTCAATCGCAGCAGAGGCTCCGGGTCAAAAGACAGATCGTAGACAATGATACCGTTGCCGTTTAACGGATGCCTGGCCACCGGCACCACCATCGCAATGCAACCCCGATTCGCGGGGTACATCGACGAGACATGCAGCACCGGCTGCATGCTGCGCAAGTTAAGCAATTTGGCCACCTGTCGCTTATCGCGCATCTGGAAGAGATAATCGAACAGCTTTGGCTGGCGCAGTTTGATCAGCCGCGCCAGTTCGAGCGTTGCGTAAACATCGGCCAAAGCATCATGTGCCCCAGAGTGGGAAATCGCATTTGCGCGCGTCAGCTGTTCCAGCTGAAAACTGGGCGTGCCATCCGCATGACAGGGCCATTCGATTCCCTCCGGTCTCAGCGCATGAGCCAGGCGAACCATATCGAGGATATCCCAGCGCGAGTTACCATGCTGCCACTCGCGGGCATAAAAAAAGAAAAAATTG
>JAGRGQ010000120.1 GCA_020445405.1 Gammaproteobacteria bacterium | reverse complement strand
ACTCCGGAACCTGCTTGAAATGCCGCATCTTGTGCGCCGGTCATGGCTACTCATCACCGGCGGTAATCGCCACGCAGTGGCGGAAAGGTTCTGGGTTCGGCACGAGGGGCATCGATGTGCTCCTGGATGCCATGTTGAATTTGATCAAGGTCCTGGCGTAGCCAGTCATACTGGAACCGGATACGGGCATCGGGATTGGCTTGCGATGCCGCCTGACGCATCAGTGGTTGAATCGCTTCGATTTCATGAGCGATCCTCGCCAGCATTTCCCGTTCACCGTCTGCATCAGCATTTGCGAACTGAACAGGTAGCGCGGTTCCGACCAGCCCTAAGACCAGTAACTGGGTAACTCGCATCGATGTTCTCCCCGTGTAACGCATGGAGCGCATGGTGGGAGAATCGGGGATGACTTGATATGGAAAATCTATTCAGGAGGGTGCGGGGTTTTTTAAGTTCGTTGAGGTGAGTAACGTCCCAGAAGGATGCCCAGGACGTTGAGTAAAAATGCGGATATTCCCTGAAGATCAGCTACATGAACAAGTGCATCGATGACTGACCGCCTAGTTCGTAGTTATCCTTGGCATCAATAACTGACTGCTTTTATGGAATGCCCGTTGCATTCTGCATAACAGTGCACAACCGTGCAGGACTGATCCCGGCAAAAGTCCGGCAACCATAAAAGTATTCAGGCAAAGGACAAGTAATAGAACTCATTCAACCCGCAGCTCACTCCTCTAACCACGCCCTTCTAAAGCTATCCTTCAGCGGCTGTAGCAAATAATCGGCCATGGTGCGTTCACCTGTGCGAATGAAAACCTCAGCCGTCATCCCCGGCTGAAGCTTTTTATCACCAAGACGTTTAACCTCTTGTAACGGAACTTCGATGCGTGCGACAAAGTAGACCATCCCACTCTGCGGATCCTGTAGTGAGTCTGCAGAGACGTACTGGACTTGTCCAGCCAGCTCTGGCGTCGTGCGTTGTTTGAATGCCGTCAGCTTAATATCGGCCGGCAGTCCAGCACCTACTTTGTCGATGTCCTGTGGATCAATTCTAGCCTCGACGACGAGTCTGTCGTTCAATGGGACCAGTTCGAGCAGAGTCTCACCTGACGAAATCACTCCGCCAATTGTGTGTACCCCGCTGCCCACCACCACACCGTCAACCGGCGCCCGCACCTCCGTCTGACCATACACATGTTCGGCAGCGTTTAGCCGTTCGCGAAAATCGTAGATTTCAGCCTGAACCTTTTTGAGTTCGTCGACCACGCTTGAACGAAACCTCTTTCCGACTTGGAATACTTCCAGTTCCTTTAGAGAGATTTCGGTCTCAGCGGCGGCGATCTGTGACTGTAGATCAGCCAGCTCGCCGTCGAGTTCCGCCGCTTCGCGATCGAGCTCGAGCACCCGTTGTTTGCCACCCATACCCTTCTTGTGGAGTTCACGCACGCTCCCCAGCTCATCCTGTACGAATGTCAGCTGCCGTTTCCGAGCATCGATCTGGGCCATGTATCCATCAATGTTCCCGCGCAATTGAGCTCCCTGTTTTTCAAGGATTTGAACCTCACCCTTCAAAGCACTTTGCCTTGCTTCCCACAGGATCGTCTGCGACTTCAGGATTTCAGCGACATTGGCATCATCACCCCGGGAAGTCATTCGTTCCGGAAAAACAATGCCATCCAGATCGTCACGTTCCGCGAGTAGCCGCGCTTCCTGTGCAAGTGCCGCATCGTAACCATCGCGCAGAATCGCCAGCGAAGCAGCAGCCCGGGTTTCATCCAAGCGAACCAAGACGTCGCCTTGCGCCACATGGTCCCCATCGCGAACCAGTATCTCTTTGACGACGCCACCCTCAAGGTGCTGAATTTGCTTGCGGCTCGAATCAACTTTGATTGTTCCGCTTGCGACCACTGCTTCAGCCAGAGGTGCGAAAGTAGCCCAGAGAATGAAACTACCAAGTGCCAACAACACTACGGATAAGCCGAACAGGATCGTTGCGCGAGGACTGACCGGCAGTTCAGGCAGTACGTCACGCGTTGCAGACGTCATGCGGTTTCTCCCGCAGCCGATGCGACAAACTTTGGCTGGCGGGTGATCAGGGGCATTACATCAGCTGTCGGGCCAAAATGCGTCAGCTTGCCCTTCTGGACTACCATCATAGTATCTACACCACCCACCAGTGACGGTCTATGCGCGACGACCACTACCGTGCTTCCAGCGGTCTTAAGTGCTTCGACCGCAGCACGTACCGACGCCTCACCCACCGCGTCCATGTTCGATGTCGGTTCATCCAATACGATCAGAGCCGGCCGACCATAAAAAGCCCGCGCCAATCCAATACGCTGGCGCTGACCGCCAGAGAGATTAGCCCCACCCGGTCCGACATGAGTCTCATAGCCTTCTTCCAACTGCACGATGGTCTCATGTGCACCCGCCAGTTGTGCTGCATCGACCACTGTTTCAGCGTCGACTTCACCGAATCGGGCAATGTTCTGTGCCACTGTTCCGGGAAACAGCTCGACTTCCTGCGAAAGATAGCCGATGTGTGGCCCAAGCATTGCCGGCGACCACTGGTTGAGTTCAGCGCCGTCTAGGCGCACCTCACCCGAGATTGGGCGCCATACCCCAACCATGAGCCGCGCCAACGACGACTTCCCGGCGGCACTGGGGCCGCTCAATCCCACACTGGTTCCTGGATCAAGCTGAAAACTGACTGCAGATAGAACTGGCCGATGCGAACCTGGCGGTGATGCGTACACATTGTCGAACACTAATCCACCTTTAGGGGTCGGCAGCAGCAATGGCTCTTCACCGGCAAGATGCGTATCAAGAAAATCGTGTAGATGTGAACGCGCCGCTCTGGCTTGCAGGAATGAGCGCCAGCCTGAGATGGCCACCTCAACCGGAGCTAACGCCCTGCCAGTGATAATGGATGCGGCAATCATGACCCCGGCCGATGTGACCTCGTTGATCGCCAGATAGGCGCCCACACCCAGAATCGTGACCTGGATAGCCACGCGCACAAACTTTGCTGCACCGGCTACAATTCCACCACGATCGCTCGCCACAGATTGAAGTGACAGGCCCGTATCATGCCAGTGGTGCCACATTTTGCTCAGTCCCGGCAACATGCCCATCGCCTGTATCGTGTCGCGATTTCGGCTGCCTGCCTCGACGAACTGATTCGCCAATGCAATCTCGCCGGCTGACTCCTTCAACGGCCGGCGCGTGGCTGACTCGTTAACAAGCACGATCACCAATAAAGCCATCGCTCCGATCAGCGCGACATGTCCCAGCCAGGGATGCAGGAAGTAGACCAGAGCGATGAAGATGGGCGTCCAAGGTGCATCAAACAACGCAGTCAGACTACGGCCCGTTAGAAAGGTGCGAATAGTCTCGAGATCGCGAAATGGTTGGGCACCGGCTCCGCTTTGCATCACCGTGGCGAATACCGTATCTGAGAGACCTCGGTCAAAGCGTGCGCCGACGCGCACCAGGACGCGTGTGCGAACGGCCTCAAGAACTCCAAAAATCATCAAGGCGCCCAGAGCAACAACCGAAAGTAATATCAGGGTATCCACACTGCGTGAGACCAACACTCGGTCGTAGACTTGCAGCATATACAGCGGTGAAGTCAGCATCAGCAGGTTGATGCACAAGCTAAAGAAGCCCACAACGATCAGAGCAGGCCTCGCCAATTTAAAAGCACCGTCCAATGGATGCTGCAGCTTTTGTTTTTGCAAAACCAACCCCTCTATAAACCAATTCTCGTATGAGACAGCCCGAAGAACGCCAATCTGGCCACTGACACCAGTACTTTATCCATACTAAATGATATTGTGCAGAGGTTCGCTTTTTAAGAATCCGGGTTTTTCATTCACCACAATCCAGGGACCTTTACTTCACTCTGCTCCGCCTGCCAAACCAACCGAAGCCGATAAATGCGGAAAGAAAAAGCGGAAGTGCTGCAGGAAGCGGTACAGCAGAGACATTCGAAATCGTGATCGATGCGCTATAGAACTCTCCATCAACCAGCGAGATGAACGGATTGGGTCCAAGCGGATCATCAAAGGCTAGCCGGGCCAGCACCGTAGAACCGAAACTACCTGCGCCCGCACCGCTGAGGCTGCCGAACTGCAGTTCGATCACGTCGTCGGAAAAACCAACCGCAATCAGGTTGCCAGTAAGAAAGAGACCATTCTGATCAGTTACATCGAAACCGCCTGTTGCACCAATGATTGGATTTGCCAGCGAAAAGCCAATACCAAAACCTAACCCTGTGACGCCGACCGGAGACACCCCATCTGTAATATCAACCCCCGCTCCAAACGTCGAGAGGTCTCCATCTGGACCAAACTCCAGATAATCTATAGACGAAATACTGGCTTGAAGCGTGGGCAACGCTATGCTTAAGCCCA
>JAGRGQ010000011.1 GCA_020445405.1 Gammaproteobacteria bacterium | reverse complement strand
GGAATGTTGCGGAAGGTCTCGATATAGACCATCGCCAGCTTGGCGATGAGCCAGTTCTTGGAGAGACGCGCCACCCCCACGACAAATCCGATGACCGTTGCAAAAAAGATCCCCAGCGTCGAGACCAGGATCGTATTGACCAGACCCACCAGAAAAGTCCGGGCAAAAGTGTCGGTCTCCTGATAATCGATCAAAGACTGCACGATACCGAAGCCCGCCGCGTTCGACAGAAAGTCGAATCCGGTGCTGATGCCCCGCTGCTCCAGGTTGTACAGCGTGTTGCTCAGCAGCGAGTTTCCGAGGTAGACAACGCCCAGGACCAGTAATACCTGGAATACCGTCGACCGGAAAACCGGCCTTCTCCACAACGCCGCGTTGGACGGAGCCTCGCCTGGCCTTCGCTCTTCCACCATGATGGATTTGTTTCCTGCGCAGTTAAACAGTGATCCTGCAGGGCGGACTCGGATCACCCCGCCCTGCAGTTCACGTTAAAGTTCGGCGTTTTGCAGTTAACGGATCGGCGGCGCGTACTGGATGCCCCCCTTGTTCCATAGCTGGTTGATGCCGCGCGCGATTTTCAGCGGGCTGCCCTGGCCGACGTTGCGCTCGAAGATTTCACCATAGTTGCCCACTTGCTTGATGATATTCACGGCCCAGTCATCGTTCAGCCCCATTCCCGTGCCTTTTATCCCTTCCTGGCCCAGCAGCCTGAGGATATTCGGATTCTTGCTGCTGGCAGCCAGCTGCTCCACGTTCGCCGAGGTTACTCCCAACTCCTCCGCGTTGAGCATCGCGAACAGCGACCAGCGCACGATGTTGAACCACTCATCGTCTCCCTGACGGACCACCGGGCCAAGGGGTTCCTTGGAGATGATCTCCGGCAGAACCACTGCGCCTTCGGGATCCTTCAGCTGAATGCGCAGCGCGTACAGCTGAGACTGGTCGGAAGTGACCGCATCGCAGCGCCCGGCGTCGAATGCAGCCGCAGTCTCAGGCGACGTATCGAAGGTGATCGGGGTATAGGACATGTTATTGGAGCGGAAGTAGTCGGTCAGATTCAGCTCGGTGGTGGTACCGGCCTGAACACAGAACGAAGCACCATCGAGTTCTTTGGCGCTGGCTACTCCCAGGCTCTTTTTCACCATGAATCCTTGGCCGTCATAGTAGTTGACACCGGCAAAGTTGAGCCCCAGAGAGGTGTCCCGGGTAAGCGTCCAGGTGGTGTTGCGGGAGAGCACATCGATCTCGCCCGACTGCAGCGCGGTAAACCGCTCCTTGGCCGTCAACGGCGTGAACTGCACCTTGCTGGCATCGCCGAAAACCGCCGCAGCCGCGGCACGACAGACATCGACGTCGATACCCTTCCAGTTACCCTTGTCATCGGTACCGGCGAAACCGGGAACGCCGGTGTTAACGCCGCACTGTATGAAACCCTTCTTCTTGACTGCATCCAGCGTGGCACCGGCGTATGCCGCGGCGGATATTGAGGTCAACAACGCAATGGCTGAAGAGAAAGCGAACATTTTTTTCATTGCTACGGTCTCCTTTGGTCTGTTTGTTATCTATTGCGTCTCCTTCGGTACCCCGGCGCATAACAGAGCAAGCGAAAACAGTATCGTGCAATCCATTGCACCACTTCCATCCGTCCGGTTTTGTTATCCACTCATCTGTACTGATCGGCCCGTTTACCCGCTTATCAAGCATCCAGGAGGTGTAACTATGCACAGGCACAAACGATAGCGTCGACAACGGTGCTCTACAAGAGGTTTTTGGCTCCCCGATCCTGTCCGCTGTACCCGGATATGGCCGGTGCGGGACATTGCAACAGCTTTGAACCCGCAGTCTGACTACAGTTTTCCTGCTGCCGGAACTGCTCTACGATCGGCAATCACTCTGTTCAGCCAGGCCCGCACACGTTGCACCAACTCATCTTCCAGACCGCTGAAAAAGTGATCCGCACCCGGGACTTCCATCTGCCGATAATCGCGGTTTTGCGCGCGCCGGGCTTCGGCTGCGCGCTCCGTCAACGTTGATAAAACCGGCCCGATGTCCTGACTGCCGTAGATATCAAGCAGCGGCAATTTGACCTTCTGCAGTGCCAGCAAGGTCCCGCTGACGGGCTTGTCGCGGCTGGCGGGCAGACCCACGGCAACAACTGCCGCGACTGCCTGATCTGCGTTGTTTGCCAGATACTCAAGCGCCATGCGCGCTCCAAGGCTGTGTCCCAGGAGCACGATATTTTTGATCTGCCGTTGCCGGAGAAATTCAATTGCCGCGTCAATTCGGGGAAATGCCTCTGGAATCAGTGCCTGATAACCCTCCTCGGGCGCCCCGGGGGCCGTGATCGGCAGTTGTATCGAGAGCGTCTCCCATCCCGATTCCGGCAGTTTCGTTCGCAGCGGGTAGACCACATCGATCCAGTTCGGGTTTGCGCCCCGGCCGTGCAGAAGGATCGCGCCTCCCAGCAGTTTCTCCGATGCCGACTCGGTATGTATCGCGAAAAACGTCAACTGCCCGCTCTGCAGTCTGAGCGGATAGCCGGTCAGGATGGCATCCTCCAGTTCCAGTGCAATGCGCTGCTCTCGCGCCAGATCGGAGGCCGGCGAAGATGTCGACAGCAACACCAGCACTATTATCGCAATCGTATAGCGCACTTTTATCCCTTTAATCCATCCGCTGTACCAGCGCCTGCGCCGCCGCAGTGTCTTCATGCGGCATGCGACTTCGAAGCGAAAATCGGCAGGTAACCGGTTATCGCGTCCCAATTTGAACAGATACCGGTAAATACTGTCCACGCGAAAATGTTTTCCGTCGTCCCTGCGCGAATCGGAGACAAGGGACTGAATAAATGCAGCCAATGGTTTTCCAGGACTGGGAACGCTCTCGCACGCTATCTATTTATTTATTAAAAATCAATATGTTGTACTTTTACCCGAAAGATGAAAATCGAACAGAAATAAGGTAAAGTAGAATATTCTTAAAAGTTACTACTATCTAAGCCGCTTCCGGGAGAAACCATCATGGCAGATTATCAGATTGCACCCTCAATTCTTTCAGCCGATTTCGCCCGGCTTGGCGACGAAGTGGACAAAGTACTGGCATCCGGCGCGGACATCGTCCATTTCGACGTCATGGACAATCACTATGTGCCGAATCTAACCATCGGTCCGCTGGTCTGCGAAGCACTGCGCAAGCACGGCGTCACCGCACCGATCGACGTTCACATGATGGTGAAACCGGTAGACCGCATCATTCCCGACTTTGCCAAGGCCGGTGCAACCTACATCACGTTTCATCCGGAGGCGAGCGAGCATATCGACCGCTCCCTGCAACTGATCCGCGAACAGGGTTGCAAATCGGGACTGGTCTTCAACCCAGCCACCCCGCTCAGCCATCTCGACTATGTGCTGGACAAAATTGACATGATTCTGATCATGTCGGTAAATCCCGGGTTCGGCGGGCAAAGCTTCATCCCCGCCGCGCTGGAAAAATTACGCGCCTGCCGCCGGATTATCGATGAATCCGGCCGGGACATCCGATTGGAGATCGATGGCGGCGTAAAAGCGGACAATATCGCCGAAATCGCCGCAGCAGGGGCCGATACGTTTGTCGCCGGATCCGGTATTTTCGGTAAAGCCAGTGAAAACGATGCAAACCGTTATGACACCATCATCGGTCAGATGAGGGCCGAACTGGCCAAAGTCTGATACCGGCATATCCAGACCGCGTCCGGCGCCGCCATAATCTGTACCCCGTTCCCGTTATCCCGCGGGCTTCGTACTGAGAGATGGACGCGGACCGGCGGAATCATGCCTGCGCTTGGCGATCTCCGTGGTAGCTTGCGGGAAGATGCGATTTTGCCGGAAACCCGACGCACAGGGAGTGGTGCGGTCTGACACTCCCGGTGACCGGTTCGTCGGCTGACCATGACACAAAACAGGGTTGATGCGGGATATCAAAAACATGAAAAAACCAAAACTGATACTTATCGATCTGGATGGTACCCTGGTGGACAGCGTGCCCGATCTTGCCTACAGCGTCGACGGGATGATGCAGCAGATCGCGCGCGAACCCCGGGGCGAAAACCGGGTGCGTGACTGGGTTGGAAACGGCATCGAAAAACTGGTGAAGAGAGCATTGGTGGGGCAACTGGAGGGAGAACCCGAAGCTGCGGATTTCGAACTCGCCTACCCCATATTTCTCGAACGCTACCAACAATGCAACGGAAAAAACTCGCGGCTCTATCCCGGCGTTGAAGAGGGACTCGCCTATCTTGCATCCGCCGGCTATACCCTTGGCTGCATTACCAACAAGGCGGCGCGATTCAGCGAGCCACTGCTGGAAACGCTCGGCATTCGCGACCGATTTGGCATCATCGTCAGTGGCGACTCTCTGCCGCGCAAAAAGCCCGACCCGATGCCGCTGCTGCATGCGGCCGATTATTTCGGTCTGAAACCGGTTGACTCGCTGATGCTGGGGGATTCGGTGAGCGATGTAAAAGCAGCGCGTGCTGCGGGCTTTCAGGTGATTTGCGTGAACTATGGTTACAATCATGGCGAGGACATCCGCCTGGCCGCACCCGATGCTGTGATAGAATCACTGCTGGATCTGAAGGCACTGCTTTAAACCGGGATACATTCGCAACCCGACCGAAATTGGATTATCTTTCGTCGTACGGTTTTCCCAACTTGCGAGCGGCAGTGATGACAATCAAGCGATGGCGCAGATCAAACAGAGCGCATAATTAACCGATTGATCGCCCTGTCCCTCGAATCCGCTGGAGAAGACCATGACTCCCGAAGAGTTCGAATCGCTGGCCGCGCAAGGCTATAACAGAATTCCGCTGATGTGCGAGGTGCTCGCAGACCTGGATACGCCGCTTAGCGTCTATCTGAAACTTGCGAACGCTCCCTATTCATATCTTTTCGAATCGGTGCAGGGCGGTGAGAAATGGGGACGCTACTCCATTATCGGCCTGCCCTGTCAGACGCTGCTGCGGGTCGACGGGCAGCGTGTCAGCGTGGAAAGCAACGGGAATCTGCTGGAGGAGACAGAAACCCGGGATCCACTCTCCTATATCGCATCATTCCAGCAGCGCTATCGGGTGGCCAAGTATGCCGACCTGCCCAGGTTCACCGGCGGCCTGGTGGGTTATTTCGGATACGACACGATACGCTACATTGAGCCGAAACTGGAAAAATGCCCCAATCCCGATCCGATCGGGACGCCGGACATTCTGCTGCTGGTTTCAGACGAAGTGGTGGTATTCGACAATCTGCGTGGCAGACTCTACGTCATCGTCCATGTCGATCCGACCGCCGGAGGCACCTACACCAGCGGCCGCAGGCGTCTGCACGAGCTGGTAACACAGATTCGTGCAAGCCTGCCGAACTCGCCGGGAAAGAAGCCACGCAGCGTGGATGAATCGCATTTCGTGTCCGGCTTTACCGAACAGGGCTTCAAACAGGCGGTAACCCGTACCAAAGAGTACATACTGAACGGAGATTGCATGCAGACCGTGCTCTCGCAGCGTCTCACAATCCCGTTCGGCTCAGCGCCGATGGATCTCTACCGGGCGCTGCGCGGACTCAATCCCTCGCCCTACATGTATTTTCTGAACCTTGGCGAGTTCCACATCGTCGGTTCATCACCGGAGATCCTCACGCGTCTGGAGGATGGCGAAATCACAGTCCGGCCGATCGCCGGAACCCGCCGTCGCGGCACCAATGAAGTGGAGGATCTCAGCCTGGAGTCGGAACTGCTGGCCGACCCGAAGGAGTTGGCCGAGCACCTGATGCTGATCGACCTCGGACGCAACGACACCGGCCGGGTTGCAGTCACCGGCAGCGTCAGGCTTACCGATAAGATGATCGTCGAGCGCTACTCTCACGTGATGCACATCGTCTCCAACGTGGTCGGAAAACTGAAGCCCGACATGACCGCCATAGATGTGCTGCGCGCAACCTTTCCCGCCGGTACGGTGAGCGGGGCGCCTAAAATCCGCGCCATGGAGATCATTGATGAGCTGGAACCGGTAAAACGCGGGGTCTATTCAGGCGCCGTCGGCTATCTCTCCTGGAGCGGCAACATGGACACCGCGATAGCGATCCGCACCGCGGTCATAAAAGACGGCAGGCTTCACATCCAGGCCGGTGCGGGCATAGTCGCCGACTCCCAGCCACAGCTGGAGTGGGAAGAGACCATGAACAAGGCTCGCGCCATCTTTCGCGCCGTGCAACTGGCGGAAGCGGGTCTCGATTCCAACGACTGCAGCAGCCAATAGCAGCCCGCCGGTCCGGGCTGTCTGACTGGCGATCGCGCCTTCGCCGTGCCGAGCGGCCGTCAGCTCATGCGCTGGACCGCTCCCGGAATTTGTGTTCGGCCGGCTCAATCACCTTGTCTATCAGCGAAGTCAGCAAGTGCGCTTCGTTCTCGTAAAGGAAGTCGGGCAGTACCCAGGGATACTGCTCCAGGCGCCCGAACATCGCGTACTCCCGGTCGGCAGCCAGTAGCAGCGGCTGTATCGCGACTGCCGGCAGGTTGGGAATGATGTGGCTCAGCTCCGTGCGTATACTCCCGGCCGCGGAGAGATCCGCGATGACGAAGCGCGCCATGCCGGCCAGGGCACGTACGTTTTCGGTACGGTCGCAGCAGGAGGTCTTTTTAAAATCAAACAGGACGGGAGTATAGTCGCGCGTGCGCAACTCGTTGCGCAATGCGTTCAGAACCTGTTTCCTCTCGTCCGTGAAACGGCCCAATATGAGCACCACCCTGGAGGCAATGGCCTCAATAACGTGGCGAACCTGTTCGTTTTTCAACAGCAGGTGAATGAACTGCGCCAGCTTGATGTCATCGACGGTGACAGCATCCTCCTTTCTGGATGTCACGACCAGGTCGAGCTGGGATGCACCGCTAACGCTCACATCCCAAACGGACATGCCGTAAACGCGGCAACGATCGAGCCTTGCATCGTCGAGTATCGTCCGAATAAGCGATGTCTCACTGAGGTCTGCCCCGGTAAGATTCGCCCGACTGAGATTTGTCCGGCTGAGATTTGCCTCAATCAGGTCTGACTCGCTCAGATCGGCTCCCCTGAGATCGGCCCCGCTCAGGTTTGCCTCAATCAGTACCGCACCGCTCAGATCCGCCCCGCTCAGGTCGGCTCCACTGAGATTCGTCTCAATCAGGAGCGCCTCGTTGAGCATCGCCTCGCTGAGCATCGCCTCGCTGAGGGTTGCCCGATGGACTCTTGCCCGGCTGAGGTTCGCCTTGCGCAGGTTCCCCCGATAGATACTCGCCCCCCTGAGATTTGCCTTGCTGAGGTTCGCCTTGCGCAGGTCGGCCCTGCTCAGGTCCGCCCCGGTCAGGTTTGCCTCGTTCAGGTTCGCTTCGTTCAGATTTGCCTCTCTGAGGTTTGCCTCACTGAGGTAAGCCCGTCTGAGGTTTGCCTCGCTCAGGCACGCACCTCTGAGGTTTGTCTCGCTGAGGTATCCCTTACTGATGTCTGCGTCGCGCAGGTCCGCCCTGCTCAGGTCGGCCCCGGTCAGGTTTATTGCAAAGAGATTGGCCTGTTTCAGGTCCGCCTCTCTCAGGTTGGCCTCTCTGAGGTCCGCCCGGCTGAGGTTTGCATTGCTGAGATCCGCACCGAAGAAATTTGCCCGGCTGAGGTTTGCCCGACTGAGGTTTGCGCCGCTGAGGTCGGCGCCATTGAGATCCACACCGATCAGGTTTGCACCATACAAATCTGGTTTTGGCTCCGGATTATCGCGTCTCCATTGGTTCCAGGCTTCAACACTTCCACGAAGATATTCCATGTGCTCTTCGTTAGCCAAGTTCATCCCTCCGCTGGATCATCCCTATGCCGCGCCGTCTCCGCCGGCGCTCTGCAGAAACCAGGTTTCGATCATAACCGGTCCGGTACAAACAATCCGCTTCCACGAAGATCTGATTATGTTTCGAGCAGTTCATCAATTCGTATCTCAAATGAGCGCTGGCTGCGGTCGGACAATGTCGGCACAGGACAGGCCGCCAGCGCACTTTTCCGGAACAACTTTATGGCGGTAAACGAATCAGAGCTATAGGACAATAAACTGCACCTTGGTTGCAACACTTCAGCGCTGAGAGCATTAAATCCGGTCCGGCGCGATATGTCATCTGAATTGCTCAAAGCATGAAGAGAGCCTGCCGCAACTGACTTGAGAAATTGTTTCGGCAAAAAATCCACGAACTTAACCGGTTGTCGCATAACCGTCTCCGCACGCTCTATTCGCGCTCCGCCCTGGCTGACCAGACAAGTCAGAAAGCGCCCGGCTTCCGGGCGCCGGCCGTTGTCGGCGGCAACATGACGGTTAAATAAGCGTTCGCTCAATCCACCGCCCGCGCCCGCAGTTCGGTGAATTCAGGTGAATCCGTTTGCGATAATCAGGCATAATGCCAACTCCTGTCAGTGGCTGCCTCGAAACGCCTGCTGTTTGCATACCCGTCATCTCAGGGGTTTGCCGAATTGACGCTTAATGCCGCTTCCGGACATGGACCGATGAAGTTACCAAGCAGTGAAAAAAATCGCTATCATATTCAATCATCTGGATACTATCTGCATTAATATCAACGGGTTATATGCACCATGCTTTTGATGATCGACAACTACGACTCTTTCACCTACAACCTGGTGCAGTATTTTGGTGAACTTGGAGAGGAGGTTCGTGTATTTCGAAATGACGAAATCACGCTTCCGGAGATCGGGCAGATGCAACCCGATCACCTGGTTATCAGTCCGGGGCCCTGCACACCCAACGAGGCAGGCATCTCGGTAGAGGCCATCACCAGATTTGCCGGCAGAATCCCGATCCTCGGGGTCTGCCTGGGCCACCAGGCAATCGGGCAGGCATTTGGCGGCCGCATTGTGCATGCCAGACAGGTAATGCACGGAAAAACCTCTCCGATCCACCATGCCGACAGCGGTATTTTCAGCGGCCTTGCCAATCCTTACCGGGCGACCCGTTACCATTCGCTGGTGATCGAGAGGAAGAGTCTTCCGGAATGCCTGGAGGTAACCGCCTGGACCGAGAATGAAGACGGCAGTGTGGATGAAATCATGGGCATCCGCCACCGTGAAATGAACGTACAGGGTGTGCAGTACCACCCGGAATCCATTCTGACCGAGCACGGCCACGACCTGTTGAAGAACTTTATCGAGGGGAAATAGGAGACCTAGAGATGGATATGCACCAAGCGATCGATCAGGTCATAAACCGTCATGACCTGAGCAGTGATGAGATGACATCCGTGATGCACCGGATTATGAGCGGCGGAGCCACAGCGGCGCAGATAGGCGGATTTCTCGTCGGTCTGCGCATGAAGGGCGAGAGCATCCCCGAAATCGCCGCAGCTGCCTCGGTGATGCGCCAGCTGGCTGCGGGCGTGGATATCGCAGGTCTCGACCACTGCGTCGACATAGTCGGTACCGGCGGCGACGAGTCCGGCACCTTCAACGTTTCCACCGCTTCCATGTTCGTGGCTGCGGCTGCCGGCTGCCACGTGGCCAAGCACGGCAACCGCTCCGTCTCCTCCAAGTCCGGCAGTGCGGACGCGCTGGAGGCGGCCGGTATCCGGCTCGACATCACCGCCTCACAGGTAGCCGAATGCGTGCGCAAAGTCGGCGTGGGTTTTATGTTCGCACCCGGCCACCACAGTGCCATGAAACATGCCATCGGTCCGCGCAGGGAGATGGGGGTGCGGACCATATTCAACATTCTCGGCCCGCTCACCAACCCCGCAGGTGTACCGAATCAGCTGCTTGGGGTATTCGCCGAAGATCTGCTCGAGCCTATCGCCCTGGTTCTGCAGCGGCTGGGAAGCCGTCACGTCATGGTCGTTCACTCGCGCGATGGACTGGACGAGATCAGCATCGCGGACAAGACCGACGTGGCTGAACTCAAGGATGGGATGGTGCGCCGGTTCAGCATTCAGCCCGAGGAGTTCGGCATCAGCCGTACACCGATCGACACCATTAAAGCCGCTGACTCCGCCGACAGCCTGCGGATGATCCGGTCTGTTCTGGACAACCAGCCGGGACCGGCACGCGACATAGTGCAGCTCAACGCCGGTGCGGCCATTTACACCACCGGTCTGGCGAAAACGCTGGCGGAAGGGATGGACAGGGCTGACAAAGCCATCGCCAGCGGTGAAGCGCGCAACCGTCTGGACCGGCTGATCATCCTGACCCAGGGGTTCGAATAGGTAACCCTAGTCGGTACGGAACTGGCGGATCAGTGTCTGGCCGGAAGCTGACTGTTCCGTCGTTTCCGGGCGATGCCGGAATAGCGACATCACCAGCTCAGGGTGGCCGAGCCACCTCTGGCGCCGGACAGACCAGCCGGAGTCACACTCATTCTGGGCGTTTGGGGCCCAGGCCGGCTTGCTCCATGCAGGAATCCATCTGCTCCGGAGTGTTGCTGGACTGCAGACAGCCTTTCATCGCGGTTGCCTGCTTAATCGAGATATCCAGACCCTGCACGATCTCATCCCGTTTTTTTTCGCTCCACTCAATTTCCTGTGGCTTCGGGGGCGGCGGCATCGCTTTACCGGCACCAGGTGCCCCCGGTTGGCCCTCACCCGCCGGAGGGCGGGCACCCGGAGGGGGCTTCATTCCAGCCATCATCTTTTGCTGAAAAGCCCGCATGTTCTCGGCACATTCGTTCAGATCGGCGGAGTTCTTGCTGGCCTGAACACATTGCCGTGTCTTCTCCATCTCCGGTAACGACTGCTCCATCATGGGTAGCATCGATTGCTTCATCTGTTCCAGCATTTTACCGCGATCCATTCCGGCACCGGGAGCCTGGGCCAACGCGACGACCGGAATCAGCAGAAGGGTGGATGCAATTTTCATTTCGTTCTCCCGTGTGAGTGGCTGACCGCTATTCGAATAAACTGTTCCCTGTCAGCCTGACGCCTGATTATCCACTGTTAGCCGTCCGGGATTCAATCCCGCCGGGTCAACAAAAGATGCTATGGCTTATGCGATGCAGATAACCGACTCTCCGCCCAGCTGGCGCTGGCGGACTGCCCGCGGGCAGCGCAGCTTACGAACCGGACAGCCGGGGAAATGCCCGAGGGAGATATGCTGCCCTCCGGTTACCGCCGCGCTTGCGGGTCGCTGCCGCGCATCTACTTCAAAAGAAACCCTTTGCACCTCAGGAATTTCAGCATGTGAGGGCGTGACTCCCTGCGGAGCATGACGGATATCTGCTCGCTCCAGGCGGTAGCTTTCCTGCCCCCGGTGCGGTTCATGTAGTAGTCGCGTACAGACTGGTCGTACTCAGCTATGCGTTCCCGATCACCGCTGTCGTCGTAGCGGTCCTGCTTCAGCACCACCGGCAACGGCAGGCGTGGTCTCGATAGCGGCGCCTGATCGGGATAACCGAGACACATGCCGAACACCGGGTAGACCAGGTCGGGCAGATCCAGAAGCGCCGCCACCGCCGCGATCTGATTGCGGATTCCGCCGATAAACACGCCGCCCAACCCAAGAGATTCGGCAGCCACAATCAGGTTCTGGGCAAAAAGCGCGCAATCCACAGTGGCGGTAATGAACTGCTCCGTATAGCCGGAAAGCATGGTCGTGGCGTGCATTTCGCAGGCCAGTCTGTGCCGTTGCATATCGGCACAAAAGACCAGGAACACCGGCGCCCGGGCCACGTAGGGCTGGTCACCCGCGTAGACCGCCAGTTTCTGTCGATCCCCCGCGCTGTTGATCTGGATCACGGTGCACCCCTGGATAAAGCTGGAAGTCGAGGCGCATTGGCCGACCCGTACCAGTTCATCGATAAGCGCCTGGGGCACCGGTCGATCACTGAATTCCCGAATGGAGCGGTGCGATTTGAGTAGATCGATAACCTGGTTCATAACAGCTGCCCGTAGACCCATTGCCTCCACTGAAAATCCCTGCTCAGGCCACGGACTGTTGTACCATGGTGGCCAAAATTTTCAGATACCACGTCCGTATGCGTCAATTGAAGCGGGCCGCATAGGTACGGTGTGTCTCTGCCTGGCCGATGCGCAGCGCGCCCCTGGAGCGGTCAGGACGCCGGATCCCGCCGTCGCAACGAACCACCACCAACCTCCAAATCCCGTTAAGATGTTCGTCCGCATGAAACGCCTGCTGTGGGTCAGCGCGCACTGCGCAACAATCCTTGCCGATCAGACCCGCTCGGCTGCGCCTTGGGTTATTATTGCGGGATAATGGATCAGATTATACCGGGGAGCTGCAGGCCGATGAGCAATACGCCCGACATTCTCAAAAAAATTGTTCGGCGCAAATACCAGGAGATCGCCGAACGCAAGCGCAGCGTACCGCTAGAGGAGCTGGCTCTACGCGCCGCAAACGCCGATGCCACGCGCGGATTCGTCCGGGCCATCGCTGCAAAAACAGATAAGGGCCGTGCCGGTGTCATCGCCGAAATCAAAAAAGCCTCTCCTAGCAAAGGGGTTATACGGGAGCGGTTTCATCCCGCGAAGATAGCGGCCAGTTACGAGCGTGGCGGCGCAACCTGCCTGTCCGTGCTAACCGATGTCGACTTTTTTCAGGGCAGCGACGACCATCTGCAACTGGCCCGGTCTGCCTGTCGATTGCCGGTACTGCGCAAGGATTTCATCGTCGACCCATACCAGGTCTACGAGGCACGCGCTATCGGCGCCGACTGTATTCTTCTGATCGTCGCCTGTCTGGATGACGCCAGAATGGAGCTGCTGAACAGTCTCGCCAGCGACCTTGACATGGACGCATTGATCGAAGTGCATGACGCCGCCGAACTGCAGCGCGCATTGGCTATTGGTAACCGCCTGATTGGCATAAACAATCGGGATTTACGCAGCTTCAACGTCAGCCTGGAAACCACACTCGGGCTGCTGCGCGATATTCCGCCTGACCGGATCGTGATCACCGAGAGCGGCATTCACAATCCGGATGATGTGGAGCGGATGCGGAAACGGGGGGTCAACGGCTTTCTGGTGGGTGAGGCTTTCATGCGCGCTGCCGAGCCGGGTGAAAAACTGTCCGAACTTTTTCACGCAGTGTGATTGTTCACAACCACGTCACATTCATCTGCTGTAATTTTTTGTCTGTTGGCAAACGAGCCTGCTCATTTTCAGTCGTTTCGGACAGTTGTTGTCCGCATCCGCCCGGTTTTCGAAAATGGGAACACCTGCCCTTCGATTCCGTTGTCCGGGATAACCGCCTCGCGCGGCGAATACATAAAAAGAATTTCATTAAATTAGCAAATTACATAGCCTTATCCAACATTTGCATTGGCGGCGCTGCCGATTCTCAATTATAAAATGATTACCCTGTCATGCGCGGCGCTGACACCATCCATCGCCGAAAGAGGGGATGATGGGTTATGCTGCTCAGCCCTCTTTATTTTACCGTGGAAGCACCATGCAAGAAGTTCCCGATATCAGCGACAGTGAAACCTGGGTGATCAGAACCACGCTGCGCGAGCGTTACCATGAGGAGCTGGAGTTGCAGATCGCCGATTCCGAAATCCGGCTGCGGCCTTCGGACAGGCATGTCACCTCCTGTCCCGTCTGGTACTGGCAGAAAGACGATTGCCACTTCGTCATTTTCAAGACCGGAACCCGTAAATATCGCTGCCAGTTTTTTTACCGCCCGTACCAGCAATATGGAACCGGGGTGGCGGAGTACAACGATATCACCGAATGCGTGGTGGCACTGCTGCAGGCACAGGCGGATCACAGCGCCAAGGAACGCGGGGATATCTGAATACGCGGTAAACGTGGCTCCAGAGCGAACACAGTTTCAAGCATATTTTATAGAGAGGAAAACAAGGAAAACCATGAGCAAGAAAAACGCCTTCTATGCACAGTCCGGTGGTGTTACCGCTGTAATCAACGCCTCTGCTTGCGGCGTCATCGAGACCGCGCGCAAGCACAGCGACAAGATCGGGAATGTCTACGCCGGCCGTAACGGCATCATCGGCGCACTGACCGAAGACCTGATCGACACCAATAAGGAATCGGCGCAGGCGATCGCCGCACTGCGCCACACGCCGTCCGGTGGCTTTGGTTCGTGCCGCTTCAAACTCAAGGGTCTGGAGCAGAGTCAGCGCGAATACCAACGGCTGATAGAGGTCTTTAAGGCGCACAATATCGGCTATTTCTTTTACAACGGTGGCGGAGACTCCGCTGACACCTGCTATAAAGTCTCTCAACTGTCGGAAAAAATGGGATTTCCGGTGCAGGCCATTCACGTTCCCAAGACAGTGGACAATGACCTGCCCATTACAGACAACTGCCCGGGTTTCGGCTCGGTCGCGAAATATATCGCGGTATCCACGCTGGAAGCCTCCTACGACGTGCGCTCCATGGCGAAAACCTCGACCAAAGTGTTCGTGATCGAGGTAATGGGGCGCCACGCCGGCTGGATTGCGGCAGCCGGCGGCCTGGTTGAGGATCAGGGTATACCGGTCGTTATTCTGTTCCCGGAAATCGAATTTAACCAGGAGGCGTTCATCGCCAAGTGCAAACAGAAAGTGGAAGAGCATGGTTACGTCAGCGTCGTCGTCTCTGAGGGCGCCCACTGGCCGGATGGAAAATTTCTCGCCGAACAGGGCACCCGCGATGCTTTCGGCCACGCTCAGCTGGGCGGTGCCGCCCCGGTAGTGGCCAATATGATCAAGGAATCCCTGGGTTACAAATTCCACTGGGCGGTTGCCGACTATCTGCAACGCGCGGCCCGTCACCTTGCGTCCCGGAGCGATGTAGAGCAGGCTTACGCGCTGGGTAGGGCCGCGGTCGAATATGCACTCGAAGGCGAAAACTCGATAATGCCCACCGTGGTGCGTAAATCCAGCGATCCCTATGTGTGGGAGATCGGCAGGGCGGCGCTGTCGGAGGTGGCCAATGTCGAGAAAATGATGCCGCTGGAATTCATCACCGAGGATGGATTCGGTATAACCCCGGCCTGTAAGGAGTACCTCTATCCGTTGATTCAGGGTGAGGATTATCCCCCTTACAAAAATGGTCTTCCTGATTACGTAACCTTGCAAAATGAACGCGTAGATAAGAAACTTCCCGAATTCAAACTCGATTGAAGCCGGACTTGGCGTTTGGAGCGGTCCGGTACGGGGAAACCAATCGAGTTATTTGTCGGGGTAAAAGCATGCCTGTTGTTGACCGGCGGGAGGCCGGTGCTGATGCCGGAAGCCCCGAATTTTATGCCGCGATTTTGGGGCGCCATGAATAAATCCCGTGAAATCTGTTGTACCATGCAGCGGCGCCGTTGCGCGGAAACGTTTTTGCAACCGACATCCTGAGGAGAACTTAATGAGTAGCGAGCTAATATTTGCCCTGGTCTGTGCTGCCGCGGCGTGTGTCTACGGTTTCGTATCCGTGAAATGGATACTTGCGCAACCCGAAGGCACGGAGCGGATGCAGGAGATCGCCGGTGCAGTCCAGGAAGGGGCATCAGCTTATCTGAACCGCCAATATACAGCCATCGGGATTGTTGGTGCGGTCCTTCTCGTAGTCATAGCCGTGGCGCTGGATATCCCCACCGCCATCGGTTTCGCCATCGGCGCGATCCTCTCCGGCGCCGCCGGCTACATCGGCATGAACATCTCTGTCAGATCCAATCTGCGTACCGCGCAGGCCGCCAACAACGGCATCAATGCCGCCCTGCAGATCGCTTTTCGCGGCGGCGCCATCACCGGCCTGCTGGTCGTGGGACTCGGTTTGCTGGGTGTTGCTGGTTATTACGCCGCACTCTCCGTTGCCGGCGTCAACGACTCGGATGCCCTGCACGCGCTGGTGGGACTCGCCTTTGGCGGCTCACTGATCTCCATTTTTGCCCGACTCGGCGGCGGTATCTTCACCAAGGGTGCTGACGTGGGCGCGGATATTGTCGGAAAGGTTGAGGCAGGCATCCCGGAGGACGATCCGCGCAATCCGGCGGTTATCGCCGATAACGTGGGCGATAACGTGGGCGACTGCGCCGGCATGGCGGCCGATCTGTTCGAGACCTATGCCGTCACCGTGGTCGCCACGATGCTGCTGGGCGGCCTGGTGGTCAAGGGCGCCGGCAGCGCCGCCATCGTCTATCCCCTGGTGCTGGGCGGCGTCTCCATCATCGCCTCCATTGTCGGCACTTTTTTCGTCAAGACACACGAAGGTGCAACCAACGTCATGCCTGCGCTGTACAAGGGTCTGGCCGTGGCCGGAGTGATAGCGGCGGTGATCTACTACTTCGCCACCGACTTCGTCATGGGCAACGTCGTTATCGAGGGCGTGACCAATCCCACCATGGCGCTGTTCGGCGCCTCCCTGATCGGTCTGTTCCTGACTGCCGCAATGGTCGTGATCACCGAGTACTACACCTCCACCGAGTACAAACCGGTGCGCTATATCGCGCAATCCTCCACCACCGGTGACGGCACCAACGTCATTGCCGGTCTGGGCATTTCGATGAAGGCCACCGCAGCGCCGGTAGTGGTCATCTGCGCCGCGATCTGGGGCGCTTACGATCTCGCCGGGCTCTACGGTATCGCCATCGCAGCCACATCGATGCTCTCCATGACCGGTATCATCGTCGCACTTGATGCCTACGGTCCGATCACCGACAACGCCGGCGGCATCGCGGAGATGGCAGAACTGGACGAGAAGATCCGCAACATCACCGACCCGCTGGATGCGGTGGGAAACACCACCAAGGCTGTCACCAAAGGCTACGCCATCGGCTCCGCCGGTCTCGCCGCGCTGGTGCTTTTCGCCGATTACACCCACTCTCTCGACGAGCATATAGGCTCGACATTGTCGTTCGACCTTTCCAACCATATGGTGCTGATAGGACTGCTGATAGGTGGCATGGTGCCCTATCTGTTCGGTGCCATGGCCATGGAGGCCGTGGGCAAAGCGGCCGGCGGTATCGTCAATGAGGTTCGGCGTCAGTTCCGCGAAATGCCCGGCATCATGGACCACACGCAGAAACCGGACTACTCCAAAGCGGTCGACATGCTGACCAAAGCGGCCATCAAGGAGATGATCGTCCCCTCGCTGCTGCCGATTGCGGTGCCGATCCTGGTCGGTTTGATCCTCGGTCCCCAGGCACTGGGCGGCCTGCTGATCGGTACCATCGTGACCGGACTGTTCGTCGCCATCTCAATGACCGCCGGTGGTGGCGCCTGGGACAATGCCAAGAAATATATAGAGGATGGCAATTTTGGCGGCAAGGGCTCGGACGCGCACAAGGCGGCGGTAACCGGCGACACCGTGGGCGATCCCTACAAGGATACGGCGGGCCCGGCGATCAATCCGCTGATCAAAATCATCAACATTGTCGCACTTTTGATCGTGCCGCTGCTGTAATAGCGCACCCGCTGTGGGGTGGGCAAACCCAACCCCACAAAAAACAGGGTATTTTTCAACAGGTCAGTTTGTTTTGGTATTTCCCGGGAGGTCGGTTTATCATGCCGACCTCCTTTTTTATTCCGTGAGTTATTTCCCATGAATCTGGACAAAGTCACCCCGGGCAAAAACCTGCCCAATGAATTCAATGTCATCATTGAAATTCCGGCCGAGTCGGACCCGGTGAAGTACGAACTCGACAAGGAGACCGGCGCCATGTTCGTCGATCGTTTCATGTCCACCGCCATGCACTATCCCTGTAACTACGGTTATGTACCCCATACCCTGTCAAAGGACGGTGATCCGGTGGATGTGCTGGTGCTGACCCCCTATCCGCTGATCTCGGGTTCTGTGATAACCTGCCGTCCGGTGGGTGTTTTGACCATGACCGACGAGTCGGGTGACGATGCCAAGGTCTTGGCGGTACCTACGGATAACCTGTTCAAGGGTTTCCAGCATATCAATACCTTCCGTGACCTGCCGTCGCATCTGCTCAGCCAGATTGCCCACTTCTTCGAGCACTACAAGGACCTGGATGAAGGAAAATGGGTTCGCGTCGGTGGCTGGAAAGGGATAGACGAAGCGAAGCAGGAGGTTATCGACAGCATCAAAATGTACCAGGACGCCCCGGAAAAACCCAATTTCTGAGCACCGAAAGCTTACTCCTGTCCGACCGGGGCAGGCACCTCGGGGGTGTCAGCTCCACCTTCAGCGAGAACCACACCAGCAGATTGCACCTATGAAAATTTGCATCCTATCCGACAGTCACGATCACATTGCATTGCTGAACGCAGCGGTGGCCGACGCCAAAGCCAACGGTGCCGCTGCCGTGCTCCACTGTGGCGACGTTGTCGCACCCAGCACACTCAAGTGTCTTACGAAACATGGGCTGACGGTACACCTGATCCACGGCAACAACAGCGGTGATCTCTATTCGCTGGGCCAGCTTGCCGGCAAGCCGGAAAACATCATTCAGTACCACGGCATGGATGCCGGATTGACGCTGGCTGACAGGCGTATCTTCCTGGTGCATTACCCCCACTACGCCCGGGCCATGGCCACCACCGGCGACTGGGACCTGGTATGCTGCGGCCACAGCCATAAGCTTCAAATTGAGCAGCTTCCCAACATCAAGGGTGGTACGACCTTCCTGGTAAACCCGGGAACTGTCGGCGGGGTTGGCAACGATCCGGCAACCTATCTTATAGGTGACCTGGAAACCATGGAATTCGAAGCGTTTGAGATCTCCAAGAGCATTGAACGTGAAGAGTCGTTTGCCTAGCACTCCGTCGGGCCCCGGATGTCACCGGCCCGTTGGCGGAACCGACCGACATGAGCAAATTGACCCATTTTAATCCAGCCGGCGAGGCGCATATGGTTGATGTGGGCGCCAAGGGAAGCAGCCACCGTATCGCGGTTGCCGAAGGCCGTATTCGCATGCAGCCTGAAACCCTGACGATGATTCAGCAGGGTAGCCACAGGAAAGGGGACGTGCTCGGCATCGCCCGTGTCGCCGGCATCATGGCCGCCAAGCGAACCTCCGATCTGATCCCTTTGTGCCACCCGCTGGCACTGACCCATGTCAGCATCGAACTGACCCCGGATGCGGACCACTCGGATGTTCACTGCATCTCACGGGTGGAAACCTGCGGCCAGACCGGGGTTGAAATGGAGGCGCTCTGCGCGACGCAGGTCGCGCTGCTTACGATCTATGACATGTGCAAGGCGGTGGATCGGGGCATGCAGATCGACCAGGTCAGACTAATGGAAAAAGAGGGCGGTAGATCAGGCCACTGGAAACGGAAAGCCGGCCAATAGACGGCGCTGATATGAACCCTTTGTATCACCAGGTCATTTTTCTCACGAGTGCCGCCAAACTCTGCCATGCACCCCCCGACATTGGATTTGAGGTGGCGTTCGCAGGCCGCTCCAATGCCGGAAAATCCAGCGCTATCAATGCGCTCTCCCGGCAGAAACAGCTTGCGCGCACGAGTAAGACACCGGGCAGAACGCAACTACTGAATTTCTTTGCGCTGGACGGCGAGCGGCGCCTGGTCGATCTTCCCGGATACGGCTACGCCAAAGTGCCGGAATCGGTAAAACAGAAGTGGCAGCAGGAGATGGCAGCTTACCTGGCCGAACGGAAATCGCTCAAAGGCGTGGTACTGGTCATGGATATCCGCCACCCACTGCAGCCATTTGACCAGCAGATGATGGCGTGGGCCGGCGATATCGGATTACCGGTCCATATATTGCTCACCAAATCGGACAAACTGTCGAGAGGCGCCGCAAACGCCACGCTGATTCAGGTCCGGAACAGGATACGAAACCGGAACTGGGGCGTCAGTGTCCAGCTGTTCTCGGCACCTGCCCGACAGGGGATCGACCAGGCGCACGCGGCGCTCGACCTTTGGTTGGATCTGGCGGCCAAGGGCAACCCGCCCGCAGCCTCTGACTAGACCCTGCCCGATCATCCACCCAAGGCCGCGACCCGACCGTGGCGATTTTGCCGCATGGTGCTGCGCAGCGCTTCTTGCAGGCACGCATTTCGGACAGCAACGCGGTTTACCGGGGAAAATGCAACGGGTTCCAGTCTTTGTCCGGAAACCGCCTCTTGCGACATCACCGCGGGCTGACGCCCCCGCTACGGTTTATCCGGAGAAAAAAAAAGATCCCGGCGCCTAAGGGGAAAAGGCATCCGGGACCTGGTGGTCCGGCAGGGGTAGCCGAACCTGGGACCGCTCGGGGAGAAGCGATCCCACGCCAGACGGCGCTTATCAACTATGACAGAGGCCGTCATCCATAGTTCCCGTGGCATACAGTTATTTACAAGCTTTGTGGAAATATCAATTTATCTTTTTTTAATCAATAATTTGCATATTTTCCTGGCATCATCCGAGCAGGTGCATTCGATCAGGAACGGGCGTCAAGGGCCAGGGAAATGCCGATCTACACGCCGATAGTCGCTGAGATCCCGGATCCGGGCCTGGCCCTTTTTTGACTCAATGCGCCTCATCCCAATTGGCGCCAACCCCCACGTCCACCATGAGCGGTGCCCGCAGCTGCGCGGCGTTCTGCATAATGTGGACAATCCTCTCCCTGGCCTGGCCGGTGAAAGCCTCCTCGACCTCAAACACCAGTTCGTCGTGCACCTGCATAATCATCCGCAGTGGAGGTTTCTCCCGCTGAATCCAATCATCAACCACCAGCATGGCGCGCTTGATGATATCCGAGGCAGTACCCTGCATCGGCGCATTGATCGCGGTGCGCTCCGCGGCCGCACGGCGTTGACCGTTGCGGGCGTTGATCTCAGGCAGATAGAGACGCCGGCCAAACACCGTTTCAACGAATCCTTTGTCGTGAGCGTCCGCCCGTGTCCGCTCCATAAACTCCCGTACGCCCGGATATCTTTCGAAATAGAGATCCACATAGGCCTGCGCCTCACCGCGTTCGATGCCCAGCTGTCGGGCAAGGCCAAAAGCCGACATACCGTAGATCAGTCCAAAGTTGATCGCCTTGGCCGAGCGCCGCTGCTCTGCGCTGACCTGCTCCGGCGACTCCACGTTGAACACCTCGGCTGCGGTGGCACGATGGACATCCTGACCCAATGCGAATGCCTGCAACAGGCCGGCGTCGCCGGAGAGATGGGCCATAATGCGCAGCTCGATCTGGGAATAATCCGCGGCCAGCATCGCAAAACCCTGCTCCGGCACAAAGGCCTGCCGGATGCGCCGCCCCTCGGTGCTGCGCACCGGGATATTCTGCAGGTTGGGATCCGACGAGCTGAGACGGCCGGTGGCGGCAACCGCCTGGTGGTATGAGGTATGCACCCGGCCGGTACCCGGATGCACCATGCGCGGCAGTTTTTCGGTATAGGTTGACTTCAGCTTGGCCAGGCCGCGGTGCTCCAGGATCAGCGCCGGCAACTCAAAACCGCGCTCAGCCAGCTCCTGCAACACCGACTCGGCCGTTGACGGCGCGCCTTTTGGCGTCTTGGCGACGACCGGCAGATTCAGCTCATCGAAAAATATCTCCCCGATCTGTTTTGGCGAGCCCAGATTGAAAGGGTGTCCGGCGACGGTGAAAGCCTGCTGTTGCAACTCCTCCAGGCGTTCGTTGAGCTCCCGGCTCTGCTGTTTCAGCATCTTAACATCGATGCGCACCCCGCACCTTTCCATGCGCGACAACACCGGGACCAGCGGCATCTCCAACTCCCGGAACAGACGCGCAAGAGACGCCTCCTTTTCAATCTTCGGCCAGATCTCACGGTGCAGCCGCAAGGTGATTTCCGCATCTTCTGCGGCATAAGGCGCGGCCCGCTCCAGCGGCACCTGGTCGAAACGCAGCTGCTTGGCGCCCTGACCCGCGACATCTTCGTATTTGATGGTGTCGTGATTCAGATACTTCCGGGCCAGCGAATCCATGTCATGGCGTGTGGCCGTCGAATCCAGCACATAGGATTCCAGCATGGTATCGAAGGCTATACCCTCCATTTGAATGCCGTAACGGGCCAGTACGCTCATATCATATTTGAGGTTCTGCCCCAGTTTCGGCCGCTGAGGGTCCTCGAGCAGCGGTTTGAGCGCAGCGAGCACCCGCTCGCGCGGCAGCTGATCCGGAGCACCGGGATAATCATGGGCGACCGGGACGTAGGCTGCCTCTCCCGGCGCAATGGAAAAAGAGACGCCGACGATTTCCGCCCGCATGTAATCCAGGCTGGTGGTCTCCGTATCGAACGCAAACAGTTCCGCTGCACGCAGCCTTTTCAGCCATCCAGCAAATTCCGGCTCGCCCAGTACAATCTGGTAGTCCGCCGGGTTACGACTCTGCTGTGGCGCTGAAGGGTTATCCGGTTCGATGCTCTCGAGCAGGCGCCGTGACTCTATCTGTTGATACAGCGTACGCAGCGATTCGGTATCCGGATCAGCGGGTGTCAGATCCCCGGGTTCCACCTCCAAAGTCAGTTCGCGGCGGATAGTGGCCAGGTCACGCGCTACCGGCAGCTGGTCGAGGCTCGCGCGCAGATACTCGCCAACCTTACCCTTGATCTCGTCGGCATGGGCCATCAATCCGTCCAGGCTGCGGTATTCAGCCAGCCACTTTACCGCTGTCTTCGGACCGCATTTGGGCACCCCGGGAATGTTGTCCACACTGTCCCCCACCAGCGCCAGATAATCGACAATCTGCTCCGGTGTCACGCCGAACCTGTCGACCACGCCATCCCGATCCAGCACCGCGTCGGTCATGGTGTTGATCAGGGTCGTGTTCGCATCCACCAGTTGTGCCATATCCTTGTCACCGGTGGAGATGAGCGTTTTCATCCCCTGCGCGGAGGCGCGTGCAGCCAGCGTGCCGATAACATCATCAGCCTCCACCCCATGCTCGATCAGCAGCGGCAGCCCCATCGCCCGGACGATACGGTGCAGCGGTTCTATCTGTTCGCGCAGGTCATCCGGCATTGGTGGCCGGTGTGCCTTATACTGCTCGTAGATCTCATTCCGGAAGCTGCCGCCCGGCGCATCGAACACCACCGCCATGTACCGTGGTTGGTAATCGGCGATCATTTTACGCAACATATTGATAACCCCGACTATCGCGCCGGTGGCTTCTCCTTTCGAATTGGTTAGCGGCGGCAGGGCGTGGTAAGCACGAAACAGGTAGGAGGATCCGTCAACCAGAATAAGGAGAGTGCTTGAACTCATGAGCAGGCTATAATCCTATGAATGTTCGCGGCAGCATAACCCAATTTTCCAGCGTCCCAAAACTGCAGAACTCAAGGAGTAAAAAGATGCCCCAGACCCTCGCTTTCGATGTGTACGGCACACTCATTGACACTGCCGGAATAGTCCGCGAACTGACCGGCCTGGTGGGTGATCTGGCACCGGCCTTTTCCCAGCGATGGCGGGACAAGCAGCTGGAGTACTCTTTCCGGCGGGGACTGATGGGGGATTATAAGGATTTCTCGGTCTGCACGCGCGAGGCCCTGGAATATGTCAGCAGAGAAACCTCATCTCCGCTTACGCCGGAACAGGTGACGCACCTGATGGCCTGTTACCGCCGGTTGCCCGCTTTCGACGATGCCCGCGAGGCACTGCCGAAGCTGCAGGCAATGGGGCACAGGATCTATGCCTTCTCCAACGGACTGGCGCAGGATGTGGATGCGCTGCTCCGCTACGCCGGAATCGACCACTTTTTCCTGGATATCGTCAGCGCGGACGAGATCCGCACCTTCAAACCCGATCCGGCGATCTACCGCCATTTCATTACGCGGTCTCAGACACCGGTGCAGCAATGCTGGCTGATCTCCAGTAATCCGTTCGATGTGCTGGGAGCTGCCGCGGTGGGTTTCAACACTGCCTGGGTGCGACGCAATCCCGCCCTTCCGTTCGATCCATGGGGCATCGAACCGGACCAAATATCCGCCTCTTTGACCGAACTTGAGCACGCTGCAGGGTTACACTAGTAGCAATTCTTGTCATACTATAACTATATCAGCATTTTCAATGGTGTAAGCGCCAGCCAGCGGTTGCCTTCTGCGACCATGGATGCGTGCGGGGACACCATCGATGAGGTAATGTCTCCAAAGAGCTATGAAGTCAGCCTACCTGCCCGGTATTCCACCATGGCTCAGCTATGGAGTGCTCTGTTTCCTGAGCGTTTACGCCACCCTCTCCTACACGGGAGGGGAGACAGTCGGTGTTTTGGCGTGGCTGGCCGCCGGATTCGCGCTCGCCGGGGTGATGCTGCATGGATACTGGGTGGTGCCCGGCATTCTTGTCGGAGCGCTGCTGGCATTTCAGGCGAATAACCTGTCCATCACCAACAGCGCGGTGTATGCGCTGGGGGCGGTGGCCGGCGCCTCGGTGGCCGGCAGTATGTTACGGCATCAGGGGCCCTCCCACCAGCTGATGCAGAGCAGTGTACAACTGGTCAAGTTTCTGCTGACAGCTTCCCTGGTGGCCCCGCTGTTCCCTGTCCTTTCGAGCCTGGCGGTGCTCTATCTCGACGGCAGCGCCACCCGCGATTCACTGTTGCAGGCGTCGGGTTCTGTCTGGCTCTCCCACACCGTCGGCATCATTCTTATCACGCCGCTGGTACTCGCCTGGCGCACCCGCAGCGGAACAGGCTTTCACTGGCACCGGTTTGAAGCGCTGCTCCTCGGCATAGCCACGCTGGCACTATGCCTCCTTTTGCAGGGCGAGCTGATAGCGGGGCAACTGCCTGGCAGTTCCCTGTCGTATCTTCCGTTTCCGCTGATCGCCTGGGCATTTCTCAGATTTCGTGCGCGCGCCACCACGCTGGTACTGCTGTTGCTTGCGGCATCCACTGTCTGGGGCAGCTATTCGGGCCGGGGTCCGTTTGTCAGCGGCAATCCGCACCCCAACGACCTGCAGTTACAGATCTATATTCTGATGATGGCGGTCACGGCGCTGATCGGCACCACCCAGGTCAGCGGTCGTCAGCAAAGAATGCAACGCATGGCGCTGGCAAGCAAGGTCATCACCCACTCTCCGGAAGGCATCATCGTCACCGATCCCGGCGGAGTGATACTCTCGGCCAATCCGGCTTTTTTCGTTGCCACCGGTTTTCAGCCCGGCGACATCGCGGGACAATCCATCCGCAAATTGACCTCGGTTCATCATAACAGCGATTTTTTTACCAACATCTGGCGCCAGTTGCGACTGAAAGGCCAGTGGGAAGGGGAGATCTGGAACCGCAACAAGGAGGGAGAGATACATCCCCAATGGCTCAGCCTGACAGCCATTACCGACAAGGACCATCAACCGACCCACTATCTGGGAATCTATTCGGATGTTTCGCGTCAGAAGCAGGTTCAGGAGCGACTGCACCGACTCGCTTATCACGATGTACTCACCGGCCTTCCCAACCGCCAGCTTTTTAACGACCGGTTGAACCAGGCGTTGAAATATGCCAATAGAAAAAACTCCCGCCTGGCTCTGTTTTTCGTGGACCTTGACCGCTTCAAGAATGTCAACGACACGCTGGGGCACAGTGTCGGGGATAAAGTGCTGCAACTCACCGCGGAGCGTCTCAACAAGTGCATCCGTCAGACCGATACCCTCTCCAGGCTGGGTGGCGACGAATTCACCATCATCATTCAGGACATCAATGAAAACTTCGACACGGTGCTGGTCGCGGAAAAGGTGGTGAAGGCTTTTCAAACCCCGCTGCTGATAGAGGGGCAGGAGCTGTTCATGACGCCGAGTATCGGTATCTCCATGTTTCCCAACGACGCCACCACCAGCGAAGAGCTGATCAAGTACGCGGATACCGCGATGTACCGGGCAAAGGATCTTGGCGGCAACGGATTTCAGTTCTTCGCCTCCGATATGAGCGATCCGGTACGCTGGAGCCTGACCATAGAGAATGCCCTGCGTCGGGCCATAGAGCAGAAAACGATCACGCTCGAGTATCAGCCACAGTTCGATTTGCGCAGCGGCGATATCATCGGAATGGAGGCGCTGGCCCGTTGGCAGCACCATGGTCTCGAAGAGACGCCGCCCGATATTTTCATCAAGGTCGCCGAGGAGACCGGACTGATCCACCGCATGGGCGATCAGATTCTGGAGATGGCGTGCCGGCAGGCTGCGCGCTGGCATCAGGAGGGGTTTGGGAACCTGAAGGTCTCCGTCAATATTTCACTGCTGCAGCTCAAACAGAACGACTTCGCCGATCGCCTGAAGAATATCGTGCGCGAGAGCGGGGCCTCACTGGAGCTCATCGAACTGGAGATTACCGAGAGCACCCTGATGGAGAACGCCGGCTTCATGGAGAGTCTGATCAACATGCTGTCGGTCCAGGGTTTCCGCATTGCAATAGACGATTTCGGAACCGGTTACTCTTCCCTCAGCTATCTCAAACGCCTTGCCATCGACCGTATTAAAATCGACAGCTCATTCATCAGGGATCTCCCGGATGCAGCCAATGATGCCGCGATCTGCAGCGCGATCATATCCATGGCGCATAACCTGAATCTGAGCGTTATTGCGGAAGGGGTCGAAACCGATGATCAGATGGAGTACCTGCGCAAGGCAAGATGTGACGAAATCCAGGGCTATGTCTTCAGCCGCCCGGTGGGTCCCCAGGAGATCACGGAGATGATCCACCAGGGTTTCTGGCATATATCCAAGAAATAGCAGCGCTGATTGGATCCCGTCATGAATCGCACCAGCGCTGCACCGACGCCTGCGCCCGCTCTATTTCCCGCTGGCGTTCAACACTATCCAGATAACGCCGGCTTCCATCCTCCAGCGGTTGATATAGTCTGGCATTCCCGTATTTACGCAGCAGGTTGCGTGCATAGGCGCAGTTTGCAGCGCGCTGTCGCTCCGTCTCCTCGGCTTTGAGACGTTCCAGCTGCCTGGCCTCCCGCTCTTCGCGGTAGGCGTCGAGCAGGCGCTCCCGCTGCATCTTCCGCTCAGCCTCAAGTCGCTCCTGTTCTACCCCTGACGTGTCGGGCAGTGGCGCGCTCAGCTCCAGTCTCTGCGCCCCTCCGCGATTGGGCCGGTCGCTGAAATGGACTTTTCCCTGCTCATCCACCCAGCGATAAATTTCGGCCTGAACGCCGGACACCGCCAGCAGTCCGCTGACTGTCAGAAGTAATATTCCCGTGCGCATCACGCGATCTCCAATCAGTCAAAAAGCAACGTCCACTGTCCCGGGCCGGCGGATGACTCGGCACTGCAGACCCGGTTTCTTCCCTGATTCTTGGCTTGATAGAGCGCCAGATCCGCGCGCTCGATAAACCCGGGTATGGACTCTCCCACCTGACGCAGCGCGGTGCCGGTACTGACGGTCACGCGCAGACCGGAAAACGTCCCGCTAAAACGAGCCGCGGCGATCTTCTGCCTGAGCCGTTCGGCAACCGACGCAACAGCCACTGCGGGCTCACCCACGACAATCAAGCCAAACTCCTCTCCTCCAAGTCTGACAGGCAGATCGCCGGCGCGTGCATCCGCCTGGACGATGTGCGCGACCCGGCACAACACCTCGTCTCCACGTACGTGCCCATAGCGGTCATTTATGCGCTTGAAATGGTCCACATCCAGCATCGCCAGCGCAACCGGGGTGCCGCCGGAGCGATCGTGGATTTCAAACAGCCGGCGCAGCGTGTCCTCCATGTAAAAACGGGTGAACAGACCTGTCAACGGATCCCGGATGGAGCGTTCGTAAAACCGCTGCCGCTCGAGTTCGATGCTGCGGTAGATGGTTTCCCGCTCAACTGCAACCTGCAGCGCGGCGGACATCTGCTCCATCAGTTGGCAAATGTGGCTGTCCACCTCAATCTCATCTTTGACGGCAATTACCACTACGCCGTACATCCGCTCATCTTTGCCTTTAAACAGCGGCAGTAACAGATGTTGACAATCCATGGTGGCGCGCGCCTTTTGCAGGAAAACCGGTTTGAAGCGGCTTCCCATCCGCTCCTGCCAGCTCTCCCTGCTGTGACCGAACATTCCGGCTATCTGCCCCGGCGGCGCAACGGCGACTCCCCGGTAGCGGCTTTCGGGCGCCAGATGAAGCACTGCTTCGTTCTCTAGATGAACGTAGAATTCGAGGGATTCCGCCGGCATCTCACGCTGCAGAATAGCCAGTAGACGGTCGGTAATCTCACGAAAGTCACGCGATATCACCATCGTGGATGTGATATCCCTGAGCATCGCATTCAGATGGGAGAGTCGCTGGATATCCGAGTCCCGTTCGGCCATCAGGTAGAGGCCGCATTCAAGTCCCTTGAGTTTATGTATGGTATGCGCCACCAGCGGACCGGAAAACAGATACCCATGCTGCGGCGCAATCACCTTCACGGCGTGTCTCTCGACACGGCTTATCGCCTGACTGAGCACTTCACGACTTGAAAAGTAGTGTTCATGAAAAGGCCTGATGGTCTCGAAATGCGCCTCGTGCTCGCTTGCGTACAGCGGTCCGGTTTCCCGGCGTCCGGCAAACAGATCACCCGAAAACAGCAGGCCGGTCGCAGCGTCAAAGCTGCAAAACGCAGCTGGAAAATGAGCATAGGGCGTAAATACGAACTGCAGCAGACGGTCCGGCAGCTGCAGTTGCCAGTGATTCTCCTCCACCAGCCAGAATGGAAGCGACAGCGCATACTGCCTGATCATTTCCGCCGCCCGCCGGTGGCTGACGATACGCGCATCGCTGCGTTCGATGAGTGTATCGATGAGGGTGAGCGCACTGGTGACCGATGGGTCCTGATGGTGGCAGACAAACCAGCGAATAGAGCGGAGCGGGACAACCTGCTCGATCTTGCGCCGTGTCTCGGCAAAAGCCAGCCGGGACCCGGGGTCGATCAACACCGACTGATCTCCCTGGTCGATAAGATAGCTGTTTCCCTGCAACCCTTCGTCCGGCAGGTCATAACCAACCCACCAGACATGCTCGGCCAACTGCACCGCATCCCGGGTTCCGGCCTGACTCACGGCCTTAACAGCTCGTCTTTCTCATCCCTGCCAACCTGTCCTTTGGGTCGGCGTGCGCCATAGTCAGGATGACATACCCGGTTGCGCCCGTTGATCTTTGCCTGATAGAGCTGGGCGTCAGCCCTCTCCACAAACTGCCCCGGCGTTAAATCCTCCCCTTTGCGGGAAACATCGACGCCCATGCTGGCGGTTACCGTGAACTGCTGATCGCCGAAATCAATCGGTGTTCGCTGGATGATCAGGCGCAGACGATTGGCTACTGCAACCGCATGTGGCAGTTGCGTGGCCGGAAGCAGCAGCGCAAACTCCTCGCCACCGTAGCGGCAGGGTATATCGATTTTACGCAGTTCGTTTTTCATCATGGAGGCACACCGGCGAAGCGTCTGGTTACCCGCTTCGTGCCCCCAGTCATCGTTGACTCGTTTGAAATGGTCCAGATCCACCATTATCAATGCGGTAGGGTGCCCATTGCGGCGGGTGCGCTCCAACTCCTGTTCCGCATGCTGCAGGAAGCAGCGGTAATTATACAGCCCGGTCAGTGAATCGATCTGCACCTTCTCGGAAAGGTCGGCAATCTGCGCACGCGCCTGCCGCAATTCATCGAGGCGCGCGCAACTGGCCGCTCCAATCGGGCATCCCTCCGTCTCATTCTCCGCTGGACACATTCGGTCTCGACCCACCAGAAGGCTCTTACTCTGAACCCGATTCTACAGTTTATTGAAAGCAAAAAAAAACGGGTGCCGTGGCACCCGTTTTCTCACCGCCCGGTTACAGTCCGGGATCACATGGCCGATCCGCGACTGCCGACAAATTCGGGATAGGCTTCCAATCCGCATTCGCCGATATCCACACCCTCGTACTCCTCTTCTTCGCTGACCCTTATGCCCATCACCAATTTGATCAACAGCCAGACAATAAGGCTCACCACGAACACCCAGACAAAGATCGTCACCATACCGGCCAGCTGACCACCGAAAGAGGTGTCGCCATTGGTCAGCGGTACCGCCAGCAGACCCCAGATACCAACCACGCCGTGCACGGAAATCGCACCGACCGGGTCATCTATTTTCAGCTTGTCCAGCGTTACGATGGAAAAAACCACCAGCGCGCCGCCCGCGGCACCGATCAACGTGGCCGCCAACGGTGTCGGCGTGGAGGGCTCAGCAGTGATTGCAACCAGTCCAGCCAGCGCACCGTTGAGCGCCATGGTCAAATCCGCCTTGCCGAACAGCACACGGGCAACGATAAGGGCGGCGATCACGCCACCGGCTGCCGCGGCATTGGTATTGACGAAGACCATCGCGACCGAATTGGCGTTGACTACATCGCCCAGCTTCAGCACGGAACCGCCGTTGAACCCGAACCATCCAAGCCAGAGTATGAAGGTGCCCAGCGCCGCCAGCGGCATATTGGCACCCGGTATCGGCTTTACCTCGCCATTGGGACCGTACTTACCCTTACGGGCGCCAAGCAGCAGCACCCCGGCCAACGCAGCCGATCCGCCTGCCAGATGCACAATTCCGGAACCGGCGAAATCCGAGAAGCCGAGATCGCCCAGCGAATACATCCCGAAAACGCTCTTGCCACCCCAGGTCCAGGCACCCTCCATCGGGTAGATGAACGCGGTCATGGCTATCGCGAAAAACACGAACGCCCACAACTTCATACGCTCCGCAACAGCACCGGAGACAATGGACATGGCGGTCGCGACGAATACCACCTGAAAAAAGAAGTCCGACGCATTGGAGTAGACGGAATCCCCGCCAAAACCCGCCTCGGCGGACTCCTTGAGCACCGATGCGGTCAGGGCCTCCGCAGTATCGGCGCCGTCGAGGGCTATCCCACTGAGGAACCAGCCGCCGTCGTACATGATGTCGTAGCCAACGACAAGGTAGGCGGTGCAGGCGATTGCAAACAACACGACATTCTTGGTCAGAATCTCAGCGGTGTTCTTGGCCCGGACCAGACCGGCTTCGAGCATGGCGAAACCCGCCGCCATCCACATCACCAGCGCCCCCATTACCAGAAAATAAAACGTATCCAACGCATACTGCAGTTCAAAAATCTGATTTTCCATCGTACTTCCCCTTACAGCGCTTCAATATCGGTTTCGCCGGTGCGGATGCGGACCACCTGATCGAGACTGGTAACGAAAATCTTTCCGTCGCCGATCTTACCGGTCTTGGCGGCGGACGAGATCGCTTCGATGACCTGGTCCACCTGATCTGAGCCGATAGCCACTTCAATTTTGATCTTGGGCAAAAAATCCACCACGTACTCGGCACCACGGTAGAGTTCGGTATGCCCTTTTTGTCGACCAAAGCCTTTCACTTCAATGACGGTAATGCCGGATGCACCAACCTCGGATAGCGCTTCGCGTACATCATCCAGCTTGAAGGGCTTGATGATTGCAGTTACAAGTTTCATCTCTTCTCTATCTCCTGCTAAACGAACAAGTTGCACAACCCAATCTGTTCGATAATCTGGATCGGGAATGACCGACCCTTCTGCCCACTGCCCAGCATCTCTCGTGCCAATCGGAAATTTACTATATATTTCTTATAGTTAATGGGGATAATGGAGTGACTGCTGGAGGCATGCGCACCATCCTGGACCGGCATGCGAAGAGTAAATCATGGTTTGCACCATTATTGTGCGGACGTTTCAGCGCAGAAGATTCGTCAGACTGGACAAGGTGTCTCAACGCAGCTAAGGTGCATTCTATGATCGATCCCAAGGTATTAGACGACCTCGCAAAAAGGGTGGCGTCCAGCGTTCCGGCCGGGCTGCAGTCCATGCAGGGTGAACTGCAGAAGAACCTGCGCGCGGCATTGACAGCGGGACTCTCCCGCCTCGATCTTGTCACCCGTGAAGAGTTCGATATTCAGGCATCGGTGCTCTTGCGCACCCGTGAGAAGCTTGAGCTTCTCGAGAGGCAGATGAAGGAGCTGGAGCAGAAATTGGCCCGACAGTAGCTGTTCCCTAGCGCCCTGTCGCGGTGTTCTTGAGCAGTCGCCCCGGTAATTCCAGTGGCTTCCACAAAGGGAAGGGGGTTGCTCCCCTTCGGCCGCAGGTAACAGTCACATTTTTCAGGCCGCGATCTGCAGCGTAAAGCACGCTGATCGTTGTCACTCGCCGGCGCTGGATTGCCGGTGTTTTTACCAGAACCGCCAAGGAAGGTGATCATGTCATTAGCCGTACTCTTCTGCCGTGCCCGCAGCGGTATCGACGCCCCGCTGGTAAGCGTTGAAGTTCATCTTGCCAATGGGTTGCCTGGTCTCTCCATCGTTGGCCTCCCGGAGCTGGCTGTCAGGGAGAGCAAGGATCGGGTTCGGGGCGCACTGCTGAATTCACGCTTCGAGTTTCCGGCCAGACGCACCACTATCAACCTCGCGCCTGCGGACCTGCCGAAAGAGGGTGCGCGTTTCGATCTTGCCATCGCACTGGGAATCCTGGCGGCTTCCGGACAGATCCCGAAACTGGCCCTCTCCGGCTATGAATTTATCGGTGAACTGGCGTTATCCGGAGAACTCCGGCCGGTCGCGGGCGCACTGCCCGTGGCGCTTGCCGCCAAACAGGCGGGACGCACGCTGGTGCTGCCGTTGGCCAACGCCGCGGAAGCCGCGTTGGTGAAAGGGGTGCGGATTCACGCCGCGGAGACATTGCTGGAGATCTGTGATCATCTGATCAGTGGCAGAGACATGCCGGTATACCGGCATCAGGCGCCGCCGGCACCGCCGCTCACCATGCCCGATCTCGCCGATGTCCGTGGGCAGGCAAACGCCAAACGGGCGTTGGAAGTGGCAGCGGCGGGGGCACACAGCCTGCTGATGATCGGCTCTCCCGGCTCCGGCAAGTCCATGCTTGCCGGCAGACTTCCCGGTCTTTTACCGTCGATGACCGACCAGGAGGCGCTGGAAAGCGCGGCGGTGCTCTCCATCAGCAACCGCGGTTTCCGTACCGGCGATTGGCGTAAACGGCCGTTTCGCAGCCCTCACCATAGCATTTCCGGGGTTGCACTGGTGGGGGGTGGTGGTACGCCACGGCCGGGGGAGATTTCGCTGGCACACAACGGCATCCTGTTTCTGGACGAGTTGCCCGAGTTCGATCGTCGTGCCCTGGAAATGTTGCGTGAGCCGCTGGAGAGCGGTGAAATAACCATCTCGCGCGCCTGCCGCCAGGCGGAGTTTCCGGCGAATTTCCAACTCATTTCCGCGATGAATCCCTGCCCCTGCGGATATCTCGGGGACGCCACACGCAATAGATGCCACTGCAGTGCAGACCAGATCCAACGCTACCGGAATCGCCTCTCCGGTCCGCTGCTCGATCGTATCGACCTGCATGTTGAGGTCCCCGCTGTGGCCTCTTCCGAGCTGGCGGGTGCTGCTCCCGACGGACAGAGAACCAGTGCGCAGATCAGACAAGGCGTCGAGCGCTGCCGCATGCTGCAGCTGCAGAGAGCGGGCTGCCTCAACAGTCAGTTAAGCGGGGATAGGCTTGTTTCAGTCTGCCATCTGCCTGCCGGCGCGGCGCAACTGCTCTCTGCCGCCATGGATCGCCTGGGGTTATCCGCCAGAGCCTACCACCGCATTCTGCGGGTGGCGAGGACGATAGCCGACCTGGAGCAGTCCCGGGATATCGGGATCCCGCACTTGAGCGAGGCGATCGGCTACCGGCGGCTGGATCGGCGCAGCTGACTTCGGAGTAATACTCAGGCCGGTCGTTGTGCCGTCTCCTGTTCGATCATCCGCGAAAGACGCGCAAAAAACCGACGCGCAAGACGTCCCCGCCCGCTGCGCATTCTGGCACACAATGTGTCCGGCTGATTTCCAGTAAAAAAATTGCTTATGGACGGCATACGGCAAAGGCTCTGCCGACAGCATTGCAAAAGGAGCATGGGACTGTTGGCGGAGCGGGTGGATACCTGACCGGGCGGCGGGTTATACACCGGGTCAGCGTGCCTCAATCAATAGTGCCGTCCGGAAACCGGACCGAAGATAAAAGAGAAGCCTTTAACCGGCTGTTCCTCAGGGTTCATACTATCCTCCACTAACTCCCACACCACCATTGAGCCGCGAAAAGCATGAGAGAGAGAGTTACGCTGCCCGGTCTGAAGGCGTTCGAGGACACCCGTGTTCAGAACGCCGTTGTGATCGGCATCTCCCTGCTGCTGTTCGTTGCCACCATGCCGGAAAGCATAACGCTCGAGGATGCGGGGATGTTCCAGATGATCTGCCATTTGGGAGGCATCGCCCATCCCCCGGGTTATCCGCTGTTTACGCAGTTGTGCAGCCGGATGATGATGTCGCCTACGGTCACTGCGGGCAACATGGTCTCCGCCGTTTTTGCGGCGCTGGCGGCGGGCGTACTTTACCGGGTGGTAATATTATTGACACGCAGCAATATCACCGGATTTGTCGCGGCGCTGGCATATGCCTGCTCCGCAACATTCTGGTCCCAGGCAATAATCATTGAGGTCTACAGCCTGGCTGCGTTGATGTTCATGATCTGCTGGTGGTTGCTGCTGAAGTTTGTTGACAGCCAGCAGCTGAAATACTGGTTTGCTCTCTGCCTTGCTGCGGGATTGTCGGTTTCCAATCACTGGCCCCTGTTTCTGCTCTCCTGTGCCGGATTTGTTCCGCTGTTGTATGGCGCCCGGCAATCACTGGCTGAAGCCGCGCGTTCGCTGAAATTCTGGACAATCTCAATCCTGCTTTTTATCCTCGGTCTGACGCCCTACATTTCCCTGTTGACTGAGACCGATCCGCAGATTGCGGCTTTTGGAGCAGTCAATCCTGAAGGATTTCTTAACTACATCGCCCGATCTTATTATGCTGACTCCCGGGCCGGTGCGGTTATTCATGACAAACTGCAGTACTTCATCTGGCTGCTGCCGGAGACGCTTTTTCAATTGGGTTTTGCGGCGCTGCCGGTCATGCTTCTGGGCGTCTATCGATCGTTCAAACAGCTCAAACTCAATCACGCTGTTTCACTGCTGTTCATCTACCTGGCAACCACTTACCTGTTGATGTGCTTCTTCAATTTCCCTTTTGAGATTCTCTTTCAGGGTGTGTTCAGACCCTATCCGGTGATCGCTTTTTCCGCATTGGCGATCTGGTTCGCCATCGGCCTGGTCTGGTCTCTCGAAAAGCTGCAGCGGGAAGGTCTGCCGGCACAGCTGAGAATTTCCCTGGTTCTCATCTTCCTGGTCAGCATAGCGGCTTACAATTATCCAAAACTGGAGCGCAGTGATGACAAACTTGTCGATCAGTATGCCCGCACCGTGCTCGCTTCGTTGCCGGAAAATGCCATTTTATTCCTGACCGGGGACAATCAGGTGGGGCCGCTGGGTTTTCTCAACAGGGTTGAGGGCTTCAGGCCTGATGTCACCTTATACGAAAAAGAGAGTCTGGTTTTTTCAAATCGTCTTACCGGCGTAGGCGAACCAAAGGAGCAGAAAGAGCGCGTGGTAAATGCATTTATCAGCAACGCGACACGGCCGGTATTCTCAATCTACGGCACCAAGGAGGCAACCAGCAACTATGGTCTCTATTATGGGTACAACAGATTCAGTGACCGGGAGTTTGTATTTGTTCCCGAATTCGAAGTTTATCTTGACCAACTTCTGGCATTGCACAAAGGCCGGTTATTGACCGATCTTCATGAGAGACAATTTGTTTATGATTTGATAATTTCCTTTGCCCGTCAGTATGCAGGATATGTATTGAAGTTTGGAACCCAGGCGCTGTCTGCGCAGCAAATTGACCGTCTCCATCGGGTACAGGAGACGTTTCCGGGCAAACTGGCTACGCTTGAGGCAATCATCCATACCGGAACACCGACCGAATCCAGTCATCTGATTGGATTGGCCGAGGCCGCGCACAGACAACTCGATGGCGAAGTGCCGAAAAAGGATGCAGCCGTTTTTTACCTGTTCTACGGGCTGATCATGGCGGCGACCGACCAGGAGAAAAAAGCGGTTGAGATGTTCAGTAAATCTCTAGAATTGATGCCTGATGAGCGGAACGAAAGTATTTGTGAACTCATGAAGATCTACGAGAAAAATACCGACCGGCGGAATCTTGCCAGACTGAAGCACCGCTTTCCAGCCAAGAGCTGCTGAACCGCCGTGTTAAGTATTGTTGTCCCCACCTATAACGAAGCGGAAAACATCCCCGAGCTGGTTGCTCGGCTGCAACAGGTACTGCAGGGCCTGGTGTATGAAATAATCATCGTTGATGACAATTCGCCGGATGAGACGGCCGCCGTCTGCAGCGCTTTAAGCAGTGAATTTCCGTTGAGACTGCTGCAGCCCCGGGGTCGGCCCAGAGATTTGGCGTTATCGGTGGTTGAAGGGATCAGGGCGGCCGCCTTTGATATCATCCTGGTGATGGATGCCGACCTGTCCCATCCACCGGATAAGATTCGCACGATGCTGAAGGCTATTGAGGACTCACCGGGGGTATTTGTCATCGGCAGTCGCTATATTGCTGAAGGCTCTTTCGATCGCCAATGGAGTTTATGGCGATTTCTCAATTCTCACCTCGCGACCCTGATGGCAAGCCCCCTCACCAGCTGCTCAGATCCCATGTCGGGATTTTTCATGTTCAGTCGTACGCGGATAGATCCGGCGACACTCAACCCCATCGGATACAAAATAGGCCTGGAGATCCTGATACGGGGTGAATTCGATTCTATCGTTGAAATTCCGATCCGGTTCAAAGACCGTAAGATTGGCCAGAGCAAGATGGATTTTAACGAGCAGCTCAAGTATTTGAGACATCTGCGCCGTTTATATCTGCATCGCTTCGGCAGCTTCGCCGAACTCTTTCTGTTTGGCCTGGTTGGTGCCAGCGGTTTTGTTGTCGACATTCTTTTTTACTATCTTTGCCAGACCCTCGGTGCATCCCATCTTCTCGCGAGAGCCCTCTCCTTCTGGCCGGCGGTCAGCTGGAACTGGGCGTTGAATCGAAGGGTGACATTCAGCGAGAGAGAACGCAGACCCAGGGTCAGGCAGTGGTCTGAATTCGTTATCTCCAGTTTAATGGGTTTTGGAATCAACTATGGACTCTATGCCCTGCTCACAACCCAGGTGAGTTTTTTTACGGCGCATCGTCTTGCTGCGCTGATCCTGGGAGTCGCGGCCGCCAGTTGTTTCAATTTCATAGCCTCCAGCCTCCTTGTCTACAGCAATACCCGAAACTGAAACCGGGTCGCCTGAGACTGTCCCCCAGGCCCAGCCACCGCAGGGTGTCCGGCAAGGAGAACAGCGGATCCGAAGCTGTCGCAGGGAGCCGGGATTTCGCATCTGGGCACGGTAAGTCCAGCGCCGCTCCGGGCGGTGCAGCCGACCCGCGCTGACCGCGGCACCATCGAATTTACTCAAGCAGGAAAAATCATTGAGTGCGCCGGCTGCGGTTGAGAATTGTCAATGACTTTGCATCCTCCCGTTGGCTAGTGTAATCCGCATAAAGAAATCCAAATATACGGATTATTTAAAATAAGCGGAACGCAAGCAGGATTCCGACTTATTTTCATAAAAAAGATGGATGAGAAGAAGCGTCCATCGAATAAGGCGGGCGGCACAGCATCCATGCCGACCGGCAGCCCTTAAGTTATACCTGAGCGCAGTATCTTTAATCAGCATGCCTCCTTTGCAGACAGAGGAGAGTTGGGACACCGGTATTAAAGGCGTTTATTGCAGGTATACCTGGCATAGGCATTTCCAGTATGCGGGTACTTTGCCACCACCGGCTCGCTTGTGGGTCGCAGCTCTTTCTCGTTGGGTACCAAGGGGGGGGTATATTCCAGACGAGGAGCAACTATCATGGCATGGTCCTTTCCGCGACTCACCAGACGGTCTTTTCTGAAGTCCAGCGGCGCCACCGGTGCTGCGCTGACACTCTCCCAGCCGCTTTTTCTGAATGGCTGCGCATCGCCACAGAAAGCGCCGGGTAAAGAGGAGGTCAGTTACACCATCTGCAACTTCTGCTCCTCGCTGTGCAACGTCCGGGTCACCAGCAGAACCCATGACGGTTCCAGGCGTATCGTCAAACTCGACGGCAATCCCAATTCCACCCTGAATCGCGGAAAGATGTGCGCACGTGGACAGGCCGGTCTGCGCCAGACCTATGACAGCGACCGCATCAAATCGCCGCTGATCCGTATTGAGGGAAGCAAGCGGGGCGAGTACGCCTTTCGCTCCGCGAGTTGGGAGGAGGCATGGGATTACATCGCCAAAAAATCCAGGAATGCAGCCATCCGGCCCTGGGAGTGGACCATGGTGGGCGGCTGGACCTCCTGTGTTTTTTACATGAACTGGTCGGTTCCGTTTGCGCTGGCCAACGAGGTACCGAATATTGTCGCCTCACCCATGCAGCACTGCGTCACCACGGGCCACCTGGGAACGGATACCGTGACCGGCAATTTCAATATTCACGACGAGATTCTGCCCGACTACGACAATGCCAAATATATCCTGTTAATCGGCAACAACGCCTCGATCGGTGGCGTCTCCACCAGCAGAATGGTGCGCTTTGCCCGGGGCAAGAAAAACGGCGCCAAAGTGGTCGCGGTCGACCCCCGTCTGTCGGAGACAGCTGCCAAAGCGGATGAGTGGATCAGCATCCGGCCGGGCACGGACCTTGATCTCTGCCTCGCGATCCTGCAAGTGATGCTGGAAGAGCGCTATTACGACGCCACTTTTCTCAGACGCCACACCAATATGCCGTTTCTCGTCTACCGTGACACCGCGGGCGAGTGGCAGTTGGCCAGGGACAGTGAAGGCCGCCCCCTGGTCAAGGACGATGGCGGCAAGCAGAGACTGGAGGAGGCACTCGCGGCCGGCGAGCATCATCTGCCGCAGGTGCTCGATATCACCGATGCGCCGATACGCGTTCTGCCCGCTTACACCAACGACAACCGGCTGGACATCGATGGCTACGCTTTCTGTCCCGCACTTGAGGTACCTCCGGGAACCCGCTCGGAGCACACCGGCGACCATGAACTGCTGACCGTGTTCCAGGCTCAGCGGGAGGAGATAAAAGCGAATACACCCGACTGGGCGGCAAAAACCACCGGTATTCCGGCCGCTACCATCCGCCGCATCGCGCGTGAATTCGGCACCACCCGTCCCGCCATCGTCGATCCCGGCTGGCATGGGGCGCGCTACGGCAGCGTGATGATGCTGCGCCGGGTCCAGGCCATGATGCAGGCGCTCAACGGCGGTATCGACCGGGAGGGAGGCTGGATCATGAGCGGCGAATTTCATCACAAAGCGGCGAAACAGTGGCAGGCCAGGCAGTCCGGGGTGAATATGGACAGCCAACTCGCCAACATGGCCGGTCTGGATTTTGCAAACCTGGTGATCGGCGCGCTATCCAAAGGAGAGAACTTCTCCCACGGTCATCCAGGTTTCACCTGGGCCTATTCCCAACAGCAGAAAGAGGCTGGCAAACCCTGGGTTGCATTGCCGGTCATGGCGGATGAGGGACTGAAAGAGTCGGTGGAGGGCAGGCTCCACTGGAAGGGCGAACCGTACAAGACACGGGCCATGTTCATAAACGCCGCCAATCCGGTTCGACACTACTACCCCGACACCTACTGGAAGGAGATGATGCGGCACGACAATATGGAGCTGGTGGTGCTGCTCGATGTGCTGCCCTCCGACACCACACCCTACGCCGACGTCATTCTGCCCAACAGCACCTATCTGGAGCGGAGTGAACCGACGCTCTACGGCAACGGCGTGAATCCGGATCTGGCGATAACCACACGCTACGCGGCGATCGATCCGCTTTACGACTCCTGGGAATCCCCTGATGTACTGCTGAAGCTGACCGGGATCGTCAGTGGCAACGTCGACGGTTTTCTCCACTACATGGAGGCATTGACAGGTCTGCCGGCGGCGCCGGTCAAGGCGGCGTTGACGCGGAAACGGGAAGCGGGCGTGCGCAGCCCCTTCAGTGCAGCCTGTCGCGAGGTCGCATTCGCGGTCAAGGCCGCGGAACTGGGTGTCACGCCCGAACATATCGATGAAATTCTGCGCGAGAAGGGCATCTACCACGAACAGGACTGGCGGGAACTGCTGAAACACTCGGCGATTCCCGAAAAGATCCCGGCGGTCACTCCAAGCGGACGCTTCGAATTTTTCAGCGGCTTGTTCGACAGCCTTCGCGCCATGGGGGTTCAGGGTCCGGCATTCAGCGTGCTGGCCACCGCCATTCCGGTCAGCTGCCGCAACGATGCAGGTATGGAGCAGCCGCTGGATGCGGACGAGTTCTACTTCACCTACGGCAAAACGCCAACCGTCTCGTACGGATCCACCAACAGCAACAATCCGGTCTTAAACGCGATCAACACCTTCAAGTCGGAAATCTACCGCGGTGTCTGGATTCATCCGGATCGTGCGGAAAAACTGGGTATCAACAACGGTGACCGGATCGGCCTGACCAATACCCTCTCCGGACAGTATCAGGAGGGAGACGCACACGTCACCCGTAAAGTGCATCGGGACGCGCTGTTCCTGCACTCTTCGTTCGGGGTGGAAAATCCACAGTTGACCCGCAGTTACGCCTACGGCGGAGTTGCCACCAACAAGCTGATTCCACACACGGTGGAGCCGGTGGTGGCGGGATTCAGGTCGCAGGAGTTCACGATAAAAGTCAGCAGGATCAACGACGCCAAAGGAGGTGTTGCATGACTCGCTACGCCATGGTTATAGACCTGAACACCTGCGTCGGCTGCAATGCCTGTATGGCGGCCTGTGCGATGGAAAATCAGACGCCCGTGTGGAAAAACAGCTGGCGCACCTATGTGCACGACAATGAAATCGGTTCCGGAGAGGAGATTCACCGTCGCTTCTTTCCACGCCTCTGCAACCATTGCAGCAATCCACCCTGTATGAGTGTCTGCCCCACCGGCGCCACCTACCAACTGGAAAACGGCATCGTGCAGGTGGACGAGGCCACCTGCATGGGGTGCGGCGCCTGCGCCATGGCCTGTCCCTATGACGCCAGATACGAGGTGAGATACGCCGATGTGAAACAGGGCCGGGAATTTTTCGGCGAAGAGACATTTCGCCGCACCCGGCCCAGCATGGACAAATGCAATTTCTGCGCCCAGCGGGTGCTGATCGGCCGGAAACCCGCCTGTGTGGAGACCTGCGTCGGCTCCGCCCGTCAGTTCGGCGACCTGGATGATCCGCACGATCCGGTCGCAAGAATGGTGGCCAGCGGCACCGCCCGCCCGCTCATGGCCCATCTGGGCACACAACCCAATGTTTACTACGTCGATGACCTGAAGAGGAGAGGCTGATGGACGTTACTACCGGTTTTTTTACTCAGGATCTCTGGACCTGGTGGCTGGCGGTGTATCTCTATTTCGGCGGCCTGGGTGCAGCCACGCTGACCACCACCTTTCTGACCGACATGTACATGAAGCCGCACAAGGAGCTGGTACTCTGGGGAGCCTGGTCGGGTATTGTCATGCTGAGCCTCGGATCCTCCATGCTGTTCATTCATCTGCTGGATCATCTGGCGGTGATTCATGTGCTCAACCCGCTGGTGCTGTTCAAACAGCCCAATGCCTGGATCGCCTGGGGCACCCAGTTCATCGTCTGGATGATGGTTTGGGGATTTCTCTATTCGCTCCCTTATATGCTGGAATCCGAATTTTTCAACCGCATCCCCATCCTCAAAAACATCCTTGCCTGGCCTCTGATTCAGAAAATCGGGCGCACCTGCGGCAGGCACTGCCGGCTGTGCGGCTGGCTTGCCACCATCAATGGTATCGGCACCGTGGTCTATACCGGTCTGCTGCTGCAGTCGTTCCCCGCAGTGGCGCTGTGGCACAATCCCGGCGTTCCGCTGCTGTTTACCGTGTCGGCGTTCTCCACCGCGATGGCATTTTTGCTGCTGGTGTTGAATCTGGCGATCAAGAAGCGCACGGAGGACCGGGCGCTGCGGGTTTTCTATGAGCGCACGGATCTGATGCTGATCGCCGCCGAGCTGGTCATTCTGTTCTCATTCTTCTTTTATCTGCAGCGCGGCTCCCAATCCGCTGCGATATCGGCACAGCTGTTATGGAACGACTGGGGATGGCTGATCGGCTTTATCGGATTCGGCCTGCTGGTGCCCTTTTTTCTGGAACTTAAGGGAGTGATCAAAGGGTGGCGCTCGCCCGCACCGATTATGCTGGCATCGATACTGGTGCTGATTGGCGGCTATCTGCTGCGGCACTACTTCATGTACGCTGGCGTATACGCCCGGCCCTGGTGATCATGTCCGCGCCGATGCTGCGGCTGTCCGCCATGCTGCTGGGTATGCCGGACGGGCATTCGCTGTCCACGCTGCGCGAACTGGCGGCAGAGCACAGCTGGTTGGAGGCCGCTGTGGATGAACTGCGGGATCTGCCACTGCCGCAGTGGCAGGCGGAGCACACCCGTCTGTTCATCAACGGCTATCCAAAAACACCCTGCGCTCCGTTCGAGTCGATTTACAGGCACGGGCGCATGGAGGGTCCGGCCTGCGATGAGCTGGCCCGGCTTTACGCCGACGCAGGGCTCGTGGCAGCGGACGACCTTCCGACAGATTACCTCGGTACGATGCTCGATTTTGCCGCGCTGCTGCTCGAACGCGGCACATCGGAGGCGGAACTGCAACTGCAGGAATTGCGCGGCAAGCATCTGACCCTTTGGCTGCCCCGGTTCTGCGCCCGGCTCACGCAGGAGAGCCGGCTGAAGCTCTACCGGGATCTGGGAGAGCAACTGCGGGCGTGGACTGGCGTATGAAACAGGATGAGAACGATTGGCAGACCGCAGCTGACGAGCTGCGCAACGACACCCTCCTGCAGGCCGCGGTGGTGGACGAGCACCGCCGCATCTACAGCAGATATTTTTTGCACGACCCGGCCGCCAATCACGTGCTCCCTGTGATGACACATGCTTTCCGGCGCCTGGAGCAATGGCGCGTGTTCCTGCTCCTGACCCCGTGGATGCTGTCGCGTCTGTTCATTCCGGACGGCGCTCCCGGGTGGCGGATACCGCCGGATTGGCAGGCACATAATCGTAGAGACCGCGATTACCAGGTCATCGGCCCGACCTTCGAGCTTCCGCTTTTAACCGGAAAACAGCGGGCACACCTGAACTACTCACCGGCTATCGGTCACTATCTGCTGCATCCGCTGATACTGTCGATGCTGAACTTCAGTTGTGCGGAAGAGGCGTTCACCGCCTGGAACCGGGTTATTGAAACCCGCAACCGGAACATCGAAAAGCTGCAGAAGCGGAATCCCCTGCAGCAGGAGATCACCCGTCGGGAGTTTTTCCGCGGGATATTCAACGAGTGAATTCAGAACCACTTCTCAGAATCACGGCTAAATAACCGGCAACCCAATGCCGCTATAACCACAGAAGTATTCGGGTAGGCGGCGGTGCATCTCTTTACCCACCCAAACATCCGTCAACCCGGTGATTTTTGTTTGCAGCGGCCAGACTGACCGGAAACAACGCATGAGCCAACGCCCTGAAGTCGCTGGCAGGCTCCCCGGGGCACTGCTGGACAACAGAAGCAGATATGTTAGTATATTAACGTTTTATTATTTTATGTTCCAGGTAAGATTATGGAAGAGTTGATCGGATTTATTGGCGTCATGGGATTCCAGTTCATACTGGTGTTGTTCTACATCGTGGTCGTGCTGCTGATCAAGCATCTGATCGTCTCGCTCTTCATGCGCAAACCAGCCAAATAGTCGAACGCCCGCTATGGCTGAAAAATCATTCCCTCTTCTCTACGCTGTCGGAGCGGACTCCGCAGCGCGATAACACAGCGTTCGATATCAATACCTGCCGTGCTGACGCGCTATGTAGTCGGTTAACTGGGCATGCTGAAAATTCATGCTGCACACTATCTTGTGGACCGTACGCACAATTGCGCGCATCACCTTATAAACCAGATCCGGCTCTTTCTCGACCAGTGTATCGAACTCCTTTCGGTGGATATTGAACACCTCGCAATCGGTGATCGCCCTCAAGCCTGCACTGTGCGGCTGCCCATCGATGAAACCCAGTTCGCCTGCCAAATCTCCAGGCTGCAGTACATGCAGCGTCACATACTCTCCGCCCTGATCGCTTTTGACGACTTCCATCCTGCCGCTAACCAGCACATGCAGCGAATCGTCCACCGCTCCCTCCTGCAGTAGAAATTCACCCGCCTTCAGCCCTGCAACCCTGATAATCTCCGCCAGTGCCTTCTGCTGCTCATCCGACAACTCGACGCCCAGCGGAGAGTTTTTTATCAGCGACTTCCCAACATCGGCTGCATATTTGACGTTTTCGTAATCGTTCATTGCGCAACCTCCCTATTATTCCGATGACGCAAATACCACTCTCTTGATTTCAAGTTTAGCCGTGCTGGATCCCGATATAATGATGTATATCAACCGGCTTGATATATCGCATGGGATTTTTCCTCCGGGGCACCAAAGCATGCCCGTTGCAACTGTGCTCAGCCGAATCCGCCTCTTTTTTTAATATCCCGCACCACACGGCCCGGCTGGGCGGCGGGTAACTGCGCTCAGGATAAAGCTGTTAAACTCCTCTCCCATGCTCAGATTCAATCAACTCAGCCTGAGACGCGGCGGCAAACTGCTCTTCAGCAACGCCAGCTTCAATGTGCACCCCGGCCAGCGGGTCGGCGTGACCGGTGCCAACGGCACCGGAAAATCCAGTCTGTTCGCGCTGATTCTGGACAAATTGCACGTCGATAGCGGCGATTTCCACCTTCCCCGGAACTGGATAGTCGCTCACTTGGCACAGGAGACGCCCTCTGACCCGAGGGCGGCGATGGAGTATGTCCTGGACGGGGATGCCGAACTGCGTCAGATCGAAATTGCGCTCGCACAGGCGGAACAGGCCGGCCTCGGCGCGAAAGTGGCGGAACTGCACACCCGGCTGGACAGCATTGACGGTTACAGCGCCCGTTCCCGCGCGGCGCGGCTGATTCACGGACTGGGTTTCCGTCCTGGCGAAGAGGAACTGCCGGTGGAGCAATTCTCCGGGGGCTGGCGCATGCGCCTCAACCTGGCGCGCGCGCTGATGTGCCGCTCCGACCTGCTGCTGCTGGATGAACCCACCAATCACCTCGACCTGGACGCCGTCATCTGGCTTGAGGAGTGGCTCAAAAGCTACGCCGGCACGCTGCTCCTGATCTCGCACGACCGCGACTTTCTTGATGCCGTCGCCAGCCATATCGCACACATCGAGCAAGGCAGTGTCATGCTGTATACCGGCAATTACAGTGCATTTGAGACAATCCGCGCCGAGCGGCTCGCCAATCAGCAGGCTGCTTTCGCGAAGCAGCAGCGGGAAATTGCTCACATCCGCAGTTATGTGGACCGTTTCCGGGCCCAGGCCACCAAAGCCCGGCAGGCGCAGAGCCGACTGAAGGCGTTGCAGCGGATGGAGTTGATTGCACCCGCTCATGTGGATTCGCCTTTCCACTTCAGTTTCAAAACACCCGAGAAAAATCCCCATCCGCTGATGCGACTGGAACAGGCAAGCGCCGGCTACGGCGATAAAGTCATCCTGAGCCGGCTGACGATCACGCTCTCCCCGGGTGACCGGATCGGTCTGCTCGGTCCCAACGGCGCCGGAAAGTCGACGCTGATAAAAATGCTCGCGGGCGAACTGGAGCCCATCGGCGGCCAGCGTGAAAGCGCACAGGAGCTCAAAACCGGTTACTTCGCACAGCACCAGCTAGATCAGTTGCGTCCGGATCAGACGCCGCTTCAGCATCTCATGCGCATCGACCCGAAAGCGCGCGAGCAGGAGTTGCGTGACTACATTGGCGGCTTCGGTTTTCCCGGCGAACTGGCTGAGCGCCCGGTTGCCCCTTTTTCCGGCGGGGAGAAGGCCAGGCTGGTACTGGCGCTGCTGGTCTATCAGCGCCCGAATCTGCTGCTGCTCGATGAGCCGACTAACCACCTCGATCTGGAGATGCGCCACAGTCTGAGCCTGGCGTTGCAGGGGTTTGAAGGGGCCATGGTAATCGTCTCCCATGACCGCCACCTGCTGCGTACCACAACCGACAGCCTGTTGCTGGTGAGCGCAGGCGGCGTCACGGAATTCAAGGATGATCTGGACAGCTACCCACGCTGGCTGGCGGAACATAGTAGAGCGGAGGAACCGGCCAAAACAGACTCCCAGGCGCCTAACAGTGCCACTGCACGCAAGGAGCAGAAACGCCTGGAGGCGGAGCGCAGACGCCGGCTGCAGCCGCTGCGCAGCCGTTTGCGGGCACTGGAGAGGGATCTCGACCGGCTGCAGCACAGGCAGACCGCACTGGTACAGGCGCTCGCCGGCGGAGAGATATACGATGAGGCCAACAAGGAAAGACTGAAAACGCTGGTCGTGGAGAAAGCGGAAACCGATCAGGCGCTGAAGGCTGTTGAAGAGGCCTGGCTGGAGGCCAGCGAAGCACTGGAATCCGCCTGAACCGGCGCAATCTATTGTATGATGCCGACCATGCGATCTATCCCTGCAGTGCGTTAATATGCCCGGCGGCATAGGACCTGTCGATGCGGAGTGCGCCAGAGCGCTGTGCCTGACGGAGCGTGAAGTCTGCCTGCCGGCTTCTGCGGACGAACTGCGCATCTTCTACAATCTGAGCATGCACCGGGTCCACTATTTCCCCCAACGCGGCGCCGTCTACTATGTGGAATCCCGGCACGTGCCGGTGCAGGAAACCCTGCTCGCCACACTCGGAGAGGCGGCCTCCCGGGTGCAAATCACGCAACTCTATCTGGACCGGCTGGGTTTTTTTAAAATCGGCAAACGCGCCACACTCACTTTCGAACAGGCGGTGACTGTGCTGGTGGCGCTGCGCCTCAGGGGCGTTCGGGTGAGTGTGAGTTGAATACCGTCGCCAGCGTGCTGGCAGCGGCAAAAAAGAGATTATCGCTCAATTTCGGCAAGCAAAGCGTCGAGCCCCGGATAAGCTTCGGTGCTCAACTGATACTTCCTTCCGCAACGCCCCCACGACTCGCCGCAGCTCAGCGCCCGCCGCAGGCAATCCGTCTCGTCGATCAGCACGCCGCCCACCAGATCTATCCCCCGGGAAAACAGCGGATCGGGCAGACAACTGGCGCTGGGTCCCATCAGGTAGACGATACTCGACGGAGAGACAGCGCCCAGTATCTCCTCCAATGTGTTGTTGATCAGCGTTGAGGCGGTACAGATGATATAATCGCAATCTGCCAGCAACGACGGATCGGAACTGACCTGGAGGTCCAGTCCGACCGGCACGCGCGCGGGATTTTTCTCAATGACCGTAATCCGCCTGCCCAGCGCCAGCAGGCGCTCCACCACCGGTCCGAAAAAACCTACCATACCGACTTTTCCGCAGGGTTCGGAGAGCTTCTTGTCCGCGACAGCCGCAGTCGGATCGAATCCGGCCCGCCGCATCAGAAACTGACTGATTGCATTGAGCGCACCCAGCGCCAGCGCATTGGTCTGCAGCCTGCTGTCACCCAGCTGCAACGCCAACGCAACAGGATCCGCATGCCGTAAGCCGTTTCCGGATACATCAGCCCGAAGTGACGGGAGCGAGTTATCGAGACTGGTGTAGAAAGGCCCGACGCTGCCGTCGGCCAGCAGCAGGAACCCGAACTCATCCCGCTTACCCTCTTCCTGCCCGCACGATGGCAACAGCACCTGTTCAATCCTTGGAACGGTAACCGCCCCACCAATCCGCCGTATGATTTGGTGAAACTCCCGCAGCAGAGACATCATCTCTCTCCCCCAGCCAAGGCATATTCCGGACAATCGTTTCCCGCCGAAGGCAGAACGGCCAGCCCGGCAGCAGCGAAGCCCGGCAGACACAGGCCAATATTTTGGATTTTGTATCTTTCCGGGTAGAGTTGCCATCACAAAATCCGGATTGTACGGCGCCAGCCCATGCATACCACTGGCGCTTATCGGACAACCGGTTTAGATTGCGGTGATGGGGAAAGAGATACTGCAGAAACTGGAGCAGCGCCTTGGGCCGGTGCACGCACGCCAGCGTCTGGGAATAGAGTCCGAGCAGGAGCCACGGATCTTTACCCGGCGTCAAAACTTTTTTCACCCGGAAAACTGGTATTCGCTGCACTCCCTGATACGTTACACATTGCGCCTGTCGGGACTCTACGGACGGGGTCAGCGCAATGCACTGAATATCCAGCTGCGCCACAACGACATCTACCTGAAAAACCTGCCGCCTGTTTTCGATGGCTTCACGCTGCTGCATATGAGTGACCTGCATGCAGACCTGAATCCGCCGGCGGTCGCGGCGCTGGCCACACTGGTTTCGCAGCTGGAGTACGACGCCTGTGTCCTCACAGGCGATTACCGCGCCGCGACTTTTGGACCATGCGACCATGCGATGCAGGAGATGGCCAGCCTTTGCACCCAGTTATCGCAACCTATATACGGCGTCTTCGGCAACCACGACAGCATTGGCATGCTGCCGGACATGGAGCAGATGGGTGTGCGCATGCTGCTGAACGAGAATGTCAGGCTGGAGCGGGAGCAGGCATGCATCTATCTGGCGGGTATTGACGATGCCCATTACTACCGGGTGGACAATCTGGAAAAAGCCGCCGATGCGATCCCCAGCGATCAGATTTCCATTTTGCTGTCGCATACACCGGAGATCTACCGTCAGGCAGCCCATGCGGGTTTCGACCTGATCCTGTGCGGCCATACCCATGGCGGACAGATCTGCCTTCCCGGTGGCATCCCGGTCACGCTCGACTCCAACTGTCCGCGATATATGGGATCGTCCGCCTGGTCCTACCTGGAGATGCAGGGCTATACATCGGCGGGCGCCGGCACCTGCATCGTCAACGTGCGGTTCAACTGCCCACCTGAAATCACGCTGCACCGCCTTCGCTGCCTCGCTCAATAGGGGTGCCTTCTGATGCCCAGTCGATACAGCAGCTGTGACAGCAACAGCTCCAGGATGAGAAATCCCAGGGTCAGTAAGCAAACCTGCAGCCAGGAGAGATCGAGCAGGGGCCGGCACACCAGCAACGGGAGAAGGGATTCCGGGATCTGGTCCAATCCGAACGCCATGGCACTGGGATTCAACCCCAGGCGACGCTTGAAAAAACTGGATAGGAGATCGCCCAGCATGGCGAACCCACCGATCAGCAGGCCGATCGACCAGGAGACTCCCAGCAGGGGCGCCGCCAATGTCGTCGCCAGCACGGCGCTGACAATCCCGCGCAGGGTTTTCGACGGACCCAGCAACGGGCGTCCGTCGGCCAGCAGCCAGCCTCCGTCCAATGCGCCCTGAAAACGGTTTCCCAGCAGAGTTCGTGCGAGTATCGGGCTGCCATTGGCAATAAAGAGAAGCAGCAGCAGAATGAATTCCATATCAAAACCTATTTCATAATCCCCTGCGGCCGTGGCGATTATCAGATAGGTTCTGGCAATCCGGATAATTGCGCAAGCGCTGGATTACCGGACAGGTGGCACGCGTTGCCGTATTTTACCGGTTCACGCACGCCAATGCGCAACCCGTCCAATTCACCCCCCGCCATGCGACTCTGCCGGCGCGCAACCTTACCTGTGCACAGCCGGTATTGCGCACGGTGCCGTGCAGCAAATGTAAACCGAAAACCTTGCGTGAGACAAATCACATTTTTCAACCTTCAATCTCCGGACGATCTGCCGATGTATAGCTTTATACAAGCACTGGTCAGCCCACAATCCGAAAAAGCGAGGCCTTGATGGAGATCGTCCCATACTTGAAACTGATGGTTCAGAAAAACGGCTCAGATCTGTTTTTCAGCACCGGAGCACCTCCCAATCTGAAAGCCGAAGGTCGTACCATGCCGATCGGCGATACACCGATGAAGCAGGGTATGGTGCGTACGCTGGCCTATTCGATCATGTCCGACGAACAGGTGTCGGAATTCGAATCGACGATGGAGGGCAATCTGGCCATATCCATCAGCGGTCTGGGGCGCTTCCGCGTCAATGTATTCCGTCAGCGCGGCGATGTGGCCATGGTGATCCGTTACATCAAAGGCCAGATACCATCGCTTGAGGAGTTGAATCTGCCGGTCACGCTCAAACACCTGATCATGGAGCCCCGCGGCCTGGTACTGGTGGTGGGTTCCACCGGTTCGGGAAAGTCCACGACGCTTGCATCGATGGTAAACCACCGCAACGAAAATGCCACCGGCCACATCCTGACAATCGAAGACCCGGTGGAGTTTCTGCATACCCATAAGAAATCGGTGGTGGATCAGCGCGAGGTCGGGCTGGATACCATCTCCTACGAAGTTGCCCTGAAAAACGCCATGCGCGAGGCGCCGGATGTCATTCTGATCGGTGAAATCCGCGACCGCCACACCATGCAGCACGCCATCGCCTATGCCGAAACCGGTCACCTCTGTCTGTCGACGCTGCACGCCAATAATGCCAATCAGGCGCTGGACCGCATTGTCAATTTTTTCCCCGACAGCGCGCACCACCAGCTCTATATGGATCTGTCGCTGAATCTAAAAGCAGTCATCTCGCAACGGCTGATAAAAAGCAAGGATGGCAAACGCGTTCCCGCGGTCGAAATCATGCTGCTCTCCACATTTGTCGCCGAGCTGATCCAGAAAGGCGATATCCACGCGGTCAAGGAGGCAATGGAGCATGGGAACGAACGCGGCATGCAGACCTTCGATCAGGCGCTTTACAAGCTCTACCGGGAAGGGCGTATCACCCAGGAGGAGGCTCTGGCCAACGCCGATTCACGCAACAACCTCTCCCTGCGTATGCGTCTGGACGAGAGCGGCAGCGTGGGCGCTCCCCAGGGATTGGAAATTCACAACGAGGAGTTTTTCTGAACCAGGGCGGCCGGAACATCCGAAAGCATCCGCGCCGGCACGCAGCCCGGCTGGGGGATGGCGGCGAATCCGGCGCCGGCAGCCGCTGAGCGCCGTAACCATGCACGCCATGCACCGCATTGCAGCGGCGCCACGATTTGCCGCTCGCTTGATCCGCCTGACACATTAATTTCACTCGACTATTAGTATTATCCGGCTATTTTGTATAATCGTGCCAAACGGGCATGGCGCTTACCCAAGTAATAACCCCAGATTCAATCACTCTATTTGTCAAACCGGCCCGGACCGGGAAAGTGGTACAGGCAAGACCGCTTAGTGAGCAAAGGATGGAATCCAGGGAACCAACCAACATTGGTGGCTGTGGATCCCGGTCTACGCCGGAATGACGCGGGTTTCAGCTTAAACTTAAAGAAAACGCCATTTGTTCATCCAAAACTCGGAACCACATGGGATTGATATGCCGCACTTCAGCGAAAACTACTTTGCCCCCCTGATTCAAAGCAAGCCGAACGAAAAGCTGGCCGACATGCAGCCGCTTGGAATGGATAAAAAGTCCATTACCATGAACTTCAAATACTATTTCGCCCACACACTGGGACGCCATGGCGACTGCTTCACGACCCACTATCCATACAAGGCACTGGCGCATGCAGTGCGCGACCGGCTCATGGAGCGCTGGAAAAGTACCCAGCAGGCCTATGATCAGGCAAACTGTAAACGCACCCACTATCTGTCGCTTGAATTTCTGATGGGGAGAACCCTGGGCAACGCCATGCTCAACCTGGGTATCACCGAGGCCGCCGCCCAGGGCCTGTTCGATCTCGGGATCATTCTCGAGGAGATTGCAGAGAGTGAACCCGATGCAGGGCTCGGCAACGGCGGTCTGGGTCGGTTGGCAGCCTGTTTTCTGGACAGTTGTGCAACACTGCATCTGCCGGTGAAAGGCTACGGCATCCGCTACGAATACGGCATGTTTCGCCAGGTTATCCAAAATGGCTATCAGGTGGAGGAACCCGACCACTGGCTGCGCGACGGCAATCCCTGGGAAGTGGAGCGCCCGGAATTCAGTCAGCGCGTCTCCTTCGGCGGTCGTACTGAATATTATCGCGACAACAAGGGATCGAAGCGGGCACGTTGGGTCGATACCCGCGATGTGCTGGCGATACCCTATGACACACCAATCCCCGGATTTCGCAACGGTACCGTCAACACGCTCCGCCTGTGGCAGGCGGCCTCCACCGACGAATTCGATCTGGAGGAGTTCAATGCGGGTAGCTATACCGAAGCGGTGGAATCGAAAAACCACGCCGAAAACATCACCATGATTCTCTATCCCAACGACAGCAGCGAGAATGGCAAGGAGTTGCGCCTGAAGCAGCAATATTTCCTGGCCAGTGCCAGTCTCAAGGATGTTATGCGGAAATGGAAAAGTCTGCACGGTGACGATCTGGAAGAGTTTGCCGAAAAAAACTGCTTTCAGCTGAACGACACACATCCGACCATCGCGGTGGCCGAATTGATGCGGATCCTGATGGACATCGAGAAGCTTGACTGGGAGCATGCCTGGAAAATCACCCGCAGTACCATGGCCTACACCAATCACACACTGCTGCCTGAAGCGCTCGAGCGCTGGCCGGTCAGACTGTTTGAGCGGCTGTTACCCCGTCTTCTCGATATCATTTACGCCATCAATGCCCAGCATCTCGCACAAGTAGCCGCCCGCTGGCCGGGAGACACGGAAACCCAGCGGCGCATGTCGATAATTGAGGAGGGGCCTGAGCCCCAGATTCGGATGGCCTATCTCGCTATTGTCGGAAGTATGTCGGTCAATGGGGTGGCGGAGCTTCACTCCAAGCTTCTGGCGCAGGGATTGTTTCGCGACTTCCATAGATTATGGCCGGAAAAATTCAATAACAAGACCAATGGCGTCACCCAGCGCCGCTGGCTCGCTTACTGTAATCCAGGGCTACGGGAGCTGATATGTGAGTCCATAGGCGATGGCTGGATCAGCGATTTTGCGCAGATTAAGCGACTCGCACCCCTGGCCGGCGATGCGAAGTTTCGTCGGCGCTGGTTTGATATCAAACAGCAGAACAAACAACGGCTGGCCGCGCTGGTGGAGAAGGATTGCGGCGTCCGGTTCGATCCGACGGCGATATTCGACGTTCAGGTAAAACGCATTCATGAGTACAAGCGCCAACTGTTGAATATCCTCCATGTCATTCATCTCTATGAGCGCATAAAGCTTGGCGATACCGAAAACTGGACGCCGCGCTGCGTTCTGCTGGGAGGAAAGGCAGCCCCGGGATATGTCCAGGCGAAACTGATCATAAAGCTGATCAACAATGTCGCTCAGGTGGTCAATACCGACCCGCAGGTGGGAGATCTGCTGAAAGTGGCTTTTCTGCCCAACTACCGGGTCTCAACGATGGAAATCATCTGCCCGGGGACGGACCTGTCTGAGCAGATATCCACCGCCGGCAAGGAGGCGTCGGGCACCGGAAACATGAAGTTCATGATGAATGGCGCGCTCACGATCGGTACGCTGGATGGCGCCAACATTGAGATCAGGGAAGAGGTTGGCGACGAACATTTCTTTCTGTTCGGTCTGACCGAGGAAGAGATAAAGAAACAGCGTTCCAGCTATCAGCCCGATCTCATCATTGCCCGCAACGAAAACCTGTCGCGGGTGATGGATCTGCTGGAAAAAGGTCATTTCAACCAATTCGAGCCGGGTATCTTCAATCCACTTATCGATTCGATTCGAAGCCCATTGGATCCGTGGATGCTGGCTGCCGATTTCGAGAGCTATGTGGCAGCCCAGGAGCAGGCAGCGGAAAGGTACAAAGACCGGGAGCAGTGGTTGATCGGATCAATTCTCAACTCGGCTTGCAGCGGAAAATTCTCAACCGACCGTACGATGAACGATTACAACAGGGAGATCTGGAAACTGACGCCGGTTACTCCGCTGCCGGTTAAATAAATACCGACACCACCGGTCATGGGGATGCGGCGCGGAAGCGGACGGCAAGACACGATTTACGCTGTCCGGCGCTTCTCTTACCGAACAGCGGATGGCAATGGTGCGATCCACCGGGATTTCGTCAGCGGAAACCGTACCTATCTCAAGCACCGCTTTTGGCGACCGCCGGCTTCCTGTTGCTTTCGATTGGCCGCGCAACTGCCTGCCCGACACGGGAGACCGGTACTGGTATCGGCACGATCAAAGCGCCGGTCGCAATTCATCGTCATGCACGAGAGCCCGCGTGTGGTTCCGGCGCTGAAAGGCTCCAGATTCACCCGGATTACGCGTTGTTGGCGGGCTTTGGAATCAGCATGAAAGAGCCGACAGACGGCAGCATCAACTGTTGGATATACAGCAGTCCGCGCCAGGACCAGATGTACCTTTACCTGCAGCAGAAAGACGGCTTCGATTCATTGCCGGGTGAGCTGTTGCTGCGTTTCGGTCCCCCCAGACTGGTAATGGAGCTGACGCTGCACAGCGGAAGAAAACTTGCCAGAGAGAACGTCCTTCAGGTCATGCGCAATCTCAGGGAGCGGGGCTACCATTTACAGCTGCCACCGAAGATCACTGCCACATTGAACGACGGCGAATGAACCCGCTCCAGTACCCAAAGGCGCGATGCCAGCACCTCTCTCAGAATCCCCGGGCCTCTTTAATCCGCTCATAAGCCAGGCGAATTTCGTGGGTTTTTTCAGACGCGATCTTCATCATCTCCTCCGGTAACCCCTTGGCAACCAGCTTGTCCGGATGATGCTGACTGGTCTGGCGCCGATAGGCCCGCTTCACTTCATCGTCACTGACGTTCTTGGAGATATTGAGAAGCGCGTAAGCATCGTCGAGACTGGGAGCCGCGTCTCCTTTCCGGAACTGTCCTCCACCTGCCCCGGCAAAATGGTATTCGGCCTGGATCATCTGCTCCAGTCTGCGGAACAGCATCTCCGGAATCCCGAGGCGCCGGCAAATGTGCAGCAGCAGTCTCTCTTCGGCAGAATCGATTTTCCCGTCTGCATAAGCAGCCTGCAGTTGAATCTCGATAAACATCTGAATCAGCGTGCTTCGTCTATGGCATTCGCGGCGGAACTGTTCGATCACCTCCTCTACGGGAAATGTCTCCTGCTTGCCCTGATTGAACAGGCGGATGGCTGTCGCACGCATATCGGCGTCGAGCTCCATCTTGCGCATGACCGCCTCGGCCAGATCAATCTCCTTGCGCGAGACACTCCCGTCCACCTTGGCGAGATGCCCCATGATGGAGAACGTCGCAGTAAAAAACGCGGTCTGTACCCGCTCCTGCTCGCCCGGCTGCAGACTCTCCGCCTCCAGTCCCGAGAGGCCCCGATCCAGATTGTGTCCGAGCACTGCGCCCAGCAGCGCACCGAGCGGTCCGCCCAGGATAAAGCCGAATGCACCGCCCGCCAATTTACCCCACCAACTCAAATTCTCTTCTCCTCTGGCCAGACCGGTATTGTATCGGATCCAAGGGTTTATTTGCCCCGCAGGTAAAGTTCGTCACTGAAACGTAATACCCAACGAGGCTTGTATAGTACCAGCAGCGTCACGATCCAGCCGTTGATAACAGCTTCCGGCAGAAACATCAGCGGAAACAACGGCACCAGATCCAACTGCAGGTACTCCCAGTCGCGCGCCCCACTGTACAACAACAATCCAACAGCCAGAAATCCGCTGACCATCGCCACCAGCCCGGCTGTAAAAAACGCATTGATCAGTACGAAGATAAAAAAATTTTTAGGCAGTAGTCTACGCACGAGTAGCAGCATTGCCTGCGTCAGCGTCGCCGGCACCAAGGTCACGAGAAACACATTCAGCGCAAAACTCTCCCAATTCTGCGTGCTGTTGACGGACACTGCGAATTCGGCGATGGAGCCCGCCACTACCGCAAAGGACCATCCGAACATCAGGGTCACCGCGGTAATGCCGAGCAAATGAAAACTCCAGGTGGGGTCGACCTGTGCCCGGACCTGCCAGAGCAGTATCAGCACCACGCAGCTGCCCAGAAACACGTGCAGCTGCTCCCGGTTCAACAGCAGCCGCCAATAAGCCAACCGCACTGCCAACAGCAGAAAGAGCACGTAGAGCAGTGTGGTCCAAAACCGGAAAGTGGTGGAAAACAACCCGCCTGACAGCTCCATAAACGTACCTTCCAGTCCGATACCCGAATCTGTTATTGCGCAAAATCCGACACCCGAAACCCCGCCGTTCAGTGCCCTAAAGCAGCGACCGGCCAGTCTGCATCAAAAGTCGGCGCAGTCTAATTTTCCCGGGCTTTTCTGCACATACGATTTGCGGCTCAAGTTCAGATCCGGTTGAACGATAAAATAGGCAAAGAATGCGGACAATTATTCAGGCACAGGGTGATGAAGATGACCAGGACATACGATATGGTCTCCGGTGTATGGCGCTGTGAAAACAGTGGCCGACACCAAACAGCAAACTGCGCTGTCCCGACCGCACCAAAAATTGAAACATACGCACTGCAACTGTCAAATCCTGCTGAAACCTCCATCGCCAGCCACATCATGCCACCCGACCTGGCCAGCGTAAACATTGCGTATTTCCTTCGCAGACAGGCACCTCTGCGCTGACTCTCGCGCGAATTTGATCGCTGCTCCTCCTCCGGTTGCGGCCAAGCATCACAAAACTCTGTGGCAACGCAAATCAATCCCTTTCACCGAAGGAGACGCCCCGGGACCTCAGCAGCAGTCTGCCCTCTTCCACCTCCACCGAAAGCGGCTCCAGGAGTTGATTCACACAGGGGCCATGGATGCAGCGGCCGCTTTCGATCTCAAACAGCGCACCGTGCATTGCACAAATGATGTAACTTCCGTCTGCGTTGAGAAACTGATCGGGGCTCCAGTCCAGCGGCGCCCCCGTGTGAGGACAGCGGTTCACGTAGGCGAAGATAGCCGCTCCCCGGCGCACCGCGAAGCCCTCCGCGCCACCGGCTTCCGCTGGCAGCCTGAACCCTCGCGACCCTCCCTCAGCAAGCTCCATCGATTCCAGCAGCACCGTTTTTTCTGATTCAGCCCGCAACCCCTGTTCCCGCCCTCTGCCGTTAACGCTCAATATCCAACCCCTCGCGTCCGCACTGCTCGCCCGCCAGCTTGCAAGCGGCCGCCAAATATTTCTTCATGCTGTCACCACCGGCCACACCATGAATAACCGCAGCATTGAACACATCGCCGGCGCCCAGCGTATCGACCGAGATGCGCGGTATGTAAGCCGGGCTGAACTGAACTGACCCATTACGGTCCATTCCCCAAGCCCCCCGCTCCCCCCACGCACAGGTCATCAGCATCCCGTTCCCGGCCTGATTCCTGACAGCCGAGAGCAACGCTGCACCATCCTGAAAACCACGACAGCGTGCATAACCGCTTGAGAACATCAGCAGCCCGACCATGGGAAACAGTGCCTCGATACCTTCTCTCGGCTTTTCGATCTCCAGCGAGCAGTTCGCCCCGCTTTTCATACGCCGCAGCATCTTTTCCAGCTGCGGCACATTGCTGCCCTCGAAATGTATCCAGTCAAACGCTGCGGTATCGATCCGCGAAAAATCCTGATCGCTGAATTCAGGCAGTCTCCGGGAATGGACAATGGTACGGCTGCCTCCCTGCCTGTTCAGCGTGACACAGGATATCGGGGTTCTGCCATCCTCACAGCGAACCACATGACTGATGTCAATATGATGTTTTGCCAGATCGTCCAGGATATAACGGCTTTCGGGTGTGTCGGCGAGAACCCCGCCCCAACTGCACCTGTGACCCAGCTGACTCAGCACGACCAGCGTGTTGGTTGCGTTTCCACCTCTCGCCATGCGTTGATCCAATGCCCGGACTTCATCATCCTCTGCAGGATAGGCTGCCACCAGGCTGATGATATCAAGCGTTGCAATACCCACCGCCAGAATCCGCATCGCTAGCAAAGTAACATTCAATACGCCGGTTTAAGGTTATGGCACTTCAGTCAGTCTAAATGCCTGTTTACGTTCACGCCTTTCGTCATCCCCGTGGAAGCCTGAGAAACGGCGCCTGGCGCCGCACGCAGGCAACGCGCCTGGGTTACACCGGAAACGGCGTAACGGCTGCAGTCCGGAGGATCCTCCGCGACATGTGCTCAAGGAACCCTGTGCCCGCCGGGATAACAGGGGGCATTTCAAACCCAACACCATTTGGTTCAGCGTTTGTCGACTTCACGGACGACTCTGAAACCCAGTATCGGCAGCTTGGTATCCTGCTGGTAGTGAAAACGCCGGGTGGTGTGCATGCTGTCCCCCGGTTTGTTGTAGGCACCGCCGCGTGCCACATGCTGGGAGCACCCCTTTTCCATCCAGGCGCTGCCGTCCTGCGGGGCACCCTGATAGTTCGCATGGTAACAATCAGCGACCCACTCCATCACGTTACCCGCGGTATCATGCAGCGAAAACGGATTGGCCGGAAAGCTACCCACCGGTGCGGTGGATTTGCCATCCCAGCGGCTGCCGCAATCGAAGCAGCTTGCCCGATTCTCGTCAAGCGTATAGCCCCACCAGTAGAAACTGTCCATACCGCCGCCTGCTGCATACTCCCACTCCGCTTCGGACGGCAGACGGTAAGTTACCCCCGTCTGAGCGGTGAGCCAGCGGGTGTAAGCCGCTGCATCATTCCAGCTGACGTTTATTACCGGCCGCTGCCCCCTCCCCCAACCCTGGTCGAAGGGCATTTTTCTGCCGGTCGCACCGGCAAACAGTTGATACTCGTCAAAAGTCACTTCGTATTTACCGATGGCGAAGCGCTTGAGTTCGACCGGGTGCAGCGGTCTTTCCTCGGTTGCCAGCTGATCACGCCTCTGCCCCATGTTGAATTTGCCGCCATCGACAATGATCATTGCAGGACCCCGCCCTCCCAGTTTCAGGCGGTCACGCACGGTAACGCCGGAGGTTGGTGCATCGTCGACCTGGGGCGGACTTTTTTCAGGTTGCGACGCTTCAGTATCGCCTTCGTTTGACCCGCCGACCACAACCGGTTCCGGTTCGCTTGCGGTAAGACGTTGCGTTGACTCGGTCCGCTCCATCTGCGGAAATTGCAATTCGGTATCCGCCCGGTCATTGCGCATCAGACCTGTAATCAGCCCGTCCCTGCCGTTCATTACCGAAATCCCCTCCAGCAGCACAAATGCGCACACCGCTCCGAAAATCGCCGCAATGACCTTATCCCGCCGCGCGGTGGAAAAAACGTCAAAATCGTCCCTTCCGGCCGGCATACCCGTGGGTGCGGCATTTTCGCTATGGCGTAACTGCTCCAGTTCATTCAGGGCATCGCCGAGACTGGCCTCTGCCTGCTTGCGAAGCTCGATCTGATCCCGTAGTCTGCTTTCGCTCGACTCCACCTCCTCCCTGGCGCTATCCAAACCGCGCTGCAGCCGTTGCACCTCTCCCTGCTGCGCAGCGAGATCCGCCTGCAGATGCTGCCGTTCGCTATTTGCCTGCGCCAGCGCTTCCCGGTGCGCCTCTCCACTCTGCTGCAGGCTGTCCAGCTCCTGGCGCAAACCATCAAGTTCAGCCGAGTCCGCGGACTCGCTTCTTTCGCGCGCCTTGAGCTGTTCGCGCATCCTGTTGACGTCGGTCTCCGCCTGCTGCCTCACCAGATCCAGCTCGGTGTGCAGCGCCGATGCTACGCCACCCTCAATACCGCTCTTCAGCTCGCCGACATACTGTTGAATGACCGCACGCAGCTCCCCCACTTCGGACTTGAGGCGTGCGATCTTCCTGTCCGATTCCTGCTTTTCACGTTGTAAATGGCGAATCTTGCGATCATCTTCGCGGGAGAATCTTGAAGCATCTTCTCGGAAGGACTTGAGTTCGTCACGCAGGTGTTCGACCTCGGCCTTATCCTCGGCCGCTTTCACCGCCAGCTTATCGGCCCGTATTACGGTTTTCCTGCAGGCGTTCCGGGACTCATCGAGCTGCTGCTTGAGCCGCTCGATTTCATCCTGCATCTTCTCTGTATCCAACTCTGCATCCAACGGAAATGACTCCCTAATAATCAGATACAGGAAAACCAGATCGGATATGGACTGGAACAATATTCGTGGCTTACTGCATGGTCTGGAAACACCCGCCTCTCCAACTCTCTGGCGCCAAGATTAAACTTTGCCGATAATCCGCTGTTTAGGGTACCGGAAGGCTGATTTCGTCAAGCAAAACCCAAGCATAAAACCAAACATGGTGATAAGGCCAGAACAAATCAGGTTTTCGCTTCCCACTCCGGACTCGGGTAAAGTCGCACCGAAGCTGGCTCAAACATGACAGTTATCGGCAGATCGCCGCGCCCGCTTGACTCAAATCCACGATTATGTGATGCAGGCAGGCCCATTGCAGAAACTGAGCGGCGCGCACGCGCAGACGTGAAGCATCCTCAGCCGGAAACCTCGTGCAAGGAGGGGGCAACCGAAGCGGCCGTTAGCCGGGGGGATGCCAACCGGTTCGTTGTGCAAATCCGGTGATCGCGGCAAACTCACTGCTCAAAAATATGGTTAACTCATTTGGAAAAAAGGTAGAGTGAAACTTACCCCCGGACTCCCGGAAAGCTGGGGGACCAGGGCTCGACGACGCCGAAATATGCAATGACGAATGGTATTTTCCCGGTTGGAAGCATATGAAAAAGTGTAAAGGCGTGGTTGCCGCCGGTCACGAAATTACCGCCCGGGCGGCGGCTGAAATTCTTACTGCCGGAGGCAACGCCTTTGACGCGGCGCTGGCGGCGCTGTTTGCCAGCTGCGTGGCGGAACCGGTACTGGCCTCACTGGGCGGTGGTGGATTTCTGCTCGCAGGAACAGGCGGTCCAGAACCGACTCTTTACGATTTTTTCGCCCAGTCACCGCTCCGCAAACGGGACTCCGGAGAGACAGATTTTTTCCCTATCGTCGCGGACTTCGGCACTGCTCAGCAGGAGTTCCACATCGGCATGGGCTCGATCGCCACCCCCGGGGTGATCAAGGGGTTGTTCCTGATACACCAGGAGCTGTGCACTATGCCGATGCAGGCTATCGTTCAACCCGCCTGCGAAGCGGCTCGCTCGGGCATCTGCATCAATGATCTTCAGCGGTATATCAGCGAACTGGTCTCCCCGATTCTGGAGTCGACACCGGAAGCCAGGGCCCTGCACGCCACCAGGGAGGCACCGGACAGACTTGCACGGTGTGGCGAAAGAGTGTACCAGACGGCGATGGCAGACTGCTTCGAACTGCTTGCAGCCGAGGGGGAGGAGATCTTCTATCATGGGGAGATGGGGAGCGCACTGATAGAAAACTGCCTGCAGCACGGAGGATACCTCAGGCGCCGCGACCTGGCCGGCTATCGCGTGGAAAAGCGGCGGCCGCTGGCGCTCCGCTATCACGATGCACAGCTTCTAACCAATCCGGCACCATCGGTTGGCGGCACGCTGATCGCGTTTGCGCTGGCACTGCTGGAACAGGAATACCTTGGCCGCGAGCAACCGGGCAGTTTCATGCATCTGCTGAAAATCGCCCGCGCCCAGGAGTTGACCCAGCAATTAAGGCACGATAAGAGCATTGACCGGAATCTGGATCATGAGACGAGCCGGCAGGTTCTCACCGAAGCCTATCTGAAGAGTTACAGAAAATCCCTGTCCCGGCACGTCAATTGTTACCGCGGCACCACACAGATCAGCGTAGCCGATGCAAACGGAAATCTGGCAAGCATGACCCTCTCCAATGGCGAGGGCTCGGGCTATGTCCTGCCCGGCACCGGCATTATGCTCAACAACATGCTGGGTGAGGAGGATATCAATCCGTACGGCTTCCATCTATGGCCGGAGAATCGCCGAATTGCCTCCATGATGGCACCGACACTGATGCTGTCTGGCAACGGGATGTCGGTCGCAACCGGGTCCGGCGGTTCCAATCGCATTCGCAGCGCCATTCTCCAGGTTTTGGTCAATCTGATAGATTTTGGCATGGATGTCGATCGCGCGGTCGAATTTCCAAGGCTTCATCTGGAACAGGAAACACTGAATCTCGAACACCAGATAGCGCTGTGCGATCATGAAAAACTGAACGGGTGCTTTTCGGAAATAAAGCTTTGGCCTGATAAAAACCTCTTCTTCGGTGGTGCCCACACCGTGATGCGTTCAGCCAGCGGAGAGTTGTTCGGAAAAGGGGACAGTCGCCGTGGCGGCGCCTGCATAAAGGTCTGAGGGCACTGTCGGACAATCCGCTCCGACGCATGATTGGAGCCTTACCCGTCAATCCAGCGGGAATGGCGTTGCTGTCCCTGACGCGCGTCTGCAAGGTACGCTGCGCTGCACAGTTCAAAATGTACGCGCAGGCGGTGCAACCCAGACGGAACGGATTTCGGAAGCAATCCTGGGGAGGCGGGGTGGCGCCAAAGCCGCGCTGAACGACGGAAGCGACGTAAAAATTTAAAAGAGATATTCAACGCATACCCAACAGTCCGGACTGTGCATTTACCCGTTTTTTTCGTCCCGATCTGCAATAAAGCCAATATTCCAGGCATTGTTTGCAAATAAGTGTTTAATTTGCATTGTTTTCCATTGGATAATTAAATTTCTATGCTATGTTTATCGCGCAAGATCACATTAAAACAAGGAGCACTCTATGGCCGTAACGAAGAAAGCGGTAACAAAGTCTAGCGTGAAGAAGGCACCGACCACCAGGAAAGTCGCCGTCAAGAAAACACCCACCGTGAAGAAGCAGGCCGCCACGACAAAGAAAGTGGCGGTTACAAAAAAAGCGGCGGTAAAAAAGAGCGTGGCTGCCGCACCGGCCAAGCTGAAATCCATAACAACCCGCCAGACAAAGACGCAGATTCTTCAGGCTATAGCTGATGAAACCAGCCTGTCCCGTAAACAGGTGGGCGATGTTTTCAATTCACTGGGCAGTCTGGTGAAGCGCCATATGCAGCGCCTGGGCTCAGGTGAATTCTCGATACCGGAAACCGGAGTGAAAATCCGCCGGGTAAGAAAACCTGCGCGAAAAGCCCGCATGGGACGCAATCCCGCGACCGGGGAAGCGATCAAGATTGCAGCCAAACCAGCTTCGACAGTGGTCAAGGTGGTGGCATTGAAAGCGCTGAAGGATACACTCGCCTGAGTGCGAGATAACAGGTAAACGGTAACGCGGTGCCGTGTTCAATCCGGCATCGCAGTTACCGGTCGCTGTAAATCAATACTACCGGCACGCAGCAGCCGCTAACCGGTTTTTGATTGTATCAATACTGCTTCAGCGTCAGTACGTTTCCCCGCTGTACGAGTTCCAGTTGTTTCAGAAAGCTCATCCCCAACAACACTTCTCCAGCCCGCATTGTCGGTAGAATCGAAGCCCTGACATCCTTAAGCCGGATCGTTCCGAGTTTTACATCGTCCAGCACCGTAGTCCACGAGCGCACGGTACCGTTGGCCGTACGGCTGAAACGGACCGCCCCCTTTCGAAGGTTGAGCCTGTCTGCCAGCTCTTCCGAAACAGCCACATCGGTTGCTCCGGTATCCAGTAGAAAGGTGACACGGGATCCGTTGATTTCCCCTCCGGCAAGATAGTGGCCACTCGGATTCCGTTTCAGTATGACCTCTTTCACACCGGCCGCACCCACGCGGGTATCAGGGTCAATGTTGGGATTTTCGCGCCGTTCCAGATAGGATTGAAAGATGAAGGTTAACAGGGCGAGTACCAGCAACCACGCCGCGACAATCATGCCACGGCCGAATCTTCGGGTTACTCTGCTGCCTGCCTCCACATCAGCATCCATCCGCCTATCTCCTCTGAACCTCGGAACTTAAAAGACAACCAATTGTTCCAGGGGTTCAGAAACACCGCTGTTTTTCAACGCCCAAAGCCTCGCTGCTGTATCATTCTCTCCCGCATCATCCGCCTGAACTGGTTGCGGTAATGCATCACCGCACTGTTGCCGTTGGCTGAGACATCGAATACCTTCCAGCCATCCTCCGCGCGATAGAAACGGAAGTTGAGCCTGGCGGGATAGGCCTGGGGATTGAGTATGGAGACGCCGACCATCACTTCGTTTTCCGATACGCCTCTTGGACGCAATACCTGGACCTGCTGATCGCCGAAACCGGTCAGTCTGGTGGCGAGCGTAGTCAGGAAATCCTGCTTGATCTGAGCCACCAGTTCAGCCTGCTGCTCCCGGCCTATGCGCTGCCACATTCTGTCGCCAACGGCCCAACTGGCCATATAGGCAAAGTCGAAATAGGGTGCAATCTCCCGCTCCAGAAAAGCCTCAGCCTGAATCCGGCTCGGCCTCCGCTCGCCGCCGGCAAAAGCCATCAGTTTTTTCAAACCCTGGCGCAGAATGACGGCAGGTCCCGGCTGTTGTATCTGTCTCGAGAAGCCATAAGGCGTTACGCTTTCCGGATAGTACGGCTGAGCAGATGCCGGGGCGCCGAAACCCGCCGCAAGCACAATAAGTATCAGGAACCTGTTTTTCATGTTTCCTCCAGTTCGATCTGTTGTGAATATTTTTATCCCGCGCCCGCAACAGACGCGCTTTCCAGATTGCCACTTGGTCTGAAAATACTCAAGGCCAAGTCGCGCAACATATGCCAACTCTATACATACATTGGAAAGTTCGATCAGCATATCTCTACTTGCATATGGCAGGGGCGCAGCAAGAAGAGTATCTTATCGATTACTTAAATTCGGCTCATACGCCCTCGTTGCAAACAATGCACCGGCCTGTTTTCGAAAAACACCTTTCTCGCGCTGCCGGACATCACGAGAGAGCTCTTTCAGCGATGGAGGACAATCCATGACGGAAGTAATCGCAACCAACCAGACCATACTGGTTGTTGGTGGTGGGATCAGCGGCATGACCGCTGCCCTAGAAGCCGCCGAGACCGGAAAACAGGTCGTGCTGGTGGAGAAGCGCCCCTTTGTTGGGGGGCGGGTTACCCAGTTATACAAATATTTCCCCAAGCTCTGTTTCCCGACCTGCGGCCTGGAGATTAACCAGCGGCGTGCCAAGATGAATCCGAATTTGAAGATCATCACGATGGCCGAGGTGACGGATATAAAAGGCAATGCCGGCGATTACACCGCAACCATCAAAATCTCGCCGCGTTATATCAACGACAATTGCACCGCCTGCGGCGATTGCGCTAAAGCGGTGGAGGCTGAATTCGACAATGAGTTCAACTACGGCCTGGGCAGCATGAAAAAACGCAAGGGCGCCTACCTGCCGCACACCATGGCGCATCCCCAACAGTACGTTCTCGACCCACGTATTGTCGGCACCGGGGACGCGGAAAAAGCAAAGGCCGCCTGCAAGGCCAATGCCATCGATCTGGATATGCAGGAAGAGACCGTGACCTTCAAAGCCGGAGCAGTGGTATGGGCCACCGGCTGGCGCCCGTACGATGCCAACAAGATCCAGCCTTATGGTTATGACCGCTTCGCCAATGTGATAACCAATGTTGAATTCGAACGAATGGCAGACCCCAAGGGTCCCACCGGCGGCAAACTAGTCCGGCCTTCCGACGGCAAAGAGGCAAAAAATGTCGCCTTTATCCAGTGCGCCGGTTCCCGCGATCACAACCACCTTCTTCACTGCTCGCGCATCTGCTGCATGGCCACGCTGAAGCAGACGCACTTCGTGCAGGAGGCGTGGGGTGATGACGGCAAATCCACTGTCTACTACATCGACATCCGTGCCATAGACCGTTTCGAGGATTTTTACCGGAAAGTCAAAAACAATCCGAACGTCAGTTTCATTAAATCCAAGGTCGCCGCCATCACCGAAAACAGGGAGAACGGTAACCCGGTTTTGCATGGGGTTGACGTAGAGAGTTATGACCGCGACGGTAATGGCTACCTGCGCTATGCCACGGAACACGATCTGGTGGTACTGGCGATCGGTATGGAGCCCAGCGTGGACAAAGCGAACTTCCCGGTGGATATACAGATCAACGAAGAGGGCTTTATCGAGCCCGCTCCGGAAAATGGAGGTGTCTTTGCCGCCGGATGTGCTTCCGATGCGCTCGATGTGAACAGGGCTGTTCAGCAGGCTACAGGCGCTGCGCTGCGGGCCATTCAGGTTGTCAACCGCGTCGCCGGAATGGAGGGCTAATACAGTGGCTGAAGAGAAGAAATTTGCAGGTTACATCTGCACCGGTTGCGGCATCGGCGAGCGCCTGGATGCAGCGCAACTGGAAAACATAGCGACACGCGACGGCAAGATGCAGTCGTGTAAACAGCACGAACTGCTGTGCAGCGCCGATGGCGTGCAGATGATACGCAACGACATCGAAGGGGGCGCCACCCACATCATGATCGCGGCCTGCTCGCGCCGGGCCAAAGTCGAGGCGTTCAACTTCACCGATGTGGCCATGTCCCGCGCCAACCTGAGGGAGGGGGTGATCTGGATCCGGCCCGATACGGAGGAGAACCGCGAGACCACCCAGGAGATGGCGGATGATTATGTCCGCATGGCGTGCGCAGAGGTCAAATTCATGACCCGGCCAAACCCATCGGGAGAACAGGATCTGAACAAAAACATCCTGGTCGTGGGCGGCGGCATTACCGGCATGACCGCGGCGCTGGAAGCATCTGCAGCAGGCTACAGCGTGCATATCGTGGAGAAGAGCGGGGCTCTCGGCGGCCACGCCGCCAATTACTACAAAGCGATACCCACGCGCTCCCCCTACGCCGATCCCCAGGATACCGGTGTTGAACAGATGATTGCGGATATAGAGGCCAACGACCGCATCACCGTCCACTTGAACAGTACCCTGGCCAGGACACAGGGCGCACCGGGGCGCTTCGATGTTGAGATCGCAACCGAATCGGGCACCAGCAGCCAGGAGACCTTTGGTGCCATCATCCAGGCGACCGGTTTCAATCTGTATGATCCGAGCGGATTGCCCCGCTTCAATTACACCGGCAGCCCCGACATCATAACCAACGAAGAGATGGAAAAACTGGCCAGAAACGCCGGCGGTGGCGCGATCAAACGACCCTCGGATGGCAAGGAGATACGCGCTGTCGCTTTCATTCAGAATGTCGGGCAGAACTCCACCGAAAAAGGACAGCTCCCCTATCACTCGGGCATCGGCGACCTGATCGCTATCAAACAGGCGATGTACTTTAAAGAGCTGAATGGTGACTGCGACACTACCATCCTGTTCAACAACCTGCGCACACCGGGTGCGCCCGGCGAGGACTTCTACCGTGCCGGACAGGAGAAGATGATCACCTTTTCCAAGGGTGAGGTGACCGAAGTGGTTCCCGGTAAGACCCTGCAGGTAAAATTCAGGGACCTTATCCTCAACGACAATGTCAGCATGGAGTGCGATCTGGTGGTGCTTGACGTCGGCATGGTACCCAATACCGGTCCCGATCCTTATGCCCAGCTGGCGGTCGAGGAGGCTGAGGACGAAGAGGAGCGGGCGAAAGCGCAGGCGCTGCTGGCAAACGCCCCGCCGTCCATCCTCAACCTGGACTATCGTCAGGGCACAGATCTGCCGCTGCTAAAGTATGGATTTACCGACTCCCACTTCATCTGCTTTCCTTATGAGACCAGACGCACCGGTATCTATGCCGCCGGCCCACAGCGACGTCCGATGGATATGCGCCAGGCCGCCGACGATGCCGCCGGTGCGGCAATGAAAGCGATCCAGGCGGCGGAAAATGCCGGGCGGGGAATGGCTGCTCACCCAAGAGCCGGAGACCTCTCCTACCCGAGCTTCCGCAAAGAGGGCTGCACCCAGTGCAAACGCTGCACCGTGGAGTGCCCGTTCGGCGCAATCAACGAAGACGAGAAGCGCTACCCGCTGTTCAACGAATCGCGCTGCCGCCGCTGCGGTACCTGTATGGGTGCCTGCCCGGTACGCGTAATCTCGTTCGAGAACTATTCGATCGATACCGTGGGTCAGCAGATCAAAAACGTCGAAGTTCCCGAAGAGTGGGACGAGAAACCGCGTATTCTGGTGCTGGCCTGCGAGAACGACGCCTATCCGGCGCTCGATCAGGCCGGTATGAGCGGGGTCGAGATCAACCCCTGGGCGCGGGTCATTCCGGTGCGCTGCCTGGGCTCGGTCAGCCTCTCCTGGGTTACCGACTCGCTGAACAGCGGTTACGATGGCATCGTACTGCTCGGTTGCTCCAAGGGTGATGACTACCAGTGCCATTTTGTACGCGGCTCGGCCATGGCCCACGAGCGGATGAGCAAGGTGGGCGACACCCTGAAGACGCTCAATCTTGAGCCGGAACGCGTCGAAGTCCACGAAGTGGCGATTACGGATATCGAGCGCGCGCCCAAGCTGATCAACGACATGGCAGAAACCGTCAAAAAGATCGGCCTGAGTCCGTTCAAGTTCTAGGGGATCGAATATGAGCGATTTGAATACCGCAATGATCGAGCAGTACCGTAACAGCTTCCTGAAGGAGGTTGAGGCGAATGTGGAAGAGGGCGAGTGGGTCAAGATGTGCATGCAGTGCGGTGTCTGCGCCGGCTCCTGCCCTCTCGGAAACGCCTGGGAACATCCGCCCCAGGAGATCTTCATGATGATCCGGGCCGGCAAGCGTGAACAGGTGCTGGGCTCGGAATCCATGTGGATGTGCACCTCCTGTTACAACTGTATCGCACGTTGCCCGCGCGGCCTTCCGATCACCCACATCATGCATGGCCTGGCGCACTATGCGAAGCGTCTGGGCCTGGTGCCGAAAAACCAGCAGACTCAGAAATTCGCCCAGTTGTTCTGGGACAACCTGACCAGCAAGGGACGCGTCAACGAACTGAAACTGGGTATGAAACTCTATTTCATGAACGGCTTCGGAGAGGGCGTAAAGACCGCCATGGCGAATCAGAAACTCGGCCTGAACATGCTCAAAGCGAAACGCATGAGTATCAGCGAAGCCTGGGGCGGCCACAAAGTCAAGGATCTTTCCGGATTCAAGAAAATGCTCGCGAAAGCGCAGGAACTGGAAGACGCCCGACTCGAGTCGCGCAAAAACTGAGGAAACACCCACAATGGCCAAGAAAGAGTACTCCTTCTACCCCGGATGTTCCTCGCAGTCAGGAGCATCCTCATCCAACATGCAGAAGTCCGTGGATACCATGTGCGAAGAGCTGGATATCAAGCTCAACCATATCCCGGACTGGAACTGCTGCTCGGCCTCCATCGGCTATGCCGGCGGCGGCGAACTGCCAAGGCTTGCACTGTCCGCGCGCAATATCGCGCTTTCCGAACAGCACAATACCGGCCAGGACATCGTCGCCACTTGTGCCGCCTGCTGGCTCTCGACGCGAGAGACCAAAGAGCGCCTGAACGAGGACTCCAGTCTGCTGGCTGAAGCAAACCAGGCGCTGGCGGAAGCGGGCCTGGTGCTGAAAAACGAAACGCCGGTGCGGCACATGGTCGAGGTCCTGATCGAGGATATCGGCTACGGGACGATCGGCGAGAAGGTCATCCGTCCGCTGGAGGGGATCAAGATTGCCGGCTATGTCGGCTGCCAGACCAACCGGCCGTTCGGCATCGCCGGGGAATCCTTCGAAAACCCGATGTACCTGGATAAGCTGGTGGAGACCCTCGGGGCGGATCCAATCAAGGCCTACGACAAGAAGGTGCAGTGCTGCGGTGGTGCGCTTGCCTTTTCCGAGCCGGAAAAATCCCAGGAGATGATCAAGGGCATCATCGAGTCAGCCTATGACAGCGCCGCCGATATGATCGTAACACCCTGTCCGGTATGCCAGATGAACGTCGAGGTCTATCAGGATCAGATCAATGCACGCAGCGGTACCAAGTTCAGCATGCCTGTGGTTTACTACAGTCAGTTGATGGATGTCGCGTTTGGCCGCTCGGCCAAGGATGCAGCGCTTGATCAACAGATCATCAAGGCGAAGCCACTGGAAGAGATCGCGAACAAATAGCCGCATCAGAAAGGAAACACAAAGGGCCCTCTTCGGGGGGCTTTTTTGTTTTCTCCCAAACAGGAGATCTACTGAACAGTGAAAATTCTGGTTGGTGATATCGGAGGAACCAAAACCCGCATTGCACTTGTGGAAAGCAGCGGCAGCGATCTGCAGACAGTGCGGGAGACAACCTATCCCAGCAACAGTTACGACTCACTGAACAGTATTCTTTCCGACTTCGCCGGAACAGTCGATTTCACTCCGCAGGCTGCCGGCTTTGCCATCGCCGGGCCGGTCGAGGGCCGTAGTTGCGACGTCACCAACCTTCCCTGGAAGATAGAGGCGGATCAACTCGAGCGTCTGTTCTCCATTCCCAGGGTTATTCTGCTGAACGATCTGGAAGCCACTGCCTGGGGTATCGAACTCCTGGGCGAGACCGATCTTGTGACGCTGCAGCAGGGCATGGAAGGCGCCGGGGGAAACCGCAGCGTTATTGCCGCCGGTACCGGTCTGGGTCAGGCGGGGCTGTTCTGGAATGGAGAGCGACATGCGCCGTTCGCCAGCGAGGGCGGTCATTGCGACTTTGCTCCGCGTACAGCGCTCGAATTCGGGCTGCTGAGCCACCTGCAACAGCAGTATGCTCACGTCAGTTGGGAGCGGGTGGTCTCCGGTCCCGGACTGGTGTCCATATATCGATTTCTTTGTGGATACCGCAACTCGCCCTGTTCTGCCTCCATGGCCAAAAAAATGGCTGCCGGGAACCCGGCGGCGGCAATTGTGGAAACCGCGGACCGTGAGGCGGACCCCGTCTGTGTTGAAACTATGGAGCTGTTTACCAGCCTCTACGGCGCAGAGGCGGGAAACCAGGCGTTGAAACACATGGCCACGGGCGGTGTTTATATCGGTGGCGGCATCGCGCCAAAAATCCTGCGCTGGCTGCAGCGGCCGGGATTTATCGACGCATTCCGCAACAAGGGACAGATGCGTGAACTGATGAAGAAGATGGCGGTTAAAGTGATTCTCAACGATCGAACCGCGCTGTACGGACCCGCCGTGCGCCTGTTGTCCGATTGAATCCAGCTCGATCCGCCGCGCAACGGCGGGTCCGTTTCAATGGCGCCGCCACGCTATCCCGCGGCATCAACGGCGCGCTCGAGATTCAACTCTATAGCACCGCCAAAACGACTGCTGTGAAAGCGCAGCGGCAGCCGCCGTTCGTCATCGCTCAACCAGACCCGGACCAGATAATCCCGTCCCCCGCCGGAGGTAAACCTTGGCGTGAAACTGAGGCGCAGCGCCGCTATCCTGTTACCGTCGAAAACCACCGGCTCCCGCGCCTCCACGGCCACACGATAGCCCAGCAGGTCCTTACCATTGGAGACCGCCAGTTCCACAATCTCTCCCGCCTCCAGTGTACGCTGGCGCAGTGCATAGAGCATTGCCAGCCGGTCCAGAACATCACTTCCGGTCAATTGCAAAACAGCTCTCTCCCGGAACTTCTCCTCAGGCTGCAGTCGGCTGACCTGGCGAAGAAAGCCGGGCAACACCGGAGCCGAACTGCCGGTCTGCGGTACTTTACGATAACTGTGGACCACCCCCTGACTGCGGTTGAACCAGAGCAACTCGTGGCGGCTGTCCGACGTCTGCTTGCGCATATCCACCACGGTTGTGTATTTCAATGCCGGATCGAACCAGCTGTCATAGCTGAATCGGAGCGAATAGAGAGACTCCATGCGCGGAAACGGCTCGGTGGTGACAACCAGTGTGGCACGCCGTAATTGTTCATCATCAACGGTTTCGGCCGCGGATTGCAGGGACAAGGTTGCCGTGGCAATTTCCACCGGCAGAAAAACCGATAACAGGCCCCGGTACCTGACTGTGTATTGCAGTGTCTCTCCTGCGGTCGGGCCGCCAATACCCACCGGCCGGGATGCTTCGATGCCCACCGGAAGTAACAGCAAAAGTCCACACCAGAGCGCGCCGATAATATGGTTCATTGGCTTTGTCCATTCAGCAATTTGGAAGTTAGTCCGGCGGAAACAGAACAGGTTCCACACCTCCCGGACCTTGAACCAACGTTATCAAAACAGCGTGTAGATGAGAGGAGCAACGACCGAGCCCGGGGTGAAGACCACAACCGCACCGAGCAGCAGCAGGACGATGAATATCGGTGCCAGCCAGAACTTTTTATGTTCCTTCATGAATGCCCAGAGGTCCGTTATCAGTTCCAGCATCGACAAACCGTCCGGACAGTCAGAACGGCCTTTCCATGCGCCGCATCGCATTCGCGCTGGGAACGCGATAGCTCTCCGCCGATGGGTCCCAGTTTCGCCGCATGCTGTCCCTGCCGAATGCACGCATCAGCAGACCCAGCGGCAGAAACATCAGAAAATAGACCAGACTCAGCACCACGGTGTTGCCGAACCATCCGAGCCGCACGGCCAGCCACATCCAGCGGAGATATAATGGCCGCAGCGAAGAGGGGGCGGAGAGCGCCCAGATAATCAGCACAACACCCGTCAGCCAGGGCCAGGCACTCATCCCGGGCGAGAAAACCGCAGGCAGCAGACCGAAAATCAGTACCACTGCTCCGGCCATCGTCAAACCGAACCGGCGCAGTACCCGGCGGTCCGGCGCTTCCATATCAGACATATCAGTCAGGCTCGAAAAAAGAGGGCAAATCATCGCTTCCGCCGTTTACCGGCTGCTCCGTTTTTGCCAGCAGCAGATCCCCTATCGCCAGATAATCCATGCGGGTGCGCATAAAACAGCGGTAAGCATCCTCAGGCGAGCATACCACAGGTTCACCCCGCACATTGAACGAGGTGTTCAACAATACCGGGCAACCGGTCTTCGTTTCAAAAGCACGCAGCAGCGCATGAAAATCCGGACTGGTCTGTCGATTCACGGTATGCAGCCGCGCCGAAAAATCCACATGCGTAACCGCCGGAATCTCCGAACGTCTGATTTTGAGCTTTCCCAGCCCGCTTTGCAGTTGACCATCCACCCCGGAAGGAACGCGCCTGCTCTCCTTTAGCGGTACAGCCAGCAGCATGTATGGACTTGTCCCGTCGTAATCGAACCAGTCTCCGCCACGCTCCTCCAATACAGAGGGGGCAAACGGGCGGAACGATTCACGGAATTTGATCCTCCGGTTGACCAAAGATTGTATGTTTTCACCTCTGGGATCGGCCAGAATCGATCTTGCCCCCAATGCGCGGGGACCGAACTCCATCCTTCCCTGAAACCATCCCACGACCTTTTCCTGGCTCAAGATGTCCGCGACCTCAGCAACCAGGGACTCCTTTGAATACCGCCGGTAGACCGCACCCAACGCGTCCAGCCGGGCTGCCACCTGCGCCGGCGTGAATGCCGGACCCAGGTAAGCGCCCGCCATGGCGTCCCTCCCATCGCACTGCCGCGGCGCCGACTCGTGCTGATGCCAGACTGCCAGTGCGGCCCCTAGGGCCCCCCCCGCATCACCTGCCGCCGGCTGTATCCACAGTCCGGAAAAAGGCCCCTCCCGCGACAAGCGGCCATTGGCCACACAGTTGAGCGCCACCCCGCCCGCCATGCAGATATTTTCACAATCCGTCTCCCGGTGCAGGCTCCTGCCGAGCCTCAATACCGCCTCTTCGGTGACCGCCTGAATGGAGGCGGCGATATCCATTTCCCGCTGTCCCAGCGAGCTTTCCGGTTTGCGCGGCGGCCCGCCAAACAGGCTATCGAAGGCGGCGTTGGTCATGGTCAGCCCCGTCGGAAAATCGAAATAGTCCATATTCAGACGGAAACTGCCGTCCGCCTTCAGATCGATCAGCCTCTCCAGAATCACCGGGACGTACTTCGGTTCTCCGTATGGTGCAAGCCCCATCAACTTGTATTCACCTGAGTTGACCCTGAAGCCGGCATGGTAGGTGAACGCCGAATAGAGCAGGCCGAGCGA
>JAGRGQ010000119.1 GCA_020445405.1 Gammaproteobacteria bacterium | reverse complement strand
GAGTCCCTGGTGCTGCTTTGCGAAGCGCTGGAAACCCTGGGTGACCGCTATGCCATCTATGGTTTCTCCAGCATCTCACGCAAGCGCTGTGAGCTGTATCACGTCAAGGGGTTTGACGAACACTATGATGCTGAGGTGAAAGCGCGTATCAGCGGCATACAGCCCCAGGACTATACACGCATGGGATTCGCCATTCGTCACCTGAGCGGTCTGCTGCAGCAGGTGGATGCCCGAACGCGGGTGCTGATCACGCTGTCCGACGGCAAGCCGGACGACTATGATGGCTATCGCGGCGAATACGGCATCGAGGATACGCGCAGGGCGCTGATAGAAGCGCGGCGGCAGGGGATACATCCGTACTGCATCACGATAGACGAGGAGGCGAGGGATTACCTGCCCCATCTCTACGGACCGGCCGCCTACACGCTGGTGGACGAGGTAACGGCACTGCCGCTGAAAGTTTCGGATATCTACCGGCGATTGACTACTTAACGAATAAATCTGTAACATTTTTCCGCTAAATTCAATAAAACTGACTTGGGTCAGACTCAAATTCCCAACCTTGGCGAGGGGTGATGATCAGGGTTCTGCTTGTCGACGATCATGAACTGGTGCGCACCGGATTTCGGCACATCCTGGCCGGCAGCGACGAAGTCAAAGTGGTCGGGGAGGCCAAAAGCGGAGAGGAGGCGCTGACTATGGTCCGCTCGTCCCCACCGGATCTGGTGTTGATGGACGTCTCTATGCCGGGTATCGGAGGGATTGAAGCGACCCGTAAAATCAAGCGACTGCACCCGTCCGTTCAGATCATTGTCATCACCGTACACGCCGACACCCCCTTCCCCGAGCAGCTGCACGATGCCGGCGCGTTGGGTTACCTGACCAAAGGCTGCCCGGCCGATGAGCTGTTCGATGCGATCCGGACCGTGGCTGGAGGCCGGCCGTTTATCTCCAGCGAGGTATCGAAGAAACTCACGCTGGCCAGAATCAACGGACGCAACCCGGACACCCCTTTCAGCAAGCTGTCCCAGCGTGAAATGCAGGTGTTTCTGATGATCACACAGGGCCATAAAACGCAGGAGATATCGGATTCGCTCTGTCTCAGCCCGAAAACCGTCAGCACCTACCGGGCTCGGCTGTTCGAAAAACTGGACGTGAAATCGGATGTCGATCTTACCCATCTGGCGCTGCGTTTCGGCCTGATCGGAAATATCGGTTGATGCAGTTCGACCCCGGATGCCGCCGCTGCCCGCGACTCGCCCGGTTTCTTGACGAAGTTCAGCTGAAATATCCTGAATATCATGCGCGGCCGGTGCCGCCGTTCGGCGATGCAAACGCCAGAGTGCTGGTCCTGGGGCTGGCGCCCGGCATGCACGGCGCGAATGCGAGCGGCCGGCCGTTTACCGGCGATTTCGCCGGCATTATCCTCTATCGGACGCTGCATCAGTTCGGCTTCAGCAGCAGCCCGGAATCGCTTTCGGTAAACGACGGTCTGGAACTCTCGGATTGTCGCATTTCCAATGCAGTGAAGTGTCTGCCGCCGCAGAACAGACCGCTCACTTCGGAGATTGCTGCCTGTAACGGGTTTCTGCGGCACGAACTTAACCAGCTCCCCCCCGGTGCGATTGTCGTCGCGCTGGGAACCATCGCCCACAATGCGGCGCTGAGGGCGCTTGGTCTGAAGCTTTCGGGCTACAGGTTCGGCCATGGTCGCGTGCATGCGCTGGGAGCGGATCTGCAGATGATCGATTCGTATCACTGCAGCCGTTATAACACGCAGACGAAAAGGCTCACCCCGGAAATGTTTCAACAGATATTCAGAAGGGTCAGGGCACTGCTTGCGGCCGGGTGAATCGCCTGCCGGTGGGAGCGGCTGGCGCAGCGAACCATTTTTTTGGCGAATACGCCGGTTGCCCGTTGTCCCATGCAGCGTGACGACCGGAGCTGAACGGCATGGGTCTGCCCGGGCGTCTGTCCCGTGGCGTTGTGGATGCAGCGGTTTATAATCGGCTGATGGGATCGGATCCGTTTGACGCGAAAACCTTTCTGAAGACGCTCACCAGCCGTCCCGGTGTCTATCGCATGATAGATGCCGAAGGCGAAGTGCTCTATGTGGGGAAAGCGCGCGATCTGAAACGGCGTGTCAGCAGCTACTTCTCCCGCTCCCTCAACCGGCGCCTGCAGAACATGGTGTACCGGATCCAGGGCATCGAAGTGACGGTCACGCATACCGAAGCGGAAGCGCTGATCCTGGAAAACACCCTCATTAAATCGCTTAAACCGCGCTACAACGTACTGTTGCGGGATGATAAGAGCTATCCCTATATCCACTTGTCTGACGACCGTTTTCCAAGACTGGCCTTTCACCGCGGTTCGCGCCGCGGAAAAGGACGCTATTTCGGGCCCTACCCGAGCGCCGCTGCGGTGCGCGAAACGCTGCGTCTGATGCAGAAGCTGTTTCCGGTGCGACAGTGCGAGGAGAGTTTCTATCGCAATCGCTCCCGTCCCTGCCTGCAGTACCAGATAAAACGCTGCAGCGCTCCCTGTGTCGGCCTGGTGCAGCGATCGGAGTACGCCTCCGATGTGCGTGACGCCACGCTCTTCCTGGAGGGCAGAACGAGCCAGATAATCGACGATATGGTCGTGCGCATGGAGAGAGCTGCCGCCGCGCTGGAGTTTGAACAGGCCGCCCGCTGCCGCGATCAGATTGCGTCGCTCAGACGGATTCAGGAGCGCCAGTACGTCAGCGGTGCGCAGCGCGATCTGGATATAATTGCCTGCGCCAGTGGCGGCGGAGCGGCCTGCATCCAGCTCTTTTTCATCCGCAACGGGCATAATCTCGGTAACCGGATTTTCTATCCGAAAGTGCCCGCGGGCGAACCGGAGGCGGAAATTCTGGGCGCATTTATCGGCCAATACTATATCGGCAGGCAGGTTCCCGCTGAGATTCTGGTCAGCGCGGAGCCGGTCGACCGGGCGTTGCTGGAGAGCGTATTGAGCGGCGAGGGGGGCCCGCGGGTGGAAATTCACCGCAATGTCAGGGGGGAGCGTGCGCGTTGGCTGGAAATGGCGGCACAAAATGCCAGGCTGGCACTCGCGTCCCGTCTTGCCAGCAAGTCCGGCATGCAGTCGCGCATCGATGCGCTGCAGGCGGTGTTTCAACTGGAGGAGGCACCGGAACGCATGGAGTGTTTCGATATCAGCCATACCGCAGGAGACCTCACCGTCGCGGCCTGCGTGGTGTTCAATCAGGACGGCCCGCTCAAATCCGACTACCGCAGGTTCAACATCGAAGGCATAGAGCCCGGAGACGACTACGCCGCCATGGAACAGGCGCTGGGCAGGCGTTATACCCGTATTCAGTCAGGTGAGGGCCGCCTGCCCGACATCCTGTTCATTGACGGTGGCAAGGGGCAGCTGCGAGCCGCAGCCGGGATACTCGAAGAGCTTGCGGTCAGCGGTGTTGCGCTGATCGGCGTGGCCAAAGGCGCTAGCCGCAGGCCGGGAATGGAGCAGCTTTTCTTGTTTGGGCGGGATGCCCCTATTATACTTCCGGCCAGTTCCCCTGCGCTGCATCTGATCCAGCAGATCAGGGACGAAGCACACCGTTTCGCGATTACCGGCCACCGTCAACGCAGAGAAAACCGTCATCGGACATCCGCCCTGGAGTCGATACAGGGGATAGGTCCGAAACGGCGCCAACGGCTTCTCAAGCAGCTTGGAGGTCTGCAGGGCGTCAGCAGGGCGGGTATCGAAGATCTGTCGCGGGTCGAGGGCATCAGCCGCGTATTGGCGGAGCAGATATATCAGACGTTCCACGGGGATGATTAGAACCTGTCCGATAATCCCACACGGCCGTGAGCCTGGGGATTGTCGGATTGGTTCCAGAGGCCGGCGATTACATGTTCAATATTCCCAATCTACTCACACTGCTGCGGATTGTGCTGATACCGGTCTTCGTGATCGTTTTTTTCCTGCCCTGGACGTTGGCGGCACAGGCCTGTGCCGTGGTCTTCGCGCTGGCCGGCGTTACCGACTGGCTGGACGGGTATCTGGCACGCCGTCTGAACCAGGTCTCATCCATGGGAGCCTTTCTCGATCCGGTGGCGGACAAACTGATGGTCGCCACCGCACTGATACTCCTGGTGCAGTCCGATCCCACACCGGCGCTGGCCGTGCCCGCACTGATCATCATCGGCCGGGAGATCACTATTTCAGCGCTGCGGGAGTGGATGGCTGAATTGGGTGCCCGTGCCCAGGTGGCGGTTTCCGTGATCGGCAAGATCAAGACGGCGGTGCAGATGGTGGCCATCTTCATGCTGATATACCGGGAGGATATCTGGGGACTGCCGGTCTACCTCATCGGTTATGTGTTGTTGTACGTGGCTGCGATACTCACGCTCTGGTCGATGATGGTTTATCTGCGCGCGGCCTGGCCGGCCTTGACCGGACCGGCAAACTACCCTTACGAGGAGCACCGGGAGTGACTGCCTTTTTCCCGCCGCAGTCTTGACAACGGATACAGGGTAACTACAATAGCGCGCTCATCCAGCGTTGCGGGAATAGCTCAGCTGGTAGAGCACAACCTTGCCAAGGTTGGGGTCGCGAGTTCGAGTCTCGTTTCCCGCTCCAACAATTCGGAAAACCCCGAGCAGATCTCGGGGTTTTT
>JAGRGQ010000118.1 GCA_020445405.1 Gammaproteobacteria bacterium | reverse complement strand
TCAGCAGGAAAGAAACCGGCATCCAAACATTTTTATATACCCGTATTAACTAATTTTACTGTTTTCTCAGCAGGTTGCGGAAATTGCCCCGCACAGCCCGGGATGATTTTTTTACCTTGCTTTTGGTGGAATTGAAGTTTAAAACACAGCTGATTGTCCTGGCTCCAAAAACATCCAGGATGTTTAGTATTATAAACTTTTAGGGAGGATTTATGGCGCTCACAACCCCTGAGGCTCAAATTTCCGGCAGTTCGCCAATTGCGGTGAACGAGGTGACGCTCGATCATCCCTGGCGATGGATAGAGGCAGGCTGGGCAGACTTCAGGGCGGCGCCGGCGGTCAGTCTGATTTACGGCCTGATTTTCGTTCTGGTCAGCTATGTACTGGTGGTCTGGCTCTACTTGAGCGACCGCTTCTTTCTGGTACCGCCCCTGGCTGCCGGTTATTTTCTGGTCACCCCTTTTCTGGCCCTCGGGCTGTACGACGTCAGCAGACGGCTGGAACAGGAGCAGATGCCCGATATCAACGAGTCATTCGTCGCGTGGCGCGCCAATCCATTCAACCTGTTCGCGATGGGTCTGGTGCTCATGCTGCTGCTGCTGTTCTGGATGATGGCGGCAAACTTTGTATTCGCGATCTTCTATACCGGCATCACGCCCAGACTCGATCAACTGGTACAAGTGCTGATTTTGTCGGGTGAGAGTCCCGCCTTTCTCGCAATAGGGATCATCAGCGGCAGTTTTTTCGCTTTGGCTGCATTCAGTGTCAGCGTGGTGGCGGTACCGATGCTGGTGGACCGCAAGACCGATGTTGTGACCGCAGTGCTTACCAGTCTGACGGCGGTGCGCACCAACATCCGGCCGCTCCTGTTATGGGCTGCGCTGATCGTCATGTTCGTCGGCCTCGGTCTGATCACTTTTTTTATCGGACTTGCGGTATTCATGCCGCTGGTGGGCTATGCCAGCTGGCACGCTTACCGCGACCTGGTAACCGGTTCCTGACGCGCGTTCTGTGCTTTTCCTGTCCCGACGTCGTTCCAAGCCGGATGGTGGCTGTCAGGAAACAGTTGCATCTATCCAAACCCCGTCACTCCGGCAAACACCGGAACGAGGTATCTGCTGGTTTCCGGAGGGATGCCGACCGCTCCGCTGAACGGGTATAAGCAGGGTAATCAATAAGAACTGCATCCTCCGAGCGCGAGAAAGTTCTAAAATTACCTGTCATGATGCGAAAACGGCAGCAGACCAGTCGCAATGACATCCCCCTTCTGGATGTCGTCATCGAGATTCCGCGCGGCAGTTTTATGAAACGGGGATCCAGCGGCCGTCTGGATTTTATCTCGCCATTCCCATGCCCGTTCAACTATGGATCGGTCGAGGGATATCTCGGTCTGGAGGGGGATCTGCTGGATGCCGTGGTGCTGGGCCCGCGTCTGCAGCGGGGAGTGCGTGTCAATGTACGCGCGCTGGGCGCCATTGGACTGACGGACCGTGGCATGTACGATGACAAACTGATATGCAGCGACACGGCTCTGGATCGTTGGCAGCGGATTCTCATTCTGCTTTTTTTCCGGTTATACGCCCGCTGTAAAGGAGCGCTCAATGTATACCGCAGACGCCCCGGCCGTAATGCCTGCGAGGGTTGGTGTGATGCACGGGAAGCTATAGCCAGGGCGACGCCCATTGTCAAAGGGACCCGGATTAATCCGTCAGTGCCGTTTTGATTTAATGAGGTCTGGGACAGCGGGCCCAGGATGGGTTGAACGCACTGGATTTTTTAACCTGCCGGTTCAACTTTTCCGCAGAAAAAAATTGCCTGTTTAAAACAGATGGTTTTGTAAACCTCGTTATTCCGGCGGATGTCGGAAATCACGGTTTTTGGACGGACACTGCTTATAGAAATAAACGAAGCATCCATCTGCCTTCTCCTCTGTCCTTGGCTCCATTCCATCGGGCTGAAATGTACCATATACTGTATATATAAACAGTATGTGGGGCTTTATGTCTACCAGCGATTATGCCGAACTGCACTGTCGGACCAATTTCACTTTTCTGAGCGCGGCCTCCCATCCGGAGGAGTTGGTGCGGCGCGCCTGTGAACTGGGCTATAGCGCGCTGGCGATTACCGACGAATGCTCCCTGGCAGGTGTGGTGCGGGCCCATGTCGAGGCGAAAAGCTGTGGCCTGCCGTTGATCGTCGGATCCGAGATCCGCCTGGCGGACGGCTTGCGGTTGGTGTTGCTGGCCACCAGCCGGCAGGGGTACGGTGATCTCTCCCAACTCATCACCCTCGGTCGGCGGCGGGCGTCCAAGGGCATTTACCGGCTGGAACGCCGCGATATCGAACAGGGGCTGAGCGATTGTCTGGCGCTGCTTCTGCCGGGGGATAAACCGGACCCGTCCCAGGCCGACTGGTTGAAATTCCGTTTCCCTGACAGGGCCTGGATCGGTGTGGAGCTGCACCGCACCGGTGCCGACCGGGCACGGCTGGCGGCATTGGAGTCGCTTGCCAGCTCCAGCGACCTGCCGCTGGTGGCGGCTGGCGGTGTACTGATGCATGACCCCGACCGGCGGCCACTGCTCGATGCCATGACGGCCATACGTCTGGGCAGGCCCCTGGCAGAGGCGGGGTTGGCGCTGCAGTCCAACAATGAACGCCATCTGCGCAGCCGCCACAGGTTGGCCCGCTTCTACCCGCAGGCGCTGCTGCGGGAGACGCTGCAGCTGGCCGCTCGCTGCCGTTTCTCTCTGGATGAACTGCGTTATGAGTATCCGTCCGAACTGGTTCCTCCCGGTATCGGCGCGACAGCCCACCTGCGCCGTTTGACCGAGGCGGGCATGGCGCAGCGCTGGGACGGACAGGCGCCCCGACGGGTGCGCGACCAGGTGGAGCATGAGCTGGCGCTGATCGCGGAACTCGATTACGAGCCCTATTTCCTGACGGTTCACGATATTGTCCGTTTTGCCCGCGACCGCGGGATTCTCTGCCAGGGACGGGGCTCTGCCGCCAACTCTGCGGTCTGCTACTGCCTGGGGATTACCGAAGTGGACCCAGCCCGGATGGAGATGCTGTTCGAGCGTTTTATCTCCAGGGAGCGGGGCGAGCCGCCGGATATCGACGTGGATTTCGAACACCAGCGGCGGAAGGAGGTTTTCCAGTACATCTATGAAAAGTATGGCAGGGAGCGGGCGGCGCTGGCAGCGACGGTGATCAGCTATCGGGCCAGGAGCGCCGTCCGCGATTTGGGCAGGGCGCTGGGTCTGGATCTGGACCAGGTGGAGCGACTGGCGTCCAATCTGAGCTGGTGGGACGGGCAGACGGTGCTGCCGGAACGGGCGCGGGAGGCGGGTTTTGATCCAGACAATCCCAACATCAGACGTCTGCTGGCGTTGACCGTCCAGATTCAGCATACGCCGCGCCATCTCTCTCAGCATGTGGGTGGGTTCGTTATTTCGCGCGGACCGCTGTCGCGGCTGGTGCCGATCGAAAACGCCGCCATGCAGGGGCGCAGCGTGATCCAGTGGGACAAGGATGATCTGCAGACGCTGGGCCTGTTGAAAGTGGACTGCCTGGCGTTGGGGATGCTGTCGGCCATCCGCCGCGCGTTTGATCTGATCAACGGTTGGCGCGGCGCGGAGCCGCCACTGGGGATGCAGCAGGTTCCGGCCGGGGATGCTGCGGTTTACGCGATGATCCAGCGCGCCGAGACCACCGGCGTCTTCCAGATCGAATCGCGGGCCCAGATGGCGATGCTGCCGCGCCTGAAACCGGCCTGTTTCTATGATCTGGTGATCGAGGTGGCTATCGTTCGTCCCGGCCCCATCCAGGGGGATATGGTCCACCCCTATTTGCGCCGCCGCCAGGGGCTGGAGCCGGTAGTCTATCCTTCGCCGGAGGTGGAGGAGGTGTTGGGGCGGACGCTGGGCGTGCCCATTTTCCAGGAGCAGGTGATCAAAGTAGCGATGGTGGCGGCCGGTTTCAGCCCCGGCGAGGCGGACCAGCTCAGGCGCTCGATCGCCGCCTGGCGCCGCCGCGGCACGCTGCAGCAGTTCGAATCCAGGCTGGTCGAGGGAATGGTTGCGCGCGGCTACGAGGAGTCCTTTGCGCGCCGCATCTATCAGCAGATTCTGGGCTTCGGCGAGTACGGTTTTCCGGAGTCGCACGCCGCCAGCTTTGCGCTGCTGGTGTACGTCTCCGCCTGGCTCAAATGGCACCATCCGGCAGCCTTTTTCGCCGCCCTGCTCAACAGCCAGCCGATGGGGTTCTACGCGCCGGCCCAGCTGATCCAGGAGGCGCGCCGGCAGGGCGTGACGGTGGCCCCGGTGGATGTTCGTCGGAGCGAATGGGAGTGTACCCTGGAGGCTGCCGCCGGTTCCCCTGGGCCGCAGTTGCGCCTCGGTCTGCGCATGATCAAGGGCCTGCCGCGCGCCGGTGTGGAGCGGTTGATGAAGGCGCGCGCCGAGGCCGATTTCCTTACAGTGCAGGATCTGGCCCGGCGCGCTTCCCTGAGCAAGGGAGATCTGCAGCGCCTGGCGGCGGCCGGTGCGCTGGCCGGGCTGGCGGGCAACCGCCATCAGGCCGCCTGGCTGGTGATGGGCATGGAGCCTGCGTTGCCATTGATCGGCACGGTGGTGGAGGAGGCGGTCCCTGCGCTGCCGTTACCCACCGAGGGGGAGAATATCCGGGCCGACTATGCCAA
>JAGRGQ010000117.1 GCA_020445405.1 Gammaproteobacteria bacterium | reverse complement strand
GATGGCATCACTCTTTCGCGAATTGCAGCTGCCGCCGTCTCCGCATCCGCTCTGGTCTCCCAGATTGTAAACGATCCATATTCCGTCTCATCTTCCGACACCGTATATGTTGCGCTTACGAAGCCTTTTAAAGACCTGGTGTAGCCGTATATTCCGTCAGCCATCCGTTCGATGATTTCACGGTTTTCCGCCGGCGTTTTAAATCTGAAATAGCGTGCGTACATTGTTCACTCCTCTTCTGGTTTTGAAACGTGCGGGCAGCCCTGAGGCCGCGCAGCGGCAGCGCCGGAGGGGAGCGCTGCGAGCGACGGGTCAATTGCCTTATCAGCGCGCATTATCCTGCCTGGCCTGCATTAAAACAGCCATTGCCTCTGCTGCGGAATTTTCTCGTGTCCTCAGGCCGGCGACGACACCGATCTGGTTTTTAATCGGTTGGTTTTGACTGACTTTCCATTTGCCAAGCAACTTCGCAATAACCATTTCAATGCCTACTATGGCATCTGACAGCTGCGCAACATACTCCGCGGGCGCATCCGAGACCGACCACGGTTCGGGCAGTTCTGATTCACTCTGCCGGGTAAGTGCTTCCAGCTGTGCGCGCAACCATGCCGCATCGTCAATAGTGCGCAACGCGCCGCAGGCATGTACGACCGCGTAATTCCAGGTGGGCACGACTTTACCCGTTTCCGCTTTTGTCGGGTACCAGGATGGCGTGACATAGGCTTCGGGACCATGGAAGACGGCCAGGGCTTCAACGCCGCCGGCAATTTCACCGCACAATGGATTCGCCCGGGCAATGTGACCGCGTAGCGTACCGAAGGGTGCGGGCGAGCCAGTCAGATGCAACGGAATGTGATTTGCATTCAACCCGCTTGCACTGTGCGTAACCAGCGTGGCCAGCGGGTGCGCACGAATCAGCTCGTGCATGACATCGATATTGACTTCCTCAAATTGTTTCGGGATATACACGTTCCACTCCCTGCGCCCAACGCCATGCACAACCGGAGACAGGAAGTCGCGCACAGCGTGGCTTTTGATGGTTGGTTCGCAATTAAGCGCTTGTTGAGCCGCGCACCCGCACGCGGACCGCCTGAATCGTCGGCGCCGAATCTATCGGCATTTCATCCTCCTCAAATCGGTATGCCCGACGTTTCCATGACCGGTACGAGGTACCGGCGTCGGGCGCCTTGGGCGCGGCGTATATCGGCCTGCCACTCCTGCCGTCTGCGGTGCCGCGACTTGTTGTGGGGATATCCGGCTTTCACCTCGGCGGAACCTGGCGAAGAGAAGACTTTGCACGACAACCGGCTGCCCCGAAATGCATGACGAGGCGATACATCCCGGGGCAGTCGGGGTCAAGCATCGTGAAGCTTTAACTCACCCTGCCTGCTTCGGTTGCCTCGGGTATTTCCACCAATTTACCCGTCCTGCAATCATAGATATAGCCGTAAACAGGGATATCCGAAGGCACCATCGAGTTACCGCGGATCCGCTGCACATCTTCAACAACGCTCTTTGCATTATCGCTGATGGTCAGCCAGTTGATATACTTTCCATCCGTCGTTCCGCCCCCGGCATTGCTGTCATGCCAGCCTGTCTCATCCACACTTGCGGTTTTCAGACTGCCGGACAATAAATCACCCATTATTTCATTCGTGAATGTCTCCATACCGCAATCGGTGTGATGAATCACAAACCACTCTTTTGTTCCCAACAATTTGTAAGAAATGACTAGAGAGCGGATAGCATCGTCGCTCGCCCTGCCCCCGGCGTTTCGGATTACATGGGCATCTCCTTCGGCAAGACCCGCATATTTCGCAGGATCCAGGCGGGCATCCATACAGGTTAAAATCGCAAACCGCCTGCCTGGAGGCATTGGCAGATTGCCTTTGTCGCCAAAGCTTGCAACATATTCAGCGTTGGCTGCTGTTACCTCTTCAACAACTTTACTCATCTCCAACCTCCTCTAAGTCGCCACTTTTAATTGGTTTGAGTTTCCACAGCGGCGATTATGGAAACCCAGGGTTGCGCTCGGCAGCGCCTTGTCAAGCACTCTTAATCTCCGAGAATGAATAAGTGAAGCATTGGTCCGCCCTTCTTTATCTCTTCATCCCACTCCAGTTCGGGCGCCTCAAAAGAGATCAGGTAAACCTGATCCGTTGAATCGATGCCAATGGCAATGTGATGCACGATGGTGGCAACACCATTGATATCGCCTCTGATTCTGACAACGTTCATGTCAGGATGGCTGCCTGCCACTACAGCCAGTTTTAACAATTCCCCCTCTTTCGCGATTTTTCCAACGAATATTTTAGCAAATTGGCTGGGCTTTGTTGTTTGACCGGCTGACCAAGCGTTGACTTGATTGACAGACATGCCAACTTTGAATCCCCCTGCATGGGAAATCTCCTCTCTGGATATAAAAAGCGCCTTTGTATTTCCCTTGGACTCTTCTTTTTCAAACCATCCATCGGGCTTAAGAAATGCACCGATACTGTTTTCTATCCAGGAAAAACCCGGGGGTGGAGCAGGTAGATCAGGGGATTGGCGAACCTGGTTTTGCTGGCATCCGGTCAGCGTCAGTAACAGGATGATCACGCCGACAATTTTTGTAATACTCATAGCTCTTCTCTGTGCCTTGTTTTGCACTTACCGCCACCCCACCTGTTTCGCCCACCGCGTGGCAGCGCTTTTATAAGATTCAAAATCATCCGGTGCTTTCCCGCCCTCCGCCTCTACCTCTTTCGTATGTTCAGCCAGTGACTCCGCAAGCGGAGGCAAACCCACGGAGGCGCGTAATTCATCGACATGCTCCGGATCCTCCACCTCGCAGCCGAGTTCACCGTTTGCGTTCCAATCGAGCACAGTGCCGTAGAGCTGGAGCTTACCTTCGTTAAAACGTACTCGATCGTATAAGTATGCCATCAAGTTTATTGGAGCCTCTCCAGAAGCAGCCGCCTTCTCCAATACCTGTAGAAAACGCCTTTGAAGTGCTGGCGTGCAGATCGCGTGTTGCGCAATAAACCACGCCATACGACAACCTTCCAGGCCAACCATGGACACACCCGGCCAGCCATGAACGGAGATGATATGATCAAGTGCTTTTGCGTTTTCAATATGCACGCGCTGCATCTCATCATCGTAGAAACCGTACAGCTTCCCCTCCTTCAGCAGCCTTTCTCTGGTTTCAATATCTCTTTGTTTCAGGCTCTTCAATTCGGCGGCCAATGCGTCGTTCATCGGGTGTTCCTTTTCATACATAACGCCGCGGTTCAGCCGGGGTGCGCCGCAGGCGCTGCGACGGCTGCAGCCGCTTGTCATGCGGCATTTTCCGCGCCGGACCGGTAATGGACCCACGCCCAGCCAAAGAGGGTGAAGACCAGAAAAGGAAACGCAGCAAATGGCAGTGGCTTTGAAAGCGGTGTGAGCGCAATACCGCCGAATATTTGCATTGCAGTCGCCGCAAGCATGATGGATGCGATGGCGCCGATTACCCTGACAGCGATCGGGTGCGTCGATGAAGCACTTATCAAAGCCATGCCCGCCGCCCACAATCCCGCGCCTGCGGCGAAGGTGGCGGAACTGCGTGTGAGCTCCATGGCCGACCCGGAAACGACCAGCGTTTGACCCGCCAGGAATACCAGAAATCCGGCAGCAAGCTGCTCGTTGCCAAGCTTGATATGGTGCACCGCCAACAGCGCCGAGCCAAGAACAAGCGCAGTGCCGTCCAGGCCCCAGAAAATGCCGCGAACTGTCGAAGGCGAGAATGAACCGACCAAGCCCAGGATCGCGCCAATAACGAGGCTGACGGATGCAACAACGACCAACCGATTTTTTTTCACTCTTCGTATCTCCGGGAACGAACCGCATATGACGCATCAGGTTCAAATCAGCCGCGCGTATTTTCCGTCGGCTGGAATGCATTGTAAGACCAATGTTGCCCTGTAACTTTCAATTGGCAACCCGACCGGGCAGGAGTGATTCTTAATCCTGTCTTAGTATATCGACGGAGATCTCAACAGCAGAAATATCTCCTTTGTTTTCAAGCCAATGTAAAGTGTTTCTATCCTCGGGCCAACCCAACCCCGGCCCGTAATCCGTTGCAACGCCATTGCGATGATCGGTGATAGTACCTTGCAATATGTATACGATACCCGGCCTGTCTATATGGTCGTGAAGCGGTCCAAATACACCTCCGGGCTCGATTGTCACCAAGCGCATTCGAAGTTGACGACCCTCCATACCCTCTATCTCGGAACCCAGGTCTACCGCTCCAAGTAAATTGACGGAAACACCTTTTGTCTCAGGTACCTCGTGCTCATTTTTCATTTGTAACTCCTGTCTGCTCCGCCAGGGTCTGACGCCGCTATTCCGCGGCCGAAATACTCACGTAGCGCGTGTTTTGGTCCGGCTGAAATCTTATTCTCATGTGCATGGTCAAATCCTGTATCTTCAGGCGACAGGGAAATCCAGTGCCGGTTCGGGGGTATCCGTCTTGTTACAAGCACCTGTTCCTATCCCCAGCCCAGATGCAGCAGGATAAACTGCAGTGGCGAGGTCACGATATCGATCAGAATGGCTGCCGGGTACAACACGACGCCAATTAGCAGGTCATATTCGCTTCTCTGAATGCTGGTGTCTATTTTCAGGTCGAACCGCAACGCTTCCAAGCCCCCCTTCACCAGGGCATAACGACTTTCAACAGCGTTGGAAAATCCCGCCCGTGGAGGTGAGTACTGATTGAACAGGAAATCGGTTTCCTGATGATTTTGTTCCAACCATGATTTCAAGCTGCCCACAACTTCGAACACAGGTAGCTGGTTCACGCTTGATCTCTCGTCGCAATCCGGTGATATCGATGCTGCGCTAATCACAATTGCCGATCCGCCTGCTTGCCATTTTTCCCGGGTCAGCAATTGTTTGCTGAAAAAGGCGAGAAACGTAGTATCGGACTCAATCAGTTCAGGTAAATACCTTCCCGTTGGGAAGGTTGAAACCGTTGTATACCCGCCGTTCG
>JAGRGQ010000116.1 GCA_020445405.1 Gammaproteobacteria bacterium | reverse complement strand
TAACTTATGCAGAGCAGTGCCCGCAATCTCCTCAAAGCTAAGCTAGAGGACGTCCGCAAGGACGCCGTGGCGCAGATCCAGGCGGACGTCGGTGGCGGCAACATCGTCACCTCCACCACTACCGTGGATTCGGCCAGCCGCCTCGAACTGGCGGCAGGAAAAGAGGTCACGGTGATCATCAGGGCCAGCGGCGTGATGATCGGCGTCGATCAGGACCGGGAAACAAAGCAGGAACAAATATCGAAGGCGATGCCGGGCGGTTCAGACCCGACTGCCCGTTCCATCGGCGCATTCCCGGGACGCCGCACCGATGGAACGGCCTTTGCAATTTACCGCCGGGCGTTCGGAAAGAACAGCTGCTGGCCTTCCAGCTTGTAACCGGCGATGGCGTTCTGCCCCGCGTCGCTGAGTATCCAGTCGATGAACGCCTGCCCCAGATCCGCCTTGACGTGGGGGTGCTTTGCCGGATTCACCAGAATCACGCCGTACTGGTTGAACAGGTCCGCGTCCCCCTCGGCCAGAATGCGCAGGTCGCCGCGGTTCTTGAAACTGATCCAGGTGCCCCTGTCGGTCAGGGTATACGCGGACATTCCAGAGGCGGTGTTGAGCGTCGCCCCCATGCCCGACCCCGTTTCCCGGTACCAGGTGCCGCTGGCGCCCGTGGGGTCGATCCCGGCCGCCTTCCACAACGCCACCTCTTTCTTGTGGGTGCCCGAGTTATCGCCCCGGGAGGCAAACAACGCCTTGCTCCCGGCGATCTTTTTCAGTGCCGCCTTGGCGTCCTGCATGCCCCGGATGCCCGCCGGATCACTCGATGGTCCGACGATGACGAAATCGTTGTACATCACGTCGAAGCGCTCCACCCCGAAACCGTCGGCAACAAATTTCTCCTCGGCGGGCTTGGCATGCACCAGCAGAACGTCACCGTCACCGTTCATCGCGTTCTTGATGGCCTGCCCGGTGCCCACGGCCACCACGTCCACCCGGATACCGGTCTTGTCCTGGAACATGGGGAGGATTTCATCGTACAGCCCGGAGTTGGCGGTGGAGGTGGTGGACTGGACGATGATCGACTTGTCGCCGCCCGGCGCCGCGCTCGCGGCGAAGGTAAAAACAAGCGCACATGCAGCGCGGCTGAGCGTTCTTGTAAAAAGCATGGGTGGTCTCCTCCGTTTCCTGGACTGTTGAAATCAAATTACGATGCGGCCGGCCAGGTAGTCGCGGGCCTGGGACGATCGAGGTTGATCGAAGAACCGCTCGGCCGGTGTCTGCTCCACCACCTGCCCGCGGTGCAGAAACACCACTTCGTCGGCCAGCCGCCGGGCCTGCCCCAGGTCATGGGTGACGAAGATGATCTTGGTACCACTGCGATGAACGTCCCGGACGATCTGTTCGATCGCGGCGGTAGCGGCAGGGTCCAGGTTCGCCGTGGGTTCGTCGAGCAACAGCACCGCGGGCTCGATTGCCAGCGCCCGGACCAGCGCGAGACGCTGCTGTTCACCGCCCGAAAGAGCCCGGGCCGCCTGTTTCGCGAGGTGCGCCAGTCCGGCGCATGCGAGCAGCTGTTGTCTCCGTTCACGACTGCCGGTACCGCGCTGGCGCAAAACGAAGTCGATATTGGCGGCGACCGACCGCCGCAACAGGACCGGACGCTGGAACACCAGGGCCTGGCGACGGCGAACATCCTGATCCAGTTCCCGGCCACCCCAGGTTATGCGCCCGGAAGAGGAGGTCAGGATTCCGTGCATGAGCCTGAGAAGAAGGCTTTTCCCAGCGCCGTTGGCGCCCATCACCACGGTCACCGGACCCGCATCTACGCGCAGATCGAGGCGGTCGATCAAACGCCGCTCTCCGACCTGGTAGCACAGCGCCTCTATCTCCAACGGCAGCAGGCTGCTTGATCGATCGGTCACCTTCCCGAAGTCCAGAACGGCCGCGGCATCAAGCATAGGCGAACCGGGCGGCGGTCAGGCGCAGCGCCATGACAGCGGCGTTGATGACCAATGCCATGACCATGAGCACCATGCCGAGTCCCAGGGCCAGTGCCAGGTCCCCCTTGGAGGTCTCGAGTGCGATCGCGGTGGTCATGACACGGGTAAGGTGATCGATGTTGCCGCCGACGATCATGACCGCGCCGACCTCGGCCACGGCCCGGCCGAAGCCGGCCAGCGCCACCGTCACCAGGCTGTAGCGCCCGTCCCAGATCAGGGCTGCTACCGCCGACGGCAATGACACGCACAGGGAACGGAACTGCTCGGCATACTCGTCGTGCAGCTCTTCGATCACCTGCCGCGAGAGGGCCGCGATGATCGGGGTGATAAGAACGGCCTGCGCGATGATCATCGCCGCCGGGCTGTAGAGCAGCCTCAGCCAGCCCAGGGGCCCGGCGTTGGAAAGAAACAGGTAGACGATCAGTCCCACGACGACGGGCGGCAGGCCCATCAGTGCATTGAGCAGTACCAGTACGATCCCGCGCCCGCGAAAACTGCTGATCGCCAGCACCGCACCCAGGGGCAGCCCGATCAGGCACGACGCAAAGACGGCGGTGAGTGACACCTTCAGGGAAAGCCCGACGATCTCCATCAGATCGGCATTCCCGGCGAGCACGAGATGCAGAGCCAGAACAATGGCTTGACCAAAATCCTGCATAAATTACCTTTTTATTGCATTTTTTACAGAATTCGAGCATAGATTGCATGAAACCCGGCACAGGTGCAACCTGCTGGTCTAAATTGCTTAAAATCGGCTCCAACACCGACCGCTGCGGGGAACGTGAATCCGGAATGAAACCGAACGGCAACAATGCAATGGCGTCGGCTGAGCGCTACCCGCAGTTGAGGCAGGTGCTGGGCGATATCTCGGGGGCCTTTGCGGACCTGGGCACCTTTCTACCCCTGGTTATCGGAGTTCTGACGGTGCAGCGTTTCGATCCCACCGGCCTTCTCGTCGGGTTTGGACTGTTCGCGCTGCTCACTGCGTTGATCTATCGCCGGCCGGTTCCCGTGCAACCCATGAAGGCGGTGGCGGCCATTGTCATCGCTACCGGAATCGGCCCGGAGGTCGTGGCCGCAGGCGGGCTGATTATCGGCGTCGTACTGGTACTTCTGGCTGTCACAGGCGCGATAGCGGCGCTTTCGCGCTGGCTCCCCCAGACGGTGCTCACCGGTATACAACTGGCGGTGGGACTGCATCTCGCACTGGCGGGGTTCAGGCTCATGGAAAGCGACTGGCTGGTCGGTGCCATCGCCGTCACCGGTTTGCTTGCACTGCAGCGGACTCGCTTCAAGCCGCTAGCGGCATTGCTGCTGCTGGTGCTGGCAACGTCCTGGGCGCTGGCATCAAATGGTGGGATGCCACACCTGTCCCCCGGCCTGTACCTGCCGGGTCTGGCGCTGCCGGCCTGGATCGACATTGGCACGGCTATCCAATCGCTGGCGCTGCCTCAGCTGCCCCTGACCCTGGCCAACGCCGTGCTGGCGCCGGCGGCAATTGCCGCCAGCCTGTTTCCCGGGGAGACCGATCGGATCACGCCCAGGCGCCTGGCGCTATCTTCCGGCCTGCTGAATCTATGCCTGGCGCCCATGGGAGCCTTTCCCATGTGTCACGGTGCCGGCGGGCTGGTGGCACAGCACAGATTCGGGGCCCGCACCGGCCTTGCACCCGCGGTGTTCGGAACAACGTGCCTCGGCCTGGGCCTGATGCTGGGACCGGATGCCGTGGCGTTGCTGGGGCTGCTGCCGATGGCCGCCGTAGGCGCGCTGCTGATGATCGCAGGCGGTGAGATGACAATCAGCAAACGCCTGTTCGATGCCGGACCGGACGGCCTGGCGATTATCCTGCTGACCGGTTTCGTGGGTGTGATGGTCGATATTACCACGGGCCTGATCGCAGGGCTTTCAGCCGAACTGGTGCGGACCTGGATTCGTCGGCTGAAGTCAGGTGCCGCGCCCTCGGATCAGTGATGCGGTGGTAAATCAAAATAATAAAAGGGGTCAAAGCCAGATAAATCCGGCTCTGACCCCTTGCTTGCGAACAGGCTTCAAACTGCTAATCCATGTCGCCGGAAAATACACTCTTCTTGATCACCCCGTGCACACCCCAGTTGCCGTCCACAACCTGTGTCACACCGAAGTCCGTCGCCACGGACATCAAGGAGATTGCCTCATCCTCGCTCAGGCCCTTGGTGGTCATCAGGAAATGACGCATCTTGCGGAAGGCATCCCGCATGGCACCGTCGATGGAGGATTTTGAATAGATCTCGCTTTGCGCCTTGTCACCCAGGGCCTTGAGATAATTGGGATAACTGAAGCCATGCACCACCCATTCACGCTGCGTTTCCAGCAGGGGATAATCCAGTTCCTCCAGCGCTGTTCCGGCCAGTTCATCTTTCTTGTGCAGGATGACCTGCATCACACCTGTCAGAGATGTTTCGATGGCCGTGCCCGCCAGCTCCGAATCACCCTGTGCGGCATGCGGATCACCTGCACTCAGCAGCGCACCGTCGACCGCGATGGGATAATACATGGTACCTCCCTTGCCGATGCGCCAGTTGTCGATGTTGCCACCGAAATAGCCGGGTGGAATGGAGTCCACATAATCCGTTTCAACCGGTGCCACACCCATGGTGCCGAAGTGAGGCCGGATAGGTACCCGGACACCCTCCAGCACCTTCATGTTTTTCTTTATGGTACTGTGATCGACCGGGACGCCGGGATAATCGATGATCTTGTGCACCACGCCGTACGGATCGGTTTGCGGCGTCCACTGATAGTTGTAAACCGCCTTGGCCCAGTCCTTTCCGCCGGTGGCATCGATCTCGTAGATCGTAATCACTTCGCGCTTTTTCGGTTCTGTGATCATGTCATTGTAGTGAAAGCCCCACCAGGCGGCCGCATTGCTGCCGAAGGTCTTACCCTCATATTTGGCGGAGGGACGGGGATACATATCCAGGATACGGACTTCCAGCACATCACCCGGTTCGGCCCCGCACACATACACCGGGCCGGTCAGGACATGAACCCCGAAGCCTTCACCCGCGCCACGACCATAAACCGAGGCATCCATCGGTCCGGCG
>JAGRGQ010000115.1 GCA_020445405.1 Gammaproteobacteria bacterium | reverse complement strand
CGGCAGCCCGAACGCCTGCTGGCCCCATAACACCGCTTCCGGGTTGAGCGGCTCGCCGACACTGGCCATGAATCTAAGGCTGCTGGTATCGAATTTCTGCACGACATTTATGCCGAGCTTCATCATCATCCGCACGGCGGTGGGCGCCGTGTACCAGACGGTCACCTGCTGATCCTGGAGAACGCTGTACCAACGCTCTGCATCGAACTCTTCCTCGTCTATGAGCAGCGTTGCGCCAAGGGTGAGAGGGGCGATGATGCCGTAGGAGGTGCCGGTTACCCAGCCCGGGTCGGCGGTGCACCAGAATATGTCGCCACCGCGAAGATCGAGCGCGAAGTGTGCGCTGACATGATGCGCCAGCACCGCGGCGTGAACGTGCACGGCGGCCTTGGGCTGACCGGTGGTGCCACTGGTGAAGTGCAGCAGCGCCCAATCTTCGGGATCGGTCGGCGGGATGGTGAAATGGTCGTCGGCGCTGTCCAGCAGCGCATGAAAATCCAGAGTATCCGGGATGTCGGATCTGCCTGACCCGGCGACGATGAGCACGTACTCCAATTTAGGCAGCGAGTTGCGCAGCTGTGCTATTTTTCGAAGGTAGAGCGCCTCGGTTGTGATCAGAACGCGGGCCTCGCCGATGGCGAGTCGCACCCGGATCGGTTCAGGTCCGAAGGCGGAAAACAAGGGGCAGAAGACGCTGCCGTTTTTCAGCGCGCCGAGTGCGGTGATGTATAATTCGGGGATGCGTCCGGTCAAGCTGAAGACCCGGTCCGCCCTGCCCACCCCCAGCCGCCGCATCAGATTGGCGAAGCGGCTGGTCTGATGGCGCAGTTGAGTATAGGTGTAATCCTGGACCTGCCCGGATTTTCTCAGGCAGCGCAGAGCTACCAAATCGGCATTTTTCCCGATCGCATGCCGGTCCACCGCTTCATAACCGATATTCAGACCCGCGCCTGAAGGGAGTCGGGAGAGCACCCGGCCTGCCGTTTCCCAGGAAAAGGATGCCCGCACCGATGCATAGTCCGTGAGGTTTGGCGCCGCTTTCGACTCGCATGGCGGTTTCCTGATTATCGGCCCCGGCATGGTTGATCACCTCATCCGCTGGCAAGGGTAGAAATATAGCACTCAACGCCTTGTGCGATGTTGACAGAGTTCATTTATTCATTGTGGCTGGAAGATAGAATGGTCACGATCGAAACGTTTCTCGGGCTCCTCCTGGAGAGGGCAGCCAACTGACGGAGGCTAGAGGATTATGACGGTCCGCAATCTTGAATGCATGTTCCGGCCGAAAACCATCGCGGTAATCGGCGTCAGTAATCGGCCCGCGTCGGTGGGGGCCGTGCTGGCAAACAATCTATTTGCGGGCGGATTCAATGGATCGATCATGCCTGTCAGCCGCAAGCACTCCCGGATTGGGGGAGTGAGAACCTATCCTGATATCGCAAGCCTGCCCGCGGCGCCGGAGCTGGCCGTGATCGCAACACCGCCGGATGCGGTTGCCGGGATCATCACACAATTGGGGCAGATCGGAACCCGTGCCGCGGTCGTGATCAGCGCCGGTTTCGGAGAGAGTGGAGAAGCGCATGGCGAGAAGCTGGAGCAGGCACTGCGCGATGCGGCAAAGCCCTATCTGCTGCGCATCATCGGTCCAAATTGCCTCGGCGTCCTGGTGCCGGGAATCGGGCTGAATGCAAGCTTTTCCCACCTGAACCCAAAGCGGGGAAAACTGGCGTTTGTCGCTCAATCCGGCGCCATCGTCACCGCCATCGTGGATTGGGCAAAGGAGCGCGATATCGGTTTCTCACATCTAGTCTCGCTGGGCGACATGGTGGACGTGGATTTCGGCGATATGCTCGACTATCTCGCGAATGATCGCGAAACGGGCGCCATCCTGCTCTATATGGAATCGGTCACAGCGGCCCGCAAGTTCATGTCGGCGGCGCGTGCCGCAGCGCGCATGAAGCCGGTCATCGTGGTTAAGGCAGGCCGCTTTTCCGAAGGCGCGAAGGCAGCCGCTTCCCACACCGGAGCGCTGGCGGGAGCGGATGAGGTTTACCGTGCGGTGTTCCAGCGCGCCGGCATGCTGCGCGTGTTTACGCTGCAGGAGCTGTTCGATGCAGCCGAGACGCTGGCGCTGGTGCCACAGGTTAGCGGCGACCGTCTGGCCATCCTCTCCAACGGCGGGGGGCTCGGGGTTCTGGCCACCGATGCGCTCATCGAGCAGGGTGGTCATCTTGCGGAGTTGGATGGCGAGACACTCGCCGGACTGGATCGGGCGCTGCCGTCAACCTGGTCGCATGCTAATCCGGTCGACATCATCGGGGACGCACCCGGCGAACGCTATGCGGCAGCATTCAACGTATTGATCAAGGACAAAGGTGTGGACGCGATTCTCGCACTCAACTGCCCGACAGCGGTCGCATCCAGCACCGATGCCGCCCAGGCGATAGTCGACAGCCTGCCCGCAAAGCGCAGCGTACCGCTGTTCACCAGCTGGGTCGGGGACGGAGCCGCCACGACCGCGCGTCAGCTGTTCGCGGCGCACCGGATTCCAACCTATCAGACGCCGGAGCAGGCAGTGCGTTCATTCATGTATCTGGTCGACTATCAGCGCAATCAGGAGATATTGACACAGACGCCGCCGTCGGTGCCGGAAGAGTTTGCGCCGGACTCGGATAGAGCGAAGGCGCAGATTCGATCTGCGCTGAACGAAGGCCGCGCCTGGCTGTCGGACCCGGAGGCCAAGCAACTGCTGTCGGCGTACGGTGTCCCGGTGGTTAGGACGCTGGTGGTGAAGACGCCGGACGCAGCAGCTTCCGCCGCTGCGGAGATGGGTGGCGCGGTGGCGCTGAAGATTCTTTCTCCCGATATTCTGCACAAAACCGATATTGGAGGTGTGCTGCTCGACATCGAAGGGCCGGCAGCGGTGCGCAGTCTGGCCGAAAACCTGCTGCAGCGCATTGCCAGGGAGAAGCCCGAGGCGCGTCTACAGGGTTTCACCATAGAGCCAATGGTTCGGCGCCCGGGGGCATTCGAGCTGATTGCCGGCATCGTCAAAGACCCGCAGTTCGGTCCGCTGATCCTGTTTGGCCAGGGCGGCAGAGCGGTCGAGATAGTCAACGACAACTCCATGGGTCTGCCGCCGTTCAATATGCATCTGGCGCATGCTCTGATCTTACGCACCCGCATCTACCAACAGCTGCAGGGATACCGCGGCATGCCGGCAGTCAACCTGGATACGCTTGCTTTGACGCTGATCCGGCTGGCGCAGATCGCCGCCGATTTCCCCGAGATAACCGAACTCGATATCAACCCACTGCTGGCAGACGAATATGGGGTGGTCGCGCTGGATGTGCGCATCAAGGTGGAAAAATCAAGCGAGCCTCTCGGTGATCACCTGGCAATCCGCCCCTACCCGAAGGAGCTGGAAGAGACCATTCCGATCGGGGACGGTCGCAGCTTTCTGCTCCGCCCGATACTGCCGGAAGACGAGCCCAGCCTGCAGCGGGGCTTTGCCAAACTCACTCCGGAGGAGATCCGTCTGCGTTTTTTCGTGCCGCTGAAGACGCTTTCGCATGTCACCGCAGCGCGCTTTACCCAGATCGACTACGACCGTGAGATGGCACTGGTATTGACCGAGAAAGGAATCCCCGGAACGACCGAGATCTACGGTGTGGTGCGGATCATTGCCGATCCGGACAATGAGCGTGCGGAGTACGCCATCGTCGTGCGCCACGACGTCACTGCGATGGGGCTGGGTGTGCTGCTGATGCGGCGTATCATCGACTACGCGCGTGGACGGGGTATTCGAGAAATCCATGGAGATGTGCTGCGTGAGAACAGAACGATGTTGAAACTCTGCAGCGTCTTTGGTTTCTCCAAGGCGGCCGTGCCTGACGAACCGGAGATCGTCAAAGTGGTGTTGAGGCTCTCGGAGTAGCTGCCGGGACGCGTCCATGATGCATGCCAGCGGTGTTGTTGCAGCGCTTGTCTGTATGTTGTGTACTATTCTGCGCGGCGCACCTTGCGAGTACGCATTGCGGATGGCAACGCGGCTCGCACGGGATTGTCAGACCGGCGCATAATATATCAGCCCATGATCGAAAGCGTGCTTCTGCTGTTCCTGGTCGTTGACCCATTCGGCAACCTGCCGGTGGTGCTGGCGGTGGTGGGCAAGATGGCCCCCTCCCGCTACCGGCGCATCATCATCCGGGAGGTTACCTTCGCCTTCCTGGTGCTGCTCTTGTTTGCCTTCGCGGGCGAACGGGTGCTTGGTTATCTGAATATTGAGCAGACATCGCTCACGGTTGCCGGCGGCGTTATCCTGTTCATTGTTTCATTGAAAATGATCTTCCGGTCGGCGGCGGAGATTTTCGATGACAATTACCGCGATGATCCCATACTGTTTCCTATCGCGGTGCCCTTGCTTGCCGGCCCATCGGCGATCACCACGGTGATGATCCTGCGCACGCAACAGCAACTCGAATTCGGGAGCCTGCTGCTGACCCTCGCCGCGGTGTTCGCGGTGACCTGCACCATTTTCCTGCCGGGCCAGCGCATCTGCCGACATTTGGGGCTGCGTGGTGTACGGGCGATGGAGAAGCTGATGGGCCTGCTGCTCAATCTGCTGGCAGTCAACATGATTCTGGTTGGCATCAAAACGTTCTTGATGGCTTAGTTCAACCCCGACGCGCCTCTCAGTACGGAGGCCTCGTTCGCGCTGCCTGTCCGCTTCGTCCGGCAGTGCGCTTATCGATCATTGGCCTATTTTTTCAGCAACAGCTCCAGCAGATCCATCGGCAGCAGAAATATCAGCGTGTTGCTCTTGTCGCCGGTTATTTCGGTGAGGGTCTCGAGGTAGCGCAACTGGATAGCCTGAGGCTGTTCGGAGAGTATCCTGGCGGCCTCCACCAGTTTCTGCGCAGCCTGTTGTTCACCCTCCGCGCTGCGCGGTTTTTCATCCGCTGCGCGCGCTGCCGGGTCCGAAACAGTGTTCATGTTCGAACCCGGAAAAACAGACTTAACCGCCCGCGGAGCCTCCCACCTCCACCAGACTGGGTGTGTAGTCCGCCGGCGGCACATAACCGAGC
>JAGRGQ010000114.1 GCA_020445405.1 Gammaproteobacteria bacterium | reverse complement strand
TCGGTGTGCTCTCCTGGCCCCAGGCGACCCGTCTGGGTTTTCTGGCCGGACTGACCGGCGGTATCGCTGTTTGGGGCTACGCCCTGTTACTGCCCCTGCTGGAACGCTCAGGCTTTCTTCACACCGGCCTCAGCCTCCCCTCGCTGCACCACTCCTTCGGCATGGAACAGTGGCAGTTCGCCACCTTCTGGTCGCTGACCTGCAACGGCTTGCTGTTTGTCGGCGTCTCCCTGATCACCCGCCAGTCGCCCGAAGAGAAGGACGCTGCGCGCGCCTGTCGCAGCGACGTTTCGCTATCTTCTGCGCTGAAAGGGGTGGTAGCCGCCGGCACCACCCAGCAATTTACCCAGGGATTGGCGGAGATCGTCGGCCAGGATACCGCCGAACAGGAGGTCAAACAGGCGCTCGAGGATCTGGGCATGGCAGCCGACGAAATCCGCCCCGGAGAACTGCGCAGGCTGCGCGAGCAGATCGAGCGCAACCTCTCCGGACTGCTTGGCCCGCAGATGGCGCACATCATCATCAACCGCCAGCTGGCCATGGACAGCGAGGCAAAAACCGCACTGGCCGACTCTATTCGTCACATCGAAGAGCAGTTGGAGTCGTCGCGCACCCAACTCAAAGGGCTGAGCGCCGACATGGATACGCTGCGCCGTTTTCACCGGCAGATTCTGCTCGATCTGCCGCTTGGCGTATGCGCGGTGACGCCGGACCACCGGGTGGTGGTGTGGAATCTGGCCATGGAGATCCTGAGTGGTGTGCCCAGCCGCCAGGTGGTGGGGTACAGACTGAACGCGCTGCCTGCTCCCTGGGGCGATCTGCTGGCCGGCTTTGCACTGGCCCAGGACAAGCATATCCCGCATATGGAGGTGGCAATAGAGAACCGGCCGCACTGGTTCAACCTGCACAAGGCGACCATCCCGGATCCGCAACTGGGCGCCAGCAACGCCGAATCGCGCACGGGACTGGTGATGCTGCTGGAAGACCTGACCGATCTGGAAACCCTTGAGGCCGAGCTGGCACACAGCGACCGGCTCGCTTCCATCGGCCGGCTGGCGGCCGGTGTGGCCCACGAGATCGGCAATCCCATCACCGGCATCGCCTCGCTGGCGCAGAATCTGCGCGATGAGAAGGAGCCTGAAATCATCGAAGAGAGCATCTCCTGTATCCTGCAACAGACCAAGCGTATCTCCAGCATTATCGGTTCGTTGATGAATTTCAGCCGCAGCGGCAGCATCGGCAGCGACTACCAGACCTTCAAGCTGAAACAGACTATCGACGATGCCATCAGCCTGGTGAAGCTCGCCCGCTCCGGAAAACAGGTCGAGTACAATGTTAGCTGTCGGAAAAAGCTGCGCCTGGTGGGAGACCGGCAACGCATCTCCCAGGTCTTGGTCAACCTGCTGGCAAACGCCTGCGACGCTTCCAAACCCGGGGACAGAATTGAGATCATCGCCTCTCAGGACGATGAATATGTCCAGCTGGAGTTGATGGATCAGGGGCAGGGCATTCCGGAACAGGATCAAAATGTGATTTTCGAACCCTTTTTCACGACCAAGAAGCCAGGTGAGGGAACCGGCCTGGGACTCTCCATGGTGTATAAAATCATTCAGGAACACCAGGGAGAGATCAAGATCGACTCGGTGCCGGGGACGGGAACCCGTGTCGTTGTCAGACTGCCGCAACATCGGGACCAACAGGAACATGAAGCAGATATTGATCATTGAAGACGAGGGCGTTATCCGGCTGGCGCTGCGGCGCCTGCTCGAGCGCCATGGCTACCGGGTCGACGAGGCCGAATCGGTGGAAGAGGCAAGCCAGAAATACGCGCTCCAGAGTTTCAATCTTATTCTCAGCGACCTGCGTCTGCCCGGCCTGCCGGGCACCGAAATCATCAATCGTGCAGAGGGTGTTCCGGTGTTGATCATGACCAGCTATGCCAGCGTTCGCTCGGCGGTCGACTCCATCAAGCAGGGGGCTGTCGACTATATCTCGAAGCCGTTCGATCACGATGAGCTGCTGCATCTGGTCAAGCGTACGCTCAGCCAGGCGCAAACAGAGCGAAAAAACGCAGTGCTCAAAGCAGACATGGCCAAGGAGTATCCGGTTGACGGGATGGTTGGCGGCTGTCCTACGATGATGGAGGTGTTTCGCCAGGTCGCCAAGGTCGCACCCACCGATACAACCGTTTTGATACTGGGCGAATCCGGCACCGGCAAGGAGTTGGTAGCCCGTGCACTGCATGAAAAGAGTCAGCGCTGCAAGGCGCCCATCGTCACCGTCAACTGCGCGGCAATCCCGGAAACACTGATCGAATCCGAACTGTTCGGGCATGAGAAAGGCGCTTTCACCGGTGCCGTCAGCAGCCGCACCGGGATGGTCGAATCCGCCAACAACGGCACCCTGTTTCTGGATGAGATCGGTGAGCTGCCGCTGACCGCGCAGGCGCGGCTGCTGCGGGTATTGCAGAATGGCGAGATCCGCAGGCTGGGATCGGAGCGCCCGATTCATGTCGATGTACGCCTGCTCTCGGCAACCCACAGGGATCTCAAGCAGCTGGTGCAGGATGGCAAGTTTCGTGGCGATCTCTACTTCCGGCTGCGGGTAGTGGAGCTGTCGCTACCGCCACTGCGCGAGCGCGGCCGCGATCTCATCGACCTCGCCAACTATCTACTCGATAAGACGCGCAAGCAGCTCAACCGGCCTGCCATGACGCTGACTGCGGATGCCATCGAGTCCATCCGGCGCTACGACTGGCCCGGCAACGTCAGGGAGTTGGAGAACGCGCTGGAGCGCGCTGTGATTCTCTCCGACGGCAATCAAATAACCGCAGATCTGCTGGCAATCGACACGGAGGAAGAGAGCAGCAAGGCGGTGACGGCAGGCGCTGAGATCAATCTGTCACTCGAGGATTACTTCCGTCAGTTCGTACTGGAGAATCAGGACCAAAACACCGAAACCGATCTGGCGCGAAAACTGGGGATCAGCCGCAAAGCGTTATGGGAGCGGCGCCAGCGCTTTGGCATACCCCGGCCAAAAGGGACAGGCAGTGGAAAATCCCAGTGACTTTTTGTCACCCCCGTCGCGGTATCCCCCGCGACCCTGTTTCGGTTTGCTGATACGGCATCAGCTGCAACAGTCCAGCGTGGCCAACCGGACCAGTGAGTCAGACAAACGAAACATGACATCGACGTTACCTTTCAACACAGGTTTGCTACTTTTTGTAACGCAAACAGTAACACTGGACCGGTGTAGAGTTACAACAACATGAATATCATAAATATTATTTATGGCATTAATTTTGCTATAAATCCATAAAAACCAACGTCGACAGTGCGGAATACAAACTCCGGACTCGTCATCGCCACTTCAATTAACCCTGCAGCTGAGGAAGCTACAATCGATGGACGCGAAAGTAGTCTGGTTGTTTGTATTCGTTGCGCTTTACTGGGCCTATTGTATCTTCTGGGGGATCAAGGGGGCGCTGTCGGCCAGAACTGCGAGTGATTATTTTGTCGCCGGCCGGCAAATCTCCCTCTGGGTCTTCATTCTTGCGGCCACCGCCACCTCTTTCTCCGGCTGGACCTTCATGGGACACCCGGGTCTTATCTACCGGGATGGATTTCAATACGCCTACGCCTCCTTCTACGCTATCACTATCCCTTTCACCGGTGTGTTGTTTCTGAAACGCCAGTGGATGCTGGGCAAGCGCTTCGGTTTCATCACACCCGGTGAGATGTTTGCCTACTACTTCCGGTCGGATACGATCCGGATTTTGGTCGTACTGGTTGCACTGATCTTCTCGGTTCCCTACCTCGGCATCCAGTTGCGCGCCTCCGGTTTCCTGTTCAACGTGCTGACCGATGGCATGCTGGGCATCGAAGTGGGCATGTGGCTGCTCTCGCTCGTGGTGATCATCTACGTCGCCTCAGGCGGCATGCGGGCAGTGGCGTACGTCGACTCGGTGCAGGCAGTACTGCTGGCAGGCGGCATTATCGTGATCGGGCTGATCGCGCTGCACTACATTGGCGGTTTCGGCCGTCTGGTCGAGGGAATCGAAACGCTCACCGCAATCGATCCGAAGACCGGCAAGGCGGTCTTCGGGGAGACGACCACAGAAGGTTACAGCGCCTACATCGCGATTCCCGGTGTCATCCAATTCGGTCTCGGCCTGGGCACCGATACCGCCCCGGAGGGGGGAATCTGGACCGGATTCATGATACTGACCTACATGTTCGGCCTGATGGGCATCCAGTCCGCTCCCGCCTTCTCGATGTGGGCATTCGGCAACAAGAGCCCGGAGCCGTTCGCACCCCAACAGGTCTGGGCATCCTCCTTCTTTATTGGGTTTATTCTGATATTTTTTACCGCTGTTCAGGGCATAGGCGCCCACTTCCTAGGGGCGGATACGGCATTTACCGAAAAGTTCCCGGACCTGGTAAACCCGGTGATGCAGGCTGGTTTGGGCGGTATCGACCTGATGCATTCTGTGGGCAGGGGTGACATGCTGGTACCTCAGTTGATGTACCTGCTGTCCGATACCGCTCCCTGGCTGGTCGGATTGCTTTCGGTCTGCGCACTCGCTGCGATGCAGTCCACCGGAGCGGCATATATGTCAACTGCCGGGGGTATGCTGACCCGCGATCTGTTAAAGCGATTTGTCATGCCCAACGCTTCGCACCTGCAGCAGAAGCTTTTCGGCCGCCTGGGTGTATTTGCCATTGTGCTCTGCGCACTTATGGTAGCGACCACCGCCACAGACTACCTGGTACTGCTCGGCGGGCTGGCGGTTGCCTATGGATTTCAGATGTGGCCCGCCCTTATCGCAGTCTGCTGGTGGCCCTATCTGACCCGCCAAGGGGTGGTCGCCGGACTGATCGTCGGACTGATAGCCGTCACATTGACCGAGAGCATCGGCGCCCAATTCATGCCCTGGGGACGTTGGCCGATGACCCTGCACTCGGCGTTCTGGGGCATATTCTTCAACTTCGGCATCGCGCTGATGGTTTCGGCGATTACGCAGAACGAAAATGAGTTGGAACACCGCATGACATTCCATAAATTTCTGCAGGAGCACGCCTCTCTTTCACCTTCCAAAAAGGGACTTGTCCCGATCGCCTGGAT
>JAGRGQ010000113.1 GCA_020445405.1 Gammaproteobacteria bacterium | reverse complement strand
CGTCTGCAGACAGTAGAGCGTGCCCTTTTCGATAGTGAATTCGAAGTCCTGAACCTCCTGGTAATGCCTCTCCAGGTTACTGCGCAGTGCCGCCAGCTGACGCGCCATCTCCGGCATCTCCTGTTCGAGACGGTCGATCGGCTTGGGCGTTCGGATACCGGCCACGACATCTTCACCCTGTGCGTTCACCAGATATTCTCCGTACAACTTGTTCTCGCCGCTGCCCGGATTGCGGGTAAAGGCAACTCCGGTGCCGGAGTTGTCTCCCAGATTGCCGAATACCATGGTGCAGATATTGACCGCGGTGCCATTGGCCATTTCCGGGGTGATCCTGAACTCGCGTCGGTAGTCAACCGCACGCTTGCCCATCCAGGAGCCGAACACCGCTTTGATGGCAATCTCAAGCTGCTGGAACGGTTCAACCGGGAAAGGCCTGCCGGTATGCTCCTCAACCACTTTGAGAAAGCGGCCGCTGATCTCCTGCAGCTGGTCGGCGGAGAGTTCGAGATCCCCCTTGACACCGGACGTCCGCTTGACCGCATCGAACTGAGCGTCGAACAGTTCATCCGGTACGTTCAGGGCCACTTTGCCGAAAAGCTGAATAAAGCGGCGGTAGGCATCAAAACCGAAGCGTGAGTCGCCGCTCTGCGCAATCAATCCCTGCAGCGTTTTATCATTCAACCCCAGATTCAAAATGGTATCCATCATGCCGGGCATGGACATGGCGGAACCGCTGCGCACCGAAATCAGCAGTGGATTATCGCTGGAACCGAAACCCTTTCCGGTCAGCTTCTCAACGTCCCTGATCTGGTCGCGCACCTGTTCCATGATACCCGCCGCCAGCTCACCCGCCGCAAGATACTCCAGACAGGCTTCGGTGGTAATCACGAATCCAGGCGGCACATTCAGACCAATCTGCGTCATTTCACAAAGATTGGCCCCTTTCCCTCCCAGCAGCTTTTTGTTCTTACCATCGCCTTCGATAAAAGAGTAGGCCCACTTTTTATTGCTAGGTGATTCTGAGGACATAACAGAATTGTGCTCCTTGATGTGTGGATGAATTTGGAAAACTGCCGATGAGTTGTGCAGATTAGGTTTAAATCTGCGCATGAACAAATAATTAGCAGGTATAATGACCTTCTCTGCCGAAATAATAAGCCGTCAACTTTACCGCAAGATTACATATAGAGATGGAAAAAACCTACGATCCGAAAAAACTGGAGCAGCGCTGGTATCGAACCTGGGAGGAGAGCGGGTATTTTACTCCCAGCGAAGGCGAAGCAGCCTGCTACTGCATCATGATCCCGCCCCCGAATGTCACCGGTAGCCTACACATGGGCCACGGTTTTAACAACACCATAATGGATACGCTTATTCGCTATCATCGGATGAAGGGCGAAAAAACATTGTGGCAGCCCGGTACCGACCATGCCGGAATTGCGACCCAGATGGTGGTTGAGCGCCAGCTGGAAGCTGAAGGCAAGTCGCGTCATGACCTGGGGCGTAATGACTTCATCAAGAGAATATGGGAGTGGCGTACCGAATCCGGCGGCAATATCACCCGCCAGTTACGCCGTCTCGGATCGTCGCTGGACTGGCGGCACGAACGTTTTACCATGGACGAAGGACTTTCCAATGCAGTTAAAGAGGTTTTCATCAGACTGCATGAGGAGGGCCTGATCTACCGGGGCAAGCGGCTGGTCAATTGGGATACAAAACTGCACACGGCAGTTTCCGACCTGGAGGTATTGAACGAGGAGGAGCGCGGATTCATGTGGCACATGCGCTACCCGCTCTCGAACGGCCAGGGCCATCTGGTGGTCTCCACAACACGCCCGGAAACCATGCTGGGCGACTGTGCGGTGGCGGTCAATCCCGAGGATGAACGCTACCAGCACATGATCGGCGAGTTGGTGGAGCTGCCGTTGACCAACCGCCGTATCCCCATTATCGCCGACGAACACGCCGATCCGGAATTCGGCACCGGTTGCGTGAAGATCACCCCGGCACACGACTTCAACGATTACGAGGTTTGGCTGCGCCATCGCGACGAACTGCAGATCAGCGAGCAGGCGCACGGCGGCCTGATCAATATATTCACCGGGGATGCCGCGATTCGGCAGAACGGCGCCGAGGAGGGGGAACTGATTCCCGCCGCCTATATCGGGTTGGACCGGTACGAAGCGCGCACGCGGATTGTTGCCGATCTGGAGGCACTGGGCCTGATCGACAAGATCGTCGATCACAAGCTGATGGTGCCCCGCGGTGACCGCTCCGGCACCGTCATCGAGCCGTTTCTCACCGATCAGTGGTACGTAAAAATCGCGCCCCTCGCGGAACCCGCCATCGAGGCGGTCCGCAACGGCAGCATCAGATTCGTGCCGGACAACTGGAAGAACACCTACTACGAGTGGATGCGCAACATTCAGGACTGGTGCATCAGCCGCCAGATCTGGTGGGGGCACCGCATTCCCGCCTGGTACGACGATGAAGGCAATGTCTACGTGGGGCGCTCCGAACAACAGGTACGGGAGAAACACCGGCTTCCGGCTGAGTACAGGCTGCGCCAGGACGAGGACGTACTCGACACCTGGTTCAGCTCCGCCCTCTGGCCCTTCTCCACGTTGGGCTGGCCCGAGGCGAGCGACCGCCTCAGGGACTTCTATCCCACCAGCGTGCTGGTCACCGGCTTCGATATCATCTTCTTCTGGGTTGCCCGCATGATCATGATGGGGCTCAAGTTTATGGATGGTCAGGTGCCTTTCCACGAGGTCTATGTCCATGGCCTGGTGCGCGACAGTCATGGGGACAAGATGTCCAAGTCCAAAGGCAACGTGCTCGATCCCATCGATCTGATCGACGGCATCGGACTGGACGCGCTGGTGGCCAAACGAACCAGCGGCATGATGCAGCCCCAACTCGCCAGGAAGATTGAAAAACAGACGCGCAACGAGTTTCCCAACGGCATACCGGGCTTCGGTACCGACTCCCTGCGCTTCACCTTCGCTGCGCTGGCAGCCACCGGCCGCGACATCAAGTTCGACATGGGCCGTATCGAGGGCTACCGTAATTTCTGCAACAAATTGTGGAACGCCGCCCGTTATGTGTTCATGAATACCGAGGGAGAGACTTTCTCTATCGGTCCGGCTACTACCGGCCACTCGGAACCGGTAGCCGAAATCGAGCGTTCGGCAGCCGACCGCTGGATCCTCTCGCGCCTGCAGAAAACCAAGCGGGCGGTGGCCAATGCAATCGAAAATTACCGCTTCGACTATGCAGCACAAGCGATCTATGAGTTCACCTGGAACGAGTATTGCGACTGGTATCTGGAGCTCTCCAAGCCGGTTCTGACCGACGCCAACGCCACTGCCGCGGCCAAGCGGGGCACCCGCCGCACCCTGGTCCGGGTGCTGGAGACACTGCTGCGCCTGGCACACCCGATCATGCCGTTCATCACCGAGGAGATCTGGCAGAAAGCGGCGCCGCTGGCCGGGGTCAGCGGCACGACGATCATGAACCAGCCATTCCCCAGCTACCGCCGGGCACTGATCAATGAGCAGGCGGAGCAGGAGATGGAGTGGGTGAAAGCATTCATCCTGGGCATCCGCAAGATAAAGGGAGAGATGAACATAGCCCCGGGCAAACCGCTGCCGGTGCTGCTACAGCACGCGTCGGAGAACGATCTGCTCAGCCTCGACGCAAACCGTTACTATCTGGATTTTCTGGCCAGACTGGAGAGCGTCACAATTCTGCAGCCCGGCGAAGAGGCGCCGGAATCGGCCACTGCACTGGTCGGCGAAATGAAGATACTGATTCCGATGGCGGGGCTGATCGACAAAGCCGCCGAGATGGCCCGGCTGGAAAAAGAGATCGGCAGGATCAGCAGCGATCTCGATCGAATAGAGAATAAGCTGGCGAATGCCAACTTTGTGGATCGGGCGCCGCAGGCAGTAGTGCAGAAGGAAAAGGCCAGACTGGCCGCTCAGCAGACAGCCAGGGCGAAACTGGAAGAGCAGCTGGAGAAAATCCGGAAACTTTGATCTCCCGATGGGTACCCGGACCGAAGTGGGCCGAGCGATGCCCAGCGGGATGCCTGGGAGCACGCCTGCCGCAGCAGCACCGATTATCTGAAACACGTCAGACTGGAGGATGCAAACGATGAAAATCACCCGCCTCGAAACCTGTGCAGTCACGCCCATCGATATGGAAGGCGTCAAGGATGCGATCAAGCAGGTTCCCATCGGCCAAGCGGACGGCGCGCCCAACTTCTCGATCCGCGTGTTCACCGTCGGCCCCGGCGGCCACACGCCGCATCACAGTCACGCAAGTGAGCACCTCAACTATATTCTGGAAGGGAGCGGCGAGGTGATGGAGGGGGATACCGCCCGGCCGATAAAATCAGGCGACTACATCCTGGTCAAACCACATGAAAAACATCAGTACCGCAACACCGGAGAGACCCCGTTGAAATTCATGTGCATGGTGCCGAAGGAGTACGAGTAGTTCGATTCTGGGTTAAACTATAGCGGTTTTGAATGTAGACCCGAGGAGCGTATACACAGGCTGAAAAACCGCCGCCATCCCGGCAGAGGCCGGATTGGCGCACCAGGCGACTGCAGCGGATTTTCAGGCTGACGCACTCTCCCCGACGCAGACCGACAAGATTTGAGGAGCAGCAGCATGCCGACTTACGACTATTTCTGTGAAGCCAACGGACGCAAGGTTGAGGTGAGCCACAAGATGAATGACAACATCGCAACCTGGGGTGAATTGTGTGCCAGGAGTGCATCGGAACCGGGAGACACGCCAGCGGAAACCCCGGTCCGGCGGCTGATCAGCGGCGCCGCTGTCATCAGTACGACCGGCAGCGGAAGCGAGCCGCCATGCGCCACCGGTGCCTGTTGTCCCAGCGGTATGTGCGGCCTCTGACAAGGTTCCATGGGGCGTCTGGCAGCGAAGTCAAAATCTGTTTTCGCTGCCCCTTCGCGGGCATCAGCCCAGCAGCTGCTTCAGCTTCTCCGCTGACTGAAATCCCAGCAGCACCTGCTTTATCCTGCCATTCTCCACGACTATGGTGGTGGGGGTGGCATGTATATTGAACAGGCGTGCGGTCTCCGGGTGCTGCGAGATATCCACACTGACAACCGCGCCACGTTGCGCCGCCAGCGCCTCGACAACAGGTGACATGCGGCGGCAGGGCGTGCAGCCGGGAGCGTGGAAATAGAGCAGCGTGCGCCCTTCGTGCAATCCAGCCATCGCGCTGCCGGCTTCCACATCGGGTACTGGCTGTCCCACCATTTTTCTGGCTTTTAAAACAATCACCATCTGAAATGCCGCGAACAATGCGACCAGCAGCAGCATCATTGCGCCGTAACCGTTCAAACCAGCCCGTTATTCACGTTCTCTTGATCCCACGGTATGGTCGGTCTTTCAACGATGAATGGGAG
>JAGRGQ010000112.1 GCA_020445405.1 Gammaproteobacteria bacterium | reverse complement strand
GGAAACAGCTCGATCCGCTGCCGATACTGGGTGCCGCAATTGTCAAGGGAAAGAAAAAAGTTGGCATCAGGGATGACAAAGATGAGGAGGACAGGAAAGTTGAAGATATATTCGATCAGGAAGACCCCCGCTAGCTGGGATAGATGAAAGCCATGTGGACTTTTTTAAAATCGCCGTTGGTACGAATCAGCTTCGGCTTGGCGATGCTGACTGTATCGATGCTGTTTGTAACCGACTTTCTGGGACTGGTTCCGGATACGAAGTCATCCGAGATGCAGTCCAGGCGCATTGTTGCGGAGTCGCTGGCGGTGCAGTTATCCAACGAGATCACCGAAAAGAGGGTGCATATTGTAGAGGAGACCCTGCGCTCGGTCGTCGATCGGAACGAAAGCGTTCTTTCAGGTGCGGTACGGCTGGAAAACGGCACGGTCCTGGCCGAGTATGGTGGGCATAAGCAGAACTGGAAACTGCGTCCCGAGGATAAATCGACCCTGACTCAGGTTCAGGTACCGATTTTTAACGACCAGGGGCGTTGGGGTAGTGTGGAAATCAGCTACGCCGATCTGGTTGACAAATCCAAGTGGCTGCCGTTTAAAAGCTCGTTTCTGGCCGTTATTACATTTGTCGCGCTATCCGGTTTTATCGCCTATCTGATTTTCCTGAAACGCACCATGCGTGAACTGAATCCGGACGCAGTGATACCGGAAAGGGTGCGCAAAGCCCTGGACACGCTGGCAGAAGGCCTGCTCATCATCGGACAGGATGGATACATCGTCTTTTCCAACGCCTCATTCGCCCGAAAAATCGGGATTTCGCCCAAGGAGATGGCCGGTAAATCGATTGCCGGTTTCGATTGGCAGATGGACGTCGAAGATAGCGATCATAGTGAACTGCCATGGTACAGCGCTCTGGAGGGACAACAGCCACCCGGCAGCGTCATTCTCAGTTTGAAAACCGGTTTGATCGAGAAGTATAAGTTCAGCGTAAACGTTTCTCCGATTACCGCCTCTGCCGGCAAGATTCGCGGCGTGCTCATCACTTTCGACGATATTACCGAAATCGAAAGCAAGAATGATGAATTGCGCCGGACTCTGGGAAAACTCGAGCAGAGCAAGCGAGAAATCATGCGCCAGAATCAGGAACTGGAGGTGCTTGCCACACGCGACCCCCTGACCGGTGCGCTGAATCGGCGCTCCCTTTTCCAGGGGTTCGAGACCTTGTTTATGGAGGCGCTTGAAGAGGGCGAGGAACTCAGTTTCATCATGGTGGATATCGACCATTTCAAGTCCGTCAATGATCGATTCGGACACGCTGTAGGCGACAAGGTCATCAAGCTGCTGGCCAACATTCTGATGGAGTATTCAAGGCCGAACGATCTGGTTGGACGGTTTGGCGGAGAGGAGTTTTGCGTTATTTTACCTGGCGCCTCAGTCGACGATGCGGTGGAGATAGCGGAGCGTATGAGACTGGCCGTGCAGGAGGGGCATGGCGCAAGATTCACCAATGCGCTGCGCATTACCTCGAGTTTCGGCGTTTCGACCATTACCGCAGGTGCCAAAACTTCCAGTCAGTTGGTCGAGCAGGCGGACAAGGCGTTATATACGGCAAAGGAGAGTGGACGCAATCGCGTGATCAGATGGTCGAGTATGATCGAAGCGGAAAACCCGGAGAAGAGCGCACCGAACGACTCGGCTATTCCATCCGATACCGCTGCGGAGACACCTGTTGAACTCGTTTCCGAGGCGCCGGACATTAACCAGTATCTAAGCGAAGCGGATGATAAGGCAAACGGTGCGGCGAAAGAAAATGAACACGTGCTGTTGGACATCTCCGATGAAGAGGCGGAAAAAACAAACGATCCTGACGATGTTGTTTTCAGCAGTCTGCCCAAAAGAATCATTCTGAATGACCGGATAGAACAAGCCATCAAGCGAGCTCAGCGATACGATACCAGTATCGCTGTCCTGGCTATCGATGTGGATGCCTTGCAAAGAGTCCGCGACACATTGGGGCACGCGATCAGCGAAAAAATATCCAAAGTCGTCGTCACCCGTCTCAAGCAGATGCTGAGAGTCGTTGATACGGTCGCGATTGCGGATAAAGAGGCGCTCTCTTTCAGCGTGTCGCGAGTGACGGAAAAAGAGATTCTGGTCCTTCTTACGGACCTGAAGGACGCTGATATATTGACGACAATACTGAAAAGGATCTTCGCCGCGAACAAGGAGGCCGTGTTAATCGACGGCGAGGAGTTCTATCTCAGTTCAAGCGTCGGTGTGAGTCTGTATCCATTTGACGGCGGGGACGCCGAGACCCTGCTGCAGAAAGCCAGCAGTGCCCTTCGCGTAGCCAAGGAGAGTGTGGAACGGAACAATTACCAGTTCTATGCAGATGACATTGATCAGGTATCGAAAAGGCAGATGCGCCTGGAGGCGGAGCTGCACCGGGCGAAAGATCAGGATGAGCTGATAGTCTACTATCAGCCGAAAGTTGATTTGAGAAGCGGTGACATTCTCGGCATGGAGGCACTGATACGCTGGCAGCATCCACAAATGGGACTGGTTCCGCCAAATGACTTCATTCCACTTGCCGAGCAGACGGGGTTGATCGACGAGATCAGCCAGTGGGTACTCAGCAGTGTCTGCAGTCAAATCAGATCGTGGGAGGCTGCCGGTTACGGAATGGTTCCCGTTGCGGTAAATCTGTCACCGGTGGAATTCAGAAACCGAAAGTTGTCGAACAGGATTATCGAGCTGGTTAAGGATGCCGGTGTACCCCCGAGTTCGATAGAGATCGAGATTACTGAAACCGTTGTAATGCAGAATATTGAGACCGCGGTGGATATACTCCAGGAGCTTTCCCAGGCGGGATTCGGAATATCCGTGGATGACTTTGGAACCGGCTACTCTTCCCTCAACTACTTAAGGCGCTTTCCGTTGAGCAAGGTCAAGATAGACCGTTCATTTATCACCGATTTTACTCATGCCCAGAACGATGCGGCTATTGTCAATGCCATCATTGCAATGAGTCACAGCCTGGGATTGCGCGTCGTCGCAGAAGGGGTGGAAACCGAGGAACAACTCCGTTTTCTTCAGGATCTTCAGTGTGATGAAATTCAGGGTTACCTGATAAGTAAACCGATGCCGAGGGAGCAGGCCACCGACATGCTGGCACAGTCAGCCAGCATCAAACGGAAGATTACAGAGTACGGCATCGATTTCACCGGCATCAGCAACAACTCCGGTCTGGATGTCAAAACCGGTATTGCGGGTATTCTGAACGAGTTCCCGGACCCACTGCCCGGGTCATCATTGCCTCCAGTCCGTTCCCGCGCTGTGAATGGCTGATTTTCACAGACAGCAGGCACTATTTGCACAGGTGGGATATTATTTGATGTGCGACTGCAAACTGAGAGTTCCGTTATTCCGGTGACTGGCAAGGCAGTGAGCGCAGCAGGCTCTGGATGCAGCCCAAAATCAGTTGCCGATTCGCACCGGTGACTTGATCACCAGTACCGTAACGCATACAAAGGAGACCGCCACCAGCCAGCGGGCCAGCAGGTTGATCCTGCGCCAGCCAGGATTGGCTTTCCCGACGATTTCGAGTTCATTTACGTAAACCGTTTCACATGCGCCGTTGCCGGTATCGGTACGGCTGGTGCTGGTTCCCCGGGTGAATTTGCCGTTACTGTGCGAATACGACGCGAGTAGACCTTCAAGACGAATCTGGTCACCGATTTCGATGCGATCCGCAATCTCCCGAATGTGGGGGTCACTCACCAGCAGATGATTGTTGGATAGCTGATGCATGGAAAAGTGCGAGCCGGTCTCTCTGTCCGGCCAGGAGGCCCAACAGGTCCAAGTGCTGTTTTTAAACGCCATTTTCTGATAAACACCCGAGGTGACATTGTCGCCCCAGATGACGCATATGTCCTTGACATTGATGAAATCCTGCCAACTGCGCCGGTGGTATATGTCCCACCAGCTATCGCTGTCGTGAAAGCTGACCACGACACCGTGTAACTGGTAGTCATGAAGCGGATTTATTGTATACACGATGTCGTTGGAAACGATCTCGAATGGTTCTACGGATGTGTCGGTCTGTATCGGATCAGACAGTACCGCGCCAGCATAAAAATCAGCCTGAGGTAATATGGCCTGACGGTGATTGCTGAGGACCAGCAGCAGCAGGCTGATCAGGAGTGTCAACTGGGAGAGACGGGTGAACGCTTTATAAGGAAAGCTCTTCTCCGGCTGCCGAATTTGAAGCTTGCGGAGACTGGAGTCGGATCCAGCGCGCCCGGTGTATTTGTGAAACACGATACCGCAACGAAAACAGCTATCCCCCTGCTGGTTTTCGGCACCGCACTTGGGGCAGTTTTTGCTGTTTCTCAAGGGATCGATTCTCATACAACAGACCTTATTTCATAGCCGCGACAGATGGTGCCTGCTATATCTGCAGCGGCGGTTCACAACGACACTTTAGATGCTGGTTGGTAATTCCCCGCGGGCCGCTTTTCTGTCCGAAATCTTTGCCTGTAAGGCGCGTCGCGCCCTGAACCAGAGCCGCCACGGACACGGCTGCGGGGAATTATCAGACGGGGTCGTGATCATCGACCCGACCGCGCGACGCTCCAGATTGCTTCTTCGCAAAAATGGGACGAATGTACTGTTTTTATCTGTTTGCGCTGCGTCATTTCCAACTCGCCCCGGACAACTTGCAGCGTTGCATGCGTGCTATAGTGAAAGTGAAACGAATGGAGAACAAAGCCGTTCGGGTATAGTCGGATATGCGGAGTAAGTGAGATGGCAAATATTGACGCATTAAAAATATTGGGAAGCATTCTGAACAGCGGTGCGCTGTCACGGGGAACGGGTTCCAATATACTGGGTTCAGTGATCGGTGCGATGACCGGCGGGGGGCAGCCCCGGGGAGGCGGTGGACTTGGAAGTCTTATTGGCGGAATGTTGGGTGGAGGAGGTGGCTCCCGGAGCGGAAGCGGAGGCGGGAACCTCGATAGCGTTTTTGGCAGCGGTCAGCCGGGTCAGGGTTCTGGCGGCGGCGGAATCACCGATATTCTGGGTGGCCTGATGGGCGGCGGCAGTTCAGGTGGAGCCGGACTCGGCGCACTGATAGGCGCCGCAATGTCCCAGTTCGGTGGTCAAGGGGGAGGTGCACCGCAATTCAATTTTAACGCCGGGCATAATCCGCCCCAGAGTGTTCAGCACCAGCAGGCGACAGACCAGGCGGAGATCATGATTCGGGCGATGATCAACGCAGCCAAGGCGGATGGTCGGGTTGACCAGGAGGAGCAGCAGAAAATCCTGCGAAAACTGGGTGATGTCACCCAGGAAGAGATTGATTTTGTGCGCCGGGAACTCGACCGGCCGCTGGACGTTGAACAGTTTGCCAGCACGGTTCCCCGTGGGATGGAGCAGCAGGTTTACACAATCTCACTGCTGGCCATAGATCTCGACAGCAACGCCGAGGCTCAATATCTGCACAAACTGGCTCAGGGTATGGGTATCTCAGCTGAGATCAGCAATAAGATTCATGAGCAGCTTGGTGCTCCGGTGCTGTATCGGTAGCTTTCCTGAGGTTCTGAAACAGGTTTCAGGAACCCGGAGACCGCATCGAGTTGCCGCGATCTCTGACACAATGAGGCAGCGTCG
>JAGRGQ010000111.1 GCA_020445405.1 Gammaproteobacteria bacterium | reverse complement strand
GAATCAACTCCTCAAGAATCATCCTGCTGATCGATTGATCATCAAGGACTAACACAGTGGACATGAGTCAGATTCCGGCCTGAGTGTTTATTATTCAGCTGACCGCTACCTTCGTTTGGCCAGCCGCCTGTTCATTGAGACTCTGCTATGGAGCTCTTCCGTTTAGTCTAAATCATGTAAAAACAGAATGATAGCGAGTTTATATCCTAAAAGCAGAGCTAGATTGTCTGAATTTCTGTCAGCAGATTTTGTACCAGTTTGCGCACCGTCCCCAGCTGAAATGGTTTATCACAGAGGGCAGAAACGCCGGCTTTCTGTACCGCAGCCAGACGTTGGTTGTCTTTTTCGCCGGTGACCATCAGTATCGGCACCGAAGCCTGCGGGCTCTCTTTTCTGATGTAATCGATCAGTTCTCCGCCATCCATACCCGGCATATTGTAGTCAGTCACAATAAGATCGAAATACCGCTGTGAGATCAGACTTACCGCCTCGGCGCCGTTTTCCGCCTCAGTGAATCTCTCCAATCCCATGGATTCGAGCGACCTTCTGACATATTTCCTGGCCATGGAGCTGTCATCCACGATCAGGATCTCCACATTCTCCACCTCAATTTCGTCAAGCTGCAGTTGTTCGGGATCCAGGTGGTCCAGCGTTGTAATCAACGCGACATGCAGCTCCTCCTGAGTGCATGGCTTTGGCAGTATCGCGATGGCACCAGCCTGCCGGATCGGGTCCAGGTAGCGAAAACGGGTTTCACTTGAAATCAGCAGGAACGGAAGATCCTGCAATTGCTGATCATGGCGCATCGTCTCCAGCAGATCCGTTCCCGACATGTCCGGAAGATAGAGCGCACTGATGACCAGGTCAGGCTTCCGTGCCAGCATCGAAATGAGCGCCAGCGCTCCGGTTGAAACCGCCTCGATTCTATCTACGCCGAGATTATTCAGGTAATTACGGATAATCTTCTGTTGCGTACCCGAAGGCTCGGTGAGAAGAACGAACAGTTCTCCAGGTGTCATTGTCATTCAGATTGCCCGGGATGGTGAAATGGCCCGATATGGTTCCGGGTAGGTCGCTGGTTGTGCAAATGATAGCGGCTGTCAGCATGCGAACTTTATAGCATGCCGACGAGTCAAGCTCAGCAAGGGGAACCCGTGCGGATGGAGGCGGTCGGGCGCTCCCGTTCGGATTAACGCCTCTCCGGCATCTGAAGCATAGCGGAGCGGCCAGCGCTCAAAGCGCTATGCCGCGCTCGCTGGCGTCACAAAAAGCCTGGCGGAACTGCTGATAATCGTTGACCACCGGATATTGAGGGAATTCATCGATTACGTTCTGTGGCGGTCGGAAAAGTATGCCGCGATCCGCTTCCGCCAACATACTGGTATCGTTGTAGGAGTCGCCGGCCGCGATGATGCGGAAGTTCAGACTGTGAAGCGCCTTGACCGAAGCCCGTTTCGGATCCTTCTGACGCAGGTGATAGTTCCGGACGGCACCCGATTTATCGACACTCAGCCTGTGGCAGAGCAGGGTGGGATGCCCCAACTGGCGCATCAGCGGAGCGGCGAACTCATAGAAGGTATCGGACAGAATAATCACCTGAAAGCGCTCGCGCAGCCAATCCAGAAACTCTCTGGCGCCGTCTAGCGGGCCCATGCCGTCGATTACCTGCTGGATATCCGGCAGACCAAGATTGTGCTCCGCCAGAATACGCAGCCGTTGTTTCATCAGCACATCGTAATCCGGGATATCCCGGGTTGTCGCCCGCAACTCGTCGATGCCCGTCCGTTTGGCGAAGTTGATCCATATTTCGGGAACGAGCACTCCTTCCAGGTCAAGGCAGGCGATCTCCAACAGCATTCTCCTTTGAAGTGAAGATGGGTTGTACGGCTTGGTGCGGTCGGGTGGGATTATACGTCACTACCGGGACCGGCGGTACAGCTCTCAACTTTTCCCGCCACAAAAAAAGGATCACAGGTAAACTGTAATCCTTTGATTGATATGTGGTACTCCCTAGGGGAATCGAACCCCTGTTACCGGCGTGAGAGGCCAGCGTCCTGGACCGCTAGACGAAGGGAGCGTCTATTTGCAAGGAGGTGTATTATACGCAAGCTTACGCCGGTCTCAAGTATGACCAGGGCTTTTTGTTTTATCGTTGGGCACTTTCCGCAACGGGACCACTCGTTTCCTGAAAGCAGCTATAAGGAAAAAAAAGATCGTCACTCCCAATATCATTCCCCGCTCAGAGCACAACATTTCACGTGCCAACATCAGCGAAAACGCCGTCAAGGTTCTCTATCGGTTGCACAATGCCGGATACCAGGCCCATCTTGTTGGCGGTGGTGTACGCGACCTGCTGCTTGGACACGAACCCAAGGATTTCGATATCGCCACCGATGCCAGCCCGGAGGAGGTGAAAGCGGTATTTCGAAACTGCCGCCTGATTGGCCGCAGGTTTCGTCTGGCGCATGTACATTTTGGACGTGAAATTATAGAAGTCGCCACTTTTCGGGGAATGCACGAGGATTCGCAGCTTGCAGACAGGAACGCGGATAACGGTATGCTGATGCGCGATAATGTCTACGGTACCATCGAAGAGGATGCGCTGCGACGGGATTTCACGGTAAATGCGCTGTATTACAACATCGAGGATTTCTCGGTTATCGATTACACCGGTGGCATGGTCGATCTTGAAAAAGGTCTGCTGCGACTGCTGGGAGATCCGGCAACGCGTTACCGTGAAGACCCGGTCAGGATGCTGAGAGCCGTGCGTTTTGCGGCTAAGCTGGGTTTCCGCATCGATCGGGCATGCGAAGCGCCATTGCCGGAAATGGGCGTTTTATTGCGTAGTGTTCCGGCTGCGCGGCTGTTTGAAGAGATACTGAAGCTTTTTATGAGTGGTACCGCCGTTCAGGCGTTCGAAAAGCTTCGCCATTACAACCTTTTTTCCCAGCTGTTTCCCGAAACCGATGAGTGTCTGGCGCACGAAGATCACGATTTTCCAATAACTTTCGTGGTGCGGGGATTGCACAATACCGATTTGCGCATCCGGGAAGGAAAACCGGTAACTCCAGCCTTTCTGTTTGCGGTGCTGTTGTGGGAGCCGGTGCGGCGCATCACCGAGTTGCTGATGGCGTCGGGAGAGCCCCCATTCCTGGCCGTTCAGCAGTCCGGAGCCGAGGTGATCGCCAGACAGATTATGCACACCTCCATTCCGAGACGATTCAGTATGCCGATGCGGGAGATCTGGCAACTGCAGCATCGGTTCGAGCAGCACGGCGGCAAAAGAGCAAAACGATTGCTTGCGCATCCCCGCTTCAGGGCTGCCTACGATTTTCTGCTGCTAAGGGCTGAGGCAGGGGAGGCAGATAATGACCTGGCAAAATGGTGGACCGACATGCAGGAAGCGAAACCTGAAGTGCGGTCCCGAATGACTGATAAGGAGGGACCCGTAACCGGCGCCCGACGGCGAAGGAGGCGACGCAGCAAACCTGCAGAGCGGGGGGATGTATGAGACAAAGGTTTTCAGCGGAAACCGGCAACCGTGGGATTGAGGTGTTTTTGGGCGTCGGCAGTAACCTTGACAGTCCGCTGCAGCAGATTACCAGGGCGTTTTCCGCGCTGCAGGCGTTACCGGATTCGTGGGATTTTCGCTGTTCGCCGCTTTACCGCAGCCCGCCGATGGGACCGCAGGATCAGCCGGATTATATCAATACCGTGATCAGTCTGGTCACCAGACTTGTCCCCATCACGCTGCTGCGTGAAACCCAGGCGATCGAGCAGGCGCACGGCCGTGTCCGCGGGGTTCGCTGGGGACCGCGAACCCTGGATATCGATCTGCTCGTTTACGGCGATCTGATACTGGACACGCCGGAGTTGCAGCTTCCACATCCGGGTATCGCACAGCGTGCGTTCGTGCTCTGTCCGTTGTCGGATATTGCGCCGGATCTGATTATTCCCGGTGTCGGGAGGGTGTCTGATCTGGTTGGGCGCGTCAGTGGCGGGGATACGGAAATGATCGGGAATCCTATTGATATCCGGTGCAACGGAGCCATATAAAAACTGTTCGAGTCGGCTTAAACAGGTTTAATAGCAGCGCAATTTCAGGTTATAGTGCGGCGCACAAAGTTTATTGTCGCGAGGTTTGCCGGAATATCCTTCTCAACCAACGACTTTGGCTGAAACAAGGCCGAATGTCACCAGGGAAAATCATGTCTCATACAACGATTGCCACACTGATGCAGATGAAAAAAGAGGGTGAGAAAATTACCATGCTCACCAGTTACGACGCCAGTTTCACCCGTGTGCTCGAAGCGGCCGGAGTGGACTCTATTCTTGTCGGCGACTCCCTCGGCATGGTGATTCAGGGGCAGGAGAGTACGCTTCCAGTGAGTGTGGACGACATGGTTTACCATACCCGTTGCGTTGCCCGGGGCAGGCGTGACGCACTGCTCATCGCCGACATGCCGTTCATGAGCTACAGCTCCGCGGATCAGGCTTTGAGCACAGCCGGCCGGTTGATGAAGGATGGAGGAGCCCACATGGTCAAACTTGAAGGTGGCTCCATGCAACTGGAAACCGTAAGACAGCTCACATTGAATGGCATCCCGGTCTGTGCGCATCTCGGTTTGCAGCCTCAGTCGGTGCACAAACTGGGTGGCTATCGTGTCCAGGGAAAAGATGAGGAGTCTGCCAGGGAGATCAAGGAGGATGCGATGGCCCTGGAATCGGCGGGTGCCCAGATGCTGGTGCTGGAATGTGTGCCCAAGGCGCTCGCCGCTGAGATAAGCCATCTTCTGACGATACCGGTAATCGGTATCGGCGCCGGGGTGGATTGCGACGGGCAGGTGCTGGTGGTCTATGACATGCTCGGCATCACATCTGGCAGGCGGCCTCGTTTTGTCAAGGATTTTATGCCGGAGTCTGGCTCAGTCCCGGCGGCGGTAGCGGCATACGTCCAGGCGGTCAAGGAGAAGAGATTCCCGACCGAAGAACACAGTTTTCAATGATCACGCTGCAGAAAATCGATCAGTTGCGGCACCAGGTCGCCTGCTGGCGCCGTGAGGGTCAACGTTTGGCGCTGGTTCCCACAATGGGAAATCTGCACGTAGGGCATCTGAAACTGGTCGAAAGAGCCCGGCAGCTTGCCGACCGGGTGATGGTCTCGATCTTTGTCAACCCGCTGCAGTTCGGCCAGGGCGAGGACTTCGACAGCTATCCCCGCACGCTGGAGGCAGACAGCCGGAAACTGGAGGAGTACGCCACCGATGTGCTGTTTGCGCCAACTGTCACAGAGGTTTACCGGCGGCCGCAGGCGGAGCAGACCATAGTGGAGGTACCGGGGTTGTCGACTATCCTCTGCGGCCAATCGAGACCGGGGCATTTCGCCGGCGTTGCCACGGTTGTCTGTAAACTTTTCAATATGGCTCAACCCGACGTTGCAGTTTTCGGGGAGAAGGATTTTCAGCAGCTGATGGTGATCCGGCGCATGGTGGAGGACCTGCAGATCCCGGTTGAAATAGTGGGAGTGGCGACGGTGCGTGAGACGGATGGGCTCGCGATGAGTTCGCGCAACGGCTATCTCACTCCCGACCAACGCAGCAAAGCACCCGTGGTATACCGTACATTGATGCAAACCGCTGCGGCACTTCAGGCAGGGGAACGCGATTTTAAATCGTTGGAAAAATCGGCCTGCAGCCTCCTGGAAAGTGCCGGTCTGCAACCGGATTATTTTCAGATTCGGCGGGCGCGGGATCTGCAATCTCCGGATGCGGAAGAGAAAGCGCTTGTGCTACTGGTCGCCGCATATCTTGGTGGTGCCCGCCTCATTGACAATAAAACGGTAACGATCA
>JAGRGQ010000110.1 GCA_020445405.1 Gammaproteobacteria bacterium | reverse complement strand
GATCAAGTTCCAGCCTGGGTTTGCCGATCAGGGGGATCACATCCGCCTCAAGGCTTCCTGGACCAAAGGTGGGAAGAGCCGAACGATTCCGGTTCGGACCGATGCCCAGCGTGATCTGCTCGACAGGATAAGGAAACACGTCGGGAATGGATCTCTGATCCCCGCGGCTAGAAATTACGTTCAACAGCTTCGCGTATACGAGCGACTGACCGCCAATGCCGGATTGTCCCGAATGCACGGGTTGCGACATGACTACGCCCAGCGACGATATGAGGAGCTGACTGGTTGGAAATCACCGGCGGCGGGTGGGCCCAGGGTGAGAGCACTAACACCGGAGCAAAAATTGATTGACCAGAAGATTCGCCTGACGATCAGCGAGGAGCTCGGGCACGAGCGTCCACAAATAGTAGCAACTTATTTAGGCAAGTAGGTGGTTATGCAAAGCTTTTCACAAACCTGATATTGGACGGTGAACCTGTTGCTATCGCTCACCTTATCTCACCGGATTTTTCAGAATAATTCGCGCCAGCTTTTCCGGGATTTCTTCACCACGACTGCTCGATGCGGGGCCATGAGATTTTTGGTTGAGCCGGACTATCGTTACGTCCACAGTCTGGTCCATTAAGAGACGTTTACCTGAGTCCGTATTCGTTCGCGACTAAGCCCATGGTGGTGTGAGTTGATAGAAAGTTGCATCTAGCAGCATGCGCTTCGCGCTGGCTTTATGCCTTCTATTGTTGCGGACACGATGTAGTCCATGACTTTATTGCCGGGTGCCCAATCGCGCATAAAGTCTTTCGATTCATTCTTGGGCTCAACACGAACATCGGTGAAACCGGCCTCTTCTATCATGGTCGCCAGGTCTTCTATCAGTGAGGCATTCCCCATACAACCCGAAATAAGCCCGACATCGTTCCGCATTTCTTCTGGGAGGTTTGCCGTGGCAACGACATCGGATATAGCTAGACGGCCACCAGGTTTCAGCACGCGAAATGCTTCCCTGAAAACCTGCGGTTTGTCAGGTGAGAGGTTAATCACACAGTTGGAGATGATGACATCGGCTTCGTTGTCTGCGATGGGGAGGTGCTCAATTTCACCCAGACGAAATTCAACATTGGAGTACTTTCCATTTTTGGCATTGTTGCGTGCCTTGGTTACCATATCCGGCGTCATGTCCACGCCGATGACATAGCCAGTTTCACCGACCTCCTGCGCAGACAGAAAGCAGTCAAAACCACCACCAGACCCCAAGTCCACAACAGTTTCGCCAGAGCGCAGCGCGGCAATTGCCTTTGGGTTGCCACATCCAAGGCCCATATCAGCACCTTTGGGCACTTTATTTATGTCTGAGTCGCTGTAACCTAAACGATTCGAGATCACAGTTTTGATCGCCGAATCGTCCGAGACACCGCAACAACTGCTTTCAACACTACAGCTTTGACCGGCATCATCGGCGCGCGCCACCTTGGCATAGGCATCACGAACATTCCGACGATATTCATCCTGTATGGCATGTTCGTTTCTGTTTGGTTCAGGTGTGTGATGGCTCATCAGAATTTTCCTGTCATTTGGATTCGGTAAAAGCGAAAAAGCTGGCGAGTTCCGTTAGTACTTTCGGTTCGACCCAGCACTGAATTGTTTTTCCCTCTCTTTCCATCTGTATCAGCCCAGCCCGGTTCAGTTCCTTCAGGTGGTGGGAGAGCGTCGAAGCTACGATATTCATCCCTTCACCCAAATCTCCAACACAAATACGTGTCACCTCATCGGTATTGCATACGGTGCCGGGGACACAACACGACATCAGTCGTCTAAACAGCGTCAAACGATGAGGATTACTCAAGGCCTTGAACTGAGTAGTGTACAAATTACTTTTATCACTATTCGACATGTTTCGAATTATTGAATAGAAAAGTCGTACTGTCAAACTAAGGAACGCATTTTCGGGCGCATAGTAGAAGTCGCCGACGGCCACTCATTATGTTGGAGGTTGTTGCTTTAACGATGAAACGAAGATTCCGGAAAATTTTGTGTTTTCACACAACCTCTGTCGATTCCGGACCTTCTCACTTCATCTTAGGCGCTGTTTCAATGTGAAAGGCTTGGCCTGTGGCGAGGCGGGCGAATCTTAAAAAATTGTTACGAAGTACCCCCGGAAATAATACCTGTTTGAAAAACAACGCGAACCCCTGAAAGGATTTTCCGTTCCCCGATTGAAATCTCTCCGTAATGATGCGGCCTGGTGTCCAAGATTCCTAAGACCAATTTCATCATGAAGAGATCTACTTTTTATTCCAATCCCCCAGCTACGGCGATCGCAATCTATATCGCTGGACTCTGCACGCTGGCCAGCCTGAACCTGCAGGCAAACGATGCCCAGGTGGGCCGCTATTCGGTGATTGCCGCTGTACCGACCAAGGCACAAGTCGACCTGCTGGCTACGGCATTGACTATTCGTTTCCCGGAACGGATCCAGACACTGGGCGAAGCAGTCCGGTATCTCTTGCAACGAAGCGGCTATCGGCTGGCCAAAGTCGAGTCAATCGGACCGGACACGGTAATGCTGTTTGCGTTACCGCTCCCTGCTGTTCATCGAAGCCTGGGACCGATGACTTTGAAAGACGCTCTGGAAACACTCGCGGGGCCGGCATTCAACCTGGTGCAAGATCCCGTCCATCGATTGGTCACATTCGAGCGTTGTTCTACGGGTTGGTTAGCGGCCAAGGATAGCGGGATCCTCATCGAAAAGGAGGTTGTACAGAATGAAGAGTGAAAGGCAGCCGGCACAACCAGTCTCTTCAGACGAAGAAGTCAATCCAGAGGATGCCGGGGTAAAACCAGCAGCCCGCCGGATCGCTTACAAGACTGTGCTGGCCGCGGTCGTACTTGGCATCTTCACGATCAGCGTACTGTGGATGTTTGTGAATCCGCGAGAGGGAAGCCAGGCCAAGCCATCTTTAGTGCCAGAGTCCGATATGAGGGTTCACGAGGCTACCCTGTCAAATGGGCTACAAGTCGCTGGAATAGAGGATCAGATCGGAAAGATCGACCGCAGCATGGCATCCATCACCGATCGAATCGATCATGGGTTCGAATCGCAACAGAACCAGAGTGCCGTTGTGAAGAATCAACTCTCGGACATGACCCAGGATATTCAGGCAATCAAGGCAACGATTGCCGACCAGAGTGAAATCAACCAGGAACTGGACCGACAAATCAAGGAGGCTATCTCGCGGCTGGATACGTTGATCAACGAGACCCGGGTGCCAATAGCTGTCAAGCGCAAACCATCGGCTAGACATAAAGCCCGACCCGTAAAGACACCGCCATTTCAAATCGATGCCATCGATGTCTGGGATGACCTTACCTATGTGGCCATCTCCCAGGTAGGGCGCGTTGCGTTTGTGAAAACAGGTGAGCAACAGTCCGGCTGGACAGTCACGCGCATCGATCGCCTCAAGGGACAGGTCAACTTGCAGGGTCCTGCCGGGCAGGTCCATTCCATTACTTTGCCGAGGTAGCACCCATGGAAATCGTATTGGCCATTTTATTGCTCTTTGGAGGGTTCACCCTGGGTTCGATTACTACGGAGAAGGGAGGTGACGAGTTGCAGTCCTCAATTGAGGCTTTCCATGTCGCCGATGCAACGAATTTGCATTCGGTCACGCAGGCAAAGATCCGGAGCGATCTGGCTGAGTGTCATACTGATGGGGCTGTCATTTACCGTGACCTGACAATTCCATACCCCGATCAGACTGGTGACTGTGAGGGCAAGTGTCAGGATGAATAGTCATTTGAAACTCACCGCTCTAACTTTTGCCCTCGTGGTCTCATATCCGGTTGTTGCCGCCGACCTGTCCCAACTCCAGGTAAACGAGACCGGTCAGACTACATCGTCGACAGCAGCAATCAATTTATCAGAAACGGACTTGGCCCGTGCCCGCGTCTGGGATTTGTCGGAAACGGAATGGCAACGTTACCAACAGCTGATGCAAGGGATTCGGGGAAGTATCAGTCCGTCGACGATATCGCCTGTCGAGGTGCTCGGCATCCATGCGCGGGATGAGGCGGAACGCCAGCGGTATGCAGAAACCTGGGCCCGCGCCATGCGTGAGGACGTGGACCGAATTCTCTTATTCCAACGTGCTTACGATACGGAAGTAAAACGCCTCTATCCAAATGAACCGCTGATCGATATCAACCGGTTACCTGGAAAGTCAACAGAGACGAGCGCGCTTCAATCCACCGATCGCCTGTTGTTTTTTGCACGCCCCGCATGTCCGGTCTGCGATCTGCTGGTTAACAAATTGTTGCAGCGAATCGATGAAGTCAGTGGCATCGATATCTACCTCACGGAGTTAGTGCCGGGTGATGATGCGGCGGTAAGGGATTGGGCATCGAGTCACCGGGTCGAACCCGAATGGGTGCGCAGCCGGCGAGTTACCCTGAATCACGACGGGGGTGCTTTGAAAAAACTGACGAACGGGCAGGGTGAAGTGCCCTACCTGCTGCGTCGCCGGGGAGAGGAGTTGTCACAACTCCGGGCATCGGATCTTTAAACGATGGATCAGTCAATTCGCACCAAGATCTGGTTGGTCATGCTCGCCGGCGTGATTCTTCCCTGCGCAGGCTGGAGCAATGAGTCGGTTCCGGCAGGATACCGGTCTATAGCAACAGCGCAGGGTATTCCACACACCCTGCTGTACGCTATGGCTCTCACCGAAAGCGGTAAACAGATTGAATCGGCAGGTGGTTACCGGCCCTGGCCGTGGACACTGAACCTCGCCGGTCGGGGCTATTTTTTTGATTCCCGGCTTGAGGCCTGGCAGGCATTGACGGGTTGGATCGGTGAGGGCAAGCGCTCGATCGATATCGGCCTGATGCAGGTGAATTGGCGCTACCACCAGGAACGGCTGGGAACAACCTGGCAGGCGCTGGATCCCTATCACAACCTGCGCGTAGGCGCGGCCATCCTGCAGGCGTGTTACCAGGCCCAACAGGATTGGTGGTCCAGCGTGGGCTGTTATCACGCGCCGGCGAACGCGAACCGCGCAGACCGTTACCGGCAAAGGGTGGTTTCACATTGGCGCCGGATCAACAACGCAGGGTAGGGGATGAACACGGCGAACTGGTTAAAAGCGATTGGGTTTGTCATCGGTTCAATACCCACATTGGCAGGCGCTGCCCTGGCGGTCATCTATGACAGTGGTGACACTCAGCCGATCGCCCCCTTTCTCGATGAGTTCGAATCCGCGGAGACCACCGTACCCCAGCGTCCGGTAATTCATCCCCCGCAACTGGGTGCCGCGGATCCCGCATCCTTGCTGCCGATTCGCTCACCGGATCTGACGCCAGGCCTGGTACAACCGAAAATCCACGACCGACCTTTTGCGCGCCCGTTATTCCTGATTGGTTCAGACGGCTTGTCCCGGCAGTGGCTGCTGGAACACCGGGGGCGGCTCAAGGAGATCGGGGCCGTAGGCATGCTGGTCCAGGCGGATACCCTGGATGATCTGCAAGCTATCGCCGAACTGGCGGCGGGGTTATCCGTCATGCCGGCATCGGCAAGCGATATCGCCAAAGCTTTAGGACTTTCGCACTATCCTGTATTGATTACACCCCACGGCATCGAGCAGTGAGTCGCCATCCGATCGAGGCGCTGCTGCGCCCGCCGGTCGAGCTCTGGTCCATGTGGGTGGCCTTTGCCACCGCGGCGATCGCAGTGGCGGCTCCCTGGGCCTTGATGATGCCGCCGGGTGTGGCCTATGGTGCAGCGACATCGCTGACGATACTCGGGCTGATCCGTGGTCGGCAGGCCTGGCGGGTCATCCGCTACCAGCGCAATATGCGAAAACTCCCCACCTAC
>JAGRGQ010000010.1 GCA_020445405.1 Gammaproteobacteria bacterium | reverse complement strand
CCCCTCACCGTCAATAACCTAAGCTATCTCCAGCGTCGCTTCGCGCTCAACTTCCGCGCCTTGACTGCAAGCGAGCCGCGTATTCTACTGACTCCTGGGAAGAGGTCAACTAGATATTCACAAACTGGCTAGTCCACGGTAATCCGGGCAAAACGGAGTTTCCCCACCTGATAAATCTCGCTGCTCCCGGTTACGCAGATCAGTCCCCTGTCCTCCACTCGCTCACCGTTGATTCTCACCGCGCCCTGCTTGATCATACGCATGGCTTCCGATGTACTGGAAACAAGTTTTGCCTCCTTTAGCAGATTGGCGATCGGCAGGCCGTTCCCATCAGAGCTCAGCAGGACTTCGGGTATTTCGTCGGGAATCACGCCTTTGCGGAAACGAGCCACAAAGCTCTCATTGGCACTCACCGCCGCCTGGCGACTGTGGAAGCGCTCCACTATCTCCATGCACAACCGCACCTTCACATCCCGCGGATTCAGCCCGGTATCCACTTCCGCCTTCATTTTATTGATAGCGGACATCGGCAGGAAGCTGAGCAGTTCGAAATACCGCCACATCAGTTCGTCCGAAATCGACATCAGCTTACCGAACATGTCGTCCGGTTTATCGGTGATACCGATATAGTTATGCAGCGATTTCGACATCTTTTGGGCGCCATCCAGCCCCTCCAGAATCGGCATCGTCAGCGCAACCTGCGGCTCCTGGCCGTAGGCCGCCTGCAGTTGACGGCCTACCAGAAGGTTGAACTTCTGATCGGTACCCCCCAGTTCCACATCGGCTTTCATCGCAACCGAGTCGTATCCTTGTACCAGCGGGTAGAGGAATTCGTGAATGGAGATGGACTGTCCGCCCTTGTAGCGCTTGCTGAAGTCATCCCGCTCAAGCATCCGGGCCACGGTATGTCTGGCAGAGAGCTGAATCATGTCGGCCGCGCTCATCTCCCCCATCCAGGAGGAGTTGAACAGTACTGTGGTCTTTTCCGGATCGAGAATTTTAAAAACCTGGTGTTCGTAGGTTTTGGCATTCTCCAGGACTTCGTCCCTGGAAAGCGGCGGTCGCGTCGCACTCTTTCCCGTGGGGTCTCCAATCATGGCGGTGAAGTCCCCGATCAAAAACAGCACTTCGTGACCAAGATCCTGGAATTGACGAAGTTTATTTATCAGCACGGTGTGTCCGAGGTGGAGATCGGGCGCAGTCGGATCAAATCCGGCTTTGATTTTCAGGGGTTTGCCGCTTTCGAGCTTCTTAATCAGCGCCTCTTCCAGCAAGATTTCGTCTGCACCGCGGCGGATGATATCCATCGCCTCTGCAGTTGATAACATGAACCACCTCTCAATTTGGGTTACAAGGGCGCACAATTTACAGGATGAGGCCGTAAAAGTAACTATCGACCCCGACTTTACGGCCGCCGCGCCCAGTGAGACTGACCAAATAGCCACTCATTGGAAAAAACAGCCAAAAAACTATAGGAATCAAATGCTCTTTAGTACATAATCGGCAAAGTTTCTATGCTATTAGCGTGATTACATGATAAAAGACTATAGATTTCACCTCGATACAGGAAACGGCAATCCGTCCAAGCGCATCCGCACCTATATAGCCTCCTCCTTCCTGGCGCTGGGTTTGGGAGCTGCAATTTATTCGGCGCTCGAACACCGCACACCCGCAAACGACGCTCTGTTATCGATGCAAGACGCCGGTACACCCACACGGGAAAGCATCGAACTCGCGCTTCCAGCGCTGAGCGGGAGTGAATCGGGGCCCGAAACTGCGGAAAAAACCCCGCTCCCGACATCGACGACAGAGCCCACGCTTACACTGCAAGATTCCGTGACTGACAACGGCGTGCAGTCGGCTCAACTCCCCGAGACCGAAGTCGATTCGGATATCACCCCGCCCCCACAGTCAGTCGATGAAAATGGGGAAAGCACCGCAGAGGGTACGCTGGCGAGCGATCCGAGCGAGCTGGAACAGAGTGCACCGGTAGAAAATGAGGTCCGCTGGCTCAAGGAAAAAGTAAAAAAAGGCGACTCCATTTCCAGAATTTTCTCCAGAATGAATCTTTCCGCGGGTCTACTGCACGATATTCTCAACAGCAGTGATGAGGCAAAACGGCTGGCCCGTATCAAGCCAGGGGAGATGCTGAAAGTAAAAATCGACAGGGAGGGTAATTTTCTCGGACTCATCCTCGAGCGCAACGCCATCAAGAGCCTGAACGTTCAGGCGCGGGAGGATGGCTTTAGCACACGGACCGTGGAGCGCGGACTGGAAACGCGAATCGCCAGCAACTCCGGCGTTATTACCAACTCGCTTTACCAAAGCGCACAGCGTACCGGACTTTCAGACCAATTGATCATGGAATTGGCCAATATCTTTGGCTGGGACATCGACTTCGCGCTTGAGATCCGTGCAGGAGACCAATTCAGCCTCATATACGAAGACGAGTATCTCGACGGCGAACTGTATGGAAACGGCGCCATACTCGCTGCCGAATTTGTCAACCAGGGGAATGTGTTTCGTGCCGTCCGCTATGAGGATGAGAACGGCAACAGCAACTACTACTCTCCGGATGGCAGAAGTATGCGTAAAGCATTTCTGCGTGCTCCTGTCGATTTCAGACGGATCTCTTCACGTTTCACCAAAGCCAGATGGCACCCGGTATTGGGCAAAAAACGACCGCACAAAGGGGTCGATTATGCGGCAGCGACTGGAACGCCGATCAAGGCGGCCGGAGATGGCAGAGTGATATTTCGCGGGCGCAAGGGCGGCTACGGAAATACCGTGATTATCCAGCACGGAAGCCAATACACAACGCTTTACGGTCATATGTCCAGCTTCAAGCGTTCAGTGCAGAACGGGAGCAGGGTCAAACAGGGCCAAACCATTGGTTATGTCGGGAAAAGCGGTTTGGCAACCGGACCCCACCTGCACTACGAATTTCGGGTAAACGGCGTTCACCGCAATCCGTTGACGGTTAAAATCCCGGCGGCATCCCCTATCAATGCGCGCTACAAAGCCGACTTTGAAAAGAAAAGCAAACCGTTGCTCGCCCAACTGGAGATAATCTCCAGCACACAGGTGGCAACCGCAGAATAACCTGGGCATCCCCAGGGTGAGTCCAGCTCTTTTCATCGGCCTGATGTCCGGCACCAGTGTGGACGGCATTGACGCGGTATTGGCTGATTTTTCCGAACCGAAACATCGGGTAATCGGTTTTCACTCCCACCCCTGGCCAGCGGCAGTGGCGGAGCGGATCAGGGCAATCAGTGTTCCGGGCCAGAACGAGATCGACCGGCTTGGGATTCTGGACGCGGACGTGGCCGACGCGTTTGCGGCCAGCGCCCTTGCGCTGTTGCGCGGCTGCTCAATAGATCCAGATCAAATCATGGCAATAGGATCCCACGGCCAGACTATTCGGCACCGCCCGGCATTGAGCACTCCCTTTACACTGCAAATCGGTGATCCAAACCGCATTGCGGAGCGAACAGGGATCTGCGTCGTCTCGGATTTTCGCCGGCGGGACATGGCCGCCGGGGGTCAGGGGGCACCACTGGCGCCTGCGTATCATGCGGCCCTCTTCTCCGAAACGGGTGAGTCCCGTGTCATCCTGAACATCGGCGGAATCGCCAACATCACTCTCCTCCCCGCGCGCCCCGGAGCGCCGATTCTGGGATTCGATACCGGTCCTGGAAACACGCTGATCAACACCTGGATTCAGGATAATCTGAGTAGAACCTACGACCGGTCCGGAGCGTGGGCGGCGGGAGGACGTGTGATCCCGGACCTCCTTGCAGATCTGAAATCAGACCCCTACTTTACCGCTCCAATTCCAAAAACCACCGGCCCGGAATACTTCAGTCGCACCTGGCTGGAAGGGCACCTTCGGGGACGATGGGAGAGCGCGACACCCCAGGATATCCAGACTACGCTCACAGCATTGACCGCTGAAAGCATTGCCGATGCCATCTACGGGTACGCTCCCGACAGCAGCCGTGTGATCGTCTGCGGTGGCGGGATTCATAACAACGTGATGATGCGACTTCTGCAGGACAAGCTTGGAAGCATCCCACTTGAATCCAGTCAACTATACGGCATCAATCCGGAACAGGTGGAAGCTGTCGCCTTCGCCTGGCTGGCCAGACAGACGATTAACGGGCAGTGCGGAAACCTGCCTAGCGTGACAGGCGCCAGACACCCGGTGATACTCGGCGGCATCTACCCCGGTCGTTATCCAACCTCATCGAACGGCTGGTTTACTCACCCTGAACTCGGGGACGGGGTGCATTGACTGCCCCGCATAAAGAAAAGGGGGCTTAAGCCCCCTTTCCCGTAAACCTTTTCCTAATTCAATCGCTCATACAGCAAACGACGAACCACAACCGCAGGTGGTGGTGGCATTGGGATTACGGATAACAAACTGTGAACCCTGTAAACCCTCGGTATAGTCTACCTCGGCACCACCCAGATACTGCAGGCTCATCGGATCGATCAAGAGCGTGACACCATCGGTAATTACCTTGGAGTCGCCCTCTTTCACCTCCTCATCGAAGGTAAACCCATACTGGAAACCGGAACACCCCCCACCCTGGATATAGATCCTGAGCATGAGTTCCGGATTCCCCTCTTCCGCTATCAGTGCGGAGACTTTGGATGCCGCCGCGGAGGTAAATACCAGCGGGACTTCGGTTTCTGCTGCGTTCATAAATGAATCCCTAAAATTGACAATGGCACCGATTGCAACGGTTATCTATTAATATTATTATGCTTTTCTGACCAGATTAGTCAACTATTTCTCTACCCTCATTCGGTCTGCTGATCACTCTCCTCCCGTTGCGGCTCCCCCTCCCGCCGGCCATTGTCAGGATCGGTTCCGGCATCGTAACCAAGCCGCTGAGGAGGTACCTCGCCGTCCTCCACGTAGACCAGCTGGCCATTGACTTCGGCCCCAAGCTCCATCTCCAGCAGTTTGTAATATAGCGTTCCCACCACCCTCGCGTTTGCGGCAAGCTCCACCCGTCCACTGGCCAGAACATCACCCACCACCCTGCCATTCAAAATGACATTCGGCACCTGCACGTCACCCTCGACCAAACCTGTGTCACTCAGAATCAGCGTTGACCGCTCATCCTGCTCGGCGGAGACATTGCCATGAATAGTACCGTCCACATGGATCCCCCCTGCGAAGTGGATACTTCCTTCAAGAACTGTCCCCACGCCAATCACGGTGGTGATTTTGGGCACCCGGAACCGCATTTTTCGTCCAATCATGGTTTGACTTATCCCTTCACCACCCACTCAAAGCGCTTCTTCACCTCGGGCAGGTCCTTGTTGCCCGGTTTGATCTCAACAATCACTTTCAGCGGCTTGAAATCTTCGGGTAGCTGAATTGTACCTGCTATATCCTGGAACTGTTTGAAGCGCACCTTGATTCGCTCCGTCTTCTCTTTCGTCAGCTCCCGCAGGGGCAGCCAGACCGGTTCACCCCCCCGCAGACCGTCAACCGCAATAAACGCCCAGCCGGAGGCGGTATCACCGTTTTTTATCGATTGGGTTACGGTGAATCGATACTGGAACTCCCCTTCTGCGCTCCCTTTCTGCAACGAGAACCGATGGACCTGTACGCCCTCCCTGTCATCTTTGGCGGATACCATGCTCCTCAGCAAGGTTAACTCTTCGTCCAGCTGCAAACGCTCCTGCTGGTAGTTTTTCAGCTCCGCCTTAACCTTGCGCACGGCTTCCTGGTCAATTTGACTGGATCTTTCCAATACCGCAATTTTTTCTGCTGACTCTGATCGATCACGCTCAAGCTCGTCTATCCGTTCCTTCTGAAACCCGATAACATCCTGCATCTCCTGTAACCCAAGATGCGCCTGGAAGCGGCTTGCGTAGTAGCCGATAAACACCAAACCACACATCGACACCAGGATAAGAATCCAGCGCAGGGGGCGGTAACCCTGGTCCTGCACAATCCGGGGAGTCGAATACTTCATGCCTGGGGTTCCAGCATCATCAGGGCAAAATCGCCGGCGAATCCAGGCCGGCACGCTCGTCCAGGCCCAGCATCAGATTCATATTCTGGACAGCCTGTCCTGCGGCCCCCTTGACCAGGTTGTCTATCACCGACAACACCACAAGGATTTCTCCCCCCTGAGGATGGTGTACAGCCAGCCGGCATTCGTTGCTGCCGCGTACGCTCCGAGTCTCCGGGTGGGAGCCGGAGGGAAGTACATCAACAAACGGCTCATCCCGATAACGCTCCTCATATAACGCCTGGAAATCCACCGCATTGGTTATGCGGGCATAGAGTGTTGCGTGGATGCCGCGGACCATGGGTACCAGATGCGGAACGAATGTAAGACCAACCTTATGCTTCGCTGCAATTGAAAGATTCTGAAGAATCTCCGGAAGATGGCGATGCCCGGGTACGCCATAAGCCTTGAAGCTCTCCCCAACCTCCCCCATCAGCATACCGACACTGGCGCCTCTGCCAGCGCCGCTGACACCCGATTTACAGTCGGCGATCAGGTGCTCCACCGACACCACTCCCTGCTCCAACAGCGGCAGAAAACCCAGCGTGGCCGCGGTTACATAACAACCGGGATTCGCTACCAATCGTGCCGATTTCAATGCCTCTCTGTTCATCTCCGGCAGTCCGTAAACCGCCTCTTTTACCAGTGCCGGGCTGGTGTGCGGCATGCCGTACCACTGTTCCCACAGGGAAACATCCTTAATTCTGAAATCGGCCGCCAGATCCACAACGCGGCAGCCCGCCGCAATCAGTTCGGGAATCTGCTTCATGGCGGTTCCATTCGGTGTAGCATAGAAAACCAGATCGCACCGCTTCAGGCGCGATGCATCCGGTTCGGAAAAACTGAGATCGATTCTGCCGCGCAGGTTGGGGAAGAGGTCAGCGACCGGCCTGCCAGCTTCCGAACGGGAAGTGATTACCGACAGCTCAATATTGGGATGCCCCGCCAGTAGCCGGAGCAACTCCACCCCCGTATATCCGGTTCCACCGACAATAGCTATCTTCTTCTTTGCCATTCCCTTCTCCGCAGTATGTACGACCGGACCATTAGCCGAATCGTGCCGATTATAACAAGGCCCGCCGGCAAAAAGCCAAAGAGCCATGCTACACTTAGGGCCGTTGTCTTCCGTGACCCACGCAGCGAAACAACTGACCGGCGATGGACCCGATACAGATCATATCCCTGACACTGGGTGCCGCCTGGGCATCCGGAATAAATCTGTACGCGGCAGTGCTGGTGCTCGGTTATCTCGGTATGACCGGGGACATTTTTCTGCCGCCTGAGCTTCAGATTCTTACCAATCCACTGGTACTCGGCGCCGCGGCCCTGATGTACGCGATTGAGTTTTTTGCCGATAAGGTACCCGGCGTCGATTCAGGCTGGGATCTCGTGCATACTTTTATCCGTATACCCGCCGGTGCAGTCCTGGCTGCCGGCATGGCACAGGGACTGGAGATCAGTCAGGGAGCGCAGTTAGCCGCGCTGTTGGTGGGAGGCAGTGTTGCGGCGGCAAGCCATACAGCAAAAACGGGCACACGCTTGCTGATCAATACCTCCCCTGAACCGGTCAGCAACTGGAGCGCTTCGATCGCCGAAGATATTGCCGTCGTGGGCGGGCTGTGGGCATCGCTCCAATATCCCTGGGTTTTCGTGATTGGGTTGGTGCTCTTCCTGTTGCTGGTGGCTTGGCTGCTGCCCAGAATATGGGGTGTGCTGAAACGAACTTTTCGCTCGCTAAGCAAACTCTTCAAGGGCAAGGACTCAGTTGACCCGGCAGCGCCTGCTGCCGATGTGAAAAAGGTTGATATACTCCGCTCTCTGTATCAGGAATCATCAGAAAACAAGAAATAGCAACGAGCAGGCGTTCGCGTGCATAAAACCGCCGCAGGGAGAATCACCCGCAATGTTGATGCTTTGGCTCAAAGCCTTCCATATCATTTTTCTGGTTTCGTGGTATGCGGGACTGTTTTATCTACCGCGATTGTTCGTCCATCATGCCATGTCGGAGGATATGCAGACACGCGAACGGCTGGAAATCATGGAACGCAAACTGTACTGGTTTATCACGCCCTGGGCGGTGCTGACTCTGGTCTTCGGATTTCTTCTGGTCGGATTTTACGGTTGGGAGGCTTTCAAAACCATGTACTGGCTTCACCTGAAAATCGCTCTGGTGGTGCCGTTGATAGGATTCCACATATGGTGCGGAAAACTGATGATCGCCTTTCGCGGCAACCCCAATCCCCACAGCCACGTCTGGTTCAGATGGTTCAACGAATTTCCGCTTCTGATTCTGGTTGCAGTGGTGCTGTTGGTTGTACTCAAACCTTTCTGAAAAAAGGTATCTGCTCCGCGGCCCGTTACAACGTTGAAGAGATACCCGTTTGAGTCCCGGAACCTCAGACGCGGCGCCGCATCCCCGTTCAGCGTGAGCAAAGAAGCCTGTTAGTGCGATGCGCCCGGACAACGAAAAAACCGCGGCCGACCACCCGGCCGACCGCGGTTTCTCTCCGATTCTTAAACGAAACGGTATTCAGGCGCAACCGCCGCCCTGGGAGGAGCCACAGCTGCCGCAACCACCACCACTCGAAAACTGCGGCAGGTTGTTGAATACAAAGCTGGCGGCGCCGTCCTCACGATCGATGAAATCGATCTCAACGCCACGCAGGTACTCCAGTGTGGTATCGTCTACGATGACATCGAAGCCTTCGCATGCAAGCACCAGATCGTTGCCGTTAACCTGATCGGTGAATGTCATTCCAAAACTGATACCACTGCAACCTCCGGGTGTCGCATATACCCGGACGCCTTTAATGTCATCCTCGACCTGTTGCACGAGTTCAGCCATTTTGATTTGTGCCGGGGCGGATACAGTGAGATCACTGGCACTCAGGATGTTCATCGCAGACTCGCTCATAACTTATTTACTCCAAAAAGCTAAAAATCATATAGCATTCTATATCAGCTGCCGACAAACATAAACAGTTTAAAATTTGCAGATAATATGATTGCTTCGGAGTTAAAGGTCCGCTCCCGAATTGGGTAGGTATCGGGAGAGGCGAACCAAGCCGGAAATCAAAGTTGGCTAAAGCTGGTTCTGGCTTTTCAGTTCGTACAGATGGCGTTCCGCGTCCAATAGATGCTGGCCCCAGTGCAGATGGTAGCCACTACGCCAGTCATCCAGCGCCTTTCCAGGCTCCCTGGTCATCAGTTTCAGACCGTGTTTCAGCTCGCAATATATATCGGTCAGATCGTCGGCAAGGCTGCCGCTCATGCTCTGCCCATCATGGGCCACATCGAACTGCATCCAGTATCCATCCCGGTTGCCCAGCATTTCACGCAACTCGGCAAAAAGCTCAAACCGCGCATCCAGATCGGGGCTCATGGAGTGATCCAGTACATTTGCGTCCCCCAATGCCGCAATCGCTGCATGCAGCCTGGGCAGTATGGAAGCCATCTCCTCCAGCCAGTTACCGTCGCTTGCGTCCGCTTTTTCAATCAGGTTGCAATAGTCCGTTGCAACCGCTGCCATTTCAATGGTGGTTGGACTCATGATCCCCCCCTTGCCAAAGAGGTATAAGCACTAAATTAACGTCTCCTATTGTAGTCGAGAATCGTGAAATTAGTGTGAAATTGAGTGCTCTGAGAGAGTTAAACACCATGGAGTGGGATAAACTGATGTTTTCCCGGTATCGTAAAACGCGCTTTCACTATGACAATTCCTGTGGTACTTACAATTTCCGGCCACGATCCAACCGGCGGTGCCGGCATTCAGGCGGATATCGAAGCCATCGTTGCTGCGGGCTGCAGGGCAACCAGTGCGGTGACCTGCCTGACAGTCCAGGACACGGCAAGCGTTCACCAGGTGTCCGCCTCCCCCGCCAGGCTGTTGGATGACCAAATTCGAACACTTCTGGCCGATATGCCTATTGCCGTGTTCAAGATAGGCCTGATTCCGGATATAGCGACACTGTCAGTGATATCCGTGGTTCTGCGGGATCACCCGGATACTCCGGTGGTACTTGACCCGGTGCTGGCCAGCGGTGACGGCACCGAGCTGACTGAAGAGCGGCTGCTCAGCGGATTTCATGAACAACTGCTTCCGCGTGTCACTCTGATCACGCCCAATTCCATCGAAGCGCGACGGTTGAGCGGCGCCAGACAGTTGGATGAGTGTGCCCGGATATTGCTGTTACGCGGCTGCAGGGCGGTGCTGATCACTGGTACCCATGAATCCGGCAACCAGGTGATAAACCGTTTGTATCAACGGGAAGCAGGGAGAATTGTCAGCCGCTGGCCCCGTCTGCAGGGAAGCTTTCATGGATCCGGCTGCACCCTCGCTTCGTCCGCCGCGGCGTTAATCGCCAGAGGGGTTCCACTGGAAAAAGCCGTGCAGCAAGCGCTTGAATATACCTGGACTTCACTTTCCCACGGCGTACGCCCCGGAAACGGGCAACTGCTGCCGGACCGACTTTTCGCGCTGCATCGGCAGAGGGTACCCGCTTCGTGAATAGACCAGTCTTCAGGGGCTTGTACGCAATTACCGACAACCACCTCACCCCCCCGGAGACTATGCTTTTGCAGGTCAAACAGGCGCTGGCCGGGGGTGCACGCATGCTCCAGTACCGTGACAAAGGCAGCGATTTACAGATCAGAAGAGACCAGGCCGAGAGTTTGCTGAAGCTTTGCCGCCAGGCCGGCGTACCGCTGATCATCAACGATGATGTTGAGCTGGCCCAGGCCATCGCTGCCGATGGCGTGCACCTGGGAAGGGCGGACCCGCAGCTGGAGCAGGGCCGGCAGAGGCTGGGTCCCAAAGCGATAATCGGCATCTCCTGCTATAACGATTTCGACATTGCCCTGCGCGCCGAGAAATCAGGCGCCAGTTATGTCGCATTCGGGCGTTTCTTCCCTTCGGCCACCAAACCGGCAGCGATTTCCGCGCCGATTGACCTGCTGCATCGGGCCAGGACCGAACTGCATATCCCCACTGTTGCCATCGGCGGTATAACGCCGGAAAATGGCGCCGCACTGGTTGCTGCAGGCGCCGATATGCTCGCGGTTATCCATGGGCTTTTCGGCCGGCCCGACATCAGGAGCGCCTGCACGCAATTCAACCGACTCTTTAGCTGATACCGAGGATTCACCGACATGACTGCCAGCCACGAGCGTTTCGTCCAGGCCCAACAGCACATACCGGGAGGGGTCAATTCGCCGGTCCGCGCGTTCAAAGGTGTGGGTGGCGATCCGGTATTCTTGGATCATGCCAGAGGGCCCTTTGTGTTTGACCCCGAAGGGACCAGATATATCGACTACGTCGGCTCCTGGGGACCGATGGTTCTCGGACACGCCCATCCCGATGTGATAGCGGCTGTCGGCGAAGTGATCAAAAAAGGGCTCTCGTTCGGGGCACCGACCGAAATTGAGACCCGCATGGCCGACCGGGTTTGTGAGCTGATGCCGTCCCTTGAACTGGTGCGTATGGTCAGTTCCGGCACCGAAGCCACAATGAGCGCCATCCGTCTCGCCAGGGGCTACACCGGCCGCGATAAAATCGTCAAATTCGAGGGTTGTTACCATGGCCACGCAGACTCTCTGCTGGTCAAGGCGGGCTCCGGCATGTTGACCCTGGGAGAGCCCAGCTCCCCCGGCGTACCAGCGGCACTGGCCGAATTGACAATCACGCTCAACTTCAATGATCTGGCGCAAGTGCAGGAGACCTTCGCGCAGATCGGAGAGCAGATCGCCTGCATCATCGTGGAACCGGTCGCAGGTAACATGAACTGCATTCCACCCCTGCCGGGTTTTCTCGAGGGCTTGCGGGAAGTCTGCGACAGCTATGGCGCGCTGCTGATTCTGGACGAAGTCATGACCGGGTTCCGGGTCTCACTTGGGGGTGCTCAGGGCTACTACCGGATCAAACCGGACCTGACCACCCTGGGTAAAGTTATCGGCGGCGGCATGCCGGTCGGCGCCTTTGGCGGCAAACGGCAAATCATGGAGAGAATCTCTCCGCTGGGACCGGTTTACCAGGCCGGTACACTTTCCGGCAATCCTGTCGCGATGACCGCCGGGCTGGTCACACTGGACCTGATTTCGGCGCCCGGTTTTTACACATCTCTCAACGCAAACACCCGTCGCCTGGTGGCAGGACTGGAGGAGAGGGCGGAGACGGCCGGCATCGCGTTAACCAGCAACCAGGTGGGGGCGATGTTCGGCATCTTCTTCACCGATGCGGATCGCGTCACCAACTTCGCTCAAGCGACCGCATGCGATCAGCAGCGGTTCAAGCGGTTTTTTCACGCCATGCTGAAGCGTGGCATCTATCTGGCTCCCTCGGCGTTCGAAGCTGGATTCGTCTCAGCCGCACACAGCGACGCAGAGATCGATGCGACCCTGGCAGCCGCCGGCGAAGCGTTCGCCGAAATAGGCTGATGAACGCGTTTGCCGGCAGTTCTGCGCCACCGCATGATCCGGCATCGGGTTCTCGGCTGAGCGGGTGACCGAACTCTTCCAACACCTGCTCGACTGGGTGGCGCTGCACCCGTACTGGTCTGGCGCGCTGGTATTCCTCGTCTCCATGGCCGAATCCCTGGCGATCGTCGGTCTGGTCGTACCCGGAGTGGCGATAATGTTCGGGATCGGCGCGATGATCGGGGCAGGGTCTATAGAGTTCGGCGCCGCGATGGGCTGGGCGGTGACCGGTGCGATAGTCGGCGACGGACTGAGCTTCTGGCTGGGACGCCGCTACAAAGAGCGCCTGAAAGAGGTATGGCCTTTCACCCGCTATCCCGGGAGCCTAACCCGGGGGGTTGCATTTTTCGAGAAGTACGGTGGCAAAAGCGTCGCTATCGGCCGCTTCTTCGGTCCCGTCAGGGCGGTGATCCCACTGGTCGCGGGTATGATGGGAATGAGGCCCTGGCGATTTGCGCTGGCAAATATTCTCTCCGCGCTGGCCTGGGCGCCAGCTTATCTGCTGCCCGGCATGGTGTTCGGCACTTCTCTGATGCTGGCTTCGGAAGTCGCCTTCAGACTGGTTGCCATCATCCTGCTGCTGGTATTCGTCGTCTGGTTCATCGTCTGGCTGGTCCACCGCATTTTTCTGTTTCTCCATCCCAGGGCCTCGCGCCTGCTTCAGTCGTTTCTGAGCTGGGGTCATCGCCATCCCATGTTGGAGGGTATCGCGGGCGCGCTGGCCGATCCCGAACATCCCGAGGCGCGAGGGTTATCGATTCTGGCGACACTGCTGCTGGTCGCGGCGGCCCTGTTTCCGCTGATCACCGGCTGGAGTCTGGCGGATGGGGCGCACTCGGGCATCAATTACACGGTTCTGGAGGTACTGCAGAGTCTGCGCACGCCTTGGGCTGATCACCTGATGGTTTTCATCACCGGGTTGGGCGACCTGGAATCGATAGCGCTGCTATTTGTATTGGTGCTGGCTTACCTCCTTTGGAAAAGCTACCGACGAGCCGCGCTCTACTGGCTGGCGGCGGCAGGATTCGCGTTGATTGCCGGTCCGCTGCTGAAATACGGGTTCCGGATTCCGCGCCCTGACATCGTCGCACAGGCAGGTGCAAGCTACGCGTTTCCCAGCGGACACACCCTTTGGGCCACGGTGATGTTCGGTTTTCTTTCGGTGCTCACAGCGCGCACGGTCACGCCACGTTGGCGCTGGATCCCCTACAGCCTGGCGGGTCTGCTCATCACCAGTATTGCCATATCAAGACTTTACCTCGGCATGCACTGGCTGTCAGACGTCCTCGGCGGCATCGCGTTGGGTCTGGCATGGATCTCCGCGCTGGGAATTGCTTACAGTCGACATGCGTCCGCCGCTGTGGAAAAGAACGCTTTGGTGGTGATCGGATTGTGCGCCATCCTGCTGACCCTGACAATTCAGGCGCTCTATTCGCATGATCGTAAATTCGCCTACTATACGCCGGTCAGATCCTTCACCGAGATGCCCGAAGATCGGTGGTGGCGCGACGGCTGGCGGGAGCTGCCGCAGGAGCGGCTGGACATCCGCAGGCGGAAGGAACAAAAACTCACCCTGCAATACGCCGGCACTCCCGAAAAACTGGAATCTGCGATGGCGGTCACCGGCTGGCAAAGGGCGCAGCCGCTGAACTGGGAGAAATTGATCAGGCTGCTCTCCCCAAGCCTCGCGCTTCATCAGCTCCCGGTCTTTCCCCAGGTCCACGACGGCAGTCACGAATCGCTCAGGATGATAAAGACTTTGCCGCAAGATCGCCGGCTGGTTCTGCGCCTCTGGCCTGCTTATATCAGGCTGACACCCACCGGGAAACAGTTATGGATAGGTTTGGTGAGCGAGCAGCGGAAACTGGTCATCCTCAACACAATCACATTTGCCGCCGGCACTGAATCAGACCAGGGCGCCCTCGATCAGTTTCTACTCGACTCAGCCGGGGCGCTGCGCCAGCGCAGGACCGGAACAGACGTTGTACTGCTGCGAAGTGCCGGGGCGAAACCCGATTGAAGCGGGTCAATCAGGAATCCCCGGAGGTTTCACCCCAGCGCCGCAGCAACCGATGCTCAATCGACAGATGATCCAAAACCCGCGCCACCATGAAATCGACCAACTCCTCAACTGTGCGCGGGCATTGGTAAAAGCCCGGACTGGCTGGCATGATCGTTACGCCAAGACGGGAAAGCTTGAGCATGTTCTCCAGATGAATCGTGGATAGCGGCGTCTCCCTGATCATCAGAATCAATTTTCGCCGCTCCTTCAACATCACATCTGCGGCTCGCTCGATCAGATTATTGCTGGCACCGCAGGCAATAGCCGACAGGGTGCCGGTGGAACAGGGGGCAATGACCATCGCCTTCGGCGCACTGGAGCCGCTCGCCACTGGCGCGGTCCACTGCTCACGCCCGAATACCCGCAATTGCTCCGGCGCAGCACCGAAGCGTTCGCTCAGCATTGCCTGCGCTGCCGCAGGCTGCGCCGGTATGGAGAGTTCGCTTTCGAGGGAGATCACCACCTGCGCGGCCTTTGAAATCATCAGGTAGACCCGGCACTGCGCGTGCAACAGGCACTCCAGCAGCCTCAATCCGTAGTCGGCGCCGGATGCGCCGGTAATCGCCAGGGCGATAGTCTGACCGGCTTCACTCATTGACGACCGCTCCACTCTCTTTCAGCCTATCCAGCAGACGTTGGTGTATCCGTTCAAAACCGCCATTGCTCATCACCAGCACCTGATCACCGGCATGGGCTGTGGCTGCCACCAGAGAGACTATCGCCTCCACATTATCCAGCACTACCGCTCTGCCGCCCATAGCGGCGAAGACGGCGGCAGCGTCCCAATCCAGGTTTTCCGGGGAGTAGACCAGCACCTGGTCCGCCAAATCGAGCGCAGCCGGCAGACGGGACGCATGTACGCCCATGCGCATGGTGTTCGACCTCAGCTCCAGGATAGCGATAATTCGGGTGTCGGGGCCGACCCGGGCGCGCAGTCCCTGCAGAGTTGTTTCGATGGCGGTGGGATGGTGGGCGAAATCATCATAGACACTAACACCCGCCACCTCCCCGCGCAGCTCCATGCGCCGCTTCACATTACGAAAACCGGTCATGGCTTGAATCGCCAGTTTGGGCGGAACGCCAACGTGACGGGCGGCCGCAATTGCGGCCAGCGCATTGGCGATGCTGTGGCGGCCGGACAATCGCCACTCGACGCGCCCCTGGTGCTGCCCCTCGAACAGCACATCAAACGCCCCGCCGTCCGGGGTGGCGTGTTCAGCGCGCCACTGGGCGGTGGCATCGACAACGGAGAACCTCTCCACTGGCGTCCAACAACCCATCGACAGCACCTCTTCCATGGCCTGCTCTCCGGCAGGTGCGATGATCAAACCGGACGCCGGAACGGTACGCACCAGGTGGTGGAATTGGCGCTGTATCATAGGCAGATTTTCAAATATGTCCGCATGGTCAAACTCCAGATTGTTCAGAATCAGGGTACGCGGCCGGTAGTGAACAAATTTGGACCGCTTGTCGAAGAAGGCGGTATCGTACTCGTCCGCCTCAACGATAAAAAACGGAGACCCTCCCAGCCTGGCCGATATGCCGAAGTTCTCAGGCACGCCGCCGATCAGAAAACCCGGTGACAGTCCGGCTTCCTCCAGTATCCAGGCCAACAGGCTGGCGCTGCTGGTTTTTCCGTGAGTACCCGCCACCGCCAACACCCAGCGTCCCTGCAGCACCTGCTCCGCCAGCCACTGCGGCCCCGATGAGTACGCCAAACCCTGATCCAGCATATACTCCACCGCCGGATTGCCGCGGGACATGGCGTTCCCCACGACGACGCAATCCGGCGCCGGTTGCAGGTGATGCGGAGAATAGCCCGTCATCAGATGAATACCCGCCGCTTCCAGTTGCGTACTCATCGGTGGATAGACATCGGCATCCGACCCGCTGACCCGATGGCCCAGCGCCCGCGCGAGCAAGGCAAGCCCTCCCATGAAAGTACCGCAGATCCCGAGAATATGTATGTGCATGTCAAGCCACCGTAAACAGGCTTTGAACGATGTAATTGACGATCAGAAAATAACCCAGCGCGATCGCGATACCCGCCGCTATCCTTATCTCCAGGGTATGCCTGATAATGTGCCCGACTATCACCAGTGCCCAGATAACCAGCGCCAGGTAGAACAACCCGCTCAATCCACCGCCGCTGGATGCCGGGGAATCAGCCGAACCGAGCAGCTGCAGCGGCATGGTTACAAGATTGATCAGAACACCGGACCCAAACAGTGCGGATGCCGTTTGCGGAAACCTGGCCGACTTGCCGGTTAGCTGCAGCACCAGCCTCAGCAGTCCCAGCAGCAACAGGATGTCCAGCAGCTGGGCAGCCAGGGCAGTATCCAGACTGCCAAAGGTTCCCACGATAACCAGCGTACCGGTCAACAGCGAGAGAGACGCCGTCAGCAAAACCAGAAAATGCGATCCGGGCAGATCCTGGGGACCGGCCCGCAGCAGACAGATGTCGACAAACACGTTGAGCAGTCTGCCCAATAGAGGATCCTCAAATTCAGGTCAATCAACGCCATCCACGACGAACGTTACAACAGCCATTAACGCCGCGGAACAGCTTCCGTCGATAGTGGCGTCTGACCGTTACCGGACCAGCACTTGACCGCGCTGGCGCCAGGAGCATGATACATCCTGATGCAGCCAGGAAAAACCTTGCACAAGAGTGTTATCCTCTGCCACCCGATACTTGATGACATGAGAGAGCAATGCAGGAAAGTTATATCGATAAACCCGAGCAACTGGAACAGCTATGCGAAGCAATAAGGCAGAGTGAATGGCTGGCGCTGGACACCGAATTCATGCGGGAGAAAACCTACTATCCAAAGCTCTGTCTGCTGCAGGTGTGCAATGGGAAAACCGCTGCCTGCGTAGATCCGCTTAGCCTGAACAGGCTCGATCCGTTGATTGAGATTATTATGGACCCCTCCATTGTCAAGGTGTTTCATGCGGGTCGGCAGGATCTGGAGATATTCAACTTCCTGTGGCAAAAACTGCCGGCTCCGCTGTTCGATACCCAGCTTGCCGCCACGCTGCTGGGATTGGGAGAACAGCTCGGCTATGCCAGTCTGGTGCAGAAGCTGCTGGGAATCGAACTCGACAAAGGGCACACCCGAACCGACTGGTCCCGCAGGCCGCTGCAGCCAGGGCAGCTGCGATATGCCCTGGACGATGTAATTTACCTGGGCGAAATCTATAACGATCTCGATAACAGGCTGAGAAAGCTGGGGAGGGAGAATTGGCTGCAGGAGGAGTTCACACTGCTTGCTGACCCGGATACCTACCGGATCGATCCTGACAGCGCCTGGCAGAAAATCAAGGGCCGGCAACGACTGAAGGGTGTCCAGTTGGCGGTGCTTCAGCGATTGACAGCCTGGCGGGAAAACCAGGCCATCGAGTCCGACCGTCCCAGACGTTGGATAGTAAAAGACGAGATACTGGTTGATCTGGCCAGAAGATTACCGAAAAATCTCGACGATCTGGCCCGGATCAGAGGAGTGGATCAAAGCAGCGTGCAGCGCCACGGCGGGCAGCTGCTGGCGCTGATCGAAGAGTCCTGCGCGCTGCCCAGGAGTAGCTGGCCGAGAGATGGACAACCGCCCGCTCGACTGAATCCGAATCAGGAGGCAGTGACGGACCTACTGATGTGCAGCCTGCGTCTGCTGGCGGATCAGAATCAGGTCAGCCCGGCCGTATTGGCCAGCCGGAGCACGCTGGAACAGCTGGTCGCCGGGGAGAGAGAGCTGGAGCTCCTGCACGGCTGGCGCCGAATGCTGGCTGGAGAGAGCCTGCTTGAGGTTCTCGCTGGCCGACTCATGCCGCGGCTGCTGCAGGGACGCCTCGTGCTGTCGGACGTCCCCGTCCGGAACAGATGACGCGGACCCGGTTTTCAGCACACCTCAAACCACCGGTTTATCCTGCCGCCATCGCATGGCCACCGGTATCAACAAGCCGCCAGCCGCGAACGAGACAATCGCCCAGTTGCCCCAGCGGGCGTATGGCGTCATGCCCTGGAGTGGCGTAACCAGACCGGTCAGCACATCCCGCTCGAACGCAGGGGAGGCGGCTGCGACCCGTCCATCCGGCGCGATGATCGCGGAGATACCCGTGTTGGTCGAGCGCAGCAGATAGCGGCCGCTCTCCAGCGCCCGCATACGGGCGATTTCAAGATGCTGCGGCAGCGCGAGCGAGTCACCGAACCAGGCATCATTGCTGGCGTTCACAAGAAATGCCGCTTGCGGCAGCGCAGCGATCACTTCCGCGCCAAACGCATCTTCATAGCAGATGGATATGCCCGCGGACCAACCGGCCAGCGTAAGCAGGGGGCTTCCCTCCCTCCCCGGAGAAAAATCGGACATCGGTATCTGCAGCCAATTGATCAGCGGCTGCAGCAATGGTTTCAAAGGCAGGAATTCGCCGAATGGGACCAGATGACGTTTGTGGTAGGCAGCGCGTTCGTTCCCCAGCGCCAGCATGGCATTGTAGTATTTGTTACCCGGTTTCCAGTCGGCAATGCCAACCAGCAGTGTGCTGCGGTTCGCTTTCGCCTCCATCTCCATGGGTCTCAGGAAACTTTCCTCGACCTGCGCCGCGAACGAGGGAACCGCGGTTTCCGGCCAGATGATCAGGTCACTGTGCCAGCTCTTCCGGGTCAGCGCGGTGTAGAGATCCAGAGTCGGCTGTAGATTCTCCTGTCTCCATTTCTCCTGCTGAGCAACATTACCCTGGACAATACTGACCGAAATGGGTTTGCCGGCGGCCCGGGTCCACGCCTGCCCCGTCAACAGGAACCCCCCGCCCCAGCTCATCGTGAGCAGGGCAACAAACAGCAACCGGGAATAACCGGTGGCCAGCAGGAGCCCGAGCAAAGATGCCGCGGTCAGGGCCACCGCCAGCGTGACACCGTATACGCCCAGCAGCGGCGCCCAGCCTGCCAGTATCGAATCAATCTGCGAATAACCCAGCGCCAGCCACGGAAAACCGCTCAACAGCCAGCCGCGCAACCATTCAAACAGCGTCCACAGCAGGCAGACCGAAACCAGCTTTAAGGCCGGTCCAGCCTGCGCCTGAGGGATTTTTACCGCCAGCCAACCGACCGCACCGTAGTAGAGCGCCATCAAAGCTGCAAACAGCAGCGTAATAACCACTGCCAGCAGGGTCCCGACATTGCCGAACTGATCGATGCTGATGTGCATCCAGAATACACCGAACCCCATCAGACCGGCGCCATACAGCCAACCCTCCCGGAATGCCTGCGCGGGAGAGGCATCCAGCCACAGCAGAAACAGCACAAAGGTCCCCGCAACAGCGAGAAAATGGAGCGTGAAAGGGGCGAACGCGAGTACTGTGAGGGATCCGGCAGCGAACGCGAGCAACGATCGCGGAAGCATGGATTGCGGTGCGGCTAAGCGCAAAATACTCGTGCCTGCTTCAGATACCGCCACCGGAATCCTCTTTCCGGAGGCGAATACTCAACAGATGTATACGCCGACTGTCGGCCCGCAATACCTTGAATCTGAACTTTCCGATCTCTACGCTCTCGCCTCTTTGCGGCAGGTGTCCCAGCGCACTGGTAACCAGTCCGGAAAGCGTATCGAAGTCGGCATTCGGAAAGTGGGTGCCGAAAAAGTGGTTAAATTCGTCGATAGTGGTGTGCGCCTTGGCCGTATATTCGCGCTCCCCGCGCTTGAGTATGGTCGCCTCTTCCTCAAAGTCGTGCTCATCCTCGATCTCGCCGACAATCTGCTCCAGGACATCCTCGATTGTCACCAGACCGGCGGAGGCACCATATTCGTCGACCACTATGGCCATGTGATTGCGGCTGCTCCGGAACTCATTGAGCAGCACGTTGAGCCGCTTGCTCTCCGGCACGAACACAGCGGAACGCAGGACGTCCCGGATGTCGAAATGCCGGCGGCTCTTTTTACCGGAATATGCCAGCAGATCCTTTGCCAGGATTATGCCGACCACCTCGCTCCGATCATCTCCGATGACCGGAAATCTGGAGTGAGCCGATTCGATCACGATCGGTAAAAATTTTTCGATGGGATCGTCCCGGTCGATGACCACCATATTGGCACGGGGAATCATGATATCCCGCACCCTGAGCTCCGAAACCTGCAGTACCCCTTCGATCATGGAGAGCGCTTCGGCATCCAGCAGATTGTGTTTTTTAGCCTCCCGCAGCAGCTGTATCAATTGCGTCCTGTTCTCGGGTCCACCGCTGAATCGGTCCGACACCTCTCTCGCCCAGCGACGGAACACCGAGCCGCCTCCGGTTCCTTTCTTGCTCATAATCGCTGATCGTCACTGTATGGATCTGAAAATCCCAATCTCGAAAGAATCGTCACCTCCACAGACTCCATCTCCGCCGCCTCCTGATCGGTGCGATGATCCAGCCCCAGCAGATGCAGCAATCCGTGCACCACCAGGTGCGCCCAGTGCGCGCTGGCATGCTTTCCCTGGAGCTCGGCTTCGCGCTGCACCAGCGGCGCGCAGATCACCAGGTCTCCGAGCAGATCCGAGCCGGCAACGGCAGGCGCATCGAACGGAAACGAGAGTACATTTGTCGCTTTGTCCTGTCCACGATACGTCCGGTTCAGATTTCGGCTCTCGATCTCATCCACCACCCGGATGGTCAATTCGGTCCGCTTTCTGCGCCCCTTCAGAACCATCTCTGCCCAGCGCCGAAAATCATCCTCTTCGGGGAGGTCGGCGACACCGGTGGCTCTCTGAAGATCGATTTCGACTCTCACTCGGAATCCTGGGACTCGGAAAATCGATCATAGGCGTTGACGATACGCTGCACCAGCAGGTGCCGTACCACATCGCTGGCATTGAAAAAGGTAAAGCTGATACCCTCCACTTTGGCGAGAATTTCCGCTGCCTGGCGCAGTCCGGAGCTCTGACCGCGCGGCAGATCGATCTGGGTCACATCGCCATTGACAACAGCGGTGGAACCGAAGCCGATTCTGGTCAGGAACATCTTCATCTGTTCCGGCGTGGTATTCTGGGCCTCGTCCAGAATAATGTAGGACTCATTCAATGTACGCCCGCGCATGTAGGCGAGCGGCGCGACCTCGATAACATTGCGCTCTATCAGTTTTCCCACCCGTTCGAATCCAAGCATTTCATACAGCGCGTCGTACAGCGGCCGAAGATAAGGATCTATTTTCTGGGCCAGATCCCCCGGCAGAAAGCCGAGGCGCTCTCCCGCCTCCACCGCCGGCCGTACCAGCAGAATACGCCTGACCTGGTCGCGCTCCAGCGCATCTACCGCACTGGCAACCGCGAGATAGGTCTTGCCAGTACCGGCCGGGCCAATCCCAAAATTTATGTCGTGGGTAAGAATCTTATGCAGATACTCCTGCTGGTTCTTCCCGCGCGGACGGATCAGGCAACGACGGGTCTTGATCACCACTTCCGGCAGTTCCTTAAGCGCTTCCTGGCGCAACATCAACTCGATACCCGACTCCTGCAGAAAAAGGTGCACCTGCTCGGGCGTTATTGGCTGGCTTTCGGTTGCTGCATACAGCCCCCGGACAACCTCTTCACCGGCACGGATCGCAGCGCCTTCGCCTATCAGGCGAAAATGATTGCCGCGATTATTGATCTCGATACCCAGTCTGCGCTCAATCTGGCGTAGATGCTCATCCAGTTGACCACACAAATTGGCCAACCGTGCGTTGTCTTCGGGTAATAGCGTCAAGTCGATTGACTGGGGATGATCAGACACGATTCGGTTTCAACGTGGTTTTCAAAAGTAGAGATGGGAGATGCGGTTCGGATGGTTGATAGATCTGCCATTGCCGGAGGGTAAATCCATTCAGCTGCACAGCTGACCCCGCATATTCAGCTGGAGACACCGCTTCCCAATCCCACTTCCGCCGTCAGCCGACCGCGTAGTGAATTGGGCAGGGCTTCGGTAATTTCCAGATCCACGAACCGGCCGATCAACGCGGCGGATCCGTCAAAATTGACTACCCGGTTGTTTTCGGTTCGTCCGGCCAGTTGTCTGGCATCCTTGCGCGCTGTGCGTTCGACCAAAACCCGTTCGGTTCGCCCCACCATACCCCGGCTGACGCCCTGCGCCATCTCGCCAATGCGACGTTGAAGCCTTTCCAGGCGCCGCTGTTTCACTTCCAGTGGAATTCCATCCGCCATTTCAGCGGCGGGGGTTCCGGGACGCGCGCTGTAGATGAAACTGAATGAGTGATCGAAGCCCACCTCCTCTATCAGGCGCATCGTATGTTCAAAATCCTCATCGGTTTCGCCGGGGAAACCCACGATAAAATCAGACGACAGACTGATTCCGGGGCGACGTTGACGGAGGCGGCGAATCCTGGATTTGTAGTCGAATGCAGTGTGCCCGCGTTTCATCAAAGCAAGAACACGGTCGGAACCGCTCTGAACCGGCAGGTGCAGATGGCTGACAAGTTCCGGCACATCGGCATAGACATCGATCAGGCTGTCGTCGAACTCAACCGGATGGGAGGTGGTAAACCGAATCCGATCGATGCCGTCAATCGCCGCGACATAGCGTATCAACAGTGCCAGATCGGCAACTCCGCCATCATGAAGCACGCCCCTGTAAGCGTTGACGTTCTGCCCCAGCAGATTGACTTCACGCACGCCCTGCGCCGCCAGTTTGGCGACCTCGGCGATCACGTCGTCGAACGGGCGGCTGATCTCCTCACCCCGCGTATAGGGAACTACGCAATAGGTGCAGTACTTGGAGCAGCCCTCCATAACCGAGACGAAAGCGGTGGGACCATCCGCCCTGGGTTCCGGCAGACAGTCGAACTTCTCGATTTCGGGAAATGAGACGTCGACCACAGGCACACGCCGCTGGCGACTGTCATCGAGCATTTGCGGCAGCCGATGCAATGTCTGCGGGCCGAACACCAGATCGACGTAAGGGGCGCGCTCACGAATAGCCTCGCCCTCCTGGCTGGCGACGCAGCCGCCCACACCGATCACCAACTCAGGATGCCGTACCTTCCAGGGGCGCCATCTGCCCAGCTGGGAAAACACTTTCTCCTGCGCTTTCTCGCGGATAGAGCAGGTATTGAGCAGCAAAACGTCCGCCTGTTCCGGTTGGTCAGTCAGCTCCAGACCATGGGACTCCCGCAGCAGATCTGCCATCTTGGCAGTATCGTACTCGTTCATCTGACAACCGAAGGTCTTGATAAAAAGTTTCCCAGACATGGAATGCCGACATGAAATTGCGAAAAGGCGCAGTAGCTTACCGCCAAACTCGGGAGATATCCAGCACTGGCGGCCGCGCGAAGCGCCTCTCCATTGAAACCGAAATACGACCGGGATCATAAAAGCAGTTTATTTCTGCCCGGTGACAGGCGGCGCCGGCCGTGTACCGCCGGCAAAAAAACTGCGGGGGAATAAATGAAGAGCGGCTCTGTGCCGATTCCCGACAAAGATTACAGCGCTGAACCGCACAGGGCCAGGTTTGGGAAGCGCGTGATTCCGATCAGGTCAGACAGGAACGGAAACAGGGAACGACAAGCGGCACCGCTGGCGTCGCTGCGGTTGACGATTCTGCCCCGAACAGACTACGCAAAGTATCATTGGCGCCTGAACAATACCGAGGCGAGGGGCTCGGTTTCCCTCACGCTCACCCCGGCATCTTCAGGCTATTTTCCGTTTTCCATCAAAGCCCTGGCCTGCGCCTGCCACTGGTCGCGGACAATACGTCCGGCATACCGGCTGCCCAATACGTCGTTTTCGATGCGGGAAATTTCGCCCTCATCCCAGGAGGCGATCTGCAGATAGCTGACGACCCCCTCTTCATAGAGGCGTTGCTGCAGCACCTTGCCGATGCCCCGAATCCTGGTGAAATCATCCACCACCCAACCCAGCAGCAGCGGCGTTTCCGTTACCGCTTGTTTCTGTTCCACTGCTTTGGGGGATGTTGTCGGCGATTCAGGCACCGCGCCTTTCCGCAGCGCCGCATCGGATGCCGCCAGGCCACCGGTCCAACGCTTGAACCAGTCTATATACTGGCCGAACAGCTCATTCTGCAGTTTCTGTGTATCCTGAGCCAGCGTCTGATAGTAGCTGAAAACACCGCGGATACCATCCAACCAGTTTTGTTGTAGTTGAGCATTGGCCTCCAGCCAATGCTGCTGGATCGTATCTGCAATTACCAAATCACCGAAAAATGTATCAGGCGGACCCGGAAAATGTAGCGTATATAAAGAGTTCATGTGTTCACCTTCGAAAAAATTCTGTATAAAAACCGGAGAACAACAACCGGAAATGCCAGATAGTCAAAGAGCCCTCACCCTGAAAAATGAGGGCTCACACGTGCCGCAAAGCACTGTTCCAACAATCAAGCCGCCCGTGATAACACGGCATTCAAACTCTCCCGTGCCAGCTGCTGAGTTTCGGTGTTGAAGCTGCTGCCGAGTTCGGCAACCGCCTGAGTGTCAGCTATCATCTTCTCGCCGACATTTCTGGCAACTTCGACCTGGCTGCTCATAAACGCCTGCAGAGAGGTGCGATCCTTGACCGCGATCAGTGCTTTCATCTGGTCAACGCCAAGATTGACGTAACTCTGTGCGATTTCCAACTGCAATGCATACAGCTTTTCAGCATTGCTCAGGGAGAGCCTGGCAAATTGCTGCGCCGGTGCCAACAGTTTCTCGGCCTCGGCGGTGTAAATCTCGATAAATTCCTGGTACATGATGATGACTCCTGTTTAGCCCTACATTAAACTTTCTATGTTGCATTGCAGCATAGCAGACAATATTGTGCAGTGCAACATTTTTCAGTCTGCTTAATCTGCGAAAAGCCCGTAACATATAAACAAAACTTATTATCCTGTTTTTAAAACGATTTCTGCGGTCGGATCAATGCGGCGGACAGCCGTTGGCAGTTGGGGAAAACGGCGGAACGGCATCGTATCAACGCAGCGGATATCGGCTTGGGTTCCCCTTCCGCGGGAGAGCGGCGGAGCGCACAAAAAGGTGAATGCAGCACCCCGGTGCCACGCCTTTCCGCTTTATGTTAGGCTTCAACTCAGGCATCTCTCAGTCATGCTACTGAAAGATTCCTTAATGCCATTTATCGGGATTCCTGAAAACAAACTCCCAGACCAAAAACAAGCGACTTTAAAATTGGAGTAAAAAACATGGATTTCTCTGCACTTTCAACGGCTCCTGTAATTTTTGTCATCCTGATTCTTTTTCTGACCGGCGCCCTGGCCGGCTATCTCCTCGGAACGAAGCGGGAGTCTGAGAAAAAGGAGCAGGCACTTGAGGAGGCCGATCAGAAAAAAGCGGAGGCGCTCGCGCAACTGGCGTCGCAGCACGAGGAAAAAGTGCGGGTCCTGAACAAAGCCAATGGCAACGAAATCGAAAAACTGGAGCAATCGCACAAAGATGAGACGCGGCAACTGACCGAAGCGCAGCAGAAACTGGTGGATTCCCTGAAGGAGGGACATCTGCGGGACACCGAGCAGACAAACCTGCAGCACGGAAATCTGATTACGCAGCTGAACGACGCCAACCTGAACAATACCAGGGAGCTGCAGCGGAATTACGAAGAGCGCGTGAATAAACTCAATCAGGACAACATGCAGGCGGTGGAAACGCTGAAGCGAGATCATGCGAATGAGATCCGCAGGGTGCAAGCGGAGGCCGATACCACGATTTCCGCGCTCAAACAGGAGCAGTCGAAGCTGCAGGATTCGATCACACAACTGGAAGAGAAAATAAAAGAGGACCGGAAAAACAATACCTTTTCGATGTCCAAATCGGGTGACAGGCTGATGAGCGTGGTGCGCAGCGTGCAGGAACTCGCCAACGAGCTGGAAACCACTTCCAAGACGGTGACTGCAGGTGAATACTCGGTATTCAGCGAGCTGCGCGACAATCGCAAGCGGGAGAAAATTCTGAGCCTGGGCGACAGCGACGAGAACGGGGAGATGGCGGATGGCGAGAGCCCGGCCGATCAGGAGGAAGTCGAAGAGGGCACAGAGGGTGTTGAGGAGCAACGCTGACCCGGTCGCACGAACTGCGCCTGAAGCGCCTGTAAACCGTTGCAGAGACTCCCTGCCGTCTGTCCGGCGGGCGGCGAAAATCAGCTTTCGCCGGCGGGAAATGCGGACTGCTGCCCATCGGGATGCACTGGCTTTTCCGAAAGCCCGTCATACCGGCCATCGCCGGAATGACGGCATGTGACTGTTTCAGTACGGATACCCACATTGGCGGCAGGCGATCCACCCGGCAACCCAATTGAGTTCTGGCGCTGGCACCGGTCAGGTTTTAGAATCCTCTCTCCCTGGTGCATCTGCGGATAATCAGTGTCCTGCGACCTGTCCGGATAAAATGCTTTTCCTTTCATTGCCCAATGCTTCGCCGGAAGAGGCGGACGTCACGATCCAGCCGGTTCCTCACGAGCGGACCGTGACTTACAAAACCGGCACCGCTGCCGGACCCGAGGCGATCCTCGCAGCCAGCAGTCAGCTCGAGTTCTACGAAGAGGACGCCGGCTGGTGCCCCACAAAGCACATGAAGATCTCCGTTCTCTCCCCGTTGTCGCCTGTCGCCGGAGAGAGCGACGAGGCTTTTCACCAAAGACTGCTCGAAAACGTGGCACAAATCAGGCGTGAGCCGCTGTTCCTGGCGCTGGGTGGCGAGCACTCGATTACACCTGAGCTGGTCTTTGCAAGAATGCCGAAAGGGGGCACTGTCGTACAGATTGATGCCCATGCGGATCTTCGCACCTCCTATCATGGCTCGGTCTATAATCACGCCTGCCCTATGCGCCGCATCCGGGACAAAGGCTATAAGCTGGTGCAGATCGGTATTCGTTCGCTGCACGCCAATGAGGCCGCGGCCATTGCCGGAGATCGCGGCATTACCACTTATCTGGACCGGCTGCTGCAGCGGCCGGAGGCGCAGCGGAAACTGCAGCGCCACCTGGCTTCACTGATCGGTCCGGTCTGGCTGACCATCGACATGGACGGCTTCGATCCGGCATTGGTCGCTGGAGTCGGTACGCCTCAACCCGGCGGCCTCTCCTGGTACCAGGGGCTGGATATCATCCAAATCCTGATGCGCAATGAAAATATCGACCTGCGCGGCGTGGACATCGTCGAGCTGGTACCGGAACCTTCGCATGTCTCGGAAATGGTGGCGGCGAAGCTTTTGCAAAAATGCATCTCTTATTGGGGAAAGGCGCGCGGCTACGACAAGAGACCGGCACAGGGTTCACAGATCGGAGCGACAGATGAATAGATCGGTATGGAAATACACCGATGCAGCCAAACTCTATCAGGTCGATGGCTGGGGCGGAGGTTACTTCAGCGTCAACGGGAGTGGCAATGTGGAAGCCGTCAGCGACGCTGAAAGCCCCATCGACCTGAAGCTGCTCTGCGACAAACTGGCGGACAGGGGACTTCACCCGCCGCTGCTGCTGCGTTTCTCGGACATACTGAAACGGCGCATGCAGCAGATACACAGGCGCTTTTCCAGGGCGATCGAAGAAGCTGAGTATGGCGGCAATTATTACGGTGTGTATCCAATCAAGGTAAACCAGCAATACCAGGTGGTCGAGGAGATCGTCGAGTTTGGCGCCGGGCTTCACTGGGGCCTGGAGGCAGGCTCGAAGCCCGAGCTGTACGCGACGCTCGCGATGCTGGATGACGTCGAAGGGATTATCGTATGTAACGGTTACAAGGATCAGGGTTTCATCGAGCTGGCGCTGGTGGGCCTGAAACTGGGAAAACGGGTGTTCATCGTGGTGGAGAAACCCAACGAACTCGACCTGATTCTCAGCACGGCCAAACGGATCGGCGTCGATCCGCTGATCGGATTGCGCTGTGGACTGGCAACGACCAGCAACGGATTCTGGGACGGTTCCGGCGGCGACATGTCCAAATTCGGACTTTCAGCATCAGAACTGCTCGAAGCCATAAACAAGCTTTCGGCTGCGGGCATGCTGGCAGCGCTGAAGCTGCTCCATTTTCACATCGGCAGCCAGGTGCCCGAAGTCCGCCGCATAAAAGAGGCGATGCAGGAGGCTGCACACTACTATGTCGAAGCGCGGCGCCTCGGCGCCCCGATTGAGTTCATGGATGTGGGCGGCGGGCTTGGCGTCAATTACGACGGCAGCATCTCCAACAGCATCTCCTCGGTCGACTACAGCCTGCAGGAGTACGCCAACTGTATTGTCTGGACCATGAAGGAGGTATGCGACGAGCAGAGGTTGAGCGAACCGCATATCATTTCCGAATCCGGACGGGCACTGGTGGCGCATCATTCGGTGCTGATCGTCGATACCCTCGGCGTCGCCAGCCGGACCAGCGAGCAGCCACCCGCGGAACCCGATGCGGCGAGCCCGGTGCAGCTGCGCCGTCTGTGGGAGACGCTGTCCGAACTGGACCAGATTCCCCCTCGGGAGGCGCTGCACGACGCGGTCTCGCTCAGGCAGGACGTCAACCGGCTGTTCAGTCTGGGCCACGCGAGTCTGGTAGAGCGCGCACTGGCGGATGACATCTACTGGCATCTGGTTACGCTGATTATGCACCGGCTGGATGGGAAGGAGATCAGCCAGATTATGCCGGAGCTGAATCTGCAGGCCGCCGACCGCTATTTCTGCAACTTCTCCGTCTTTCAATCACTGCCGGATGCCTGGGCCATCGGGCAGATCTTTCCGGTGATGCCGATCCACCGGCTGAATGAAAAGCCGGCCAGGCAGGGCATTCTGGTCGACATTACCTGCGACTCAGACGGAAACATTCAGCGTTTTCCGCTGAAGCACGGGATCTCACAGACGCTGCCGCTGCATGCGAAGCGACCGGGGGAACAATACCTGCTTGGAATTTTTCTTATCGGCGCCTACCAGGAGATACTCGGCGACCTGCACAATCTGTTCGGGGATACCCATGCGGTACACATCCGGATGGATGGCGCGAATTATGAAATGGAGCAGATCATGGAGGGCGAGTCCGTCGCCGGTGTGCTCGACCACGTTCAGTTCCACGAATCCTTCCTGATCGGTCGAATGCAGCGCCAGGTCCGGTCCGCCCGCAACGCCGGCAGGCTCAGCACCGAGGAGTCCGAAGCCTTCCTCAATTTTTATCAGCAGGGATTGAAAGGCTATACCTATCTCGAGGAGGAAGAGAGCCCGCATTTGACGTGAATACCGGCCGCTGGAGGATATTCGCGCTGAACTCCCGGACGGTCTGAATGCGACAACATTGAGCGGAAAACCCTGCGCAGTCTCTTGAATCCATCACATAATCCCAAGCGGCTGCGACCATGGCGATGAGGCTTTATGGCGCGACGCGGCAAGCATGGTGTTGGTGTAGCCCGCAGCCGTCTCCGGGACCCGGAGCTTTGGGGCGATTCGGCACTCCCGGCAACCCTGAGGATCGCAGTTTGATCGATCATCCGAAAAAGCCAAGCAGCAGCCAAGATTCAAGCAGAATCGCTCGGGATGCACAACGGGATTGAACCAAAACAGGATACGAGGGCGTGTCATTCAGGCGGCATACTCTGCGTACCGCTAAGTGATTGATCCAAGGATACCATGCCTGCATTCGGCGACTGACTGGTGAGGGGGCGGATCAGGAGAGGCGCGCCTCGTAATCGTGGTAATCGAATCGCCGGACCACTTCGACCTCACCGGTTGCATGCTGTATCGCAATGGCCGGATGGCGCACGCCGTTGAACAGGGTCGTCTTCACCATCGTGTAGTGCATCATATCCTCGAAAATCACGCGGTCGCCGATCCGCAGTGGCCGGTCGAACGCGTAGTCGCCGATCACGTCGCCAGCCAGGCAGGTGAGCCCCCCCAGCCGGTAGCTGTGCGCTTTCTCTCCCGGTCCGCCGGCACCGCGCACCTGCGGCCGGTAGGGCATCTCCAGCACATCCGGCATATGGGCGCTGGCCGATATATCCAGGATTGCGATCTGAACACCACCGCGTTCGATCAGATCCAGCACGCTGGACACCAGCGGACCGGTATCCCAGGCGACGGCCGAACCCGGCTCCAGCACCAGCTCCAGTCGCGGATACCGCTGTCCTAATCTGCGAAGCGCGCGAATCAGGCGCGGCACGTCGTATCCCGCCCGGGTCAGCAGATGGCCACCGCCCAGATTCAGCCAGCGCAGCGATCCCAGCAGATGGCCGAAGCGCCGCTCCACCGCCTCGATCAGACGTTCGGTCGAATCCGCGCCGCTCTCACACAGCGCATGCACGTGCAGCCCCGCCACGCCATCCGGCAGTGCATCGTGCAGCTCCTGTGACCGGATCCCCAGACGCGACTGCTCTCCGCAGGGGTTGTAGAGCGCCGTCCCGACCTCATTGATCTCCGGGTTCACCCGCAGCCCGGCCGAGACCCCGGCGGCCAGCGCGCGTCCGGAAAACCGGCGCCACTGACTTAGCGAGTTGAAGGAGATTCGGTCGGACAGCGCCAGCAGTTGCGGGAACTCGTCTTCGCTGTACGCGGGTGCATAAACATGCAGATGGCCGCCAAAGCGGGTTCGCGCCAGCGTCGCTTCGTTGAGCGAACTGGCGGCACAGCCTTCCAGATAACGCGTTACCAGCGGAAAGACCGACCACATGGCAAAACTCTTCAGCGCCAGGATGAAGTGGCAACCGGTCTCCTTCGACACCCGCCCGATCAGCTCCAGATTGCGCCTCAGCTTCGCCTCCTCCAGCAGATAACAGGGCGACGGCAGCGCCGGCGGTTGCGCCGTCAATCCGGTACTCCTTTGGACGGCGCGTCGATATCGATGGCGTACGCCAGATCCTGCCAGGGCAGGCCGTAGCGGTTCAAATCCTGCATAAACGGATCCGGATCGAACTGCTCCATGTTCCAGACGCCGGCGCGCCTCCATTTACCCTCCAGCATCAGCTTGGCCCCGATCATCGCGGGAACGCCGGTGGTGTAGGAGACCGCCTGGGCGTTGGTCTCGTGGTAACAGGCCTGATGGTCGCAGACATTGTAGATGTAGCGTGAAACCGGCCTGCCCCGTTTTTCACCCTTGATCAGGCAGCCGATGTTGGTCTTGCCTTTGGTGCGCGCTCCCAGAGAGGCGGGATCCGGCAGCAGCGCCTTGAGAAACTGCAGCGGCACGACCTTCTGCCCCTGAAACTCGATCGGCTCGATACCGTCCAAGCCAAGATTGCGTATCACCTCCAGGTGTTTCAGGTAACTGTCACCGAAGGTCATCCAGAAGCGCATGCGTTTGATGCCCGGTATATGCCGGGTCAGCGACTCCAGCTCCTCGTGGTAGAGCAGGTAGATTTTGCGCGGTCCGATCTGAGGAAAGTCGAATACCCGCGAAATCTCCAGCGGCCGCGTCTCTATCCAGGTGCCGTCCTGAAAATAACGTCCGTTTGCGGTCACTTCCCGGATATTGATCTCCGGGTTGAAATTCGTCGCGAACGGATAACCGTGATCCCCGGCGTTGCAGTCGAGGATATCCACGGTATCGATGCGGTCGCAGTGATGCTTCAACGCATAGGCGGTGAAGACGTTGGTCACACCCGGATCGAAGCCCGAGCCGAGCAGCGCCATGATACCCGCCGCGGCGAACCGCTCCCGATAGGCCCACTGCCATTTATATTCGAATTTGGCCAGCTCCGGGGGTTCGTAGTTGGCGGTATCCAGGTAGTCGACACCCGTCTCCAGACAGGCATCCATGATGCTGAGATCCTGGTACGGCAGCGCCACGTTAATGACGATGCGCGGATCGACCCTGCGGATAAGCGCCACCAGCTCCGGCACATTGTCGGCATCGACCTGCGCGGTCGAAATTTGCCGTGCGTCAATTTCCGCTGCGATCCGGTCGCACTTGGAGAGCGTTCTGCTGGCCAGCCAGACGTCGCTGAATACCGCGGGCAGCCGGGCGCATTTGTGCGCCACCACCCTGCCGACCCCGCCGGCGCCGATTATCAAGATTCTGCTCATCACCCCTTCCCGCCAGCTGCACATTCCCCTGAATAAACCGGATACTAATATTCGGCCGGGGCTCCTGTCTTCTCTTTTCCGCTGCCGCACCGCATCCCCTCCAGCCGATTGCGGCCGATTCCTGACCCCGTCTCCGACGGATACCGGGCATGCGACCCGTTCAAGCTTCTGCTGTATGTGCCGACAGCTATGGTCGAAGGGACAACCGCGCGGCAACGCGCCGGTCAGGGGTAATCGGGCAATTATCGTCCCGTGTAGGAGTGGTTTTCGCAGCGGAGCGCGCAGCATCCCCCTTGGGTGGAAAACTTCGTCTCATTTTAACAAAACTGATCCGACACGACGTGATGATAACTGAACTGAAAAACCACACCTGCCGCAACCGGCGACAACCGGGCCAACCCGCTTATGGCCTGCCAATCCGCGCCGCAGGATTCTCGCTGCTCGAACTGGTCATCGCCATCGCGATTCTGGGCCTGCTGACCGCGATCGCAATCCCCACCTACAACGGTTACATCGCAGAGGGCGAAATGCACAAGATTGTCCGCGAGATGCAGGGGATCGAGCTGCTGGTGAAGAACTTCTATACGGACAATGACCGCTATCCCAACAGCCTGGCCGAGGTCGGCGGCGATCTCAACGACAGCTGGGGAAACCCCTACCAGTATCTGGCGATCGAAGGGGGTGGATCGGAGGCGCAGAACAACGCCCGCAAGGATCACAATCTGCACCCGATCAATTCGGATTTCGATCTCTACAGTTCGGGCGCGGACGGAAAAAGCAGCAAACCCCTCACCGCCGGCGCCAGCAAGGACGATATCATCCGCGCCAACAACGGCAGCTTCTACGGATACGGCAAGGACTACTGAGAGCGGCATGCGCATCTTCCGACGCGCCTTCAACAACCGTATTGCGAGCCGTATCGTAGCGCTGTTCGTAGCCGCCGCACTGCTGCCGCTGATCCTGCTGGCGCTGCTCACGCTCAACCAGGTCGAGGATGAACTGCAGCAGCAGGGCAGCCACCAGGCCAGGGAGACCGCGAAGAGTATCGGTATGGATGTGTTCGAACGGCTGCAGTCCCTCACCGACAATCTGCAGCTCTACGCCAGAGTCGTCAACAATGAACCCGGCACCGTCCTCTCCCGCGGTCCGGTGACCAGTGAGGTGCTGCACGGCCGGCACGTCGAGGCGCTGTTCAGCATCGATCCACAGGGCGGCGTGACAAACTATTTCGGAACCCTGGACACCACGGGGAAGATGCTGCTGGATAAGATTTATCACCAGCGCATACCGGGTAAGGTTTCGCTGTTGATCACGCCGGCAAAGGGTGAGCGGCAGGCGCTGGAAATCTACCTCTTCTCTCCGCTGTCCGCCGAGAAACCCAACGGCACCCTGCTCGGTCTGCGCCTCGATCCGGAGAGCCTGTGGGACAGGGAGCAGCTCGAATCGCGCCCGGAGTTGATCTGTATTCTCGGCGAGTATGGCGCGCCCCTCTATTGCAACCGCGAGCCCCCGGCGTACTGGATCGGCAAACTCTATCAGCGGGAATATCAGCGCGCCGGCGACATGCAGGCGGATGTTGAGAAGACGCTGCTCGAGGGGTTCCTGTCCGCCTCCTGGTCGCTCTTCCTGGCACCACACTATCAGGTAAATCAGTGGACGATTGCGGTCGGAATCCCCGCGGACAGCGCGTTGGCACCGGCCCAGAGCTTCGGTAAAAATCTGATTCTGGTGATGCTGCTGTCGCTGGTTTTCATCACTTTTCTCAGCATCCGTTCGATTCGGGCGACACTCCATCCGCTGGGCCGGCTGCTGGAAGCGACACGCTCGCTCTCCAGCGGTGTTTTCATGACCCGGGTTGCTTTCACCGGCAGCGACGAATTCCAGGAGCTGGGGAACTCCTTCAACGACATGGCCTCCCGTCTGGGCCGCCATTTTCAGCAACAGCAGACGCTGACCCGGATCAGCCAGGCGCTGCAGCAGGCCGAAACGGTGGAACGCATTATGGGCGTGCTCTTCACTCATTTGGACGGATTGGTCGAGATGGTGCAAATGGGTGCGGTTTTCTGGACCGGCGCAGGCGGGGCGCGGCAGGGCATCGCCTGGCCGGTCACCACGTTCGGCCATCCGGCGCCCGCGGCGGTTGAGCTGTTGAATCTGAACAACGCCCTGCCGACTGAGATCCAGCAGGCGGAAAGTGCGGAATTGCTGCGGCGCTATCCGGTTATCGCGCAACTGACACCCGACGCTGAGACACCGACCACGTTGCTGCCTGTGAGGCGCAATGAAACCCACCTCGCGCTGCTCGTTTTCTCCGGTCTGCCGCTTATAAAAAAGCCGGAAGACGAGCGGCTCACGCTGCTGCGGCAGTTGGGTGAAATCCTGGCCATTGCACTGGACAACGCCCTGTTGCAGCAGCGCCTGCGGCACCAGGCGTTTTTCGATACGCTCACCGACCTGCCGAACCGCCTGATGATGAGTCAACGCCTGCAGGAGCTGGTGGAGACCCAAAAGGAGCAGAACGGTTCGTTGGCCGTGATCATCCTCGATCTGAACCGTTTCAAAACGATTAACGATTCGTTGGGACATGTCGCGGGCGATGAGCTGCTGCGGCTGGTGGCGGAACGGTTGAAACGCTGCCTGCATCCGGACGAGATTCTCAGCCGGTTCGCGGGCGATGAATTTGTGCTGATCATCCCCGGGGTGGCAGACAAGTGCATAGTCGAGAGCGTCGTCGGCCGTATCAACGATACTTTTCAGCAACCTTTCTCCATCGGCGAAAGGCGCATCAGCATCAGCGCGAGCACCGGCATCAGTCTGTTCCCGCAAGACGGCAGCGACTACGTCACACTGCTGAAAAACGCCGACGCGGCGATGTACCAGGCCAAAACAGGCCGCTCCGGAAACAGTGCCTTCTACTCCCACGAACTGCAACAGGCACTGAACGCAAGAGTGAATACGGAACAGGAACTCAAGCAGGCCATCGCCAGAGAGGAGTTCGTGCTTTACTACCAGCCCTCCATTAAACTGGAAAGCAGAAGCGTCATCGGATGCGAAGCGCTGATCCGCTGGGCGCACCCGGAAAAAGGCATGATCATGCCCAACCACTTCATCGAAATCGCGGAACAGACCGGACAGATCGATGCCATCGGCAGCTGGACCCTGAAGCGGGCTTGCCGCGATTTCAAGCGCTGGCAGGCGCAGAATCTGAATCTGGAGTATGTCGCGGTAAACGTCTCCGGACTGCAGCTGCAGGATCCGAACTTTGTCGCCGGCGTCGCGGAGATCATTGCCGAGACCGGGATACAGCCCCGGCAACTGGAACTGGAGGTAACCGAGACCGCGCTGATCGAGGATTTTAATGCCAGTCTGGAGAAGTTGACGGCATTGCGGGAATTGGGAGTTCGCATCGCGGTGGACGACTTCGGCACCGGGTACGCGTCACTCAAATACCTGAAAACACTGCCGGCGGATAAATTAAAGATAGACCGTCTGTTCGTGAGCGAACTACCGGGCAACGAGCGGGATGTCGCGATTGTCAAATCGGTATGCACGCTGGCGCTGCAGTTGCGGATCTCGCTGCTCGCCGAAGGCGTCGAAACCCGGGAACAGGCGGCGTTTCTGCAAACCTGCGGCGTACGCAGTGTGCAGGGTTATCACTTCAGCAGGCCATTGCCGGAATCTGAATTTGTCGCCTTCGCGCGCAAACGCGAGCAATTCTGCGTCGCCTGAACGCCGCTGTGTCCTGAAAACGCCGCCCCTCCGGCACTCCCGACAACCGACCCCCGCCGGTACCTACAAACCCGCCAGGCAAGCTGATCATTTGTCGACCCACTGTTGACGCTCTCTCTATACCGGTTCATCCAGCAGTTGCTTCCACCCACCGACTTCGCGCCCGGCGGGTAAACAACACACGCCGCTGCCCGCAGCAGCAACCTTACCGGAACGGCGCTATCCGAAAGTGTGAGGTTTCCCGAGGTACTCCCTCCGAGCAGCCCAACCGAACCGGTTGTGCGCGAAGCGCTCACCGGCAGACCAGCGACCACCGCCGCCGAAACCGTCACCGCGATATCTCTCCTCGCTGTAACCGCGGAACCTGCGCCTGCGCCGTGCGCTGGCGGATCCGGAACCGGCAGCACATCATCCCCTTTATTTGTTGGCGCTGGATCCCCGGACTGCCGGTGGAGTGCCCGCCGGCATTCCCATAAATAAATTGTAAATTTTACAATCTTCTATAAGAATCAGAATATACACTTTATAAATCAATTACTTAAAATCATGGCACAGTTTCTGCAGTAACCTCTGTCAAGAAACCGACAGTTAGTTTGACGTACCCCTTAACGGTGAAGAAAATGAGAAAAGCAAAAGGTTACACGCTGGTAGAATTGATGATCGCGGTTGCGATAGTTGCCTCGCTTGCCGGCATCGCCATTCCTGCCTTCAGTCACTATATCAGTGAAGCGGAAGGCGCGAGTCAAAAGGCAAACAGTGAAATAAGCTATCGCGAAAACCGCGCTGAGGCGATCTTTCAAGAATCCCGGTAATCCACGCGCCGCTGGCAGGGTGCGCGTCCGCCCGAAGTTTTTTCGGAAACTCCCGGTCGTCCACCTCTGCTCATCCGCGTGCACCGATCTGCGTTAGCACTGCTTCAGTTCATTTGAAACGTGCGTTTCGGGACCGGCAGCATCGCAGAAAATATAAACACCACCCCATACAAAGCGCATACGCAAGTGTATATTCATTCAAACAGACGTCATCCCGGTAAACACCGGGATGACGTCAATACCTCTCCGCAGGTGGAGCGGCGAAAAATCACGCTGTCCGTACTTCAATCTTGCGCGCCTTGTGCTCCTCCCGTTTGGGGATTCGCAGCGCCAATACACCGTCTTTGAGGCTTGCATCGGCTTTGCCGCCATCCAGTTCGCTGCTCAAAGCGAAACTGCGCTGATAAAGGGTGGAGCGTACATCTGCGTAGAGCGCTTCCATCCCGGCCGGCATTGTAACCTCCGTTCTTCCCTGAATCGAAAGCGTATTGTTGTCGATCTGCACATCGAGCCGTTCCCGGGACACTCCCGGCATATCGGCAAGCACGGTGATTCCGCCCTCGTCCTCAAAAATATCAACCGGCATCCGTATCGGCCGTTCACCCGCGCCTCCCTCCGATAACGCACTTGAACCCTGCGCCTTCACATCTTTTTTCTCGGTCATTTGAATTTCCCTCCCGTGAATCACTTAACTTCAATCTGGCGCGGCCTGGCTGCTTCGCGGCGCTGGATGGTAATGCGCAACACACCGTCCCTGTAGCTGGCATCCACTTTTTCCGGATCGACATCGTCGGGCAGAGAGACGATCCTGTGAAACGCGTCGTCGAAACGCTCTCTGCGGAAGTAGGTGGCGCCCTCTTCGGTGATCAATCGGCGTTCACCATCTATCGTAAGCAGGTTTTTCTGAATTGATATATCCAGGCTCTCTGTATTCAGACCCGCAGCGAACAGGTAAACATCCACCTGTTCCGGCGTGCTGCCTATATTGATGGGCGGATATGTCCCGCGCGCCACCGACCTTATGCCATTGGGCCAGGGGCCGGAACCGAACAACTGCTCCATATCCCTTTCCAGGCGCCTGAACTCATCGAACAGGCCACCATCGAAATTACTCAAACTTCTGAACATTTCAGAACCTCCTATTGATGTCCATTGACCTGACCAAAAACTCTGGTTTTTTATATATGGATCCATTTTTTCTTTTCAAGTGGAGTCAAAACCCGGTGCGGCGACTCCCGCTATTTCATCCCCGTTCCAAGCGGGCACGATCCTGCCCGGAAGGCTGCCGGAGCGCGGTTCTCTTTGCTGGCTTCGGGCGGCGCACGATGGCGAATTCAAGATTGGGTCGGGGTTCTGTAAGCGGCGAGTCTGCCGCCGGCTTCATCGCCGGCGGGCGGGAAATTGTGCGAGGGGAGGATCCTGTGCGGCCGTGGCCGTTTTGTCCGTGCTGTTCCGGTATGCTTCTCAGCACCGAAACAATCATTTGCCTCAGGAACGGCTGGCAGATGATCAAAAGCGCTTTATCCCGCCGGGGTGCTGACGGAAACACGATCCGGCGTTAAGCGCCCCCCTGCGCTGACTGTGCGATGAATTGAATTACCTGTTGCCCACGTCACTTTTTCGCGATGGCTGGGATCCGGTTGCCGACTCTGTCAAATCCTGGAAGTAAGACATTAGATTTTCCATCGCGCGCGTTGTCAGTTCCGCCTGCCTGGCAAAACCGTCGACACTCACCTTGCCCTGACTGAAGGCTTGCAGCGTCTCCATGGCCTGGTTCAGTGCATCCTGAACCACCGCCGCCTGTCGGGTCGCGAGTTCAGACGTAAATTCAATCAGCCTGCTGTTGTGCTCGGCCAGTCTTATCAGCGCATCGCGGTGCTTTTCCAGAATGGCATCCAGGTTCAGATGGCCCAGATTGTAACCGCCAAAAACGTCCTTTACCGCTTCGACCAGCACTTGTGCGTCGGCCGGCATCAATGCGCGCCGGGCGTCGGTATCGTAGATGGTGTCAACCTCCCGCTCCGCCTCCAGCCAGTCATCGATGGGGTCGCCGCCAACGAAGCCGCGCCGCTGGATCCGGCTATATGCCTTTTCCGTGATCAACAACCAACGTTCAGCGGAAGAGATTGTTTTCCTGCCGGCTGCAGATGAGATTGACATCCGTTCCTGAGAATACTTATCAACGCCTGGATTTTCTCTATTCATAGTCATAGCCAAGGTCCCTGAAAATTTTGGTCTCGAAGAATACCACTGCGCCACAGTAACTAAACCCTTTTGAAAACAGTAATATTACTGCCTTTAAACGGGGTTGACATTTGTCCCCTGATTGGGGCTAAATGACGGTTAAACAGAGGGAAACTTTTGCCGTAACCTTTTGATTGTAAAGCACAAGAAAACCAGAACAGCAGCCTTCTTCACGCTATGCAACGGTGGAATTTCGATTCAAGGTGGATGCGGCACTGGCAGGCAAAACGATTCCACATAAGTATTTCGTCTCCGATAGAGTAGCAACAAGTATAGGCTGACAACCGTTAATGCTCCAGTTCTGATGGATAAGGGAACATCAGGGAGTCTTTCGACTGTACCGACAGGAAGCCGAAATTGACCATGCTGCGCTATCGAAAACACGTCAAACCGATCATCCTCAGGATCGCCTCCGAGCGGATTGTTGATCGGTTACGGTTAATACCGGAAATCGGGAGAAAGGCGGGATATGGCCAAACCGAAGTTCAGCGGCGGCACAATGTCAGACCCGCGCCTGTCCATCAAGCCGACAACCCACTCTCCCCGATGTGGTTATGCAGCAACATGACTGTAACGGAGTAGTCTCCTAATTGTTCGATTGTTCTTGATATCCGGTCACCCCCTGTCGGGCGGGCGGCATCGATAACCTGACCTCTAAAGAGGCCGTGAAAAATAAACTGCTAACTATCACAAGGGGTTACTATGGGCACTGCGGTATCGACTGACAAGAGAATGCCAGGCGGCGTCATGTTGAACGCTTATCCGGACAGCATCGGCGAGAGTCTGGCCGATACGGTTGGGATGCTCCAGAGGGCGGAACTCAGGGATGTCTTTTCTCTGTTCTATATCCTTCCCACGTTTTTCAACAGTGATCTGGATCGTGGCTTTTCAGTTATCGACTACGATCTCAATGAAGAGCTTGTCTCCGAAAATGACCTGGAGGAACTGGAAAAACTGAACGTGATGCTGAAGTTTGATCTGGTTTTGAATCATCTTTCGGTGGGCTCGCCCCAGTTTCAGGATATGCTGATAAGCGGCGATAAATCCCAATTTAAAAACTTTTTCATTGACTGGAATGAGTTCTGGGGCGAGCACGGAGAGATGGGCGATGACGGGTATGTCATACCCCGGGAAGATTACCTGCAGCAGCTTTTTATGAGGAAACCGGGCCTCCCGATATTGAAAGTGCGTTTTCCGGATGGCTCCGACAGACCTTATTGGAATACCTTCTATCAGGAAGTGATCTATAAGGAGATCAAGCCCGCGGATCTGGCAGGAATCGAAGGTATCACTTCCGAGCAGACAGAAGCTATCGCCGGGATGGTGAATGAGGCAATCCGGGCGAAGCGGGATTTCAAAGAGGTGGATTTGGGTGGCGATGCGCGCTTTAGAGATGATGTCGTGGCCGTTGTCGAAGGTAAACGAAATTATCTGGGGCAAATGGATCTGAACGCCAGATCCGAAGGCGTATGGGAGTTTTACGATCAGACGCTGAAAAAGCTGCGCCGCTACGGCACCAGGCTGGTCAGACTCGATGCTTTTGCCTATCTTCACAAACAGCCCGGCATGACAAACTTCTTCAACAAGCCCGGTACCTGGGAGTATCTGGAGCGACTGAAGGGGATGGCTGAAAAATATGACCTGATCCTGCTACCTGAAATACATTCCGAATACGGCTACGGACTGCATGAAGAGGTGGCGAACAGGGGATTTCCGATCTACGATTTTTTCCTGCCCGGCCTGGTTATCGATGCACTGGACCGCGGCAATTCGAAGGCTCTTCTGGGCTGGATCAGTGAAGTTTACGAAAAGGGCATCAACACGGTTAACATGCTTGGGTGTCATGACGGTATCCCGGTGCTCGACTTAAGGGGGAAAGAGGTACTTGGGATTTCAAAGGCGGGGCTGCTGACCGACGTTCAGATCGACGCCGCCATTGAGAAAATATTGGACCGGGGCGGCAGGGTTAAGAACCTGTATGGACCGGACGGCAAGAAGATATCCTACTATCAGGTCAACGCAACATATTTCAGTGCACTGGGTGAGGACGAAAATAAATTAAGGCTTGCGCGCGCAATCCAGATGTTCACGCCGGGCATTCCGCAAGTGTGGTACCTCGACCTGTTTGCGGGAAAAAACAATTACGCAGCGGCGGACAGCGGCGCCACCGCGGGGCATAAGGAGATAAACCGCACAACACTCACCATGCAGGATATCGATCAGGGACTCAAACAAACCGTCGTACTGGATCAGCTCGAACTGATGCGGCTACGCAATACCTCACCTGCATTCGACGGCGAGCTCGAGATCGCGGATACCGAAGAACACATGCTGCAATTGAAGTGGAGCAACAACAACTGCACGGCAACACTGACGGCGAATCTGCGCGATCTGAACTTCAAGATCGACCAAAGCGATGCCGCCGGTGCTTCCAGCTCAGTCTCCTACAGCTGATGGAAAATGCAATTCAGCGCGATCCGGGACAAATGCAAAAACCGGGCAGCAACCGTCCCTGAAACTGTTATCTTGAAAATTTACGGAGGACTCCGATGAAAATTCTGGCGACTGATCTGGACAGGACGCTGCTTCCGAACGGCGAATGGGAAAGCGATAATGAGGCAATTGACCTGTTCAATGAGTTGACGGCGTCGGAGAATGTGCTGGTCGTTTACGTAACCGGGAGAAACCTGACCCTGACGGAGCAGGCAATCAAAGAATACGGAGTCAGGTTCCCGGATGTATTGTGCGGTGACGTAGGCACTTCAATCAGAAAATACAAGAACGGTGAGTGGATGTTCGATGATGGCTGGGTCGACCACGTCAAACATGCGAGTCCGAGGTGGAACGCCTCAGCGATAAGAGCTGCTATCAGCGGGGTGGATGGTATTCGGGAGCAGGAGAGCGAACACCTGAACCAGTTCAAGCAGAGTTATTATGTCGAGCATGCCAATCATGAGCGGATATTGAAAGAGATCGATGAACTGGTGAAGGGGAAGTTCGATGAGGTGATCATATACAGCTTCGACTCACTGGACGGGAAGGGACTGCTCGACTTTCTACCGGCAAGTGCAACCAAACAGACGGCGCTGGAGTATGTGGCGGAGGAGTTTGGATCAGCCAAGGAGGATGTTGTTTTCTGTGGTGACAGCGGGAACGATATTTTTCCGCTGACAGCAGGATTCTGCGGTGTGCTGGTCAGAAATGCCGATGATCAGCTGGTGGAAAATGTCAGAAAGGCGATGAAATCGGACCCCGATCTGAAGGTCTATTTCGCTAAGGGAAATTTCAAGGGACTGAACGGATACTATACCAGCGGCGTGATCGAAGGCGCCTATCATTATCGGGTTTTTGATGGCGCATCCTGATCCATGTCCGCACGCAACCTCCGGCCGCCAGCCGGTACCCCTGCTTTGCCGCTACAACCGGAACCGCGCTGTCGCCGGACCTGATGAATACAGGTTCGTCAGCACCCCGCTTCCGGCAGATTGACGCTGACTGACTGCAAGCAGGGCACCACCCTTGCCTGAACGCAGAGAAAGGGTCTGTGGACAGAAAGGAGGACTGTTTTTCAGGTTTGCAGGTTCGTCGGTTTTTCTCGCAAATATCGTAACAGCTACTATATTGTTTACTGCGTCTGGTTAAGTTCCGGTTCGACCCGCAATCTCCTCTTCCAACAACCAGACTGCAATTTCTTTCGGCAGGCACAAACCATATCCCGGAGAGATCGACATGACAGACAGCACCAGGTTTGAACCCTGGGTGATGCTTCGCACCTATGCTGAAGCCGGAGAGCAACAAGAGCTGGAGGCATTCGTCGAGGCGATTGGTCCCAGCGAGGCATTTCGTTCTCTGCTGCGGCTCAGCCCGGGCGAGCGGGAGCTCGTCCTGACAACACTATCCCCAACGGAAGCCGCGGACTTCATGGAGGAGATTCCCCCTGAGCATGCCGCCAATTTCATGGAGCAGCTCTCCGCAAGCAGCGCCGCGTCAATCGTGAGCGAAATGGAGAGCGCCGAGCAGGCCGATGTGCTGGCCGATATGGAGAATCAGGGCGCCGAAGCCATTCTGGCCGAGATGGCACCCGAAAGCGCCGCGGAGGCGCGCGAACTGATTCGCTACTCCGATGATGTGGCCGGTGGACTCATGGTCACCGAATATCTTTCATTCCCGGAAACCGCAACGGTGCGCGATGCGCTGGACGGACTGAGTGAATGGGTGGAGAAGCGCCCGGAACAGGACGCGCATGTCTATGTCGTCTCGCCCGCGGGCACACTGATTGGCGGAATAGATCTGCAGAGCCTGGTGCTCTCCCGGCGAACGTCACCCCTGAGCGCCATCATCAAGTCGGCCAGGTTCGTTTCCGTCAACTTCGCGCTCGAGGAGCTCGACAGCATGTTCGAATGTCATCAACTTCCGGCGGTGGCGGTGGTTGATGATCACCAGAAACTGCTGGGGATATTGCGCCGGAGCGATCTCACCCGTGCCTTGCAGGAGAGAGCCGACGCCGATCACCTGAAGTCACAGGGTATCGTCGGCGGCGACGAAATCCGCTCCATGCCGGTGCTTACCCGTACCCGTCGACGGCTCTCCTGGCTCAGCCTGAACATTCTGCTGAACATAATAGCCGCCAGTGTCATTGCCCTGTATGAGGAGACGCTGAGTGCAGTAATCGCGCTTGCGGTATTTCTGCCCATCGTATCCGATATGAGCGGTTGTTCCGGAAATCAGGCAGTCGCGGTCAGCATGCGGGAACTCTCGCTTGGAATCGTAAAACCCTACGAAGCCGTCCGGGTCTGGCTGCAGGAGGTGAAAGTAGGTCTGATCAACGGCATTGCGCTCGGCAGCCTGATTGCACTCGCTGCCTATATATGGAAAGGCAATCCCTACCTGGGTATGGTCGTCGGCATAGCGCTGATGTGCAACACCCTCGTGGCGGTCTCCCTCGGCGGCACCATTCCGCTTCTGCTCAAGCGTATGAAAGTCGATCCGGCTGTCGCCTCGGGACCGATACTCACAACGGTCACCGACATGTGCGGTTTCTTCCTGGTCCTGAGCGTCGCCACGTTTTTTCTGCCGCAACTTACGGGGATATAGGTATCCACTGTTCCCGAAGTTAACCACGGCATCATTCTGGCCCGCATCGTGCTTAAGGATCTACACATTACCGTAATTGGTGCGCTTTACAGGCAGTTGAGTCACATTGAGGGGCGTAAGCGGTTCCCTCTGCCCTAAAAGCGTGCAAACCGTTAAGGAAAAGAGACCATGAAAGCGAAAAAGCGCAAAACCAAGATCATTCCGGTCAAGGTTGTCAACGTTCCTCTGGATGTTGGAGTGATCGCAAAACCCTATCTGGTAACGCTCTTCGATGCGCGTGAGATCTCACCCAATCACAGCGCGCTGGGGCCTTTGGGCGGACTTGATCTGACCGGTTACAGCGACTATCGCCTGACTTTGCATTTTGTCGGCGCTCAGGGCGCCCCATTCAGTATTCAGGAGATGTTCGGTCCCGCGGGCTCAGTCGACCAGATGAGTTTCACCATTGGCAGTGGGCGGATCGGGCCCTTGGGGGTTCTGAACTACCGTGCCAGTTTCGATATTTTCGGACCGAAAAATATTTTCATCCAGATTTCAAACGATGGCGATCAGCCATTCCAGGTCAACGGCACGCTCTATGCGGTGCGCTGAACGTCTGTGCTGGAGTAAACTGCTTCGCGGTGCCATTGATACAGCGCGTTTTGGACGCCGCGCTGCCCTGCTGTATTGACTCACGCAAATTCCTGTCGCCTGTAAAATCGTAATCACACGTGAAGCAGGCAACGACGACTTCAACAGCATGCGAAAAGTTCATCGGCTTCAGCCGCAGGATTCGGCATCGAGTAGCGCATCCCTGATTCCGGATAGCGCGGCACAAGCCCGACTGCCGGTCTGGCAACTGCGCTCCCCGCAATGCAGCTAACGGACTGGCATTCTGTTTCGGTCTCCCGAATCAGCCGGAAGAGTGTTCAACCGCAACCATGTCATCAACGTTGTTTCCCTTTTCCACCAGATCCAGGTTGCCCTCGTCGTTCAGGGCAAGATCCTGAAATTTGATTTTGGTGATACGATGACCCTCCATCTCAATCACCTCCAGACGCCCGCCGTCCAGCTCCACTTTATCTCCAAGTTTCGGGATATTGCCCAGGTGCTTGTAGACAAGGCCCGCCAGCGTGACATAGTCATCTCCCTCGGGGAAAGGAAAATTGACCACCGGTTCCAGCTCGGAAACACGAATTGAGCCGTTAACCAGGTACTCGCTCCCCTCCAGCTTCTTTATCTGACGGTGACGGCCGGTAAATTCGTCGTCGTACTCACCGACGATCTCCTCCAGAATATCCTCCAGCGTGATGATACCGGCGGTACCGCCGAATTCATCGATGACGATGGCCATGTGCTGGCGGTTGGTTTTGAAGGTCTTCAGAAGTTCGGAAAGCGCCTTGGTTTCGGGCACCAGAAAGGGGGGCTGCATGATATCGGATACGTTCTGCTCCAGGGATACCTCTCCGCCTTCCTGCTCGGCAACCGCCGTGAGCAGCTCCTTCATCGCCACTATTCCCACCATGTTGTCCAGATTGCCGTCGTAGACCGGATAACGGGCGTGATGGGTTTGTTTGAACATCTTCAGCACGTCGGAAACATTGGCGTCAGATGATATCGCCAGAAGGTCGGTGCGGGGTATCATCGCCTCGCGCACATTGTGCTCGTCAAGGTCGAACACCCCACGAATCATCATGGTTTCATCCGCGTTGAGCACACCGTCCTGTTCGCTGGCCGAAAGGATGGTCCGGATCTCCTCTTCCGACATCGCGAAATGGCCTTCACCATGACCGCTCAGATTGCGTTGACCAAACATCCAGAGCAGCCCGTTGGACGACTTGTTCATGATCCAGATCAACCACTTGAACATCTTGTACAGGCCGTTGATGATACCTGCCACCCCGAGACTCAGCGCCTCCGCCTTATGGAATGCGAGTACTTTCGGAGCCAGCTCGCCCGCAACCACGTGCAGGAATGAAATTATGACGAACGCCACTGCATAGGAGGCGGTGTGGGCCATCGCGATCAATCCCTTGTGCAGCGACCGGTCGCCGAACATGTCGAACAGATTCTCGAACACCGGATCAAGCAACTGGCTGATCGTAATCATACCGATGGCACCCAGTGCCAGGGATACCAGCGTGATACCTATCTGAGTCACGGAATAGAAGCGCTCAGGCTCTTTGTGCAGCAACTGAACCGTCTTCGCGGCTTTGTTGCCGGTGTCGGCCAGTTGTTTGATTCGGCTGCGTCTGGCCGAGGTAAGTGCAATTTCCGATCCGACGAAAAATGCATTCCCCGCCACCAGTAAAACTATCAGGCCCAATTGAAGAAACAGTTCTGTATCCACAGGTCATAATCCCCCTTAGATTTTATATTTTTAGTCCGCCATTTCCGTGCAATTCATAGCGGAAATCACTCCAGGATGGAGGTACAACGTGCCCGAGGTTCGGCGCAGCAAGAGACTCACTGAAGGGCAGATTCAAAATTACACAAGCCAAACTCGAAAAGTATAATATTTCTGTCATTAAGTGGCCATAAAAAACATCTATGGACGACATGCGCCGTGGGAGGCGAAGGCGTGTCAACACTACTTGACTTCAGACTGGCGTGGATCATTTACTCAGGCTGATCCGGCGACTATGCTCTTCACTGACAGTTACGATGATTAGCAGCGCTGGAGTGGCGTGATGTCTGTCAAACCCGGGACCAAAAAAGCCTCTGTAACAGCGATGGTTGATAAACGATCGCCAAGTCCGGTCCAGCAGCAGGAACCTAACTCCTGCCGACCGTTTTATGCGCTTCCCCCGTCCAATTTCAGCCCTCAGGTCGCGATCACGCTGGACCGTATGTTCAATGCGTACGTGGCGGGCTTGACCGGGGGCACCGATCCCAAAGTGGTTCCGTTGGCACTTCTTGATTGGTGGGTGAAGCTGGCATGGTCTCCAGGCACCCATGCACGGCTGTCGGAAAAAGCCGTACGCAAGATGATGCGGTTTTCCCTGTATGCGATTCAATCGATGATCGATCCCGGGAATGCGCCACCAGCTGTCGAACCGCTGCCCCAGGATCACCGATTCCGGCATACCGGCTGGCAGCACTGGCCCTTTAATCTCATGAGCCAGTCGTTCCTGCTTACCCAGCAGTGGTGGGCCAATGCCACTACCGGCGTACCGGCCCTTACAAAGAATCAGAAGGAGGTGGTCACTTTCGTCACGCGTCAGCTGCTCGATCTGTTTTCGCCGTCCAATTTTCCGCATACCAATCCGGAAGTCATCGAAGCGACCCTGAAAGAGGGCGGGATGAACCTGCTGCGCGGCCAACGCAACCTGTGGGAAGACTGGGTACGTCTCTCCCGGGGTCAGACATCCCCGGAAAGCGAACAGTTCCGACCCGGCGAAGAGGTCGCCACCACACCCGGCAAGGTGGTGTTCCGCAATCACCTGATCGAACTGATTCAATATGCCCCGGCAACCGGTGAAGTATTCCCGGAACCCGTGCTGATCGTGCCGGCATGGATTATGAAGTACTACATACTGGATCTCTCGCCGCACAATTCGCTGGTCCGCTACCTGGTGCAGCAGGGCCACACAGTGTTCATAATGTCGTGGCGCAATCCGACAAGCGAGGACCGGCACCTGGGAATGGACGACTATCTGAACGAAGGCATCATGGCGTCCATTGAAGCGGTCACCCAAATCCGGCAGGGACAACCGATGCATGCGGTCGGATACTGCCTGGGTGGCACCCTGCTGACAATCGCGGCCGCCGCGATGGGGCGTGCGTCCGACCAAAGGCTCAAGTCGGTCACGCTGCTCGCGGCACAGACCGACTTCAGCGAAGCGGGCGAGCTGATGCTGTTCGTCAACGAAACGCAGGTGAATTTTCTCGAAAGCATGATGTGGGACCGCGGCGTACTCGATAGCCGCCACATGTCAGGAGCGTTTCAGCTGCTTCGTTCCAACGATCTGATCTGGTCGCGCATGGTGCGGGACTACCTGCTGGGCAACAGGCAGCCGCCAAACGACATGATGGCCTGGAACGAGGATCAGACCCGCATGCCGTACCGTATGCATTCCGAATATCTTCGCAAGCTGTTTCTCAACAACGACCTTGCCGCCGGCCGTTACCAGGTGCAGGGCAAACCGGTGGCGATCAGCGATATCCAGACACCCATCTTCGCCGTTGGAACCGAAACGGATCACGTGGCGCCATGGAAATCGGTTTACAAGATCAATCTACTGGCCAACTCACCGCGGGTGACCTTCCTGCTCACCGCCGGCGGGCACAACGCCGGCATCATCAGCGAACCGGGCCATCCGCACCGCCACTATCAGATGGCAACGAGACCTGAGCACGGTATCTATATGGATCCGGATACCTGGCAGCAGAAGACCCCTTACCAAGAAGGTTCCTGGTGGCCCGCCTGGCAGCAGTGGCTGGCGGCGAATTCGGGGGAACCGATCACTCCGCCCGATCTGGGCGCCCGGAACGCGGGTTTCCCGCCCATTTGCGACGCACCCGGCACCTATATATTTCAAAAATAGCGTGCAGCCATATTTTTGTAAGAATAAACTGTCATTATTCATTCATAAAAAATAACGCACACAAAACAGTTGGCGACCCACATATCGGCGTCACAGGGTTGCTCATGCATAGCGAGACAGCGTCATGCCACCCAAGGAAATCAGAACTCATCTGCCGCAACCTTTGCTGGTCGACACCGCAGACCTGGGGATGGATGCGGCCAGTATCGCGGCCGACATCCGCCGCCACTTCAATCATACCCTGGGCTGCGACAAGCATTCGATCTCGGCCCATCATGTTTACCATGCGGTGGTTATTACCCTGCGCGACCGGCTGATGGAGCGATGGAAGAACACGCACTACTCCTATCAGGAGAGCCGCTGCAAACGCGCCTACTATCTCTCGATGGAGTGGCTGATGGGTCGCAGCCTGCCCAATGCCATGCTGAATCTCGGGGTGACCGAAGCCACCGCCGAAGCGCTGCGAAGGCTGGACCTGAATCTGGAAGAGATCATCGATTTCGAACGTGACGCAGGGCTCGGCAATGGCGGCCTGGGCCGGCTGGCGGCGTGCTTCGTGGACAGCTGCGCCACACTGCAGCTTCCGGTAATGGGGCACGGCATCCGCTATGAGTATGGGATCTTTCGGCAGCTCATCAAAAGAGGATATCAGGTGGAGGAGCCCGATCACTGGCTGGTGCACGGCAACCCCTGGGAGCTGGAACGGCCGGAATTCAGGCAGCGCGTGAAGTTCGGCGGCCGCGTGGAGTACACCCGGCATCAGGAGAATGGACTGCAGGTGCGCTGGGTTGAGACCGAAGATGTACTCGCGATCCCCTACGACCTGCCGGTGCCCGGCTACGAAAACGGTACCGTGAACACGGTGCGCCTGTGGAAGGCCGTGCCAACCGAGGAGTTCGACCTGGGAAAGTTCAGTGCCGGACTCTACCCCGAGGCAGTGGCCGAGAAGACCAATGCCGAAAACATTACCAAGGTCCTCTATCCGGATGACGCCACGGAGCAGGGCAAGGTGCTGCGCCTGCGACAACAGTATTTCCTCACCTCGGCGGCGCTGCAGGACGTGTTGCGGCGCTGGGTGCGGGATCACGGCGAGGTGTTCGGCGAGTTTGCCGACTACAGCTGTTTTCAGCTCAACGACACCCATCCGTCGATCGCCGTTGCCGAACTGATGCGCCTGCTGATGGACCGGCATGCGATGGGATGGGACGACGCCTGGGCGATCACCTCCAGGTGCATGGCCTATACGAACCATACATTGCTGCCGGAGGCACTGGAGAAATGGCCGGTCTGGGTGTTCCGTGAAATGCTGCCCCGGCTCCTCGATATCATTTACGAGATCAATGCCCGCTTCCTTTCGATTGTCGCGCGGCACTGGCCCGGCGATACCCACCGGCAGGCACGGATGTCTATTGTTGAAGAGGGGGTGCAGCCGCAGATCCGGATGGCCCACCTGGCAATCGTAGGTTCCTTCTCCGTCAATGGCGTCGCCAAACTGCACACCAGGCTGCTCAAGGAGGGAATATTCCGCGATTTTTACGAGCTCTGGCCCGAGCGATTCAACAACAAGACCAATGGCGTAACACCGCGCCGCTTCCTGGTACAGTGCAACATGGGCCTGAACGACCTGATCACCGGGGAGCTCGGAGCCGGATGGGTCACGGATCTGAAACGACTGCGGGCGCTCCAGGAGCGCGCCGACGATCCGCGTTTTCGCCAGCGCTGGCTGGCGGTGAAAAAGAACAACAAGGAGCGATTGGCGGCCATGGTTGAGTCGCTTTGCGGAGTACGCTTCCATGCCAATGCTCTGTTCGATGTACAGGTTAAGCGCATTCACGAATACAAACGGCAGACGCTGAATCTCCTGCACGTGATCCATCTTTACGATCGCATCAAGCGGCACGACACAGACGACTGGACACCCCGTTGCGTGCTGTTTGCCGGTAAGGCCGCGCCGGGCTACTGGATGGCCAAGAGGATAATCAAATTTATCAACAATGTAGCCAACGTCGTCAACGTCGATCCGGATACGGCCGGTCTGCTCAGAGTCGCCTTTCTGCCCGACTACAGCGTATCGGAGATGGAGGTGATCGCCCCGGGCACCGATTTATCGGAGCAGATCTCGACCGCAGGCACCGAAGCTTCGGGTACCGGCAACATGAAATTCATGTTCAATGGCGCAGTTACCATCGGTACGCTGGATGGTGCCAACATCGAGATTCGCAAAGAGGTGGGCGAGGATCACTTTTTCCTGTTTGGGCACGACGCGGAACAACTTGGTGCATTGCGCAACAGCTATAATCCCATGCAAATGATCGCAGACGACGGGGATTTACAGCGGGTTTTCAGGCTGTTGGAGAGCGGTCATTTCAACCAGTTCGAGCCGGGACACTTCGACCCCATCATCAACAGCATCAAAAGCCCCGGAGACCCCTGGATGGTGGTGGCCGATTTTCGCAGCTACATCGATACGCAAAACAGCGCGGCAGCCGCCTACCGGGATCCGGACCAGTGGGCCCGTTTGAGTATAGCCAACACGGCAAATTGCGGCTATTTCTCCTCTGATCGCACCATCCGCGCCTACAATAGAGACATCTGGGGACTCACGCCCACACCCCCACTGACACCGAAATGATGGCGGTGCAGGGTGCCGACTTCCGCTGAGCCGCCCGGTCTTGAGATGAACCCGACAGTGAAAGGGACGCCGACGGTTTCCGCATCATCCTGGTTGTCACTTCTTAATCGATTGATTTACCCGGAGCAATGTGTTAATAAAGTGCAAAGTCCTACAAATCGTAGGCTCAATATTATAAGTATATTTAGATTTAAAGAACGATTCTGATCCATCAGCCAATCATTGCAGGGAAAAAACCGGCAGATCTGAAAGGCAGGCACGATGCCACAAATCACCACACTCCAGAATTTTTCGTGCGCTGAGTTCGTTCGCCGGTATCACAACATCAAGCAATACTTCAAGGGGGGAATTAAAGCATGCGCGGACCTGTCTTTGCTCTAGCGGCTTTCACGGTCGCATTCGCCGGTGGGTGTACCACACCACAAACAGCAACCGAAGCGGAGCCTATGAAGGCCGAGGCCATGCATGCTGCTGTGGACGCGCCAAAGCGCTACGAAGGGGCTCTGGTGGCTGCCGATGTCGCCAAGCCTAAAAATGATTACAACATCACGATAAATTACGAACTGGGCATGCACTGCACCGGCTTCGATTTCAGCTACTGTTGCGTGCTTCCACCCTATAATTCGGTGCAGAGCCAGGTAATCAAAACCTCAACCGGCAGGAAGCGGTACCCCGAACTGCTCGAGGCCGACGCCAACGATCCCACTGTCGTGGTGGACGGCAATAAGCGCATGAAGCTCGCCTACGGCCATATCGACAACACTTACTCCGAAGGGAGCAAAATGGTCTATTGGGACGTGCGCTACGACGTGAACGGTGACGGCAAGTACACCGACAACGAAAACGTCGCGAATGCCTACTGGACTCACCTGTACGTTTACAAGGACCTCAAGGGCACCAACCCCAAAGGCACCAGCAAAGACAGCGAAAAACTGGTGGTTGGTCTCAATGTTCCGGTTCCGAAGGACAACGGCCCGGCCGGCGCCGCCGCTCCCAGTCCGATGAAAGGCGGGCATCTGCATTACACCGGCGAGAAGGGCACGATTGTCTACACCAAATCGCCCGTGCTGGACAATGTACCCATCGTGCTGACCAATCCCGGTATCTGGGACGCCCTGGGTCTGCCGCTGACACCGTTCTACGATTCAGTGGCGGCCAAGGATGTGCTGTCGCTGGTGGAGATCGATATCCAGCCGTTCCAGGAGGCTTGGGTGAGCCTGGTGGATGCGGATAGCGGCGCGCCGGTACTCGACAGTCACAACGGCAAGCCGATCACATTCGTCGGGACCAACCCGATCGACATACCGAACTGCCCGAACTGCCACGGCAACGAACGCGCCAACGGCGATAAGTTCCAGCTGTACAAGCAGGAGAGAGCGTTCTGGAAAGGCTTGGGGGCTTCAGACTGGTTTGCAGACCTGAAGGGCACCGCGATCTCAATCCTGGAGATGCATGACGACCATAACGGCACCGACTTCCTGAAGAACTACGACCCCAACGGCCGTTCCAAGGATAATCGCATCGGCCGCGACCCGATCCTGTGCCAGAAATGCCACGCGGACAACGTCATCGGCGTACTCAACTCCAGCACCTTCAAGAATAAGGAGGGTAAGGAAGAGCGGATTCCGCCGCTGACCCAGGCCATGCACACGGTGCACCAGACCCATGCGCCCATGCCCGACGCTGAACAACGCAGTGCCGCCTGTCAGGGCTGTCACCCGGCGCACCGTCAGGACGGCAGCATGGAAGGCTATCCGATCACCCCGGACGGCAAAAACGCTTACGCCACCCGTGACAACCGCGACGCTGCCGGTGGCTGCTACGTCGGTCGTGACGTACATGCCAATCCCAACAAGGACAAGGACGGCGTGGAAACCGAAGAGCACCTGAATGCCATCGGCAAATGGCTCCAGGCCAACGTCTCCCAAATCGGCAACGGCAAGAATGGCAAGGGCTTGTGGTGCACCAACTGCCACAACCAGCTGTCCCGCGAGTTGTACCAGCGCGACAACATCTCCCAGGCCTTCAAACAGGAGGGCACGACCCTGCGCAACAAGTCCCTGAAGGAGATCGCCAAGGGTATCGGCGTGGACATGAAGACCCTGGAGTCCATGATGGACCCGAAGGTTGTGCTGGATGCCAAGGGCCACGACACTCCCGGGAAATCCCAAATCCTGGCCACCTGGGCCAAGAAACGCACCGTGCCTGACATTGCGGTCATCGCACTGCAGGGCAACGGTCCGATGGTAACCAAGGATGAGGACGGCGATATCAATGTAGTGCCGCTGTCGGCCAATCCCGCGGTGGACATCGCATCCCTGAAACTTCCGGCCGGCGCAACCGGGGCGGCAGCCGTGCCGTACGAAGCTGCCACCCACGGTCGCGACTACTGGCTCTCCGCCGGTGCACCGCACTGCGCCGATTGCCATGCGGCACCTTATGTTGAAGGTCAGGGCGGCGTTGCCTTCCCCATCAACCAGCCCGGCAAATACAGTCTGAATCGCTATACCAAGGGACATGCCGGCCTCGCCTGCCAGGCCTGCCATCAGTCTATTCACGGTCTGTACCCGGTGACGCAGCGAACCGATCTGACCACCTACCGCCAGGCCACGCAGTACAACCCGGATGGTTCCCACGGCCCGTTCAAATGCGCCGCCTGCCACGAGACCAATGAAAACGGTGTGCCGTGGATCGCGGACGACGATGAACATGTATGGAAGGGCAAACCTATCCTGGAAGATTACTCAGCAGCCGTATCCTGGATGCACGCCAGTGCACCCGATCTCGGTGGTAAGATTCCGGAGGAGTAAATCAACCCGCTCATTGCGGTAACATAGTGGCCGCATTTGCGGCCACTTTCTTTTTTGCCTGCATACGGAAGTCAACCTGATGAAACCGAACCACCGTTCGATACGTGCCCTGTTCATAGCGCTCACCCTGTCATGGAGTTGCCCTCAGGCGACAGGTTCCAGCGAGGTTCTCGCCACTATCGGCAGCCTGCAGATCACAGCTTCCGACCTTGAACGGGCACTTCGCAGCTCCCCTTTTATCACCCAGTTCAATACGCTTGAGGAGGACCAGCAGGCGGCGGTGCGCGGCAGTATGCTGCAACGTCTGGTGCTTTCCCGCCTGCTGTTGATCGAGGCGCAGGCGCAAAATTTAGACAAAAGTGCTCAATACCTCGATGAACTGGATCGCTTCCGCACCGGTATACTGCATCGGAGATACATGGACAAAATACGGGACGAAATCAAAATTCCCGATGAAACCAATCAGCAGATGAAGGCGCAATTCAAAGGTAACCACGACGCATACAAAGCAGCTCAGTCCGCCTATATCGCGGACCAATACAAGCGCTCCAGAATCGATGAGATCAGACGCCTGCGCAACAGATACCATGTCCAGGTGTACAGCGAGCGCGCACTACCTGGCGCCGCACCGGAGACCGTGTTGATGGAAGGCGAGGGAATCCGGATTCTCTATTCCGACCTCCCGGTCCAGCGTGAAAAGCAAGTGACGAAAGAGCAGATCGAGGAACAATTATACGTCCGCGGTGAACTGCTGCTGACCGCGCGCGCAGCAGTCGACATGGGTATAGATATCTCCGACGCCCTCGATGCCTTCCGCACAGAGCACCTCCCTGCCCTGTTGGTGGAGAATCTTGAACATGAGTGGCTGCCGGACGAAGCGCCATTGAAGGCATACTTCGACAGCCATCCCAAACTTGGACAGATCGTCGAGCGCCGTCATATCGGCCAGTTGGTTCTGGCCACCCGGGAGGAAGCGGAGGAGATGCGCAGGCGCATCCTTGCCGGGGAGAGCCTGTTTGCACTGGCAGGCAAATACAGCATCGATCCTTTCGGACGTAAAAACAACGGTGACATGGGCTGGATCAAGGAAGACCGGGGAAGCCCGGTGATCAATGCCGCCATCTCTGAATTGAAAGACGGAGAGGTCAGCGAGGTGATCGAGACCCCGTTGGGATTTCACCTGATCACCATCCTGGAACGCAAACCGGGTGAAACCCGCCCCTACCCCCTGATTAAAGACAAGGTACGCCAGATGTATCTGTCCGAAAAGCTGACTACGTACGCCCAGGACCTGGCGCAGAAATTCAACGTGGTGTGGCAGATCAGCGATCAATCCCAAAAGCAGAATTGAGACCGGAAATCATTCCATGGAGCAACCCCTGACCGCGTTCCTGATCATCGCCATCCTGGTCTCGGGTGGCGTCTCCGCATTCGCCGGTTATCAGTTGAGCCAGCGGACCGTCGCAGATCAGCAGCCGGCGATCCCGGATCTTCAAACGAAAAATCCGTCCTTCGGGGTGGGTGACAATGTCTGGCAGAGTCACACCATTCCGCTGCCCGCCCTGGACGGGGAAAAGTACGCCCTCGATCACTGGAAAGGCAAGGTAATCCTGCTCAACTTCTGGGCCAGCTGGTGCGCCCCCTGCCAGTACGAGATCCCCGAGCTGATCGAATTGCAGCGCAAGCACGAAGCCGCTGGACTGCAGATTATCGGTATCGGTGTGGATAAAGAGATACCGCTGCGGAATGTCAGCCGCTCGCTCGGGATCAACTATCCGGTACTGGTCGCGGACGACACTCGCGGACCTAAAATGCTCGAATATTGGGGTAACAGCGGCCAGATCGTCCCTTACAATGTGGTTATCGGCCGGGACGGCCGGATCAACTACACCCACCTGGGGCTGGTCGACCAGGAGATGTTCGATGAATACGTGGCTCCCCTGCTAAACACTCCCTGAGCAGCCGGAATGCGAAACCGATCCGTGTACCGGCAGAATCAACAGGCTTAAAACCACCTGCACGGCAGTGAAGACGCAATGCCACCCTTTTCATACCGTTGCTGATGATCAGGCATTTTTCCAATGCGGTGCGCGCTTCTCCAGAAACGCATTTACACCCTCGGTCTGATCTTCGGTATCAAACAGCTCGACGAACCGCTCCCGCTCAAGCAGCAACCCCTTTTCAAGCAGAACCCGCGATTCCTGAATCAACGATTTACATGCAGCGACGCTTGACGGGCTCTGTTTTGCCACGTTCCGTGCCATCTCCAATGCCTTCGGCATCGCTTCGTGGCGCCCCACCACCTCTTCGATGATACCTACAGCATGAGCCTGGCTTGCGCTGAGCTGTTCGCCGCACAAAATCAGGCGTTTAGTCCAGCCCTCTCCGGCCAAATTAAGCAGGCGTTGTGTGCCGCCTCCACAAGGCAGTAGTCCCACCTTCGCCTCCGGCAGCGCAACCAGGACCTGTTCTTCGGCGATACGGATATCGCAGGCCAGCGCACATTCCAGACCGCCGCCCACCGCATATCCGTTTAGCGCGGCTATGGAAACCCCGCGAAAGCGGCTTAAAGCACCGAACGCCTGGCCAAACAAACTGGAGATGGCCCAGGCACTGCCTTTGTCGCCATCGACAAACATTTTCAGATCCGCTCCCGCTGAGAAGTATTTGTCCCCGGATCCGGTAACGATCAAACTGTATATATCACGCTTCCCGTTCAGCTCATCAATCAGACTTGTCAACGCAGTCAGGCTATTCCGGTCCCAGGTGTTCGCCGGTGGGTTGTCAATCGTTATTACCGCGATGTGATCGATATACTCAACTTGCAGCTTGCCTGACATAAATTGTTCCTTGGATAGCAACGACAGGGGTGAGAACGGGCAACAACGCACACTTTAGACCATCGGCAAGTGCCTTTGAAGTCCTCTCTCGGGCCTGGAACGGTTGTTTAACACTCAACTGGCAGCGCACGCCTTTCCTGCCGCAGTGCACATTGTCCGGGAAGCCGATTTCAGCGGGCGCTCTTTGGGTGAGAGATCATCAGTGCATCTGGATATTCTCCGGCAAGAGCATACAATGTATCCCCCTTGATACCAGCAGGAATGACAGCAGTTGATTAATCGCGCCGGCCTTCTGATAACGCTTCTGATGGGCGGCCTGACGTTTCTGTTGTGGGCGGTCATCAACCAGCCTGTCGCGGAGCCACCCTGGCCCACTACGATTCAGGGTTTCTGCTTCTCCCCGATGCGGGGGGCACAGACGCCGATGCAGGGACACTTCCCATCCACTGCGGAGATCGACGAGGATCTTGCCCTGCTGGCCGGGGAGGCGTATGCGGTGCGCACCTACACGGTGGCGTCCACTCTGGCCGAAGTGGCCCCTCTAGCCGGCGCGCATCAGCTCAATGTGATGCTCGGCGCATGGATTAATCAGGACGCGGAAGCCAACAACACCGAGATCGAAAAGCTCATCCGCATCTACCGCGAAAACCATGAGCACATCGTCCGGGTGATCGTCGGCAATGAAGCGCTGCTGCGCGGAGACCAGACGGTCGAACAGATGATCGGGCATCTCGATAGGGTTCGCAAAAAAGTCTGGGCACCTGTCAGCCTGGCGGAACCCTGGCACATCTGGCTCAAATACCCTGAGCTGGTCAAACACGTCGATTTCATCGCGGTCCATATCTTGCCGTACTGGGAAGGCATCGATGTGGAGCAGGCCGTCGACTACGTTGTTTTCCGCTACCGGCAACTCCAGGAGGCCTATCCCGACAAGCGCATCGTGATTGCCGAAGTCGGCTGGCCCAGCAACGGGCGCACCCGCAAGGACGCCAAAGCGACGCTGGCGAATCAGGCCAAATTTCTGCGGCGCTTTCTCTCAGTCGCGGAACGCGAAGGCTACACCTACTACGTAATGGAAGCATTCGATCAATTGTGGAAACGGAAGCTGGAAGGGGAGGCGGGAACCAACTGGGGGGTGTATAACATCAACCGCGAGCCCAAATTCGATTTTTCCGCACCGGTCGTCAGGATGCCGGGATGGCATGGGCTGGTCGCAATCAGTATCGGACTGACGGTACTGCTGCTGGCAGTACTGTTCCGCGACAGCCGCGGTCTGATGGCTCGCGGCCGGGGATTTCTGGCTTTGATAGCCTATCTCATTACCACCTTTGCGGTATGGATGGTCTATGAGTATTCGCGTCAGTATCTGACCCCCGCCACGCTGGCGGTGGGGATCATGCTGTTCATCGCAGCACTGGGCGTCATCGTAGTGCTGCTGGCCGAAGCGCATGAGCTGGCGGAGGCCGCATGGATGCGTCCCTGGCGCAATGTGCAGCGCCCTTCAGGTGTTCCGGATGAGCAGCTCCCCATGGTTTCGGTGCACGTGCCTGCCTACAACGAACCCCCGGAGATGATGATACAAACGCTGGATGCATTGGCAGCGCTGCGCTATCCGCGGTTCGAGGTTCTGGTCATAGACAACAATACCAAGGATTCCGCCGTGTGGCAGCCGGTCGAGGCTCACTGCAAACGCCTGGGCGCACGCTTCCGTTTCTTTCACGTCGACCCCCTCGCCGGTTTCAAGGCCGGCGCACTGAACTATGCACTGCGGCAGACCGATCCCACGGCGGAGATAGTCGCCGTCATCGACAGTGACTACATGGTGAAACCCGATTGGCTGCGCGATATGGTGCCTCAGTTCAACGATCCCGAAATGGGTATAGTCCAGGGCCCGCAGGATTATCGGGACGGCGGCCAAAATGCGTTCAAGGCGATGTGCATGGCCGAGTATCGGGGCTTTTTCCACATCGGCATGGTAACCCGCAACGAGCGCAACGCCATTATCCAACATGGCACTATGACGCTGGTACGGCGCCGGGTGCTGGAAGAGGTGGGGGGATGGGGCGAATGGTGCATCACCGAAGATGCCGAGCTGGGTCTGCGCATCTTCGAGCAGGGATATAAGGCGACCTACATTCCCGAGAGCTACGGAAAAGGATTGATGCCCGATAATTTCGCGGACTTCAAGAAGCAGCGTTTCCGCTGGGCCTATGGGGCGGTACTGATCCTCCGGCACCACCTGGCGCCGCTGCTTGGAATCGAACCCAGCCGGTTGACCTGGGGACAGCGCTACCATTTTATCGCCGGTTGGCTGCCCTGGCTGGCCGATGGCTTCAATCTTCTCTTCAACCTCGGGGCAATAGCCTGGTCGGTCAGCATGCTGCTGTGGCCGGATCTGGTTGCGCCGCCGAACATACTGTTCGCACTGCTGCCGCTCGTGCTGTTCGTATTCAAACTGCTTAAGATGTTGTTCCTGTACCGCCGCCGAGTGGCGGCCACGCTGCGTCAGAGCCTGGCGGCGGGACTCGCCGGCCTGGCCGTATCGCACACTATCGCCAGAGCCATGCTGACCGGCTTTATAACCCGGCGCATCGGTTTTTTCCGCACACCGAAGTACGCCAGCAGCAACGCGCTGCTCCGTTCACTGATGGACGCCCGCGAGGAACTGCTGTTCCTGCTGGTGCTTTCGCTGGGCATCGCCGGCATGTTCATGGTGCGCAACGATAGCGACATGATGGATATCCGCGTCTGGGCACTGGTGCTGGGGATACAGGGCATCCCCTATCTGGCTGCGGTAGTGGTGGCATTGATCGGCGGTCTGCCGAAGCTGCCGGCCAGGCTGGTCGGTGCTATGAACTAAAACCTGTCCCATCACATCCCGCGGCCGCACCGTGGCGATTCCGGTTCATGACGCGACGCAGCGGGCAGATGACTGACAACAGCAGCGAGTCTAATGTTCCAACCGTCTGTAAAAACCGTCACCGCCGTATCCGGGCAAATCCCCTGATCGGGCGGGCCTGTTTGCGCTTGGCTTCGCTTTCCCTTATAAAGTCAGGCGACCCCGGTCAGATCACCGGCAGATAATAATTTACAACCAAAGGAGAGTCAGATGAAACGCCGTGATTTTATCCAGCGGGCAGCCGTCGGAACCGCAGCTGCGGTGACAGCTCCCGCGATTATCGCAGCTCCCAAAAAGATCCGTTGGAGAATGCCCACCAGCTGGCCGAAAGCCTTCGACGTCATTTACGGAGGCGCGGTCAACATAGCCGATAGAGTCAAGGCAATGAGCGACGGAGATTTCGAGATCCTCCCGTATGCCGGCGGCGAACTCGTCGGGGGCCTGGAGGTGTTCGATGCGGTCTCGCAGGGCACCTTTCCGATAGGACACACCGCATCCTACTACTACGTCGGCAAGAGCCCGGCTTTTGGATTCGATACCGGACTCCCCTTCGGTCTGAACTTCAGACAGCAGAACGCCTGGCTCTATAGCGGCGGTGGCATCGAGCGAATGCGGAAAATCTATTCAGACTTCAATATCGTCAATATCCCCGCGGGCAATACCGGCTGTCAGATGGGGGGCTGGTTTCGCAAGGAGGTGAACACCGCTGAAGACCTGAAGGGGCTCAAAATGCGCATTCCGGGTCTCGGCGGCAAAGTGATGAGCCGATTGGGAGTCACGGTACAGGTATTGGCCGGGGGAGACATCTTCCCCGCTCTGGAGCGTGGCGTGATCGATGCCACTGAGTGGGTCGGCCCATACGATGACGAGAAGGCGGGCTTTTACAAGGTAGCCAAGTACTACTACTATCCGGGCTGGTGGGAGCCCGCGCCGAGCCTCAGCATCTATGTCAATAAAGCGGCCTGGGATGGCCTGCCCAGGGCATATCAGGAGATGCTCATCACAGCCTCCGCCCAGACCAATCAACAGATGGTGGCGGATTTCGACGCAAAGAATCCCGCCGCCCTGAGGAGCCTGCTCGAAAAAGGCGTTCAGCTGCGCCGCTATTCCGACGAGATTATGCAGGTAGCGCGGAAGGAGGCGTTCGCTCTGTACGACGAGCTGGCCGCGGCCGATCCGGTGTACAAGAAGATTTATCAGGACTGGAGTAAATTCAAGGCAGAGTCCGATAAATGGTTCAGCACGGCCGAATCCACCTATGCCAGCTTCGTTTTCAGCGGGTGAAGGAGTACTCTCCCGCCATCGGACTCACGACTGCTTCAAGCCTTCGGCCAGGGAGGGCCGGCTCTTCCTGTCACTCTCCATACCTGCGCAAGCGCCAGCGGTGGTGGATTGGCATCAGGCCTGCTGTCCGAAACCGATGGTGATCAGCCAGGTAACCAGCTGCGGATAATAGAACAGCAGCAGCAGACCGATAAGCTGAATGGCGATGAATGGCACCGCCCCGCGATAGATCTGCCCGGTGCTGACCTCCACGGGCGCCACACCGCGCAGATAGAACAACGAGAAACCGAAGGGCGGCGTCAAAAACGAGGTCTGCAGATTCATCCCGATCAACACGCCAAACCAGACCAGCGCCATACGCGCGGGCTCGTCGAATTCGGCGAACATGGGCGAGAGCATACGCGCCGCCACCGGCGCCACCAGCGGCACGATGATAAAGGCGATCTCAAAGAAATCGATGAAGAATCCCAGTAGAAAAATGGCCAGGTTGACCAACAGCAGGAAACCGATGGCACCGCCGGGCAGGTTGGTCAGCAGATCCTCTATCCAGAGATCCCCGTACAGCCCGCGGAACACCAGCGAGAAGGTCTGGGAACCGACCAGAATAAACATCACCATACTGGTGAGACGGGCAGTCGTGTCCATGCTCTCCCGGACCGACGCGAAGGTCAGCCTGCGGTTCAGCGCAGCCAGAACGATGGCGCCGAGCGCACCGAAGGCGCCCGCCTCGGTGGGGGTGGCCCAGCCGATAAAGATGCTGCCCAGCACCACCGCGATCAGCGTCAGCGGAGGCATCATCACCCGGACAATCTCCCACCGGAGTTTCCGGCCGCGCATGCTCCGGTCGGCGGCGGGCATGGCCGGCGCCGCCTTGGGCGCTGCAATGGCGACCCCCGCGACATAGATCAGGTACATCGCTGCGAGCATTAGCCCGGGGAGCAAAGATCCCACGAACAGGTCGCCGACCGCTACGCCGAGCTGATCCGCAAGCACAATCAACACGATACTCGGTGGAATCACCTGCCCCAGTGTCCCGGAAGCCGAGACGATGCCACTGGCCAATGTTTTGGAGTAGTTGTACTTCAGCATGACGGGCAGCGCAATCATGCCCATTGCCACTACCGTGGCGCCTACCACGCCGGTGGCTGCGGCCAGCAGCGTACCTACCAGAATGACAGAAAAACCAAGGCCGCCGCGCAGCGGTCCGAAGATGTTGCCCATGGTCTTCAGCAGATCCCTTGCCAGACCGGTGCGCTCGAGAATCGTGCCCATCAGGATGAAGAAGGGAACCGCCAGCAGCGTATAGTTGTGCATCACGCCGAAGATGCGCTGGGAGATCGCCTGCAGCATGGCGAAATTCAACAGGTCCATCTGCATGCCGATCACAGCGAAGATCAGCGAGGTTCCACCAAGCGCGAATGCCACCGGGTAGCCGCTGAAGATCAACACCAGCGCTGCCCCGAACATCAGGGGTCCGAGCAGATCCGGATTCACAGCGATTCCTCTTTGCCGCGCTCCTCAACGGTCGGCAGCCCACGCAGAATAGCGATATTGCGCACCAGTTCAGACAGCCCCTGCAGCAGCAGCAGTATGAATCCGACGGGTATAGCGCTCTTGATCAGGTAGCGGGGCAGACCGCCCGGATCGGGAGAATCCTCCAGGATGCGCCAGGAATCCAGTGCATAGGGTGTGCTCACCCAGATAATCAGCAGGCAGAGCGGCAGCAGGAAAAACAGCGTACCAAGGATATCGACCCAGGCCCTGGACCTGGGCGCCATGCGCGAATACAGGATATCCACTCTGACATGTACCCCGTGGCGCAGCGCATACGCGCCGGCCCAGAGAAACACCAGGCTGAACAGATACCACTGGGCCTCGATGTACATATTGGAACTGAGGTCGATGCCGGCGGACTGACTCAGTTTGCGGGTAACGGCGTTGTAGACACCGAGCAGAACCATTATCAGGAGCAGCCAGGAGAGCAGCAGTCCGATCCGGTTGTTCAGACGGTCAATGGCTTGAGACAATTTAAGCAACTGTTGCATACGCGCACACCATGTCGACAAAAAACCAGTTCCGACAGAGCGATCAGAAGCCCTTTTCTATCGAGCCGCCAGTTCGCCGCCAATTCGCAGCACCGCTTGCAGCAGGCCATCCATTTGCGAACGATCGGCACGCGCTCCGATGAAGCAGGGACGCAGCGCCAGCTTTCCCTGCACCCGCGTGGTACTGGGCATAAATTCGTTCTCTCTTACCAGTCGGCGGTGCAGTCGCTGGTTGAGCAGATCCAGATCGGTGACATGCGGCGCGGTGTAGCGGAAGCAGCAGATGGAAAGTGTCGGCTTGCTCAGCACTTCAAGATTGGGATGTTCATCGGCAAAGCGCGCCAGGTATCGCGCCATGTCGTTATGCCGCTTTACTCTTTGGCGCATGCCTTCAACCCCGATTTCCCGAATCAATGCCCAGACGACAACACCCCTGCAAGGCGAGCTCAGTTCCACGCCGTAATCAAAATAGGGAATGCCGAAGTCGTCCAGCGAATGCTCGATTACCGCGCCGGAGCCATCTTCCCGTTCTACGGCACCCTCCAGATAGTCGGCAGGTTCCTGGGTAAATGCGCGAGACAACAACGCTCTGTCGCGGACAAAGGTGGCGGCCACGCCAACCGAGGCGCCAAGCCATTTGTGCGGATCGACTATGACCGAATCCGCGAGCTCCAGGCCCTGATAAAGATGACTGATCTGATCATCCAGTATGCCGGGCAGCCCATAAGCGCCATCGACGTGGAACCAGATCGAATGCTCCGCCGCGATCTCACCTATTTGCCGCAGCGGATCAATGGCGCCGGTATTGGTGGTACCCGCGTTGCCAACGATGGCCATCGGCAGAATGCCCGCCTTTTTATCCTTCCCTATGGCTTGTTGCAAAAGATCGACCCGCATCCGGCCGTCACCATCGCAGGCGATCGATCTGATCGCGCGCCGGCCAATCCCCAACACGCCACCGGAACGCTGAATGGTATGGTGGCACTCCGCACTGGCGTATACCGCTACCGGCCTGTTGACGCCTTCGGCCGCGGGATCATGACCGTATTTTTCGAATGCGGACTGCCGTGCCCCGCCCAATGCGACCAGGTTTGCCACCGATCCGCCGCTGCTGTAGACCCCCTTCAGCCGCCCGATACCGCACATCTCCGCCAGCCACTGTAAAGACAACTCCTCCAGAAAGTTGAAAGCGGTATGCAGGTAACGCTGCGGCGAGGCGATGCTTGCAGCAGCGGAAGCCAGCGTGGAAGCGGTTGTCGAGCCGGTGGTGATAAAGGCGCTGAATCCCGGCCGGGGGACAGGGGAACCGTTGGGAATAACCTGATCGAGCAGTTCCCGGGTCACCTGGGCAATGCCGACTCCCTGCCGGGGTAAAGGTATATCAAGGTATTCACGCCAGTGACTGTCGGGGTGCAGCGCATCCGGATGCTCAAATTTCAGGTACTGATCCAGACCGGCGCCAATGTGCGACAGCCATCTCTGCAAATTATCCACTTCCGCCTGTTCTAGTGGCACCTCTATCTCCTTTTTCTCCCGCCCGGGTCTGATTAAAGCTTGTTTTCCCGGCCGCCGGCAACGGCTTGGCTCGCTCACTTCCAGGACCCCGGCGATATGGTGGGCTAAGAGTTGATGATGTACTCCAGTTTTGAACTCCCCTGGGAAATGGAGACCTGCCACAGACTCTCACCGGCTTGTGTGACGGACAACATGAAAGCCTCACTCTCCCTGCCCCAGACAACGACTGCGGTAAGGTAGTCCAGGTCCGCACCCAGAAAGCCGAACAGCAGCCTGCGCCAGACAGGCAGCTGCAAACCATCGTGAATCGGATCGCCCAAGCGCCCGGAAAGCGCTGTTTTCTGAGCATCGGCATAACGGTAGGCTTCGTCGCGACCTGCAAGCATGACCATAACCCTCTGCTCAGTCAGGCGTCCACCGTCGCATCGATAAATAATCCTCGCTTCTTTCCCGCCCTGGATCCCGCTGTATTCGATGAGTACGCCGGAGCTGTCCCGGTTCAGTTCCACAGAACCGAGTTGCCGTTCGATATCCGGAATGTTTTTACAGGGGATTCCCGGCCGGATAACCGACAGTCGCTCTTCACCGCACACAGACAGCGCAATCAGCAAGAAGATGATTGGAACAACTCTATTCATCACAGCTTTAATGGCTTGACCCTGATCCACCTACTCTATGAATTTACCGCTTCTGAGCAGATCTGCCGTCATCTTTTCCAGCTCTTCAGAACCGGAGTACACCACATTTGGATCCAGCGCGTAATCCAGCCCTTTGTTGCGTTGTTGGTAATCGACGCAACTCAGGATCACCTTGATGGCATTGAGCCTGGCCCGGTGCTTGTCGTCGGCACGGATGATGGTCCAGGGTGTCGCCTGGGTGTGGGTACGTTTGAGCATTTCGTACTTCATCCGGGAGAAATCGTCCCAACGCTCCTGCACCTGAAGGTCGATTTCGCTGAGCTTCCACTGTTTCAGTGGATTGGTCTTGCGCACTTCGAAGCGTTGCGCCTGCACCTTTTTACTGACGCTGAAGTACAACTTGACCAGGATGGTCCCCTGGCGCACCAGATCCCGCTCGAATCCAGCGACCCCCTGCATAAAATCCAGGTGCTCCTTTTCACTGCAGAACTCGAACACCGGCTCCACCAATGCACGGTTGTACCAACTGCGGTCGAAGATCGCGATCTCCCCGCCGCGTGGAAACTGTGTGACATATTTTTGGAAGTACCATTGGCCGCGCTGTTCCCGGGTTGGTTTGCCCAGCGCAATGACGCGGTAGTGGCGCGGATTCATGTAAAAGGTGATACGCTGGATGGCACCGCCCTTCCCGGCCGCGTCGCGCCCTTCGAAAAGAATGATCATACGCCGGTTGTCCGCTTCCAGCTGCTCCTGCAGTTTGATCAGTTCAGCCTCGTACGGCTTCAACTCCTCCTGTTTGCGGTAGCGCCTGAGCGCCCTGCCGCGCTGCTTCTTCAGCAGTGCGTTCTCACGCTCGAGTCCTTCGATGCGTGCTAACAGGGACGGCAGATCGACCTGCCTGCCTTTGATCTTGACGAATTCCGAATTTCCTTTGCCACTCATGCGAACTTAATCCCCGTTTTACAATGAACTAAACTCCAACTTGTCCGTCTCATAGAAAGACTGTATCTGTACGGAAGCCGGTAACATCCATCCAGGCACGCCTGCTTTCCGATACCCCGTCATCCCGGCGAAGGGTGCGGATCCAGGGAGTTCAACAGGTTACTGGACGCCGGACAGAGGCCAGGCAGGGGCGCCGCGGGAGACCCGGATGATCCGTTTAACGCCAGGCGCTATTATATCCGCTCCGGGTAACGCTTCCCACTCAACCGGTGATTGCAGTACGCTGAGCATGCCTGACTGTTATCCGGAACGACGACGTTACCCGGCGGTCCCCGACGTACAACAGAAAGATATACACCAGGAGAGAGAAATCGTGAAAAACAGATTAACCCTATTGGTTCTGGCCGGTTTGTTTGCCTATGCCGGCAGCGTCACAGCAGACAAAACGATTTTGGCAGGGGGTTGTTTCTGGTGTATGGAGTCCGATTTCGAAAAACTTGATGGCGTTACCGATGTTGTCTCCGGTTTTACCGGTGGGAGTCTGAAAAATCCAACTTATAACGGCGACCATACCGGCCACTATGAAGCGGTCGAGATCACCTACGATCCGGACAAAATCAGTTATGAATCCCTGTTGGATTATTATTGGGTGAACATCGATCCATTCGACGACCGGGGACAATTCTGCGACAAGGGCCACAGTTATCTGAGTGCCATTTTCGTCGCAAACGAAAAAGAGAGAAGTCTGGCTGAACAGTCCAAAAAAAGAGTTATTGAGCAGTTTCCGGACAAAAAGGTGGTCACTCCCATTTTAAATGCTTCCACCTTCTACCCCATAAAAGGGAAAGAGAGTTATCACCAGGACTACTACAAGAAGAACCCGATACGGTATAGATTCTATCGCCTGAACTGTGGTCGGGACAGCCGCCTGAAGGAGATCTGGGGTGAACGGGCGACGCACTGATGATCCGCCCTTCGCAGCGTTGTTGCGTCAGGGTCAGGAGGTTCGATCCGAAACCATTGTCGCTGGATACCGGGCGGGGCAGCTGCTCCCGGGGAGATCGGCCGTCTGAAATCGGAGCCGGCTTTCAGCGGATAAACTGACAGCTCCTGCGGCGCGCCCACGCGGCACAGATACAAATGGCACAACAATCGGCTCGCAGGGGCGACTAAACCAGGGACTTGCGATAGGCCAGAATGGAATTGGCGGCGAATATAAGCAACGCACCGCACCATCCCGAAAGCGTTAACGCCGGATCCCCCACCAACAGTGGACCAGACAGCGCGGCAATGATTATTCTGCTGGAAGAGATGATTGAACCTTCGACCGCGGTTACGAACAGAAAACCGTAAGTAAGCAGATACTGACCCAGAACGCCGACTGCGGAACAGGTAAACAGGAAGAACAGTTCGTACCTGTCCGGCCAGAAAATCGCCTCATTGAAAATTGCAAATATTAACAGTGATCCCAGCCCGAACATGTAAAAGAGAATGGTCTGCGAATCATGGTATTTCCGGCTCAGATTGAGCGAGACCATCGCCAGGGAGGCTGAGATTCCGGAACAGAGACCCCAGATATTTTCCCATTTCATTCCAATCTCATCCGGTGCGAGTATCAACCAGATACCCACAAATGCGATTGCAACGACCAGCAGGACAAAGGCGTCCCGCTGCTCCTTAATGAAGAACCAGGCAAACAGGGCGACAAACAGCGGATACGTCATATTCAATATATTGGCCTCGGCCAATGATCCAACCTCCACGGCCTTGTAAAAGCAGAATACAGCGATCGTATTTGTCACGGTGCGGACCAGCAGCAGGTCGTATCTGCGGGGACGCAGGCGGCGTCTGCTGAGGAGCATGGTCACGCACACAACACAGAACCCCATGAAAAACCGCGAGAATACGAAAAAGGGGGTCTCTATCACCACATACGCCTCCGCCCAGCGTATCGTCACGGTGGCAAGATAGAAACAGAACGCGGAACAGAAAACCGCGAGCCAGCCGCCGACCTGTACTGAAAAGAATCTCCCTTCAACAGTTGACATTAGCGCGATATCCTCGTTCTGCCCCCTCTGTCCGGCAGAGATACCGGGACAACAAAGTGGAGGGATTTATCCGACATAAACAGATCCCTTCTTTGATTATTGACTCTTCCGGTTATATCAGAACCTGTCTGATACTCCCCCCACGGCCGTGACCGAGGCGGTCCTGGTTCATAGCGCGACGCGGCCGGCGGCGGGCATAGTGCAGCCGATGCTACATCAGCGGGCCGCAACAACGCCAGGCGCCAAAATCGCGCGGTCCCCAAAAGGTTGCGTCCGAAATGCGATTCGCGGGGGATTATCAGATAGTTTCCAAGGACACAGACCACATTCCAGTCTTGACGTTCGGAGGCAGGATCGGGTTTACTTCAATCAGTTGCGGTTGCATGCTGCGACAGCTTAATCATCATGGATGACGCATCATTTACCGCCCGGATTGATGCATTGAGATTAAAGCGACGGCTTGTCCGCTCTCTTTTTGGCGCATGGTGCATTGGGACCGTGATGGACCGGCGCGTTATTTCCACGGAGGCTAGCGTAAAAGCGCACTTTATCAAGTCATCTGACCCCTTGATACTGCCATGAGAAATTTCGACCTGCTGACCAGTCTCTCGGCATTGCGTTGTCCCCCGCCGCTGCATCTCCCCGCGGAGTGGCGCGAACTCCTGCGCCCACTGCCTTTCCGATATCCGCTCGAAGATGAACAGTATATCGAAACCTCCGCCGGGCGGCGGGTTCTGCTACGGCCGATCCGCCCGGGCGACTCAGCCGCCTACGAGGCAATGTTTCATCTGGTAGCCCGGGATGACGTACGCTTTCGCTTCTTCTCCTATCTCAAACAGCTGCCCAGCAACGAGCTGCTGCGTTTTCAAAAAATCGACTACGACCTCAATATAAACTATATCGCGCTGGGAATTACCGCGTCACACGAACGGGAGATGCTCGGTGTGGTAGGCGCCACCGTTGTTCCGGAAGAGTCGTCAGCCGAATTCGGACTGCTGATCCGGTCCGATCAAAAAGGCCGTGGTCTGGGACGCATGCTGATGGAAAAACTGATCGGCGCCTGTATGGACCGCGGTATCGCTACGCTGCGCGCAGAAGTCATGACCCGGAATCTGCCTATGCTGGCATTGGTGCGAAAAATGGATTTTCAATTTTTCTACCAGGCAGACGGCAGCTATGTCGAAATCAGGCTCAGGCTGCGCCGGGAGAAGCGCGATGACAGCGGAGGATTCCGGTAATGAACCAAACGGGAAACACACGCCCCGGGCATCGGGCGCTTTACGACGAAACTACCGGCCTGCCCAATACGCTGCTGACCCGAGAGCTGTTGAACAGGTGGATTACCCTGGCGCAGCGCAACGATCGGATAGTCGCGGTGCTTGATCTGAAGGTGCTCGCTGGCACTATTGCCGATCGGGAATCCCTGGCCGGTGCGGTCTCCCGGCTGCTTACCGTGGTCCCGGCACTCTTATACCGCACCATCCGCCACAGCGACTTTTGCGGGATCAGCGAAGACGGTACGTTTATCATCACAGTCGGCGGTCTGTTAAGCCCTGGAGATGCAAACAGGGTTGTCGCCCGCCTGTTGCGGGAGCTGCGCAGACAGGCCGCCCTCGAGTTCGGGGCGATGAGCCTTGCCGGCGGTGTCAGCCTCTATCCGGCAGATGGAAACGACGCCGACTCTCTGCTCCTCAGCGCCCGCAAAGCCCGCAATACGGCTACGCTGAACAACACCTACTTTGAATTTTTCTCGCCCCAGATTTCACAGAATATCGTGCAGCACACGGTACTTGAGGATCGTCTGCTGCTGGCTATCGAAACCGGTGAACTGACGGTCCGGTATCGCCCGCAATACGGATTGACCGGCAACCGGCGGGTCGAGAGCATAGAGGCACTGGTCTTCTGGCAGCACCCGGAGTTGGGAATGATCCCCCCCGGTGCACTGGTTGCGCTCGCTGAGGATCTTGGGCTGTCTATAAAAGTAGGCACGTTCGTACTAAAACAGGCGGTTGCCTGCCACCGTGAATGGAGTGGGGACATCGACCACCCGCCGGAGTTGCTTATCTATCTGCCGGCGCCGGGATTTATCAATCAGCGTTTTGTGAATATCCTGCGGGAAGTTCTGGCCGAATCTCCGGTTGCGCCAAACACGCTGCTGCTGGGTTTGTCCGAGTCCAGCATCCTGCAAAGTCCGGAGAAATCCGCCAGCGTCCTCGCTGCGTTCACGGAGATGGGAATCGGGCTCTCGCTCTTCGGGTTTGGCTCCGGTCACGCTTCGCTTGCCGGATTGATCCTTTATCCCATAGATACCCTTACGCTGGACTCGGCACTGGTGCGCAGCGGACTCCTGGACGACCGCGCCCGCCTGATGGTGGAAACCACAATGGCAGTCGCGCAAAAACTGGAGCGGCGGGTTACCGCCAGCGGCGTGCAAACTCCCGAACAGGCAGCATGGCTCAGATCTCTCGGCTGCAACCGTGCGCAGGGACCGCTGTTTGGCAGGCCGGTCGCTGCCGAAGAGATTGGACGGCTGCTGAGAACGGATGCGCGAGGGGCGTAGCCAGGAAGCGCAGCCGGTATCTGTTACGAAACTGCGCTTCGCGTTCGCGCAAAGATTCGACGGATTCGCTGGTTTCAGAGGCCTGCCTCCGAACGCGCGCATCATCTGTTTCGAGACCCGGATCGGTCTTTACGCGGCGCCCCTGACCCGCGGCAGATGGCGCAGGGATCCATTGGACTCGCGGGAACAGCAGACTGGCAGCTTGCGCAGCGTCAGCTTTGAGGCTTTGTCAGAAGCCCAATGCGTGCTTAACGGTGGGCAGGGCACCTGCAGCCGCTATGCCAACAATCATTCCCACGCCCAGGCGTAAGAATGTACGGCCAAGCAACGGGGAGGCGGCACTGAGAATGCCGCAGACGATAGCGTAAAAAGCCAGATTGAACAGGTCCATGGCGGCAGGCTACCACTAATTCAGAACTCAGTACAAACCCGGTTAAACCGGGTCAGACCGCACCGGACAGATCCAATAGCGCAGAGGCGATCAGAAAGTAATTGAGCACGCCGAAAACGTCGATGGCGGTGGTCACGAATGGGCCTGTGGCAATAGCCGGGTCAGTACCCAGACGTTGAAAAAGCATCGGTAATGCCACGGCCAGCAAAGCAGCCCCGGTCATGTTTCCGAAGATGGTGAGGCTCACCACACCCGCCAGTGTCAGTTCGCCAAACATAAACCAGCCGTAGATCCCAAGGCCGGCACCGTAAAACAGCCCCAGCAGGAGCCCCACCCGGAGTTCTTTCTGCAGCACATGCCAGACATCGCGCAGATCGAGCGATCCGGTGGCCAGTCCACGAACGGTGACCGTTGCGGTCTGCACACCCACGTTTCCGGCCATGCCCATAATCACCGGAAGGAATGCACCTAGGGCGATGACCTGCACCAGCACCCCTTCGAAAATTCGAATGATACCGGTTGCCGCCAGCCCCCCGACAAATGCCGCCAGCAGCCAGGGAAGACGAATCCAGGCCACCCTCAGCGCGGAATGGGTGAGGATCTCCGACTTGTCGGTGCCGGCCATGCGCAGCATGTCCTCGGTCGTTTCGCTCTCCAGCACGTCGAACACATCGTCAACGGTTACCATCCCAACCAGGCTTCCGAATGCGTCCACGACCGGTATCGCAAGCAGGCGGTACTTGTCCACGAGTTGTGCCACGACCTCGCGATCCGCATCGGTGGTCACGGAGATGATACGGCTGTTCATCACCTCACGCAGCAGAGTCTTCGGCTTGGCAAGCAACAACTGCCGGATCGAGATGACCCCCATCAATCTATGGTTGGCGCCGGTGACGTACAGGTAGTAGACCATCTCGACTTCGGCATGCTCCCTCACCGCGCGGATCGCCTCATCCACCGTCGTCTCTTCGGTAAGATCGAAGAAGTCCGTAGTCATTATGCCGCCCGCGGTGTCGGGTGCGTGCTTGAGCAGGGCTTCGACCTCTTTCTGACTCCCCTTCTCCAGCTCGGAGAGAAGGAGTTCGGCGCGTTCCGGCTCGAGATCGCGGATCAGCAGGGTGCGCTTGTCAGGCGGCAGCTTTTCCAGCACGGTGATAAGCTGGCTGTCAGGCGTCTCGGCCAGTATCAGGCGCTGTACCCGGTCGTTGACCTGGGTGATTACGTCTGCGGCAAAAGTCGTTTCCGGGATAGCATGAAAAATGGCGGCAACATGCTCTTCCGGGATGATCGAGAGCACGCTGGCAATATCCGCCGGATACACCTTGGCGATAATCTTCTCCAGGGAGCGCCTGGCGTTACGCGCATGCAGCCGTTCAACGGTTTCCGCAAGCTTGCGCAGCTTGGCGCCGGTGTTCCCGGCAGGGTGGGACGAGTGACTTGTACTGGTATCGATATACATCTCTGTCCTCCCAAGGTGTTCTCGCACCGTTTAGATCTGGAGGGGATACGGGCTTTAACTTACTTGAGGTATGGTCGAGGTAAGTTCGAGCGCATTCGAAGGAGAGCCTGGGCGGGCCGGCTTGAGTCTTTGATGTCAGGCCTGCCGGATGCCTCCGGTTCGCGATATCACAGCGGCACGGAAACTGAGGAGATCGAATTCCTTGAGAAACCGAACGGGGCGTTCTAAAGCGCACCAATACTATTGATTTTAATAAGTCGTGTCAATCGGTTAGAACCGCCGGTAACCGCTCCAGCCGACTACCGGTCACGGGGTCACCATCCAGACAAAAACGATTTTATAACGGCTTCCGTGCGGCCACCCTTTGGGCGCAGACAGCGTCGGATCCGGAAAGCAAAAAAAACCTTGCCGTGAGAAAATAAAACGGCAAGGTCAGATCGGTTTCGGATCTGCAGCAAGGCGGGTTGATCGGTGCCCCTTCGGTTTAGCGCCTATCCATTGGCAATATACTGACCGCCGTTGACAGTCATCACGGCGCCGGTGATGAAGGCCGCCTCGTCACTGACCAGGAAGCGAACCATGGCGGCAATCTCTTCCGCCTTGCCAAGCCGGCCGACGGGAATCGTCGCAATGATGCCCTCCAGCACTTTCTCCGGAACCGCCGCCACCATTTCGGTATTGATATAGCCTGGACAAATGGTATTCACGGTGATGCCTTTGCGCGCGGTTTCCTGAGCCAACGCTTTGGAGAAACCGATAATGCCGGCTTTGGCGGCTGAGTAGTTGGTCTGCCCCATCTGGCCCTTCTGGCCATTGATTGAGGAGATATTGACAATCCGGCCAAAACCACGCTCGCGCATGCCGTCAATCACAGGCCGGGTCATATAGAACATGGAATTCAGATTGGTGTTGATTACCTCAAGCCATTTTTCCACCGTCAGTTTGTGCAGCATCGCATCTCTGGTGATGCCGGCATTATTGACCACAACGGCAACCGGGCCAAGATCGGCTTCAACCTTGGCAAGACCGGCGGCACAAGCGTCGGCATCACTGACGTCCCACTTATATACCGCGATGTCACGCTCTTCAGAGAAGGCATTTGCACGTTCATCGTTTCCCGCGTAATTGGCTGCAACGGTAAGACCGGCTTCTTTCAACGCGATGGATATTCCCTCGCCAATCCCACGGGTTCCCCCGGTAACAACAGCAACTCTCGACATAGATCACCTCTAATTTAATTGGAATTTACTCCAGCCATTGCTCCTGGCTGATAAAACGGACCGGCTTCCTGGACGATCTCCCCCGGATTCACCGGCGGTCACGGACCCGCTTTTGGCAACAGAGGAGCGCAATTTCTGCGCATATTCCAAGTATGCTTCTTTATCATGACGATTATATTTAACGCCGCGACAATGAAGACAGATTTACTTGCTGAGCTTGCCCGGTTTTGCGTGCTCCATCCCGCGTACCAGTATATGGACAACCGGTCTATCAACCGATGCAGCTATTTTACCGGCTCCGATTATCGCAGGTTTGGCGCGACACTGAGCACCAGTTTGCCAAAATGGGAACTTGTCTGCATTGACCGGTGGGCTTCAGCGGCATCCGCCAGAGGATACACCTGATGAATCAGCGGAACGATCGTTCGGTCCGCGAAAAATGGCATAACCGATTGCGAGAACGCAGCGATAATATCGCTTTTTTCCTCTACCGACCGTGATCGCAGCACCGAACCAATCAGCTGCTGACGTTTCACCATCATCAATGCGAGATTGATTTCAGCCTTCGGCCCACCGGTCACGCCGATGCAGATCAAACGGCCACCAACCGCAAGCGCTTTCAGGTTCGATGCCAGGTAGGGCCCGCCTATGTGATCCAGGATTACATCCACTCCCCGCTGCTGCGTGTAGGAGCGAATCTCTTCGGCAAAATCCTGTTCACGATAATTGATCACAAGGTCGGCACCCAGCGCTTCCACCCGTTCTATTTTTCCGGGCGATGCGGTAACGATGGTGCGCGCCTGCGGTGTCAGGTTTGAACAGAGATGCAGCGCAGCGGTATTCACGCCGCCGCCGCCGCCATGCAGCAGCGCCGTGTCTCCATCCCTCAAACCACCAATCATAAACAGATTGAGGTAGGCGGTAATATAGGTCTCGCAAACACAGGCGGCCTGTTCGAACGTCATCACGTCCGGCAGCGGAATAACATGTCCAGCGTATGCGATCGCGTATTCGGCGTAGCCGCCTCCTGCCACCAGTGCCATCACCCGGTCTCCTGGTTGCCAGGGTCCGGCGCCCTCGCCCACCTCCTCGACGAGGCCGGAAACCTCAAGACCCAGAATGGCGGACTCACCCTTGGGGGCGGGATACCGGCCTTCCCGCTGCACCAGGTCCGGCCGATTGACGGACGTTGCCGCAACCCTGATCAACACCTGCCCGGGCTGCGGAACCGGCCGATCGGCTTCGCCGACAAACAGCACTGCCGGTCCACCGAACTCTTCGTATAGTATGGCTTTCATCTTATTACGTCCCATTACCCTGATCGACCGGCGGCGAACGCCTGCATTATTCGGCATTGGCCTGCGTTGCTGGAGAATCGCGGATGGCGGCGAAAATACCGGTAATCTCGGGTTTCGCTATAGCACGCTTCTGAACGCCGCTGCGATGTTAAAACAGCCTGCGGAAGGTTAACCCAATATGCGTTTCGTTGCGATGCATCTGCGTGTACCGCAGTTATTCAGTAGAGACGCCGGCAGTGAAGCAGCGGGAGGCTTCCGGCACCTACTCTTCTTCTTTTGTTGACCAGTCCAGCACCGTGTTGATATGCGCAGACATACTGCCGGCGAAGGATCGCAGAACGCTTTCGCTCGCCTCCAGATCGCCGTCATAGGGCGTTGCCAGCGCGATCAGGTCGATTTCCCGTCTGCCGCCGGTAAGCAGCGCCCAGGCATCCAGTAATTTTGCATAAAACGGGCTGGCGACATAACTGTCACCGACACGATACCAGTACCAGACGAGCAGGTCGCCCCAGCGCTCTCCCTGCATCACCGTGACTGTTTTGGCGTGCAAAACCTTGACCTCTCCTCCGCCCACGGAAACCTGCTTCGGGCTGCGTATATCATTGCGCCAGGACTGAGCTTCCGGAACGATCATGACATTCGGCCGGCCGAAGGGGTCGGCATCGTGGCGTTGCGCCCGAAACCGTGCCAGATTAA
>JAGRGQ010000109.1 GCA_020445405.1 Gammaproteobacteria bacterium | reverse complement strand
CGTAACATGGCCGAGCGATATGTCCTGTTGGGGGAGAATTGCGACTACAGCCTGGAGCAGCTGCTACATGGCGCCAAGGGGGATGCTGCCAATACCTTGCCGGCGCAGGTGGAGTGCTTCGAAAAAAGTCTGATCGAGCAGGCGCTGGCCAATTACAACGGAAACATCAAAGAGACCATGGAATCTCTGGGCGTCCCGCGCAAGACCCTGTATGACAAGATGCGCAAATACGGCCTGGACAAGACAAACTACAAATGACCGGCGGTGCCGGTGATTTCAGCCGGGCTGAGCGGATTTCCATCTCGGGTAACACTCAAAATGGGTGGATTTCCGCCAGTTACAACTGAAACGGATTACCCGTCTTATTTATAACCCACTGAAAGTCAAATAATAGTTATTAATATTTTCGTACTCCGAGAAGTGGCCTCCCGTTTGCAGACTCATTAACACAAATCCGGCTTCGGCCAGATCTGTTTGCACCATCAATCCACAGGAGGAGAATAATTATGAAGTTACGTTTTCTGACGTCTGCAGTCGCACTCACCGCCATGCTGCTGGCGGGACCGGTCGCCGCTGAACCGATCCTTATCAAGTTTTCCCATGTCGTGGCGGAGAATACACCCAAAGGCCAGATGGCAAACAAATTCAGGGATCTGGTCGCCGAGCGCCTCGCGGGCAAGGTCGAGGTGAAGGTATTCCCCAATTCGCAGCTGTTCGGCGATAACAAGGTGCTGGAGGCGATGCTGCTGGGTGACGTACAGATGGCGGCGCCCTCGCTCTCCAAATTCTCGCGCTACACCAACTCTCTGCAGTTGTTCGACCTGCCGTTTCTGTTCAATGATATTGCCGCAGTCGACAAATTCCAGAACAGTGCCGCCGGGCAGAAGATGCTGAATTCGATGCGCAAGAAAGGAATAGTCGGACTGGGCTACCTGCACAACGGTATGAAGCAGCTCTCGGCATCATCCCCGTTGCGGACGCCGGCTGACGCCAGTGGCCTCAAGTTTCGCATCATGACTTCCGATGTGCTGGCGGCGCAGTTCGAGGCGGTCAACGCGACCCCGCTGAAAAAGCCGTTCTCGGAAGTTTTCACGCTGCTGCAGACCAAGGCGATCGACGGCCAGGAGAACACTTACTCCAATATCTATTCCAAGAAATTCTATGAGATTCAGCCCTACATCACCGAGTCCAACCACGGCCTGCTTGACTATATGGTAGTGACTTCGGCTGAGTTCTGGATGGATCTGCCTGAAGATCTCAAGGGCGAAGTCAAAAAAGCGCTGGATGAAGCGATCGCATTCGGCAACCAGGTTGCGATGAAAAAATCCATAGAAGACAAGCAGAAGATCGTTGATTCAAAGCGTTCCGAAATCATCACCCTCACCCCGGCAGAGCGCGCCCAGTGGGTTGAAGTGATGAAGCCGGTGTGGAAAAAGTTTGAAAAAGAGATTGGCGCTGACCTGGTCGACGCCGCCTATAACTCAAATAAATAATCAGCTGTAGCCGCCAATTACGCCGGGCTTGGCGCGGGCCAGGGAAGGCCCTGACACTCAGAATTCCTGGAGGATCAACATGATTGCATTATTGCATCGGGTTGAGGAGAGCATCATTGCGTTGCTGCTGGTAAGTATGACGCTGCTGGTGGTGGTTGAGGTGGTGATGCGCTTCGGCTTCGGCAGCGGTTTTCTCTGGTCCCAGGAACTGACGCTGCATCTCTCGGCCTGGTTTGTACTTTTTGGCATCAGCTACGGCCTGCGAGTGGGCGCCCATATTGGCGTCGATGCGTTTGTCAAGCTGCTTCCTCCGACAATAAGGCGACTGGCTTCTGCGCTCGCCGTGATTCTCAGCCTGGTCTATTGCGGACTGTTTCTCTATGGATCCTGGATCTATCTGGCAAAGATGAAAAAGATCGGCATAGAACTGGAGGATATGCCGATACCCGCCTGGGAGGCGCACAGCATTCTGTTGATCGGCTTCATTCTGTTTTCCTTACGCCTGCTGGAGATGCTCTGGGGAATCCACCGGGGAACTTCCGAAGGATTCAGGCACAGCGACGAGGCCGAAGAGAGCATGCGCCTGGCCGAAGAGTTGGCAAAAGAACAACCGGAGCCGAAAAAATGACAACAGCCATGCTATTTATCGTGCTTTTTTTCTGCATGTTTCTTGGCATGCCCATCGCGGTTGCGCTCGGTCTTTCCAGCATTGCGACCATATTGATGTTTTCCCACGACTCGCTGGCCTCAATTGCCCTTAAGCTGTTCGAGTCGCTCTCGGAACACTATACGCTGCTGGCGATTCCGTTTTTTATCCTCTCTTCGGCATTTCTCTCAACCGGAGGCGTGGCCAAGCGGCTGATCAACTTCGCCGTCGATTGCGTGGGCCATGTCCGGGGCGGCCTGGCGATGGCGTCTGTTATGGCCTGTATGCTGTTTGCTGCGGTTTCCGGTTCCTCTCCGGCCACGGTGGCCGCCATAGGTACCATCGTTATCGCCGGCATGGTCAGATCCGGCTATCCCGAGAGCTTCGCCGCCGGCGTAATTGCCAACGCGGGCACCCTGGGCATACTGATACCGCCCTCCATTGTGATGCTGGTCTATGCGGCGGCAACCGAAGTCTCGGCGGCGCGTATGTTCATGGCCGGTTTTGTGCCCGGCCTGTTGATGGGCTTGATATTGATGGCAGCGATATACATCGCGGCACGGATCAAAAAACTACCGGCGCAACCCTGGCCCGGCGTGAAAAGTCTGATCAGCTCCGGAATTATCGCATCTGGGGGGCTGATGCTGATCGTAATCGTCCTCGGGTCGATTTACGGCGGTATCGCCAGCCCTACCGAGGCTGCTGCAGTGTCCGCGCTCTATGCGTTTCTTATTTCGGCCTTCGGCTACCGGGATATGGGACCGTTGAAAAAAGTTCCCTGGCGCAAGGAGGGAGAGCGCCCCGGCGCGGCTGCGGTGCGCAATATTGTGCAGATGTTCTGGGCCTTTCCGAAAACAGTTGTCGATCCTGAGATCAGGAAGACGGTGATGGATGCAGCCAAGGTGAGCATTATGCTGCTCTTCATCATCGCCAATGCGATGCTGTTTGCGCATGTTCTGACCACCGAGCGCATTCCCCATGCCATCGCGGAGGCCATTGTCTCCTGGGGTCTGGCACCGTGGATGTTTCTGGTCGTGGTTAACCTGCTGCTGCTGGCCGCCGGCAATTTCATGGAGCCTTCCGCCATCCTGCTGATTATGGCGCCCATCCTGTTTCCGATTGCCATGAGGCTTGGTATCGACCCAATCCATCTCGGCATCATCATGGTGGTGAATATGGAGATTGGCATGCTGACACCGCCGGTGGGACTCAACCTGTTTGTAACGGCGGGGATCACTGGAAACACCATTGGCTGGGTGATCAAAGCCGCCCTCCCGTGGCTGATGCTTTTGCTGATCTTCCTGATCATGATCACCTATATACCGCAAATATCCCTGTTTTTACCGGAATTTATCGATCAATTAAAAGGTTACAGCTAAAGCTGCGCCGCGAACTGGAAAGCCCTTCTGTACACGAGCGACCCCGGGGCGCACGGGCGGCCGGCCGATGCCTGCAATGAGCTGCTCCCAGCGGAGTGACAAATTGCTACAATATGGCGATTTTCGGTAAAACCGAGCCGGCAGGAGTGCTGCACCATGAACAGAGAAGTGATCAAACCCGGAAAATTCGTCTCGCTAACCTACACCATTTCGGACAGTGAAGGGCGTCTGCTGGAACAGAATGATATCCCGGTCAACTATGTCCACGGCGGGGAGACCGAGCTTATCGGCGGTATGGACCGCGCGGTCGTGGGTAAGTGCGCCGGAGAGCGGGTGGAGATGGATATTCCCGAAGAAGAGGGGTTTGGTCCGCACGATCCGGGCCTCACTTTTACCGACGACCTGGACAACGTTCCCCCCCAGTTTCGGCACCTGGGTGCGGAAGTCCAGATGCAGAACGAATCGGGAGAGACAAAAGTTTTTTACGTCACCCATATCGGGAACGGCAAGCTTACCGTCGACGGCAATCATCCCCTGGCCGGTAAGCGTCTCCACGTGAGCGTGCAGATCCTCGAGGTTCGCGACGCCACGATCGAAGATATGGCCCCGCCCGGCGGCAGTTGCACGCTTAACTGACCGCTGTTTACGGCATCCCCTTCACCTAAAGAAAAACCGTCCGACCGCCGCTTACTCTGCTAACAGATCAATAGAGGAGTGCTATGAAACTGGGTGTTGTCATTCTGGCCGCCGGCCAGGGCACGCGTATGATGTCGTCGCTGCCGAAAGTTCTGCATCCGTTGGCGGAAAAACCGCTTCTCGGACATGTGATCGACGCGGCGCGGGAGAGTGGCGCAGAGCGTATCGCCGTGGTTTACGGACACGGCGGGGGGCAGGTTCCCGAGTGTTTTCCCGAAGCGGATCTGGTGTGGGTGGAACAGGCGCAACGACTCGGTACCGGGCACGCGGTGGAACAGGCGCTACCCGCGATGGCGGGCATGGACCGTGTTCTGGTGCTCTATGGCGATGTGCCGCTTATCGGAAAGGAGACCCTGGCGGCACTGCTGCAGGCCGGTCAACAGAGTCCGCTCGCCCTGCTTACGGTAATCCTGAACGATCCGACCGGTTACGGGCGCATCGTCCGCGATGAGAAATTGAATATCCGCTGCATTGTGGAGCAGAAAGACGCTGCACCGGAGGTGTTGGCGCTGCGCGAGATCAATACCGGCATCATGCTGGTGGATGCCGCCAGGCTTGAGGGGTGGATTGGCCGCCTGGAGAACAACAATGCGCAGGGCGAGTTCTATCTCACCGACATCGTGGGGATGGCCGTCGGAGAAGGCGTCAAGGTGCGCTCAGCCCAGCCGAAGGATGCATTTGAAGTGATGGGTGTCAATGACAGGGTACAACTGGCCGAACTTGAGCGCTATCTCCAGCGCCTCCGGGCCGAAGCGTTGATGCGGAGCGGGGTCACGTTGCGGGATCCGGACCGATTTGATCTGCGCGGTACGCTGACGGTCGGCAGGGACGTAGAACTGGACGTCAATGTGCTGATCGCCGGAGACGTGGTGCTTGGTGACAACGTCAAGGTGGGTGCCAATTCGGTCATCCGCAACAGCCGAATCGGAGATAGCGTACTGATCTTTGAAAACTGTGTTATCGACAACTCGGTCATCGGTGACGGCTGCCAGATCGGTCCCTTTGCACGTCTGCGTCCGAATGCGGAGTTGGCAGCCGGTGTCCGTATCGGTAATTTTGTGGAGATAAAGAAATCCCAGGTCGATGAGGGCAGTAAAATCAATCACCTGAGTTATATCGGCGACTGCACCATCGGCAAAGCCGTCAACGTCGGTGCCGGTACCATTACCTGCAACTACGATGGCGCCAACAAATTCCGCACCGTGATCGAGGACAACGCATTCATCGGTTCCGATACCCAATTGGTGGCGCCTGTGAAAGTTGGTGCCGGCGCCACGGTTGGCGCTGGTTCGACCATCACCAAAGACGTTCCACCTGAATCACTTGCGTTGAGCCGGGCCAGGCAGATCGGCCGGGTTGGCTGGAAAAAGCCACAGAAGAGGTAGCGTAGAGCCGGTCGCTGCAGTTTTATGATGTTCTGTACGATAAAGCATTGTCCGTCTCCCGGGGGAAAAGCGGGGTTTAGCGTCGGGCGAAGCCGGCAGAGCGAATTTACGGGTAAAAGGTAAAACTATGTGTGGAATCGTCGGAGCCATTGCGCAACGTGAAGTGATGCCCATCCTGATGGAGGGATTGCGACGGCTTGAATATCGCGGTTATGACTCAGCCGGGGTTGCTATTCGGGATGAAAAGGGACGCCTGCAACGCATCCGTTCGGTAGGTAAGGTTGCGTCGCTGCAGCAATTGCTGGACACCGCTTCTGTCAGCGGCAATCTTGGTATTGCGCACACCCGTTGGGCCACTCACGGTATGCCGGCGGA
>JAGRGQ010000108.1 GCA_020445405.1 Gammaproteobacteria bacterium | reverse complement strand
GGCATCGTCTTTCCATCCGCCATCTGGTGCTGGCCATGATCCATTCCCGGCATCGTCTTTCCATCCGCCATCTGGTGCTGACCGTGATCCATTCCCAGCATCGTCTTTCCATCCGCCATCTGGTGCTGACCGTGATCCATCATATTCATACCCATATCCCCATGCGCCAGATTGGGAACAGGGTCCAGCCCGGGAACCGGAGCTGTCAGACCCGGATTCGGAGTCAAGGTCCCCCTGGCGTAACCGGAACGGGCGATATCCTGGGCAAAAACCGTATACGCCCGGTCGTCTTTGGGTTCGACAATGACGTCATAGGTCTCTGCTACACCAATACGGAACTCGTCTACTGAAACCGGTTCGATATTTTGTCCATCTGCTTCCACGACGGTCATTTTCAAGCCGGGTATGCGTACGTCAAAAAAGGTCATGGCCGAACCGTTGATAAAGCGCAGCCTGACCTTTTCGCCTTTTTTGAACAGCCCCATCCAGCCATCCGCCGGCGTCCGACCATTCATCAAAAAAGTGTAGGTATAGCCGGTCACATCCGACAGATCACGCTGGCTCATACGCATCTGATTCCACATTTTTCGGTCATTCCAGGTGGCGGATAATCCCTTCGCCTTGATCTCCTGCATCAAGTCAGCATGGGTGCGTTCGTTGAAATTGTAGTAGTGACTCAGCTTCTTCAATTTCCGATAAACGTCGGTGGGATCTTCATCGGTCCAATCTGACAGCATCACCACGTAGTCACGGTCGAAAGCAACGGGGCCCGGCTCTCTCGGATCGATGACAATCGAGCCATAGAGGCCGGTCTGCTCCTGAAATCCGGAGTGGCTGTGGTACCAGTAGGTACCGCTCTGGGTCACGGGAAACCGGTAGGTGAAGGTCGTACCCGGCTGAATGCCGTTAAAACCATTTGATATGCCCGGCACACCGTCCATTGCGCTTGGTAATATGAGGCCATGCCAGTGAATGGAACTGGTTTCGCGCAACAGGTTGGTAACCCGCAGCGTCACCGTATCGCCTTCACGCCAACGCAGAATCGGCGCCGGCAGTGAACCATTGACGGTCGTACCTATACGCGGCGCACCGGTGAAATTGACCGCCTGCTCAGAGATGGTCAGGTTGAAATCGGTACCCCGGAGGGTCTGTACCTCCTCATGTTTAAGCGCTGCCGCCATCAGGGAACGCGTTCCCAGTCCCATGCCGGCGAAGACGCTACCCATCGCAACACCCTGCACAAAACGGCGGCGCGTCAGGTTGATACCCTTATCTAATATTGGGTTTTTTATGCTACTCATAAACAGTTCTTCCTATGCAATCCACCAGCAGATACCCATCTGCTGCGGAAAGAGACCATATTAAGTGTGTTTTATCTTGATCTCTGAGAAGCAGAGATCCATTGCAGGGAAGTTAAGCTTTAGGCGGGCGGAACAGAGTTGAAGAAGCCGTATCTACAAATTGGCCTCCCCCGTGCGGGGAAAAGTGTATAAAAAAATAGTTCGCAGTATTTAAAAACTGTAGCGTTATCACCGGAACGCAGGAAGCGCAGATTCCCAACGAACAGGATTTACCGGTATGACTATCATCTGTGTGGCTCCCGTTGCAATCCTGAATCGCAACAGTGTCGAATGCAAACAACAGATTGTCATCAGCCCAATAAGCCGGGTGATCTAGATGTACCGACTGGTTAGCGGCACTGGCAGAACCAGCCGCCGCCCCATACTGGAATGCCATCCCAAGTAGAATGATAAGCAGAATTATTGGCAGTCTGGAAACTATTCGGGACATATAAATCAAAGATTCCGATATTTGTCTTGGCTCTTTTGTAACGCTCGTTGAAAACAAATCGTGCATGGACCCCTAAGGGGTCACAACTCTCTCAAGTTGATACTCATTACTAAAACATTATTCATGCCATTTAATAGCGAGCACCTCTTCTCTATATTTTTCAATTGATTAGAATTCACTTAATTTAGGTAACCTGGTTACCCTTGATGCCGCAATTCAACAAAACGATGAATATTTCCACATTTTGTTAAGTTGGCCCGCTATCCGGATCCCTGTGACCAGCAATCAAAGCTGTCGGATAACTTAGTCGTCATTGACAGCTTATCGACAAGAATCCTCACAATTAATTCCCACTGCAGCTCTGAATTAGTCAGATTTCTCAAAAAATTCCTTTCGCTCTCAGGTCAGCACCTTTTTTCTCTCTTCGTACTCCCCCTGTTCGATCTCACCACGCGCGAAACGTTCATCGAGAATTTCCCGGGCGCTCTTGCCCCCCTGGTTGCCATTCCTGTCGGAAACTCCCCGCAACAACAAAAACACCAGGATCACGATAAACAGCCAGAAAGCCACCATACCCAATCCGTGCAATCCAAATCCAAACCCATATCCAAATTCGCTGCCCATCATTTTGATTCTCCTGCTAATAGATCCTACCGTGACACCCGGTCTTCCCTGACCGGGCTATCGAAATATTCTGCGAATGAGCTCACCGCATAGCGTGATGCATGCCAATCAGGTTGCCTGCCCTGTTCTGCTGCTCAGGGGTGAGCGTGCTGTACAGATCACGACTGGCAGTGGCAATTTTCTGCATTTGATCCAGGCCCTGCTGATGAAAAGCTAACCGCTGTTCAGGGTTTATCGGTTCACTGCCGAACATCAGCTGGCGATGTGACTGCATCACGCCTACCTGACTTTTTACCGCATCGGCGTAGGCGTTCCAGACGCTCTCCTGCTCATCAGTGACGCCTATGATGGATTTCAATTCAGTCAACCGCTGATCTGCAAAGGCTGCCGGATCACTAGCCATCATTCCACCTGGACCAGCCCCTGGACCATGCATACCGCCGGGACCGCCCATCATCCCACCCGGACCGCCGCCGAAACGGTGCATTCCACCTGGATTACCCATCATCCCCTGGTGTCCGCCCCAACCCGGCCCAAACCCAGGTCCAAAACCTCCCTGGGCCAATACGCCGCCGGTCACTCCGATAACCAGTGCTGATACCGCTGCAATACCCAAATAACGCTTGGTATTCTGTTTCATGACTCTCTCCTCGTTAAGTTACGCCGCGTTGATTTGCTCGGCTTGATTGTTATTTAAGCTCAGATTTGTAAGATCCTAATGTCAGCAAATCACCTTTTTGTAAGCTGATGTAACAAACAGACCGAAACTTACCCAGCGTTACAACAAAGATTCAACTCAGGATGAAGGGCACGTTAGAATCTCCCGCATGAACATACAGGAAGACCATATTCTGGTTGTCGACGACGACCCGGAAATACGCCAACTTCTCAGGACTTATCTTGAGAAGAACGGCCTGCGGGTAACCACGGCAGGGGAAGGAATCGGTATGTGGAAGGCGTTGGATCAGGCCCACATTGATCTGATTGTACTTGATCTGATGCTGCCCGGTGCCGACGGTATGGAACTTTGCCGTACCTTGCGCGTGCACTCCAAAATTCCGGTGATCATGCTGACCGCCCGGGGTGATGAGATGGACCGGATACTGGGTTTGGAAATGGGCGCAGACGACTATCTTGCCAAGCCATTTAGTGCCAGAGAGCTGTTGGCCAGAATCAAGGTTGTTCTTCGCCGTACCAGGGAGATACCAGGTGACCCGCTGGCCGATACCCCGGAAAAATTGGTGTTTTCGGATTGGACGCTGGATACCCGGACACAACACCTCACGTCTCCACAAGGAGTCGTGGTACCGCTGAGTAACCTGGAGTACCAATTGCTGCACGTCCTGCTGACCCATCCCAACCGGGCGCTTAGCCGGGATCAGCTGCTCGACCTGACGCAGGGAAAGGAGAGCGGTCCCTTTGACCGCAGCATTGATGTACTGATCGGCCGGCTGCGCAGACGCCTGGCTGACGATGCCAAGCAGCCCGAGCTGATAAAGACCGTACGCGGTCGTGGCTACCTGCTGGCAAGCAAAGTAAAGCCAACTGACTAGGGCCTGTTAATACTATGCGGATACTCCCACGCTCACTGTTTGGCCGCCTGGTTCTGCTCCTGCTCACGGGCCTGATCCTGACGCAGCTTTTATCTGCTTTTATTCTGCTGCGGGATCGGGGGCAGATACTTTACCAGTCCATGCGGGATGACCTGATCACCCGTACCGCCGGCATCGTTCGCCTGCTGGAATCTTTTCCTGCTCAAGAGCGTTTGGCGCTATTGCCGCTGCTGTCCAGCCGGGAGATGCAGATTACACTGTCGGACCAGCCGATCTCGACGGTAAATTCGAATCAGAGTTCAACGCTTGCTGCTGAAATAATCAGGAATCAGTTAGCCAATTTGCTGCCGAATAACAGTGATGTCAGGATCTCTACGGTTGATTTGACCATACAGCCCCGTATGCCTCCGATGCACCGCCAGCATATGGCTGGAAATGTAACAATGTCCGGCCCCTGGGCTTATATGCATGGACTCCAAAATATGGCGCGTTTTTTTCAGATTCAGATCAGGCTGCAGGACGGCTCCTGGGTACGATTTGAACGTGGTCTGTCCGAGCAACTATTCAGTTGGCCAGTGCGTCTTCTTGTTGTATTGGGCATTCTATTACTCAGCGTCTTATTACTTTCTCTCATTGGTGTACGCTCGATTATCCGTCCTTTGGCTGAGTTACGACAGGCAGCGGACGGTCTTGGAAAAAACATTAAGCAACCACCACTCAGGGAGACCGGGCCGGATGAAGTCAGGGCCACCGCAAAGGCGTTCAACACGATGCAGAAACGCCTGAACAATTTCATCCAAGACCGGGCCGGCATTTTGGCAGCGGTTTCGCATGACCTCAAGACCCCCTTGACCAGGATTCGCTTACGGACAGATCTGATGGATGACGATGAGCAACGAATTAAAATACAAAATGATCTGGATGAGATGGAGTCGATGGTGAGCGCTACCCTGGACTTCATGCGGGGCACCGAAACCAGTGAACCCAGCCATCGAATCGACCTGATGGCACTACTTGAAAGTATCCAGGCGGATGGCTCCGAAGCGGACGAGGAGATAGATATCCACGGTCAGATTGCAGCACCCTATCCAGGAAAACCACTCGCCTTGAAACGCTGCATCGTTAACCTGGTCGAGAATGCCGTACGCTACGGCGGTCAGGCCGACATCAGTGTCGAAGATGCAGATAACGAGATCAGAATATCCATCTGCGATAATGGTCCCGGTATACCGGAAGCGAGCCTCGGAAAAGTTTTCGATCCATTCTTTCGACTGGAGAGCTCCCGCGCGCAGCATACCGGTGGGACGGGATTGGGGCTTGGTATAGCCCGAAACATCGCACGATCACATGGAGGTGACTTGATACTGAGCAATCGGGCCGGAGGTGGTCTGTGTGCCAGATTGACCCTGCCACGATGAGCCGGAGTAACTGTGGGCTGAAATTAATATCCGTTCCGGAACCACTTCCATTATTCAGGCATAGTTCCACCCCCATGCTTTGAGTGATTCACAAAATAATCAAGGCAGGAGCGGGAACAAAAATAGTAAGACAACTTCCCTGCATCGAATACATAGGGTGTGTCATTGATATTCACAACCATCCCGCAGACAGGATCCACTGCGTCGCCTTCAGCAACTACCTGAGATGTTTCGCGTTGTGGGTGCGGCTTGCTCAGCAATGCCTGGACATCTTTCACCGTGTCGGACTCCAGACACTGCTGCGCAAGCCGCTGGCAGGCAGTTTCATTCAACCCTGAAAGATCACGCATAGCGATGGCCGTGGCACCCATCGCCAGACTGAAATCACGCAGTCCCAACCCGACGAGCACTGGGAGCAGAGACATATCTGCAGCCATCTCTCCACAGATGAATATCGGCTTGCCTGCGTCCGCCGCTATCTGCGTCAAATGGTGAATAACCTGCAAAACAACAGGGTGCTCGGACAGATACAGATCGGCGACGTTGGCGGTGTTGCGTTCAACCGCAAATAGGTACTGCACCAGGTCGTTGGTGCCAATACTGGCGAAATCCACCTCTTTGAGCAGGCGATGAAAACTCCAGGCAGCGCTTGGAGTTTCCACCAGCACCCCCTGACGAA
>JAGRGQ010000107.1 GCA_020445405.1 Gammaproteobacteria bacterium | reverse complement strand
GTTACGAGTTCAAGGTAACCCGGCGCAAGATTCTGCCGTCGCCCGGTTACCGCTGTTTTACCTTCGATACCATTGAAGAAGGTGAGATGTACTGCACCCGGCTGGAGAGGTTACTCGATCAGGGTATAGTACCCTCTGAAATCCTCAATAAACCGTCCGTGGAGTTGGTGCGGTCGGTAGCCGATCTGATGGAAGAGTATCAACGGGTGACGACGGTCACTGAAAATGATCGGAGACTGCTGCGAGTCGACGAACGACGAATCGGCGGCATGAAGGCCTCATCCGTAAATTATGACTGGGCGGAGCTTTGGGTCACCGAGATGAAACAGGGGTTGAATCTGTCACCGGGTTCGATAAGACATCACGTAGGGAGTGTTGCCCGCTGTTTCGACTGGGCGGTGAAAAAAGGGTACCTGCTGGTCAACCCGCTTCGCACTCTGCCCAAGGGATACGCCAAGTACACCAAGGAAGATAAAAAATACGTTCAACCAAAGACGGATCAGGAGCGGGAGCGCCGCTTGGAGCGTGACGAGGAGATGCGGATTCGGGGGGTACTTAATATGCAAAATCCCTACGAAAACAAACAACGCCCGCTGATACTGGAACACGGCAAGGCGATGCTACTGATGTTCGACCTGGCGCTGGAGACCGCCATGCGTATGCGTGAGATCTACACGCTTGGCCGACGTCAGATTCATCTGAACCAAAAAACTATTTTCCTCACTCAGACAAAAAACGGCGATCGCCGCCAGGTCCCGCTCTCAACTGTGGCCATAGGGGCGTTGGAGCAGTATTTCGAAGAAGTGCCGCCAGCTTTACGAGGTACAGGCGATCTGATTTTTCCATTCTGGAATGGGGATAGGGCGACCAGCAAGCTGGCCGAGGTGACCAGCACACAATCGAAAAAGTGGGCCAGAGTATTCGAGCATGCTGGCTGCCCCGATATCAGATTTCACGATCTGCGGCACGAAGCGACCTGCCGGTTCTATGAGCGAACCACGTTGGGGGATGTTCTGATCGCCAAGATCACAGGCCACAAAGATTTGAAGATGCTAAAACGCTATGCCAATTTACGAGGATCAGATCTTGCCGGGCAGCTCTGGTAGTTCGGGTATTGGCCTACGGCGTGAATTCCTGTTTTGATTGGCAGCCCTTTGTCTTGCATAGTTGTTACCTGCCAATCTTTGCTGTTGTTGTATTCTGACTTGATCACGCAGCCAATCAATTAAGTCTTGTTCAAGAAATACCCAGGCCCGTCCGATTTTTGCACCGGGTAGCCTACCGGATGCAGCCAGCTCTCTGGCTGTGCATTTGTTGATGTGTAGAAAACAGGCAGCCTGTTCCAGGCCGAAGGTATTATTTTGATTGTCTTTATTATCCGACAATACAATATCCTGCTTTATACGAGCGCTCCGCCACAACGACTGCAACGCTTGCACCTGACTCCTCTGGACTTTGGCGAAAGCGGTGTATTGCAGCGGTGGCATCGATGCCTGTGATAGAGCCGGCAACCGGGGCAGGTGGTTTGATTGCTGTCCACTGGTGCCGGGAAGGCCGTCCCGCATAAACAGCAGCGATGTTCGGTCCACAACCCGGTGGTGAACAACCGAAGAACGAAGGCGGTCCGGGTCAGATCCAGTCTCGGCTCCCGCGTCATCTGGGTATAGAGTTCGAAGACATCGATCAGAATTCGGGCCGGACTGCACGCTCGACAGTTCATACGTCGATGCAAATACCAGATCAGATTGGCATGAAACTGATAGCGATCGTTTTCCAGTAGCCAGGTGTCACTGTAGGGCAGTTGACCGGATGGGGAGGGTCTTCCGATGAGCTCTCTATAGAGGCGCTTCAGTGTCTTCTTTTCCAGGCCCGTCAGCTGGCCAGCGAGACCAACCCGCGCGCCCAACCGGATCAGATGTATCGACTCCCGGATCTTGCGGGCATAGTCGCAACGCTCCACCGGGCAGGCATCACAACACCGGTTTCCCAGACAAGGCACTAGGTTCAAGTCGATAAAGGCAGAGTGGTGCGTCCTGTTCATCGGTTCATTTTCTCCGCGGTTGTACCGAGGATCAGGGGGGCCTGTTCCATTACCATCTCTATCTCTCCGGGCTGCCCGTCCTGAAGCGCGACCAACAGACGGGACCACCACAGGAGATCCCGATGGGGTGTGATCAGCGGATGATGGATGCGGGTGAGACTTGCCAACATTTTCGGAGTCAGTTCTAGGAGTAGGCCGGTCAAGACATCCGGTATTCCCAGAATAGCCCCGGCCCGATGCGGGTCCGCCATGGCGAGATCGCGGGCCCGGATCAGGTACTCGAGATTGAGTCGGGAGAAGTCACTGTTCACTGCCGGGAAGTTCCGCTGTTTTTTTCATGGCTCCATGCTAACTCGACCGGGTACCCGCAATTCTCCGGAAAGATGACCTTGGGAGGGCATCTTTCCGGCACAATGTACAACCGGATCCTGTTAGGGGTGAGCGCTTTTCATGCAGCGCGCACTGCATCGGAATCGAATGGGCAGGTAACAGATAATCGGTGGGAGAAAAGTAATAATTCCGATAACCCAATGTATAAAAAAGATAAAATCAGCATAAACGCTAAGTATTGGCACCAGCTTGCCGCTATCTCAAGGTATGTCGTGACTGGAAATAAGGAGTACAGTCCATGCAAACCGTGCTGATCATCGATGATCAAGAACTCCCACGGATGATTCTCACTGAGTTCATTCGATCCATCGGTCCCGATGTTGAAGGCAAGACATTCGAAACGCCTTCTGCCGCACTTGAATGGGCAAGTGACAATCCCGTAGCCATGGCATTGGTCGATTTTCGAATGCCGGAAATGGACGGCATAGAGTTCACCCGGCGACTGCACAATTTGCAGGACCGGGGGGAAGTGCCGGTCGTGATGATTACCGCGCTTGATGACAACGACAAAGCGATCCGCTATGCGGCGCTGCAGGCGGGAGTGATCGACTTTCTGCCAAAACCTTTGGACTACAAAGAGTGGCAATACCGTTGCCGCAATATTCTCACGCTATCACGAAATCAGCAGCAAGATACGATCCGTAAAGATCTGACGCACGTGCTGTTTGGAATTACCGAATCTGTCAACGGCCGTAATCTCAGACGGTTGGCGAATATCAGCCGTCATATCGCCGAACGATTGAAACTGTCCCCCGGCGAATGCGATCTGATAGAACAGGCAGCCCCCTTGAATGACCTGGGTAATTTCCTGGTGGCGGGCAACCTGATGTGGCGGCCGTCGACACTACGTCAGGACGAACGGGTGACAGTGCAGGGACATACACTGGCTGGATATCGCCTGCTGCAACAGGGCGGCTCTCCGTTGTTTCGTCAGGGGGCGAAGATTGCCCTGTCCCACCATGAACATTTCGATGGCAAAGGCTATCCTCATGGATTTGGCGGAAAGGATATCCCGCTGGAAGCCAGGATTGTCTCGGTGGCGGACTGCGCCGATGCGTTGCTTTCTGAGCGTCCCTACCGGAAGGCATGGTCCGCCGACAAGGTACTGTGTTACCTGAAATCCTACCGTGGAAAAAGATTCGACCCCGATTGCATCGATGCTTTCTTTGAGGGACTGGACATTAGCCTTTTGGCAGAAGCCAGCCTGGCCAGCAATCCGGTTAGCCGATAGCCCGGCCTATTCGATAATATTCTCCTTGTGATTTTTACATATCCTTTTCTCTCAAAGCGCAGATCGGACAACTGGGTGGTATGCGGCAGGCTACCGCGCAAAGAAACCGGATTCGACAATGACTGCAGTACTTTGAATAGACTGTGCCAGTCCGGATATCCCGGGCGATGATCCAGGCCTGGGTTATATCGAGCGGTTTATCTGATGAAGTCTGCAGGATGGCCGTCTTTAAGAGTTCCAGGTAGAGATCATGCGCAGCCAACAGTGCCTCCATATCGATCTGTTGGTATATACCTTCGCCACCTGCTGATTGATAGAGTGCCGCTATCACGGAAGCCATGGCCTGTGCCGACCGAGTGGAGAGGATGCCACTGGTGGAGGGCAACTGTCCGGAAGGGGGTCTGCAACCAAGAATCTCATGATGAAGCGGTCGCAGCGTCTTGATATGAATGCCGGTGACATGACTCACGATCGAGAGTCGCAAGCCGCGGTGAATGAGTGCGACCGCGGTATCGAAACGACGGATCGCCGCCAATTTCATCAGTCACATTTCTCGCCGGCTGCCATCAACAGCGTGTGCAGCCGAATCGATAGAGAAGACTTGCTGCCGCGAGCGATGAGTTGTTGCCACAGCGTCGGTCGAAAGCGGGGTCGGAACAGCAGAACCCCGGCGTGTGCGATCCTGTTCAAGTCGTCGATACTCAGCGAGCTCAATTTGTCAGCCAGGTCGTTGTCAAGGCCGAGCACGACAACCGCTTTTTGACGGTTTTCTCTGGCGAATTCGCGCGCTTTAACCAACCAGAAAAGGTTCAACTCCACGATCTCTTGGTCGATTAATGGCATGCCTTCAATATCCACATGAGTTGGTTTGTGGTCAGGTCAGACATCTGACTGTAATTGATATGCCTGCTGAACGACGGCTTGGCCGACAAAAGAAGGGATCTTCAAACTCTCCATGTTTCCGAATCGTCTTAAATAGGATTGAAAAGGGTATTCGCAATATATGCTTGGAACAGTCGAGATTGGACACCAATATTCCGCCGATAATAGGATAAAAAGTAATATTTCCGAGTAAGTTACGCTATGATAAATAGAAATAAATACTAAAATGCGATTATTTAAGCAGAAAAGGACTATAGTGCGCGGAATGGGGGTCGATTAATTTCACTATCCCAAGCTATAAAAGTGAACTGTAAGTACATGGAAAACAATATAATGAATTCACAGAACAGCTGGAGTAGCGCACTTTTTGCGGAGAGACTCAAACAAATAATCGGTGGAAATTCGGTATCTAGATTCGCAAAAAAATGCGATGTTGCCGAAAGCATGCTCAGAAAGTACCTTTTGGGTGATTCCGTCCCCGGGGCCGACAAGCTGGTACGGATCGCGCAGACAGCCGGTGTAAGTCTGCGCTGGTTGGCTATAGGAGAGGGTAGCCAGAGTAATGCAGCTGGATGGGACCGTGTGACGCCGTCCCAGCTGGCCATCGTGCTGGAGTTCGAGCGCTATGCCCGAATGCGGGCCGATGCCGGTACCCGGCGTGCAATCAGCGCTTTCGTCAGAGAATACAACACCCGGCAACTCGAGATTGGCACGATTGGTGACGTCGAAAAAATCACTGACGATGAATTGATCCTGTGGCGTGATCTTGCCTGGGAGCGACGGGTGGAGAAGGCATCCATCGACGAAGCGGGGTTACGCGCCGCGATAGAGATTTCGGATGAATTGATAGAAACCTCCGGTAAATCCATGGACGCTGGGCAGAAAGCCCGGCTGATCGTTGCCATCTATCGACTTAACGCCACCACCGAAGGGGGAGTGGACCGTTCGATGCTGATGAATCTGTTGATATCGATGTCGTAAAATCACTTCTAAGTGGATAGGTTCTGTAGTAAGCGGAGGAATGCTTGCTACGCCAGAGAAAAATCACGCCAAGGATTAACATTGTCACAAGCATTTTCTAATCCGGAGAATGATTGGCACTCTCTGCGCCGATCCTTTTCTATTGCTGTTTCCTTTGCCGCTCTCTTGTGGCTGATTAAACTCGCCGAACTCTTTTTTGGCTTAGACATATTTCAGTACGGTGTCTATCCGCGCAGCTTAGGCGGACTGATGGGTATCATCTGGGCACCGTTGATTCACGGCTCGATTTCCCATCTGTTTGCCAATACCGCGCCGATTATCATCCTTGGCACAACACTCCTCTACGGTTACCCGAGATCGGCCAGGATCGTCATTCCGGCCATCATTGCAGGTTCCGGACTTGGCGTCTGGTTGTTCGCCCGCAGCGCTTTCCATATCGGCGCCAGCGGCCTGACCTTTGGCATGATGTTTTTTATATTTACCATGGGGGTGTTGCGCTGGGAAAGACGGGCGATCACACTTTCGCTATTGGTGTTTTTTCTCTATGGCGGCATGATCTGGGGCATCTTCCCCATGGCGCCGGAAATATCATTTGAATCGCATTTCTTTGGCGCAGCGACCGGTGTTGTTTTCGCGTACTTGCTCAAAGGGTACGATCCTGCTCCCCCAAAAAAGCGATACAGTTGGGAGGACGAAGAAGAGGAACTGTGACTTTCGGACTTTTGGAGTCGATGAGAAAGGAACCACTTCCAGAAGTACAATGCTATCATTGAAATTTACCCGGCAGCGA
>JAGRGQ010000106.1 GCA_020445405.1 Gammaproteobacteria bacterium | reverse complement strand
GAGCCCCAGACGCAGAGGATGACCCCCTCGTTGCTGTCAGAACTGAGTTTTTCGATGATAGGCGAGGCGATAGCGGTCGGATCCAGACGCGACAGATAGGCGGTGGCCAGCTCGAGTACGTAAGGCCCCAGATCGTAGCGGCCATGCGCGGTGCGTTTGACGAATCCGGACTCCACCAGGCTGACCAGATAACGATGGGCCTTGGCCGGATGCATATCGAGTGCGGCTGACAGCTCGTTCAGCGTAGCCCTGCCGCCAATCTCCGACAGCGCCTTCAGCAGGCGCATACCGATTTCGACCGACTGCACCCCTCCCCGGGTGGCCCCGGGCGCCTTCCCGCTCTTGACCCTGTTCATATCCGCGCCTCAATTACATAATCTGTAAATATAAACTTGAAGTATGCGTTTTCGTTTGACTGAAAACTATCACAATGCTCTATTTACCCGGTTATTGAATTTTTATCCCGTCAGAGAGGTTCGTGGGTAACCAGGTCACCATATCTGGGTAACATATTGATGTTGAGTTGGCTCTTCCGTCAGAATTCTTGTCTGTTGCGACGGCGGCATTATGGAGTCCCGGCGCTTGATACCCTCTCCCCAGCCCTCTCCCCGTGGGAGAGGGTGTCAGCGCGCTGCCAACCCAGGCATTATCCTGAGAGTCGAAATTTTTATTTTAATCAATTCGTAATTTAAACAGACGGAGATACCGATGAGCAATCAGTTTGCATCCAGCGCCGATCTGGAACAGAAAAAGGTCACGTTCAGCCGGCTTTCCGATCACTGCTGGGCATTCACCGCGGAAGGCGATCCCAATACCGGCGTCATTATCGGCGACGATGCGGTAATGATCATCGATGCCACCGCTACACCGGTAATGGCCCGCGACGTGATCGAGCGGGTGCGGGAGGTGACCGACAAACCGATCAAGTATGTGGTGCTTACCCACTACCATGCGGTGCGCGTACTTGGCGCTTCGGGGTATAAACCGGAGGGACTGGAGCAGATTATCGCCAGCAGGGATACCTACGATCTGATCGTGGAGCGTGGACAGCAGGATATGGACTCGGAAATCGGCCGCTTCCCACGCCTGTTCCAGGGTGTGGAAAGCGTGCCGGGGCTGACCTGGCCCTCGCTCACCTTTCAGCGCGAAATGGCACTCTGGCTGGGTGAACTGGAAGTCCGGATAATGCAGCCCGGACGCGGCCATACCAAGGGGGACACCGTGGTCTGGGTGGCGGATGAGAAGGTACTCTATTCCGGCGACCTGGTGGAGTACGATGCCGCCTGCTATACCGGCGATGCCTATCTTGCCGACTGGCCCGCAACGCTCGACAAGCTGGCCGCGCTGAAACCTGAAAAACTGGTTCCCGGCCGCGGTCCGGCACTGGAAACGGCGACGCAGATCGAAGCCGGAATCGCCTACACCAGAGACTTCGTCGGCACGCTCCACAGCAGCGCCCGCGAAGCTGTCGCTCAGGGCATGAACCTGAAGCAGACCATGGCGCATGCGCGCAGGGCGATGGATCCGAAATTCGATAAGGTGTTTATCTACGAACACTGCCTGCCGTTCGATGTCACCCGGGCATACGACGAAGCGTCCGGCATCCGCGACCCGCGCATCTGGACCGCCGAGCGCGACCGGGAGATGTGGCACGGGCTGCAGGATTAAAAGTGATTAATTGGGGTCAGAGTCAAATTAGTTCGACTCAGGAAAAAATTTTACAGGTACTTTTGAATCTAATTTGACTCTGACCCCTTTTTAATCTCCTTTGTAACGCAGAGGAACAAGATGAAACTTGCCACACTGAAAACAGGCGGCCGCGACGGTACGCTGGTCGTGGTCAACCGCGACCTCTCTCTCTACCAGCGGGTGCCCGGCATCGCGGCGACGCTGCAGCAGGCGCTGGACCATTGGAACGCCTGCGAAGCGCAGCTTCGGCATATTTACGACGTGCTGAATGACGGCACCAGTACCCACGCGCTGCCGTTCGACCCCGGCGCATGCCACTCTCCGCTGCCGCGCGCGTACCAGTGGGCGGACGGCTCCGCGTACATCAACCACGTGGAGCTGGTGAGAAAGGCGCGCGGCGCCGGGCTTCCCCCGGAATTCTATCGCGACCCGCTGATGTATCAGGGCGGTTCAGACAGCTTCATCGGACCGCGCGACCCGATTGTCGTCGCCAGCGAAGCCTGGGGCATCGATTTCGAGGGCGAGGTCTGCGTGGTTACCGGCGACGTGCCGATGGGCGCGACGCCGGCGGAGTGCGCAGCCGCTATCCGCCTCGTCATGCTGGTAAACGATGTCTCCCTGCGGGGCCTGATTCCGGCGGAGCTGGCCAAGGGTTTCGGATTTTTTCAATCCAAACCGGCCAGCGCTTTCTCGCCGGTGGCGGTGACTCCCGACGAGCTGGGCGAGGCGTGGCGGGAGAACAAGGTGCATCTGCCGCTCAGCGTGCGGCTGAACGGCAGACAGTTCGGACAGCCCGACGCCGGGGTCGACATGACGTTCGACTTTGGACAACTGATCGCACACGCCGCCAAAACCCGCGAACTGGAGGCGGGCAGCATCATCGGCTCCGGTACCGTATCCAACAAACAGGGCGGCCTGTGGGGTTCGAACATCGAAAACGGCGGCGTCGGCTACTGCTGCCTGGCCGAACTGCGCATGTACGAGACGATCGAGCAGGGCCAGCCCGTGACGCCTTTCATGGCCTATGGCGACCGGGTGCGCATCGAGATGCTGAATGCCGCCGGCAATACCGTTTTCGGCGCTATCGAAAACGAAATCAAACCCGCTCAATAACGTGCAAGCGAACGCCGGACAACGGTTTCTGATCGTCAATGCCGACGACTACGGGTACTTTGAATCCGTTTCAACGGGCATTATCGAGGGGGCAAAGGCGGGCTGCATCACCGCGACCGGCATAATGGCGAATTCGCCCCATTTCGATGCCTGCATGGAACGCTTGCAGGAGGCGCCCGGGCTGGATCTGGGTGTACATCTGAATCTCACCTGCGGCGCGCCGTTGTCCGGGGCGATGGCGGACCGGTTGCAATTCAACAACGGTGTTTTTCCGGGCAAGTTTACTGTGATAAATTCTCTGCTGGCGCAGAGAATCCGGACAGCCGATGTCATCGCGGAGTGGCGCGCGCAGATCCTGCGCTGCATCAACCGGGGTGTCCGGATCAGTTTCCTGAACTCACATGAACACATGCATATGCTGCCCGGGCTTTTCACCGCAACGAACCGCCTCGCCCGGGATTTCGATATTCCCCACGTCCGGTTTTCCACGCCTGAATGGCGCGGGAAAACGGGCATATCGGGCATCGTGAGAAATACACTGATGCAGATCGTGTCGCTGGCCAACAGAGGCGCCGCCGCCGACCGGGCGAGGCTGCCTCTGCTGGGAATGAATCAGAGCGGCAAACTCGATATCGCCTACATGAACCGGGCACTGGCTGCGCTGGAGCCGGGAAAACCTCATGAACTGATGTGCCATCCAGGCCGTTTCGATCCCAGCGAGATCAGCGATCCCGGATTGCGCGCGTACCACCACTGGGAAGCGGAGTTGAGCATGCTGATGAGCCCGGCATTCAACGACCGCTGCCGCGAACTCGGCGTTCGCCTGGTGGGATACCGGGAGCTGGATGGAGAGGAGCGCAGCGATGCAGGTCGATAAACGGGCGGACCCGAAGGAGAGGCGTGACGGCACGGAAAAGCGCGCTTTTTCACTGAGCATCGTGATCCCGGCTTTCAATGAAGCCGCCGGCATCGTCCAGTCGATTGAAGTCATCGCCGGGATCGCGGGAGAGTGCACGGCTGATTACGAGCTGATCGTGGTGGACGACGGCAGCAGGGATGCCACATTTGAACAGGTAAAGCGGCTGGCGCTGCGCGACCGGCATGTCAGGGGCGTCCGACTGAGCAGAAACTTCGGCAAGGAGTCGGCAATTCTGGCCGGGCTCAGGGTAGCGCGCGGCGATGCGGTGATTACCATCGATGCCGATCTGCAGCACCCGCCCTCGCTTATCCCGAGTATGCTGCGGGAGTGGCAGAATGGCGCTGCCGTCGTGCATGCGGTGAAAAGCGATCGCACCGCCGACAGCGCCATCGTCAGACTGCGCGCGGCACTGTTCAACGGCCTGCTCGAATCGCTGGGCGGCATCACGGTTCACAATTCATCCGACTTCAAGCTGCTGGACCGTATCGCCGTCGATGTCCTGGTACAACAGCTGCCGGAGAGAGGACGTTTCTATCGGGGACTGTCGGACTGGATCGGATTCAGGCAGGCAAGCGTGCCGTTTACCGTGACCTCCAGAAACGCCGGAGAGGGGAAGTGGTCGATGTTCTCTCTCGTCGGCCTCGCGGTCACCGCAATCGTATCTTTCACCAGCGCGCCGCTGCGCCTAGTGACGGTGTTGGGCTTCGTGACGCTGGCTTTCGGTTTTGTCGTGGCCACGGATGCACTGTGGTCGTGGTTCATGGGAGAGGCTGTGTCCGGTTTCGCCACGATCATCATCACGCTGCTGATACTGGGCAGTTTCATCATGATCAGTCTCGGCGTGATGGGTGAATACATCGCCAAGATTTACGATGAGATCAAAGCCCGGCCAAAATACCTGGTGGAAACCACGGCCGGATTCGAGGGCACCGAAACCGTCGGCATTGCCGGGAGATCGGCGGTACCTCCGGCTGGACAACCGCAACGGGAGACCGGCCGACGCCTGTAAACAGGCTCCGGCACCTCACCCATCATCAGCGTCTCGGCGCTCGACACCCTCACCCCGGCCCTCTCCCTCGCGAGGGAGAGGGGGTTGTTACCGCACCCCCAGGGTGGTGTCGAAAAAGCCTCATCCTGACTGGTACGGGCTAGCCGGACTCCGACCCGTTTTCCATGGCGCCCTGTTTGAAGGTCCAGATACGATTTCCGAAAAAGTTCCAGATCAGCACGCTCCCCGTCGCGATGACCTGGGCGAACAGGTAATACAGATCGAACGGCCCGGTCAGCAGCGCCATCATCACACCGTTCAACAGGAAACCAACCGCGGCTATCGAAAAAAACTTCCAAAGGGTTTCGCTGTGCTTTTTGCTGCTTCTGAAGGTGTAGTGAAAGTTCAGAAAGTAGTTTACCGTCGCGCCCGTCACCGCACCCGCACTGGATGCGAACACCGCATTGGCGTCGAACAGTTGAACGAGGAAAACCAGCGTCGCGTAATGGGCAATAGTGCCGATCGCGCCGACGCCGGCAAATTTCATGAATTGATTCCACATACAGAGGGATGATCCGCAACCGGTGCCGGATCAGCGCTGCAGTTCCGGCAGGTCCCGATAGAGCGCCAGCGCCTCCGGGTTGGCCAGGCTTTCGGTATTTCTGACCTCCTCCCCATGCACCACCTGGCGCACCGCCAGTTCCACGATCTTTCCGCTCCTGGTGCGCGGTATATCGCTCACCTGCAGCACTTTCGCCGGCACGTGCCTGGGCGTGGTCCTGCTGCGGATCTGATTCCGGATGCGCTCGATCAATGCATCGTCCAGCACAACACCCTCCCGCAGACGCACGAACAGCACCACGCGCACGTCCCCCTCCCAGTTCTGGCCGATCACCAGCGAGTCGATCACCTCGTCGATCTTTTCCACCTGGCGGTAGATCTCGGCGGTGCCGATGCGAACGCCGCCCGGATTCAGCGTTGCGTCGGAGCGTCCGTGAACGATCATTCCCCGGTGACCGGTCAGCTCGACAAAGTCCCCGTGGCACCAGACCCCGGGGAAACGCGCGAAGTAGGCTTCGTGATAACGCCGGCCGTCCGGATCATTCCAGAAACCCACCGGCATCGAGGGGAACGGCCGGGTGCAGACCAGTTCCCCTTTCCCGCGCTCCAGCGGCTGGCCCATATCATCGTAGACTTCAACTGCCATGCCCAACCCCCGGCACTGCAGCTCGCCGGCCCACACCGGCAGAATCGGACAACCGAGGGCAAAACAGGAGAGAATGTCGGTGCCGCCGGAGATCGATGCCAGCAGCAGATCCGGCTTCACTTTGCTGTAGACGTAGCGGAAACCCTCCGGCGCCAGCGGACTGCCGGTGGAGAAGAGCGCGCGCAGCGTATGCAGACCATGGGTGTTGATCGGCTCCAGGCCAATCTTGCCACAGGCTTCTATGAACTTCGCCGAGGTGCCGAACTGGGTCATCTTTTCCGCTTGCGCGTAGTCGAACAGGATATTGTTTCCCGCGGCGAAGGGACTGCCGTCGTAGAGCAGCAGCGCGGCACCGCTGGCCAGTCCGGAGACCAGCCAGTTCCACATCATCCAGCCGCAGGTGGTGAAATAGAACAGGCGGTCGTTCG
>JAGRGQ010000105.1 GCA_020445405.1 Gammaproteobacteria bacterium | reverse complement strand
GACGCGGTAACACCGGATGGTCCGCCGGCGGGCATCGGCGTTTCCAATTCCACCGACCTGAAATCGCTGCGTGCCCGTGCCTGGACCCTGGCGGCCAGACTGGCTCAGCGTAACGGTCTGAGCGATCTGGTGGTGCCGCTGTCCGGACAGGGGCTCGGGTTCATCCTGCGTGACGTCCCCGATCCGGCCCTGGCCGATCAACTGGATGAGGAGAGCCTGAGTCAGCTCTCGCTGATCTGGTGGCAGCTGGCTGCCTGTTCGGAATTGACCCTGGCCCCACTCGTATCGATCACTCCTCACCTGCCCACCGAATCAGTGCTGCGACAAGCGCTGGAACAGCAGGATCTGGCCACGATTTTCGACAGTGTCTGGACGCTGGACCCGGGCCAGACCGGCCACCGCCTGTGGCGGCGGCTGGGGGACAGGGACTGGATGGATCTTTTGAACCTGATGGACAGCTACCGCCGGATACACCGGCTGGCAGAGGAGCGGCAACTCGATCTCTGGGCAACGCCATGAGTGTTTGCACCAAGGAGTCCGATCTGGTCACCGCGGTGCTGATGTACGCGCTGCGCTGTCTGGCCGAAGGCGACCAGGCGGCACTGCGCAACATGAACTTCGGGCCACGTGAGATCGAGGCGCTGCGGGGCATGACCCTGGGAGATCTCTACCGGGTAGAGTCGCTGCGCACCCACTGCCTGCATATCCGTCTCGACCGCCAGGTCTACTGGCCGATGGTGGACAACTTGCAGCGCCAGCGGCAGTCCGAAGAGACCCAGCACAACCTGATCGCTGCGGATGCCCCGCTGGAGATGATGCAGACCCTGTTCGGCTTCAATGCCCGGGAATACAGCCGGCTGCGTCGGTCCCTGTCGGTTGATCCTTCTGTAGGTCGACCCCCGGAGCCGGACGAGGCGACCAGTCACAGGCTGTGGGCCGCATGGGTGGTCCGGGCTGATCCCAAGTCCTCTGAACTGCTGGCACCCGATGACTATCTCGAACTTCATCGGGAAACCGGCATCGGCCTGCGCGCCATCTGGCACCTGACGCGGCAATGGTCGGAGTATGGCGACCTGCAGGGTGTTGCCGTGCACGCGGATAATCCAGATGGATAAACAGCAGTCCTGTGTTCGTCCTGAGATAATCGCCCTGGGTACGCTGATCGAGACGACCATTGAACGTGCCTCGGCCAATGCATCAAAACGGCCCGGTGATGGCATGCTGTTCCTCGGCAGCCGGTTAACGACGTTTCCGGTCCGGGTGGTACAGGACCGGGTACTCGAACCGGTGGATAAGCTGGTGTGGATGATCATCCTGCTGCAGGCCCGCGCCAGCAGCACACAAGCCGCCTTCCCGAGTTATGACTACATCCAGAAGACGGCCAATATTGCCTCCAAGTCCACGGTCGCACGCTCGATTGCGGTGCTGCGCGCCACCCGCTGGTTGACGCTATGTGCCCGGGTTCGCGAACGCAGCGGCCGTTACGGTGGAAACGTCTATGCGCTGCACGATGAGCCCCTCTCCCTGGTTGATGTACTGCACCTGGACAGCGGATACATGGCGTTTCTGCAAAATGCACAGCAGCATGCCCATGCCCGGGTACAACGGGTGGCGAACGGCGTGCTGGAGACCCTGGATGCAGAGATCCGCAACGGGGTCGATGTTTGTGCCGGTCATCATTCGATAACCCAGGGCAGGGCGGTGGTCAAGACCAATTTAAACGACGGATACAACCCCCGTACCCTGAAACAGGACAGTGCACCATCAGACACACAAGCGGGCATTAGCCGGGATCCTGAGCCATCCCAGCCTGCAAGTTCTCCTAAGCAATCGAACGATCCGGTCATGGGAGAAGGGGTGGTTCCACTGGTTTACCCGAAACGACTCGACAAGAACCAGTGGGCGCTGACCAATCGCTATCTCGTCAGCGTGCTGCCCGAGCAGCGCCAGCCGATTCTCGATGAGCTTGAGGGCCGGCTCCGTTCTGTCGGGAAGGGCATGCGTCCGCTCTACGACGAGATGAGCTTTCTCAACAGTCTGTGCAGAGCGATGCGCAAAGGTGAGTTCAAGTTGAAACTGGGTGCCCCGGTGCAAGCGGAGAGAACGGCTCGAGAAAAGGTTCGTGTGAGACGACAGCAAAGCAGTCCAGCCGCTATCAATCCGGATCCGCGCGAGCTTCGCGCGCAGATCGAAGTGGGCACGGGTGCGTTGACCAGAATGCGACAATCTCTGGGGCAACCGCATCGAACCGGATCCCACCGGTCTGACAGGGATTGATTCAACAGGTATAGATTTCGATACCGTTCGCTTCCGCGAGCGTCACATCTGCGCATTTCCACCGGCATTCTTCTCTCAGCGACGGATGATCCTCTGCGTACACTTGAGACACCTAAATAGAAGGTAGCCTCGCTGGCTGACATAGCGCCGTGGGGTCATTTCGAGGAGTCTGAACCTGGCTTCACCAATACCGAATATCGAACCGCTGCCCGCCAGGTTCGATTTTCGAACCTGGTTTTTCTCCACCCGAATCCGACCTGTTAAAACGCCAGGCACCTGAGCGGGTATCTTAGAATCAAGTGCGCGAAATATCCGATAAAATAAATAAAGTAAGTATTATAAATATCTGATAAAAAACAATTAGTACACGAAGGATATCAAATTGGAATTGGTCTGATCTCATGTGCTTCCAGCACAATAGAACCCTGCCAAGCCAGCCCGATGTTGTGGAACCCGCAGACGCCCTGAACAACTTCAGTGCCTGACACCGGTTCGATATTCGAACCTGGTTGCCTGTGTGACCTCCCAGCCTGTGGATAACTCATGGGCACCAGGTTCGATATTTGGTATACCGAAATTCGAACCTGGTGACCGTTTTTGCTGGTTTCAGGCATTCTAAGCGTCGGATGACGGAACAAATATCCTGGATTCTGGGGCACGAAAAGTCTAATAATAATAATTAGGTAAGCTTTGTAACTAATTAATTAATTGCAATAAAAATATAATAATCTCGAATAGCAATGACTCGGATTCAGCTACTCCGCAGTACAACCTAACCCCGTCGAAACGGCCTGAGACTGTTGACACTGTCAACACTTTCAAGGCCCGCGACCGGTTCGAAATTCGAACTTGGCTAAATGTAGTAGTAGTAGTTTTTATTATAAAAACACTACTACTACGTCTTGTACAAAATTCCGCGCGCGAGGGAACCACTCACCACGGTGTCCCTTCCCTTTCCGCCGTACCCTGCAAATTAACCACGACGCAGGCGTGCAGGGTTTCCGCTTGTCGTCGAGCCGGGTGAGCAGGCAAATTGGGGGCAACTTCCATCGACCCAACCGCCAGGGCAAACCCGATGCAATCAGACACTCCCGCAAGCGCCGAGCAGATCACCCACCTCAATCCACAACCGACACTGGGTGCTTTACGTGGCCAGGCCTGGTTGACCGTCCAGACCCGTCAGGCGCAGCGCTTGATCCGGGGTCGCAACGGCAGTGAGGAGAAACCGGCCATTGTCGGCCTGGTCGGATTTGCTGACCGGCTGAGATTGATCTGGCAGGCAGCACGCAACGATGACCCCTATGCGGACTGGTGGCTGATCAGGATCCATGAAGCAATCGAACAGGCGCGTGAGCTCGTCAGCCGGTCACAGTCGGAGATCGATGAAAAGCTGGCACAGTCTCCGGCCATCGAGGTGCGGGTGGCAGCGTCACTGCGTCCTTACCGCATCCCCTTGCAGTTCGCCAATCCCTACGCCTACCAGGGCGCGCATCTGATCGGCGAGTACGACACCCTGATGCGCACCTTGCTGAGCGGCTGCCATGTCGGCCTGCTGGATCGTGCTTCCACTGAACAAGCCGTTCAACTCGGGGGCCGTCGCATCCGGGGGGTATTCGTACTTCCCCAGGGTTATCGATTTCTGGGCATTGATCGGGCATCGGTTCGTCGACAGGATGAAAAGGCTCAAAGAGCGCAAGCGTTGATGGGTGATCTTCCGCCGGCGGTATTGTCCGGTGAGCGGCAGGCACCCCAGGTTCCGCGCAAGCTGAACTTTCCGGAGGGATACCGCAAAGCCGCAACACAAGCGTCCCTGCAGCCGGCCCTCGGTCCCGATTCGCCGCATGGCGAGAAGTAGCCCCCAGTGTGGTACTCGTCTCACTCTGCAGTTGGACAGCCGAATCGCGCTGGAGGCGATCATCCTGAACCGGATCGAACGCGTTCCGGCGCGTCGCCGTCAGGAGTGGTTGCGCGGACTGCTGGTGCAAGGCTTTCGGGCCGAGTGCCAGCTGCTGCGCACGACCGTGGTAGAACGCGAAAACAGTCAGCCGATGGCTTTTTCCCGCTGGCTGGCTGTGGACTCACCCGGGCAACCCCAACACCCACCACCCAAAGCTTCGTCAGCGGCACCCACTGCAACATCGACCACCCATGGGAAACCCTTCGCCGGACTGGGCCGCGTGATCGGGTGATAGCTCGAACTGGGAACCAACGCGGCACGAAAGGAAAACAGAACCGATGACCCAACCCAAATCCACGAACCCCGTGCCTGTCGGTCTCGACGATGGTTACGCGTATACCAAGTTGGTACTGCCAAATGGGCAAATGTTCGCGATCCCGTCACGCGCCCGCTTGGGAAAGGCCAATGTCACCTGGATCGACAGCGCCAAGCAGCGCATCTTCGAGTACGAGACCGAGGCGCAGATCTTCGCGGTCGGCGAGGTAGAAGGCGAGCCGACCGAATTCGACGCTTATCCGTTCTCGGGTCTGAATCGGGCCATCGTCCAGCATGGGCTGCAACAGGCAGGGCTGGAGGGGCATTCGGTGCATGCCGTCTCCGGACTGCCGGTCGGTAGCTTCTACCTCAAGGACGGCAGCCGCCGCGAGGAGACCCTGGCCAGGAAGCGCGCCAGCCTGAAACAGTTGGTGCAGCCGCTCGACGGGTGTCTCCCGGCCGGGATCGCTTTTCACGAGGTGATCCCCGAAGCGCTGGCCGCCTGGTATGACTATGTCATCACCGAATCCGACGAGGGTGTGCTGCTTGAGCCCGAGCGGCTGCAGGCCCCGTTGGCCGTGGTCGATATCGGCGGACGGACCACCGACTATGTGGTGGTTGCCGATCAGGCGGTTGTGCACGCCTCATCGGGTTCGCTGCGCTGCGGACTGCTGGACGTGAAACGGGATGTAAGCGAAGGCATCCGTGCGCGGTTTGATCTGGAGGTGGTGAGCGAGCGAACGGTCGGGGAGTCAATCCAGTCTGGTACCGTCCGGCTGTTCGGAAAAAACCATGACGTCAAGGATCTGGTGCAGCGGGCACAGCGGCAAATGGTCGAACGTCTGCACAGCGAAACGCAGCGACAACTGGGCCGGGGTGCGGAACTCGAACGGATCCTGTTCGTGGGTGGCGGTACGATCGCACTCGCCACGCACATTCGGGACTGGTTTCCGAACCAGGTCATTGCCGAGCATCCCGCCTTCGCCAATGCCCGCGGCATGCTGAAGTACCTGCGCTATGTCTGCGAGGCATCGAATGCCGCCTGATGTGGTATTTGGAATCGCTTTATACGTGGTCACTGCGGACTCAGTGGCAAACAGGCACCTTCGGACCGTGTAACAGGTGCAGCGATACAAGTCGCCGGTCCATCTTCAACGAAACGGAAATTAACCTCCGTTTTCACCGCTCTGCCGGGTAAGCCTTCCCGCCAGGGATCTGCTTCTCCGGACCAAACCAACCCCAAGGAGAAAGCATCATGTCCAATAACGAAAGTCCCAAGTATTTCGATCTTCACACCAGCGGTATCGGGTATCTCAACCGAGTCCGTGAGGTTACGCCTAAGGAGGGTACCCCCTTCCTCAGTGTCACCATCGCTGCGCTTCGGGGCAGTGTCGACAACGCCCAGTACACGCATTTCGAGTGTCGCGTGTCCGGCATCCAGGCACAGAAAGTCATGCGCCAGGTCCAGCCGGCACTCGAGGGCAAGTTGAAAGTGCTGATCGGGTTCACGCTCAGTGACCTGTATGCGGACACCTTCATCTTTAAGAGCGGCGACAAGACCGGAGAGACCGGTGTCAGCCTCAAGGCCCGACTGTTGCGTGTGTCATGGGCCAAGGTCGACGGTCAGCCGTTCTATAAAAAGCAGGAACACGCCGCGTAACTTCACACCCGCCGGATAACCCGTTATCCGGCCCACTTCCACCCCTGGGGGATCACTCCCCCTGGGACTGATCTTCCCTTCATTTGAGGAGATCAGTCATGACAACCACGGCATCAACCGTAACGAAGATAGTGAATGACCGTTTCGATGGTTTTTTGTTATCTGAACTTAACGACGCGGAGCAGCAATCACTCAAGGTATTGGCGCTGACCCTTTTGGCAGAGCAGCACCA
>JAGRGQ010000104.1 GCA_020445405.1 Gammaproteobacteria bacterium | reverse complement strand
ATCAGATCCGAGACATCGAGCCCTTCCACATACTCGAACACGATATAGGGCGTCTGATTGGTATCGGCCATGCGATCTGCCCAGACCACTTTCACCACATGGGGATGCTCAGGCAGATTGGTCAGTGTCTTGTATTCCCGGCGCAGACGCTCATAGACACTACGGCGGTCCCTGGTCACCAGCTTAATGACCCGCACTACATCGCCCAAGGAATCAAACACCTTATAGGCGACCCCAAATCCACCGCTGCCCAGTTTCTTCTGGATGCGAAAGCGGTTTGCGAGGATAAAATCCTGTGACAGGTTGGACAGATCCTCAGGGAGCTGCGGCAGCTCTACGGCCGGGCTGCTGATATCCGTTGCAGACTCGTTTACCGCTTCGGGTAGAATCAGGTTATCCAGCGCCTTATGGGCAATGGCTGCGCTTGTGTGGCGCTCTTCCGGATCAAACTCGCAGAACTTCTGCAACCACGCGTCGATGCCCTCGGGCAGGTCCGGCTTATGCTCGGAAGGCTTCATCGGGAACCTGCCGTCTGCCTCCATCATCTGGTCGATGTTTTCGAAAGGCAGTTCACCGGTCAGCAGTTCATAATAGATTAGCCCAGCGGCATAGAGATCAGAGGCGATGCTAGCCTGGGTCGGATCTTTGAAACACTCTGGAGCCTGGTAGACCGGTTCAAGATCATCAATGATTTGACCGGCAATGGTCGACGTGCGGCTCTTACCCACCCGGGCGTAATCGAAGCCGGTGACGCGGGCCTGCCCACCCTTGGCCACCAAAATAGCGTCTGGAGTCAGATTGCGGTGGATCACCTCATGGCGGTGCGCATGGTCCAGGGCCGAGAGCACATCCCGCATCAACTGGAGTTTCTGATCAAAGGTTAGCGCCAGCGTGGCCTTGTAAATGTGGAGGCGCAAAGCCTGACCGGGTAGATCTTCGGTGACCAGCACCACCTTATCTTCATCGTCTGTGACGAAGAGATCCTTCACCGCCAATACATTTGCATGGGTCGGCATGTGCGCCACGGCGCGGTAAGCGTTGCTAATCTTTTTGAACTCTTCCTTGCGGGCATCCCCATCCTGGTAAGGATCGGCCTGATACACCCGCAGGCGGGCCATGCCGCCGCTCTTACCGAGAAGGTTATGCTTGGCACGGTATTCAGTGTAGCGGTCCGTGCCGCCCAGCTTCTCCTCCACCTGCCAATCACGAAACACCAGGGCCGCACTTTTGGCCTTGGCTTTGCCGGTGATCGCCTTAGCGATCTGGGAATGGAAACGGGTAATGCTATCGAGCCGGTTGCTGGGAATTCGACTCTTGTCGCGGAAGTATTTCAGGCAGTGTTTGAAGTCGGTCACGTCCGGGCTGTCAATGCCCGCCTGGTCAAACACGGCGGCATCATCTGTGGTGAGCAGCACGGCAGCATGCACATGGGCTTTGCGCAGCTCGATCAGGCCGGCATTGCTTTCACGAATGATGCTGGCCAAAACCTTGGCATGGTGACGAAGCTTTGCAAGAGGAGAATGGAACGGTTGCCGTCCCTCGGGATACCACTTGGAACCATACACATCGATGTTGCCCCGAGTGCCTTTAACATCCACCAGATAAACCGCGTGAGGTGCGAGGATGGCGATATCGATCTCGAACACCTCCTGGCCCTGGCGCATCTCGAAGTTATGGAAGATCAGCCAGCCCGCCGGCAGATGATCCCGGAGGAAGCCGATGGCTTGGCGTTCAGATTCGTTTGAGGGTTGCCCGATGGGTATGACCTTCGCCATTAGTGACTTCCCTCTTCAATGGTACGCTCGACGAGGGAGCGGGCCTGGTCTTCGAGTTCGATTGCCTTCTCGCGTGCGGCATAAGCTCCGATTACCAGTTGATCGCAGCGAATGCGCATCTCCTCGGGAGGATAGGGGATTGGCAGAGCAGGCAAAACAAAATAGTGAAAATCCTGTAGCTTACTTCCCGTCGATGCCGAGCGAAGCATGCGGAACGCCGTTTCTGAACGCATAAAAGCATATAGTGCACCTCTGAGCATGATATCTTCATTTGAGATTACTCGAAGAAAATGCTGTGAGTAGGCCCGTTCCAACATGGTGCCAGCTATGAACTCCGAGCGACAAAATAGCTCGGTTTCACCAAGCGTACCCTGAGCGGCAACAAGGATTGTCCCCCTAGGTACAAGCACTTCATCACCTACTGAACTCTTGGCGATCCAACGACCTTCAGGCCGTAACCAAAATATTTGTTTCTGACCAATCAGTTGATATGCAAACTCGGGATCTGCGTCTATACGTTTGAAACGAGGACCACTTCGCAATGTCCCATCGAGACAAATTTCGGATAGTGGTTTCCAAGATCCCTGTTTGATTCGTTCGCAGAGTCTATTAAACCGGGGATTGAAGTTCAGCGCCCGCAGAGATTTCACTCCAACTTTGGTAGCGAAGCCAAGATCGCTGCCCCATGAATGCCATTCAGAGGGAGAAATATCTGATAAACCAACTGAATCGAAGAAAAGTACCGTTGCCGCTGTTAGATTTTCCTGGTATTGGACAAGAAGGTTTGCCGCTTCCTGAACAAGATCATGCGCCTTTTTTTCTATCTCTTTGCCAAGACGAGGCACAAGTAAATCAGCGAAATGTTTTGGCTCAAGATGAGTGATAACTGAACCGTATTTTCCCGAGACTATAAATGGCACGCCGAATTTGGTGCAGAGGTAGGTATTTAGATAACCAGGAAGAATCTTGTTCGAATTGGCAACTATCTTCAACATGTCTTGGTTCGACCACACACTGTTCATGTCTGAACGTGCATAAACAGTTCGCCCAACAGTGCCAGAACAAGAAATCAGCGTCATCCCTTCTTCAACTCGGAGAAAGCTCAATTTTCTGGAATGAGCATCTTTTTTACTCAGAAGTGGCAAGTGGCTCAAATCACCCTGCATCATGAAAGTCGTTGTGAGGAACGGAACTCCATGTTCAGCATCTATGACGTAGTTGCGCGCAAACTGAGGACCGTTATAAATACCCCCATTATGCCCAATGGTTAAACTGGGGAGCATATCCGTCTTGTGATTCTTGAGAAGCTCGCGGATCTCAGCAGCTCCAGACATGTATGGACCGCAGTCAAGGCGACGCCCGTTATGCTCTATCCAGGTGCTTGGAATCGATTTGCATTGGAACTTTCTGCTCATGATGTCACCTCGCTGGTCGCGCGGAATTCTTTGAATTTCACTGCAACCAGCGGCAACTCATCATGAATGCGGCGGTTTCGGCGTGTAGTGCGCTGGAATTTCACTTCGCCACCTTCCCGAACCCTCTCGACAACTTCTTCATCGAAAATTAGCTCATCGCCATCGGGAGCACGCTGAAAAAGTGGATTCCCCTTGCGATCCATGCCTGCTCGATTAATCACAGCCATGAATACCTTGTACTCAGGGTGTTCCGAAAGAATCAGTTCTTCCTGGCTTCTTCTCCTTAGAATAAGCAATGAGCAAAGTGCTGGCGAAAGTCCGATCTCTTTGACTATGGTAACAAACGGTTCAATTGGAAAGTCCACGCTGGCCAGAACCTCACAATGCCGCAGAATCCACCAGCGAACGTATTCATCCCCCGGATTACCCAGCAGACCATCTGGCAGCAAAATAGCGACACGACCGGCGCCGGGCTTAACCCACTGCAGGGCTCGCTCGACAAACAAAACCTCAGGCGGCGGTTTCATTTTGCACCTGGCGGATCTGTTCAAAGGTGGCCTCTTCAGGCGTGGTGCCCAGAGCCGCCAGCTTCTGCTTGAAGAGGTGGACAGCGGTCATGGCCAGGAAGGTGCCGGTGCCGCTGGAGCAATCCATGATGCGTTCACCCGGCTGGGGGTCGAGCATCGCAACCGCCAACTCGGCGACATTGAGCGGCGTGGGATAGCGGCCTTCGCGCCCGTCCATGACACTTCGGGCAACCGCCCGGAAAGCACCGGTACGATAACGTGGCTGGGTTTCACTCAGGGAGTAGCGGGCTAATTCCATGACCACGCGGGCCGTTTCGTGGGGTTCCAGATTTAGGTCCCAGCCGCGTGCCAACAGGTTCGGCTGCCAGGTCTTGGCGGCCGTGATGGCTTCGTTTATGCGCTGAGCAATCGCCTGCTGACCTGCCTCGATAAAAGGTTCATCGCCTCTGATCCAGAACTTGCGTTCACCTGTCGGCCGCGTCTCGTCATGGATCTTCGCAAGCATCAGCACAGCCAACTGTTTAAAGGAATCTTTATGGTCGAGACCAAGGTTGCGATTCAGGTACTGACGACAGCGCAGCAGTGCATCTTCCAGGTCTTCTGCCTCGGCACCGACCTGAATGACACCACCGGTACGCTCAAGATCGGTCGTGTGTTCACCCGGCACTGGCCAGACACCCAGGGGTTTGGCCAGTACCTCGAAACGGTTGCGCTCGACCTGAAACAGGAACTCCTCCTGACCGTTAGTCCACATGCCCAGCGTTGCGCCTGTGATCAACTCCAGTAATTCTTTCAGCACACGCAGGTCAGCGTCGGCCTCGGCGATAGAGCGAAGCTTGTCCCGCTTCTTCTGGGTTTTGCAGACGATTATCCGCTGAAGGTTATCGTTGGTATGCTCGGCGCCAGGGCGAAAAATCGCAATATCAATCTTGTTCGGGTTACTGCCTTTGATGCGGTGCTTGTAGTCGACTTCTATATCTGACCGATTAAATCCATAGCTCTCGATGAGCTGGCGCAGTACCTTCTGCACCAGCAGCTTTCTGGACGAGGCGTTTTCCTTATTGCCGGTCAGAATATCGATGAAGAAGTTATCTGAGCTGCTATCCTGGGTACCAGCGCGCGCATTTTCTTGTACTTCTGAATGCTCCACCATGTGACTTCCTTCTCCTTTAGCTGTTACCTGCTCGGGTTGAACCTGGAGCGTTATGGCTCACTGATTAGAAGCAACTCTTTTTGTGAATCGTTTCGATGGAAAAATGATTCACAATACCGCTTGTTCCGCATGTGTGAGTCTCAAAAAGCATCATGACCCTCCGCAAGGTTCAGGAGTTCCGGATATTGGAGGACAGCAGCCCGTCTGCCGCTGCCGGATCGAAGCTCCTTGAGAACCCCAGCCTCTTTTAGTACACCAAGGATGCGGGTGGCGGTGGGCTTGGGGATACTGGGGCTAGCGGTAAAATCCGAGCTTCGAAAAATCGGTCGTTCGAAAATCCAGTCAAGCGCGAAAATGGCGTATTGGGAGTGCGTCAGGGACTGGATTTCTCCTTTCATGCGGTTGTACAACTCCAGAATCGCCGAGGCTTTTGTGAGGTTTTCTTCTGCTTGCGCTTGAATCGCCTGTAGGAAAAAACCACACCACCCGGTCCAGTTGCCATCGCGGGAAATAGACAGAAGTTGTTCGTAGTAGGCGTCGCGACGGGCTTCCAGATAGGCGCTGATATAGAACATCGGACGGTGAATCAAGCCAGCCTGATGCATAAAGAGAGGGATCATCATCCGTCCCAAACGGCCGTTCCCGTCAAGAAACGGATGTATCGCCTCGAATTCAGCGTGCAGCAATGCAAGTTGCACAAGCCGGTCTGGGAAAGTTACATGAATAAACTTCTCCCAGGTTGACATCACTTTAGTCAGCTTATCTGCTGGAACGGGCACATACCTAGCCTGTTCAATGGTGCACCCATGTGGCCCGATCCAGTTGGGGATCTTACGGTAGTTCCCCGGATCTTTAGTGGCGCCGCGCACTCCGGCAAGCAGGCGCGCATGGGTCTCCCTGATGACCCGCTGCGACAAAGGGAGCGTTCCGAGCAGATCTTCAGCATGCCGCATAGCCAAACGATAGTTCAGAACTTCCCAGATATCGGCCTCCTTTTCAGAGGTTTCATCTGCGGTCTGACCGCTGGCCTCAAACTCCAGCACCTCGCCCATCGTTGCCTGAGTGCCTTCGATCCGGGAGGAGAGTACAGCCTCTTGGGTAGTTAACGGGCTGAGCAGGACGTTGGCGTTGGGAATGGCCTGCAATAGACCGTCATAGCGCGCAACTGCCGCACTGGTCGGTCCCAGCAAGGGCACCAACTCGTTCCAGTCGATAATTTTCGGGGGGAATTCACCGAGGTGATAGAGAACCGGGGTAGTCATTCATCGGTCTCCCTTAAAAATTCCCGGTACTTCTCGGCGATAACCGGGAGATCGTTGTCCTCGATCTTTTCACTGCGGGTCAGTGTCCTTTCCACGAAGCGACCGCCGATGCGGATGCGTTCGGTGTAGGTTCTTGGCTCGACGATCTCTTCACCGTTTAGTGTACGTTTGTAGAGCTTGTTGCCGCGGCGGTCGAAGCCAACCTTGTCGGCCACAGCCATGAAGACAGGATACTCCTCAATACCGCCAAGTGCCTCTGCTCGTTTTTCCTCTTCGCTCT
>JAGRGQ010000103.1 GCA_020445405.1 Gammaproteobacteria bacterium | reverse complement strand
GATTTGCAATCCGCGAAGGTGGCCGTACGGTCGGCGCCGGCGTGGTTTCCAGGATTATCGAGTAGATTTTTGAGTTGAACGGCGGTGGCCCCGGACGGTGTAAACCGCGCCGGGGCCTCTTGCCCTTAATCTTTAGGCCAGTAGCTCAACTGGTAGAGCAGCGGTCTCCAAAACCGCAGGTTGGGGGTTCGAGTCCCTCCTGGCCTGCCATTAATCAACGCCATTTCAAACGGCGTGTTGGCGGGAATGAACGTAAAAGCTGAAGTCGAAAGCTCCGGAATGGATACAGCGAAATTACTGCTGGCGGTAGTGTTGATGTTCGGTGGTATCGCGCTGTTCTATTTTTTTTCCGAGTACTCAACCCTGCTCAGGGTATTGGGGCTGTTGACGATTACCGGTGCCGCTGTGGCGGTTGCGTTACAGACTGTGCCGGGACGTCGGATATGGGAGTTCGCCACCGCGTCGCGAAACGAGGTGCGAAAAGTCGTTTGGCCAAGCCGCCAGGAGACTGTGCAGACGACCCTGATCGTGTTCGCGATGGTGCTGGTGATGGGAATTGTACTCTGGCTCTTCGATATGTTGCTGCTGACTATCGTTCGTGCGGTAACCGGATAGAGGTCATTATGGCTATGCGCTGGTACGTGGTACACGCTTACTCCGGGTTTGAAGCCCAGGTGAAGCGCTCGCTTGAGGAGCGGGTAAAGCGTAATGGCATGGAAGACTTTTTCGGTGAAATTCTGGTACCCACCGAAGAGGTCGTGGAGATGCGGGGTGGTCAGCAGCGCCGCAGCGAACGCAAGTTTTTTCCTGGATATGTACTGGTCCAAATGGAAATGACGGATGACACCTGGCATCTGGTAAAAGATGTTCCCAAGGTGATGGGCTTTATCGGCGGTACTGGTGACCGGCCGGCGCCGATCAGTGACAAAGAGGCGAACTCCATACTCCAGCGTGTTCAGGAGGGTGTCGAGAAGCCGCGTCCAAAGGTTCTGTTTGAGCCGGGAGAGGTGGTGCGGGTTATCGATGGCCCGTTCAACGACTTCAACGGTGTGGTCGAGGATGTAGACTACGAAAAAAATCGTCTTAAGGTTTCCGTACTGATCTTCGGCCGCTCTACTCCGGTGGATCTGGAATTCGGCCAGGTAGAGAAAGGGTGAGCCGGATTATATTTCGGCCGGAGGAAAATACTCCGGCGAACGGCCGTCCGGGCAGGATGGTGGCGTAAGTATTCAGCGCGTCTCTAACAGAGACGTTGAATTAACCACGGGGAGCTGAGGTAGCCAGTCCGCAGCGATTGAACCCGATATGAGGTAAGTCATGGCAAAAAAAATCGATGCCTATATTAAACTGCAGGTAGCGGCCGGTGCGGCCAATCCAAGCCCCCCGGTCGGCCCGGCGCTGGGTCAGCGCGGTGTCAATATTATGGAGTTCTGCAAGGCGTTCAACGCCAGTACCCAGGATTTGGAAAAAGGGATGCCGATCCCGGTGGTGATTACCGTCTATTCCGACCGCAGTTTCACGTTTATCACAAAAACCCCACCGGCAACCGTACTGTTGAAAAAAGCAGCCGGAATTACTAAAGGTTCGAGTACTCCCAATAGCGTCAAAATCGGTACCGTGACCCGGGCCCAGCTGGAAGAGATCGCGAATCTCAAGGATCCTGATTTGACGGCGGCGGATATGGATGCAGCGGTTCGAACCATCGCGGGGAGTGCCCGCGCCATGGGACTGAATGTGGAAGGGCTGGAGTAGATCATGGCTAAGTTGAGCAAGCGAGCAAAAGCTATCAAAGCAAAGATTGAGTCGGGCAAGCAGTATCCGATCAGCGAGGCGTTCACCCTGCTGCAGGAGCTGTCCAGCGTGAAGTTCGTTGAATCGGTTGACGTTGCGATAAATCTTGGCGTGGATCCGCGGAAATCGGATCAGGTGGTGCGCGGTTCCACGGTGCTTCCCAATGGCACCGGCAAGACGGTCCGGGTGGCTGTGTTTGCCCAGGGCGCGAATGCCGATGCAGCCAAAGAGGCCGGAGCGGATATCGTGGGTTTCGAGGATCTGGCGGCTGACATCAAAGCCGGCATGATGGATTTCGACGTTGTGATCGCGACCCCCGATGCGATGCGGGTTGTCGGGCAGCTGGGACAGATTCTGGGCCCCAGGGGCTTGATGCCCAACCCTAAAGTGGGCACCGTGACGCCCAATGTCGTGGAGGCCGTGACCAACGCCAAGGCTGGTCAGGTACGTTATCGGACGGATAAGTCCGGCATTATTCATTGTCCGATCGGAAAGGTCGGGTTCGAGCCGGCGGCTCTGCAACAGAATCTGGAAGCGCTCATCAGTGATTTGAAAAAGATTAAACCGAGTGCTGCAAAAGGCGTCTATGTACGGAAGATTACCGTTTCCACGACGATGGGACCTGGACTCCACGTGGAGCAGGCTTCCCTGGCGATGTAGATTTTTATCATTGTCGATCTCGCTGCGCAAAAAATTGGATTTTCGCCGCGACCGGACGGGAATGTGCAACTCCTGTTTGGAATCCCCAAAAAATTGGGGAGACATTTATTCAACGACCCCCCAAACGGGCTGCTGAATAAAAACAGGTTTTATATCTGGAAGATCGCCGTCACACGGAGGTTTTGGCGGTCTCTCGGAAAGAGAGACTTTGGGGCTCCGGACAGTTCCGGGTGCTGTCAAAGACCGCAGGTGTCCCCTGAATCGGGACTTAATACGCAGCCTGCGCAGACGGTGCTCCCGAATCAGGCATACCTGACGAAGGTGCGCGTTGCAGTAGAGCGGCTCCCCCTCCGGGGTGCCGATGTTATGAACCGGAACGGTTTGTCCGTTCCACCTTTAGTCAGGAGGTGACGAGTGCCACTCAATTTTGAGCAGAAAAAAGCTGTCGTTGCCGAGATTGCTGAAGTGGCAAGCGGGGCACAATCCGCGATAGCCGCCGAGTACCATGGGTTGACTGTAGACAAAATGACCGAGTTGCGCGCCAAGGCGCGTGAAGCGGGTGTTTATATGCGAGTGGTCAAGAATACCCTGGCCCGGCGAGCTGTCGAGGGTACGGATTTCGCCTGCATGCAGAAAGGCATGGTTGGACCATTGGTCTTAGCATTCTCGCAGCTGGATCCAGGTTCCGCAGCCCGTGTCATCAAGGATTTCGCCAAGGAGAACAAGCAGCTTGAAGTCAAGCTTATATCCATTGGCGGCAAGTTGCTGCCGCCGTCGGATATCGAAGTGCTGGCCAAGATGCCTACTTACGAGCAGTCCATCAGCTTGCTGATGGCTGTGATGAAAGCTCCGATCGAAAAGCTTGCGCGTACCCTGAACGAGGTACCCGGAAAGCTGGTTCGCACAGTGGCGGCAATTCGGGACGCGAAAGAGGCGGCATAATCGGCTTCAACAGTTTTTATCTATTTCACCAATATATTATTCAGGAGTATTGATATGGCCGTTTCAAAAGAAGAGATTCTTGACGCGATTGCCAACATGAGCGTAATGGACGTGGTCGAGCTGATCTCGTCGATGGAAGAGAAGTTCGGTGTTTCCGCTGCAGCAGCTGTTGCTGCCGCACCGGTTGCCGTAGGCGGCGCTGAAGCCGCTGTGGCCGAGGAGCAGACTGAATTCGACGTTGTACTTACCGGTTTCGGCGATAAGAAAGTCGGTGTCATCAAGGTTGTTCGCGGCCTGACCGGTCTCGGTCTCAAGGAAGCCAAGGATGCTGTAGAAGGTGTTCCCAGCACCCTTAAGGAGGGTGTCAACAAGGAAGAGGCGGAAGCGATCAAAAAGGAGATCGAGGAGGCGGGCGGTACTGTTGAGATCAAATAATTTTTGACTCTGCCAATTTACCAACCCTGAGCGGATCGGGGCTGGTGGCGTTTTCGCCACCGGCCTTTTCCCGCTTGTGGGAATGCATTAGAGACACGTAATTTTAGTTAGAGGGGTCCGGCGGATCCCCTCACCAAGTTTAGACACTGAGGGATGGCAACATGGCCTATGCTTTCACCGAGAAAAAGCGCATTCGCAAAGATTTCGGAAAACGTCCGATTATCCTTCAGGTGCCTTATCTGCTGGCAACCCAGATTGATTCCTATCGCAATTTTCTCCAGGATGGCAGGAAAGCGGAGGCGCGTGAGGAGCGGGGGCTTCATGCCGCCTTCATGTCCGTGTTCCCGATTGTAAGCTACTCGGGCAATGCGATGCTCGAGTACGTCAGCTATCGCCTCGGTACACCCATATTCGACGTGCGCGAATGCCAGCTTCGGGGAACCACTTTCGCAGCCCCGCTACGGGTGCTGGTAAGGCTGGTAATCTACGACAAGGAAGCTCCCGCAGGATCTAAGGTGGTCAAGGATATCCGCGAACAGGAGGTCTATATGGGCGAACTGCCGCTCATGACCGACAACGGGACTTTTGTCATCAACGGTACCGAGCGCGTGATCGTCTCCCAGCTGCATCGCTCACCGGGTGTCTTTTTCGACCACGACAAGGGGAAGACTCATTCGTCGGGAAAACTACTGTTCTCCGCGCGCGTGATTCCTTACCGTGGTTCCTGGCTGGATCTGGAATTTGATCCCAAAGACAACCTGTTTGTCCGTATCGATCGCCGACGCAAGCTTCCGGCCACGATTCTGCTGCGTGCTTTGGGGTACGAAACGGAAGAGATTCTCGAAATGTTTTTCGAGACCGATCTGTTCTCTTTGACCAAAACCAAGGCCAAGCTGACGCTGGTGCCTGAGCGCCTGCGCGGTGAAACCGCGACCTTTGACATAAAATCGGGTAACGATGTGATCGTGGAATCCGGGCGCAGGGTAACTCAGCGTCACATACGATTGCTGGAAGAGGCGGGCGTCAAACAGCTGGATGTACCGTTCGATTTTCTCCACGGCAAGGTGTTGTCAAACAATATCATCGACAAGGAGACCGGAGAACTGCTGGCCAACGCCAACGACGAGATTACCGAAGAGCTGCTGCAGCGCCTGCTGGACGGCGGTGTGAAGAAGATTACCACCCTGTTCACCAACGACCTCGATCACGGTGCTTATATTTCCAATACCCTGCGCATCGATCCCTCTGCGTCGCAGCTGGAGGCCCAGGTTGAGATCTATCGGATGATGCGGCCCGGCGAGCCTCCGACCAAGGAAGCGGCGCAGAATCTGTTCAAGAGTCTGTTTTTTACGGCTGACCGGTACGATCTATCGGCTGTTGGACGGATGAAGTTCAATAAGCGACTGGGTAGAGAGGAGGTTACCGGTGAAGGGGTGCTCTCCAATGAGGATATCGTCGATGTACTGCGCGAGCTGGTGGCTATCCGCAATGGCCACGGTGTGGTGGATGATATCGACCACCTTGGCAACCGGCGCATACGATCGGTCGGCGAAATGGCGGAAAATCAGTTCCGGGTTGGGTTGGTGCGGGTAGAGCGGGCGGTAAAGGAGCGTCTGACGCTGGCTGAATCAGAAGGGCTGATGCCCCAGCAGATGATCAATGCCAAACCGGTATCTGCCGCGATCAAGGAGTTTTTCGGCTCCAGCCAGCTCTCCCAGTTCATGGATCAAAATAATCCATTGTCCGAAGTTACCCACAAGCGGCGCGTCTCGGCTTTGGGGCCGGGTGGACTGGCTCGGGAACGCGCCGGTTTCGAGGTGCGCGACGTGCATCCCACGCACTACGGCAGGGTCTGTCCGATTGAAACGCCGGAGGGTCCGAATATCGGCCTGATCAATTCGCTGGCGGTCTATTCGCGCACCAACGATTACGGTTTTCTGGAGACGCCGTATCGTAAGGTGGTGGATGGCGTGGCAACCCACGAGATCGATTATCTGTCAGCCATAGAGGAGGGCCGGTTCGTCATCGCACAGGCCAGTGCCACACTGGACAAGAATAACCGCCTGGTCGACGATCTTGTCTCCTGTCGGCATCAAAACGAATTTACCCTGTCGTCGCCCGAGCGTATCGAATATATGGATGTCTCTCCGAAGCAGATCGTCTCGGTGGCGGCCTCCCTTATTCCGTTCCTGGAGCACGATGACGCTAACCGTGCACTCATGGGTTCGAACATGCAGCGCCAGGCGGTGCCGCTTGTTCGTTCGGCGGCTCCCATCGTCGGCACGGGCCTCGAAGGCCGCGTGGCGCGCGACTCGGGTGTTTGCTCCGTGGCGAAGCGCGACGGCGTGGTCGAGTCCGTGGACGCGACCCGCATCGTGGTTCGCGTCGACGGCGAGGCGGCGCTTCCGGACATCTACCGTCTCCGGAAGTTCACGCGCTCGAACCAGAACACGGCGTACAACCAGACGCCGGTCGTTCGTGCGGGCGACAAGGTGCGCGTGGGCGATGTCATCGCCGACGGCCCGTCGTGCGACATGGGTGAGCTCGCGCTCGGTCAGAACGTGGTTGTCGCGTTCATGCCGTGGGGTGGGTACAACTTCGAAGACTCGATCCTCGTTTCCGAGCGCATCGCGAAGGACGACGTGTTCACGTCGATCCACATCGAAGAGTTCAACTGCATCGCGCGCGACACGAAGCTCGGCAAGGAAGAGATCACCCGCGACATCCCGAACGTCGGTGAAGAGGCCCTCAAGGACCTCGACGAGTCGGGCATCGTGCGCATCGGCGCCGAGGTGAACTCGGGCGACATCCTGG
>JAGRGQ010000102.1 GCA_020445405.1 Gammaproteobacteria bacterium | reverse complement strand
TCGGGTGCGCCTTGCCGCCGGCGGCGCCCGGGTTGTGATAACCACGGCAGCGCTCTACCGGCGAAAACTCCATCATCTGCGCAGCGCACTGCCGAATCTGGAACATGTGCTCATCGTATCGGAACCAGGCGGATCCGATATTCCGGACACGCTGGATTTTCAAGCGCTGTTGTCCGGCGCGGATGACCGGTTTTCCATCCCGCCGACCGATCCCGAAGCCTGGGCCCTGCTGCACTTCACCAGCGGCACCACGGGTCCACCGAAGGGCGCCATACACGTCCACGCCGCGGTACTGGCGCACCATGTCAGCGGGCGGTTCGCGCTGGATCTCCACGCCCGGGATGTATTCTGGTGCACCGCCGATCCGGGCTGGGTGACAGGGACCTCCTATGGCATTATCGCTCCTCTCACCACAGGCGCGACCCTGCTGGTGGACGAGGAGGAGTTCGATGCGGAGCGCTGGTATCGTAATCTGCAGGACCAGCATGTCACCGTCTGGTACACCGCGCCCACCGCGGTGCGCATGATGATGAAAATCGGAGCGGAGGCGGTTAAAAAGTACGATACCGCCAGTCTTCGCTTCATGGCCAGCGTCGGCGAGCCGCTCAACCCGGAAGCCGTGTGGTGGGGTCGACAGGCATTCGGCCTGCCGTTTCACGACAACTGGTGGCAAACCGAGACCGGCGGCATCATGATCGCAAACTATGCCGCCATGGATATCAAACCCGGTTCGATGGGACGTCCCATGCCGGGTATAGCAGCGGCGATCGTGCATCGGAATGAAACCGGAATCGAGTGCATCGTGGAGCCGGATGTCCCGGGTGAGCTGGCACTGCGGGCAGGTTGGCCGTCAATGTTCCGCGGTTATCTGGGCGAAAACGAGCGTTACCGGAAATGCTTCAAAGATGGCTGGTACCTCACCGGCGATCTGGCCAGGCGGGATGCGGACGGCTATTTCTGGTTCGTTGGAAGGGCGGATGACATGATCAAATCCTCGGGTCATCTGATCGGGCCCTTTGAGGTTGAAAGCGCATTCATGGAACATCCGGCCGTGGCCGAGGCCGGCGTCATCGGCATACCGGATCCGATCGCCGGGGAGGTCGTCAAGGTCTTCATTGCGCTGAAACCGGATTATACTCCGGACGACGGGCTGCAGCGAAACCTGCTGGGTTTCGGGCGTGAACGCCTCGGGCCCGCGGTCGCGCCCAAGGCGCTCGAATTCCGCCACGTTTTACCCAAAACCCGCTCGGGAAAAATCATGCGCAGATTGCTCAGGGCGCAGGAGCTCGGCCTGCCGGAGGGCGACACCTCCACGCTGGAAGAGGCACAGTAGAGAGACTGCTGTTTATCGACATCAACCTGGATCGGAGCCATTGAACCATGTCTGAAGAGGAACTGAAGCGAAATATCCTGGAGACTTTGGCGGAAGCCGCACCGGGCTCCGATGTCCGCACAATCGACCCCGGTGTCAGCTTTCGCGATCAGATCGAAATCGATTCGATTGATTTCATGAATTTCGTGCTGCTGCTGGAGAAGAGACTGGATCTGAAAGTACCCGAGATAGACTATCCAAAGCTCTCCAGCCTCAATGGGTGCCTCGCCTACTTCAAAACCACACCCGCCCCTGCCCGTTAGCGGAACATGCGCGCCGGCGCTGAAACGCCCGTTCCGTTGGGCAGCCGGTAACGCACGGCGGCCCATCGTCACTTATTGAAGCCGCAGTGGAAGGGAGCTACGCCACAGCATTGCCGGTGATCGTCCCGGCATCTGGATGCGGTTACGATCCGGGTAATGGCACTCAGGGAGCGGAAAATTGTACGCCATGCCGGGTCAACCAGTTTTTGTCCAACTCCCAGCGAACGCCTTTGACTTTTCCCGACGCCATCACGATCGCTCTGGCCCGCTTTTGTATTTCGGCCAGCTCCTGCTGCGCCTTCATCACGTCGGGGTCGTCCTGCGCACGGGTCGCGAGACGCGGAAAAAGCAGGCCCAGCGCCCGGTGCACCGGAAAAGCGGCGGAGCGCGGCGTACTCATTACCGCAGACCCGTTCTGCAGATTCAGCACCTTGAACCGGTATGGGTAATTATTGATTTCGGCATCGGCGGCGAGCAGCGCATTCAGCTCCGATACCTGGGGATCTTCGTACACCAGCCAAGCGAGGACGACGACTGAAATTACGCCCAGCGCAATACTGTAATTCCGTGTGAATTTATCCATTCCGTACACCTGTCGCTTGCATGCCGGCAATTCCGGGTGGAGCTGTGGCAACGCCCCGGGGCAACCGGGGCGGTGAACGGATTGCCGCGAAGCCGCCACTGCCGGACCGGTGGGGCGGATTGGGCGGCGGCGACCAGCGCCTTCCGATGCCACTGCAGCGAGCCGGTCTACTGTTTTAGCTACAGCCGCAAATCCGGTTCCCGCGCTGTTCGTCGCATCGCTTCAACCGATAAAAAAGGAGCTGATCGCACCGGTGCGATGAGCCGCCGTGCATGGCGGAGCGGTCTCCGGTTGAGCCCGGCGTGCGGAGATGCATCGATCACGACGGGCGTAGACAATTCAACCTTAGTGTGCAGCGACTGTAATTGCGAATCATCAATGACGGCTGACGTGGTTGATCGGACGGCGGCCGGCGGTCTCCCTTTCGGTTCAGGATATTCGCCCGAAGGAAAACCCGTCCGCGGCAGCTGACCTCGCTGCGCGGGCCATGGCACTCACCCGTGCGCAATCCACGCGGACCGGTTGAGCCGCCGCTCTTCAAAATTGCAGTCTGCGCCGCTCCGGTCGATGACCAGGAAGTCGCTCTCCTTATTCAGGACCAGCAACGGATAGTGCCAGACTCCCCGGTGGTAGTTGACGCCCTGCCGGCCGTTGCTGAGAAAGAGCTGCAGGGATTCGATCTCCGGCTCCCGCGCCACCAGAACGAGGAAAGGTGCGGGCTCCAGCGGCATGAAGGCCTGGCTGCCCAGTGGATGCCGCTCCATGAATCCGATCTCAATCGGCAGGGGTCTGGGGCGGGCATGAAAGATACTCAGCGTTGGCCGCCCGCCGCCCGTGGTGACGTCGATCGCCGCGAGATCGTGGAAGCGTTCGGCGTAGCCCTGGTTGATGCTGAAGCTTTCTCCACCCGCAGTTTCAATGACATCGCCGTAACACGCGAAGGTGGTTTTATCCAGTGGCTGGGGTAACAGTTCTACCCTGGACATGATCAGCCCGCGATCAGGCCCCACAGACGAAGACGCGCCACGCCTCCGTCCGGGTGGATGCAGAAACGGACGTGGCTGACCGTTCCCAGATCGCTGATCTGCCGGTCGAAGCAGTGCAGCCGGTCCGCTTTCAGCCGCTGTTCCCCGAGTAATTCTTCCCAATACAGACTCTGCGCGGCGATGACTGCCGGGCCTCCAGCCGCAACGGCCGCGGCCTGCAGCGAGCACCGGTCGGGATAGTTGCCTTTGAAATGCGAGGTGTCGACTTCGACCCTGACGATGCGTCCGGGATGGCCCAGCGCCAGGATGACCCAGTCGTGGCCGGGCTGCCGTCGCCGCCGGGTCTCCCAGCCATCCCCCATGTTGAGCGCGGCGCCCGGCAGGATCAGGTTTTCCATGGCACCGAAATGCGCATCGTTGCAGCAAAGCGCGCGACCCCCGTTCTCCAGCGCCGCCAGGTCGACCGGGACGTCGGGTGGGACTTTCGACCAATCCTTGTGAATCTCTCCGAATACCCGCAGCCGGGCGATGCCGCCGTCCGGGTAAATATTCAACCGCAGGTGAGACCAGACCCGCTCGCTCCGCACTTCGAACAGATTATCCGCATCGCCCTGCAGATCGATTGCCGGCAGCAGGCTGCTCCACTCGGTCTCCTGATCGGGATCGCCATCGATCAGGCAGGCATCGATCGATGCCGAGGGCGGGTAGTTGCCGGTGAAATGCCGGGTGCACAGGTTGACACCGCGGATCACACCCGCCCGGCCCAGGCGCACGATGCTGTGCTCATACCCCGGTCGGCGGCGCCGCCTGGTCTCCCATCCGTCCATCCACTTGCCGTGGTCATCGAAACGGTCTGCCTGGAACAGCGGTGGCTGCGGGTCGAGCATGCGCCGGCATTCGGCGAAGAATTCGTCGCTGACATGGATCACTCTGGCGCCCAGACGGGTCGCGGCAAGATTGGTGCAGCCGGATCCGAACGGGTGCGGCGAATCCGCTTGCCGGTTCGCGGAGAGCGCCTTCATGCCTGCCCGCTCCGCTGGTTGAACTGTTCGATCATCTCATCCCATAGCGGCAGGTATTCGTTCAGCCCGTGCCAGAATCCCGGATCGCGGCGCACATTGAACTCCTCCAGCGATGTACCCTGCTGTTCCACCCAGGTGTAATAGCCCAGATTAAAAATACGTTCGCGCGCCACCCTGTCCAGTTCCAGCAGATGGTCGGTCGCCGTACCCAGAAGATAGCGTCCCCAGACCTCCGCCGCCGACAGCTGCGTAAAGCTGCCGTCGAAATAGCGCTGCGCTGCCTTGTCCACCTCACTGCGGTACATCTCGGCGCCGTCGGTGGCCACGGTTATCACCGCCTCCCTGGGTCCCATTTTCAGGTATTTGGCCAGCTTGATCGCGGCGATCACGTTGGCAATGGAGGAGAGACCCAGATCGGGCAGCCGTTCGACCAGCGATCGCGCCACCCCCTTGTGCGCTGTCAGGTGGTGGCGACCTGCATCGCTGTTGAACAACAGGTTCAGATTATCCGTGGCAGCCTCAGATACGGCGGCGACGAAATCGGTATTGAAGGCGTTGTATATGAAGGGCACGTGCTTGTCGCCAATGCCCTGGATGTTGTGCTCGCCGTATCCATTGTAAAGCAGCGTGGGACACTCCAGCGCCTCGACCGCGCAGATACGGGTACCCAACTGCTGTTTCAGATAGTCGCCCGCAGCCAGGGTACCGGCGGAGCCGGAGGCCGAGACGAAGGCAGCGGCGGAGAGTTCACCGCCGTCATTGACCGCATCGAAGATGCGGTGCAGCGCCGGCCCGGTCACCGCGCGGTGCACCAGGTAGTTGCCGAACTCGTTGAACTGATTGAGGATGACATTGTCCGGGTCGCGGGCCAGCCGCCTGCAGGCGTCGTAGATCTCCTTGACGTTGCTTTCGGAACCCGGCGTCCGGACGATGTCCTGCGGATCGATGACCCAGCGCTCCAGCCAGTTGAACCGCTCCCGACTCATCCCTTCCGGCAGCACCGCGACGCCGCGGCAGCCCAGGATCCTGGAAATGGCCACACCGCCGCGGCAGTAGTTGCCGGTGGAGGGCCAGACCGCGCGCTGGCGGGTCAGATCGAAGGCGCCGGAGACAAGACGCGGCACCAGACAGCCGTAGGCAGCCAGCACTTTGTGCGCGCGGATCATCGGGAAGCGGTTACCCAGCGCGACGATAATCGGTGCATCGACCCCGGTGAGCTCCGGCGGCAGCACCAGATGCCCGGGCACATCGACGATCTCACGGCGATCGGCGCCGTTGTGCCAATGCACGCGAAACAGATTCATCGGGTCCGGTGCATCGGGGTCCACCAGCTTCAGACTGCCGCCCAGGCGTTCGCGCAGCGCCACTGGATCCGCCAATTCCGCGATCTTCGGCAGGCGGACACCGGTCTGGCGGAAATGATCCAGCGTACGGCTGTAGGTTGCCTGGTCGACAATGCCCCGGTGGAGTCCTTCAAACACGTTTATGTCTCCGTATAATTGTCAGGCTTCGTGCTGTTGCTGCGGCGAACCGATCGGTGCCACCACCCCCCTGGTATCGGTGATCAGCCGGTAGGATTCCGGGTTGCGGTGCAGCGCGAAGTTAAAGATGTTCTGCTGAATCTCCCGGCATCGGTCCAGGTCGCAGCGGGCCAGGATCAGTTCGTCCTGGAGGGTCGAGCACTGGGCAACGATCTCACCGGTCGGCGCGACGATGCAGCTTTGGCCGATCAGGTCGCAGCCCTCCTCCCTGCCCGCCTTCGCGACCGCGACCACCCAGGTTCCGTTCTGATAGGCGCCGGCCTGCAGCACCAGGTGATTGTGGAAACACTGCAGATGGTCGTGCTCAGGGGCCGGCGGATAGTGCGTCGGCGTATTGTAGCCGAGCATCACCAGTTCCACGCCCTGCAGCCCCATCACGCGGAAGGTCTCCGGCCAGCGGCGGTCGTTGCAGATGCACATACCCAGGTTGCCGCCAAAGGCCCGGTACACCGGAAAACCCAGATTGCCGACCTCGAAGTATCGTTTCTCCAGATGCTGGAAAGGCCGCCATGCCTCGTACTCGCTGTGCCCCGGCAGATGCACCTTGCGATATTTCCCGACGATCCGCCCACCGGCGTCCACCAGGATCGAGGTATTGAAGTGCCGGCGGACGCCCGCCTCCTCCGTCAGTTCGGCATAACCGAGGTAAAAGCCCACCTCCAGCGAGGCTGCCTCCTCGAACAGTGGCCGGGTTTCAGGACCGGGCATCTCAGGTTCGAAGAAGCTGTCGATCTGCGCCTGATCGGTAAAATACCAGCGCGGGAAAAAGCTGGTCAGCGCCAGCTCCGGAAAGACCACCAGCTGCGCGCCCGCGGCCTTCGCCTGGCGCAGCAACCCGATCATGCGCTGTACTGCCGAAGTGCGGGGTTCGTCGCGGGCGATGGGGCCAAGCTGGGCTGCTGCTAGCGTCAATACTCTGGACATGTTGCGCCTCTAGGTGGCTCTGCGAAGGACGACCTGCAGCAGCACATTGGCGCCGGCTTCTACCTGCTGCGGTGCGGTATATTCGGCAACATTGTGGCTGATGCCCCCCTGGCTGGGTACGAAGATCATCGCCGTCGGACAGTTGGGCGCGAACATCTGGGCGTCATGGCCCGCGCCGGAGGCGATGCGCATGACCTTGAGACCCATCCG
>JAGRGQ010000101.1:2145-7034 GCA_020445405.1 Gammaproteobacteria bacterium | reverse complement strand
GGATCACATCGAAGCCCATCATTTCCATGCCGGCAATGACTGCCGGCGGTGGCGCTGCGCCTGCGGTCATGACGTGGACCTTGTGGTCGATGCCGCCCTTGAGTGCATCATCCGCGTTGTTCAACAAGTTCAGCACGATCGGGGCACCGCAGAAATGGGTGACCTTCTCCGCGCGGATCAGGTCGAATACCGGTTCGACTCGCACTTGGCGCAGGCAGATGTTGGTGCCGGCAACTACCGCCATAGTCCACGGAAAGCACCAGCCGTTGCAGTGGAACATCGGCAGCGTCCACAGGTAGACTGAACCGATCGGCATACCCCAGGATACCGCGTTGGATACCGCGTTGAGGTACGCTCCCCGATGGTGGTAGACGACGCCCTTCGGATTGCCGGTGGTGCCGGAGGTATAGTTCAGCGCGATGGCGTCCCATTCATTGTCTGGCAATTGCCAGTCATAATCCACGCTGCCCTCTGCCAGCAGTGCCTCATAATCGAGTTCACCGATCAGCCTGCCGCCGTCATAGGTTGGGTCATCGATATCGATGACGAGCAATTCCCGGTTGACTTGACTGATCGCGTCGCTGACCACTGCGGAAAACTCGCGGTCGACAAACAGGATATCGGTTTCGGCATGATCGAGAATGAATGCGATCGCCGCGGCATCGAGCCGGGTATTGATCGCGTTTAATACAGCTCCGGTCATAGGTACGGCGAAGTGAGCCTCGAACAGTTCCGGGGTATTTGCGGCGATGAATGCCACAGTATCGCCCTTCTTGACGCCCCGGCTGGCCAGCGCACCAGCCAGTTGTCTGCATCGGGCGTAGGTCTCGGACCAGGTTCTGCGGAGGCCGCCGTGTACAACGGCTACATGGTTCGGATACAGATCTGCGCTTCTGGCCAAGTAACTCAGTGGGGACAGTGCAACGTAGTTCGCGGGGTTTTGCACCAATTCGAGATTGTAAGCGTTTGCCGGCATTTCACTCTCCAGTCGTCTTTGAATTTACAGCAAGCTTGTGGGGCAAAGATTGCGCAATTAATTCCCAAATGTATCGAATTATTGCAGGAGTGCATCCGAGATTTCCCACCGGGCCACGTCAATATAGAATTCTTGCATCCGGCAATACCGTCATCCCCGCGTGATTTTGGCAGGGATCTTTGGAAAAGTTGCAAGGTCCCCGACAAAAACATTCCGGGACGAAAAAACTTACTATGACGAATTAGTATGTTCAGATCCTGGCTCTTCATACGACATTACGCCGCAGTGGCAGCGATTATCCTGGTAATATCGGTGCTGTTGTTCATTTTCACTGTGCCTCTGATCAAGAGCACGACGTACGAAATCGAGCGCACCGCCGGCAACAACTTGCTTAACGTCGTTTACGACCTGACCAACAAGATCTACCTCAACATCGAAAGCCAGCGGGCTCTGATCCTGGAATCAAGAAAACGGGAATTACGAAATGTCATCAGCCTGGTCAGGACGTTTGTCTATTCCGTTGAAGAAGAATTTAATCAGGGACGTGTCACCCGGGAAGAAGCCTACCGGCGCATCTACACCGGCATAAAAAAATTTCGCTATGGAAACAATGACTACATCTGGGCGTCCGATTACGACGGCCGGCTGGTGTCACACCCTGATCCTTCAATGCAAGACGCGGACATGTCCGGCAACCCGGACATTATGGAAATTGTTGCCCTCGCGCATCAATATGGCGATGGATTTCACTCCTACCGGTGGCGGAGGCTCGATAGCGGCAAAGAAGAACGGGAAAAGATTTCCTATTTTCTTGATTTTCCCGGCTGGGGATTCATCGTCGGCACCGGTGTCTACCTTGACGATGTCGATACGGACCTGCATCACTACCATCAGGTGGCAATCGGAGAATTGCGCAAGGCGCTGCAAAATACGCGAGTTGGAAAAACCGGTTATATTTTCATTTTCGACGCCAACCTGAACATGTTGATGCACCCCAACCCCAATATCGATAAAACCAACTTCGACCAGTTGCTCAATCCCACCACCGACCACTCTATCGGCAGGGACCTGATCGCGATCGCGGATAGCGGGCGGGAATTGAATTACCTGTGGGACAGCCCGCAAGACCCGGGTAATTACACCTACGAAAAAATCGCCTGGGTACGCCACTTCAAGGGTTTCGACTGGTACATCGCGTCGTCTGTGTACGTAGATGAGCTGAAGGAAAATGCGGACGTACTGGGCAACCGCATCATCCTGGTCGCCTTCACCATGCTGGCTATCGCGATCTTGATAAGCTACTGGTTCATCCAGCACCTGACCGTGCCGATTAAGCGGATGGTCGAAACCGCGCTAAAGGTCGAAGCCGGTGATTTGAGCGCTGCTACCGGAATCCGCAAGAACGATGAAATCGGCATTCTGGCCCGCGCCTTCGATGCGATGATCAACCGCCTGCGCGAGAACATCGATACGCTCGATGCGCGCATCCTCAAACGCACCCGGGAACTGGAAGCCGCCAATGAGAAGGAACGTCAGACCCAATCGCGCCTGGCGAAAGTACAGAAAATGCAGGCTGTTGGCCAACTATCGGGTGGGCTGGCGCACGATTTCAACAACCTGTTGACCGTCTCTATCGGCAACCTGGTTTCAGCCAGGGAACATTTCGCCGGCAACACAGAACTCGACGAATACCTGGCGCCGGCGCTCCGGGCAAGTCGACGCGGCGCGGAAATCACCAACCGCCTGCTGGCCTTTTCCCGCCGTCAGCCGCTCGCCCCCTCCCCGGTCGCGATCAACGAACTGGTGACGGAAACAATTGTTTTGCTCAGGCGGTCGCTGCCGGGACATATTCTGATCAAGCAGGAAATCCAGTGTAATAACTGCATATCCGATATCGATCCGGGACAATTGGAAAACGCCTTGGTCAATCTGGCGTTCAATGCACGCGATTCCATGCCGCAGGGCGGGCGGCTGACCTTCGTCGTTTCTCCGCTGAGTCATATTATCGACGAAGATTTTGACGAGACTCCGCCGCCTGGTGATTACATCCGCATCGATATACTGGACACCGGCAGCGGATTTTCCTCGAAGGCCCTAAACAGTGGATTCGAACCCTTCTTTACCACCAAGGGCGGCCAGGCGGGCTCCGGCCTGGGACTAAGCATGGTGTATGGTTTCGTCAAACAATCCGGCGGTTATATCCGTTTGAGTAACCGTGATCCAGTCGGCGCCTGTGTCTCGATCCTGCTGCCGCAAACCGAGGTTTCCGACCTGCCTGAAGTCCCGGCTGAACCGGACGAGGCGCAGACACTGCCCGACATTACCGGCAAGCTGGTGTTGCTGGTCGAAGACGACAATGATGTACGTACGGTATTGCGTCGTGACCTGGTTTCCTTCGGCCTGGCTGTACTCGAAGCTGTTTCGGCAGACGAAGCAAAGCCTCTGCTTGAAAACATCGAAGAACTGTTCCTGCTGATCTCCGATATCATAACACCGGGCAAGCTGAGTGGTACCGACCTGGCAAAACTGGCCGTCGAACAAAAACCCACCATTTCCGTGTTGTTGATCTCGGGCTTTACCGAGGAATCGATCGCCGATAATTTCGATGGCCGGGTGGGATTTCTGCGCAAACCGTTCGACAAGGAGCAGTTGAAGAATTCGATCTGTGCTCTGGTGACAAACAATGGGACAGCCCGATGCGAGGATCCGGACCATGCCCAATAAACTGATTTATCTGGTTGAGGATAATCGCGACATACAGGAGTTGGCCAGCCGTTCGCTCAAGCAATATGGCTATGCCGTCGAATGCTTTCACAATGGAACCAGCGCAAGAAATGCGATCAGAAGGTGCCAGCCCGACCTGGTCATCTGCGACCTGGGTCTGCCTGATATGGATGGTATAACGCTGGTGCGTGAATTATGGGAAAATCCCGGGATAGGGGTGATCATCCTGACCGGCCGGAGCAGCCTGACCGACCGCGTCTTCGGCCTCGAGGTGGGCGCCGATGACTATATCACCAAGCCCTTCGAGCCCCGCGAACTGGTCGCTAGGACAGCCAGCCTGTTGCGCCGTATGGAAGCGAGTACAAAACGTTCCGAAATAGCAGGGAAAAAGGCCAGTTTCGCCGGTTGGACCTTTGACCCGGATACGCTGCGTCTGACCTCGGACGAGGGTTCTGTAGAGTCACTGAGTTCTGCCGAGTCGCATTTGTTGCTGGCCTTTTTGCACTCTCCCAACCGCGTGCTTTCCCGCGAACAATTACTGGAGTGCAGCGCCAGGCGTGCAGACCAGGACCAGGCTTTTGATCGCAGCATAGACGTACGCGTTTCGCGTCTGCGCCAAAAGCTGCAATCAGGGCCCAAGAAGCACAAGTTAATCAACACTGTGTACGGTGCCGGTTACCTTTTCTCGGTGCAGGTGGAGTGGATTTGAATCGTGACGGAATTCCTCTCTCGTGGTCGCGCAATCGGTAGAGCACCCGCGCAACTTGTTCGGTGCACCAACAAGTTCAATAAAGCTGGAATGAATCGCCCCGGGAAAATCGGCGGCTGTTTTGCCTGTATATTACCGGAAAGCAGCAGCCCCGCACCGCCGTCACTCCAGATCCGTTACAGGCGTTCGAGCTTTTTTGTGGGTACTCGTCGGCAACCCCGCGTTCCTGGCCGCCTTGGCCAGTCGGTTGGGCAGTTCGGCGCCGCGAGGCAGTTTCAGGGATTGGGCCAGGATAATACTCATGGTGGCGTCCTAATTACTGTGGGGCGGAGCTAACGGATTTTCAGGAGACTATCAGCAGGTGCTCGCGGCGCAGCAGCCTGGGCTCCGCCACCCCGCAGGAGTGGGCGATGACCTCCACCTCATGCATCAGGTTGGCAGCGTAGTTCGCCACCCGGTCGGCCTTGTCAACGGGGTTCA
>JAGRGQ010000101.1:0-2045 GCA_020445405.1 Gammaproteobacteria bacterium | reverse complement strand
GTGGGCGATGACCTCCACCTCATGCATCAGGTTGGCAGCGTAGTTCGCCACCCGGTCGGCCTTGTCAACGGGGTTCAGCCCCTGCTGCAGGTCCTTGTCGTGGGTGGCAATGCCAGTCGGGCAGGTGTTTTTGTTGCACTGCAGGGATTGCACGCAACCCAAGGCGAACATGAAGCCGCGCGCCGAGTTGACGCAATCGGCCCCCAGGCACAGAGCGGCAGCCACCGCGGCCGGGTTGATCATCTTGCCCGAGCAGATAACCCGTACCCGCTCGCGCAGGCCGTGATCGGTCAGCTTGCCTACCACCAGCGGCAGGCTGCTCTGCAGCGGCAGGCCCATGTTGTCGATCAGGCTCTGCGGGGCCGCCCCTGTGCCGCCATCGCCGCTGTCGACGGTAAAGAAGTCGGGGGCGTACTGCGGGCCGCGCTCGTTGATCCGCTCGCAGAGCTGATCCAGCCACCCGGCCAGGCCTATCACCGCTTTTATTCCCACCGGCTTGCCGCTGATTTCCCGCACCCGGTGGATCATATCCAATAGATCGTCCACGCAGCCGATATCAGGGTGGCGATTGGGGCTGAGCGAGTCCTGCCCCACCGGGATACCGCGCGTGCTGGCGATAACCTCGGTAACCTTCACGCCCGGCAGAATGCCGCCCTTGCCGGGCTTGGCGCCCTGCGACAATTTGATCTCGAACATCTTTACCTGCTCGTGGCCGGCCACCTCCCGCAGCTTCTCCTCGCTCAGGCTGCCGGCCTCGTTCCTCACCCCATACTTGGCCGTGCCGATCTGGAAGATCAGGTCGCAGCCGCCCTCCAGGTGAAAGCTTGACATCGCGCCCTCGCCGGTGTTGAGCCAGATCCCCGCCTGCTTCGCCCCCCGGGAGAGCGCCCGGATGGCGGGCACCGACAGGGCGCCGAAACTCATTGCGGAAATATTGAAAAACGACTTGGTGGTATAGGGCTGGCGGGTATAACCCTCGCCAAAGGTGATGGCGCTGCAGGGCGCGATATCCTCCTCCAGCGGGGGAAAGGGGCCGTTGAGGAGAATAATGTCCCCCGGGCGATTGAGCGGCTGGGTACTGCCGAAGGCCACGGTGGAATCGACATTCTTGGCCGCCCGATATACCCAGGCGCGCTGGGCCCGATTGAACGGCAACTCTTCCCTGTCCTGGGCGAAAAGGTACTGGCGGAAAAACTCCCCCAGATGCTCGAACAGGTAGCGGAAGCGCCCCAGCACCGGGTAATTGCGCCGGATTGTATGCCGGGTCTGCCTGACATCGACGAGGTACATGTAGATAACTGCCAGCACCAGCACGCCGATAGCCAACGTAATGACGACCGCGCTGATTTCGAAAAAAGCCAGGGCGAAGTGCTGCAGGGTGTTCAGATTGATATCCAAGGCGGCATCCCTCGTGGTACGGCCGCCTGATTATACCGATCAGGAGAGGTTTAGGGATAGGCAATGGCTGGGTCAAGATGTTCGCCAACGGGTAGAACGCAAAAGCTGTTCCGGTCTATCTACATCCTGCAACACACCTGGGTCGGCAACCGTCAGCAACTCCAGTTCGCGCCGATTCGAATCAAGCACACATCTGGCTCCCGCATCTCCGCTCAGCGCGGCCAGTTGTTCTCCCCAAATCGCCGAAAAACCGACTGGATGACCGCGCTGCCCTCGATACTCGGGTGCGGCCAAAGAGGCACCCTGCTCCACTCTGTTCGCGACCTTACGAATGCTGGCATGGTCGATCCACGGCATATCGGCAAGTGCAACGACCCAGCCTCGCTCTCTGTAGCGTGTCGCCCGTATCCCCAACGCAAGACTGCCCCCCATGCCCGATTCAGCATCCGCATTTACAATGAGCTGGTAACCCAGTTCAAGCAGCGCGTTCTTCAAGACGGATTCATCACCCGGACGCACGACAGCGATTGAATCGGGAATCACCGCAATCAGATTTTCTGCGGCGGCGATCCCCAACAACCGGCCGTCCGGCAGCGGATGCAGCAATTTGTGCGACCCGAAGCGTTCACCACTTCCGGCTGCCAGTA
>JAGRGQ010000100.1 GCA_020445405.1 Gammaproteobacteria bacterium | reverse complement strand
GTCGATATAGGCCAAATTATCGGTAGAAGTTCATCGATACTGGGTATCTGTAAAACCATCGGCAGTGTTGCATCGAGCAATGCGCCTATTCTGATTACCGGGGAGAGCGGAACGGGCAAGGAGGTCGTAGCCCGTGCGCTTCATCACCATTCAGGACGCAAGGGCTTATTTCTTCCTATTAACTGCTCGGCCCTTGTTGAAAACCTTTTGGAGAGCGAACTTTTTGGCCATGAGAAAGGCAGCTTCACCGGTGCTATCGCCCATAAGGAAGGTAAATTCGAACAAGCTGTCGACGGTACCCTGTTTCTAGATGAATTGGGTGACATGCCTGCAGCCCTGCAATCAAAACTGCTTCGGGTATTGCAGGAAGGCAGTTTCGAGCGGGTTGGCGGTACCCAGACACAACATACGAATGCAAGAATACTTGCTGCCACCAATCGGGATTTGAAAGCTATGGTGGGCACTGGCCAGTTCCGTGAGGATCTGTTTTATCGATTAAACGTCATTCACATCCACCTGCCCCCTTTGCGTGAACGCATGGACGACATGCCGCTGCTCATCGAGCACCTGCTTACAAAAATCAACAACAAGCAACGTACGGCAGTAAAATATCTGGCAGAAAACGCCTGGCACCGCATGAAGGAGTATCCATGGCCCGGGAATATTCGCGAATTGGAAAACATCCTGACTCGTGCTGCTGTTCTTGCACGCACCGATACCATTACCGCGGACTTGCTCTCCTTACCGGATAAAAACGAAAATAAGGATACAGATACAGAAGATGAAGATTCCTCAAGACCACGATTAATCACACTTGACGAGATGGAGAAGGAGCACATACAAGAAATTCTGCTGTACACCCGCTGGCACAAAGGGAAAGCATGCGAAATATTAGGCACATCCAGGCCCGCATTAGATCGGAAAATTACAAAGTATGGGCTTGATTCATAAATCGAACTTTGTGAGCAACCGCCAATTCAGTGGATTGACAACCGGATTAACACTTCGTTCTATTTTGTAACTGTTTAGTGTTTTAGTTGGTTTTCATTGATCTTCTTCCACATAGCTTATCTCCTGACTGGATTTTATAAGGCACTGTTTCTATTTGTTTTTCAGTATTATTAACTAACTTGGCATCGCTTTTGCTCATACCAAGATACCAAGTTCATCTTGGCTGAGAATTCAAAACAACCTAGTTATGGAGATATTGGTTATGAGCAAGTATAAAAATCTTTTTGGTGCTGTTCTTTCAACACTTCTGTTTTCAGGAGCTGTCATCGCAGACGGTGTTACGAGTGACCAAAGCGGAGACATATTAACCGGACACAGCTCGGATCATAAAGATCCAGCTCTAATGAATCCGAGTAAAGCACAGGCGCCTGAAATGGGCCACACGAACGAACAAGATAAAGAGGACATCACGCATCAGGTGACTGAGCACAGCAAGGAACTTAGCTCATCACCCAGTAGCCCACCTGAAATGGGCCACATGAACGAACAAGACAAAGAAGACATGATGCATAATATCACTGAGCATAAAGCAGGCCAATGATCTAGTCATTAATGACGGCAAACCACCAATGGTGGTTTGCCGTTTTTATTTTCCTCTACGCTGCCAGATCGTTTTGGCTGCGTATACACATGTCAGGCAAATCCGATTACAACATTGATGGATCGACTATGGAAAACATCAATCCGGAAATCAGTTGAAAAATGATAGTGACCGACAGTAAAGATAGGTGCTTGACCTATGTCTCGCACATAGGTTGTAACATTCAGCAACTTGTTGGGATTATTGTAGAAGTTCTGGCATAGGTTGTGCTGGTAATCTGATTTTTTGGCGACAATACTGAGACATATCCAATGAAATCAAAATATCCTGTCCCTGGTGATAAGAGCAAACAGAATCATTCCCATGCCAAGCATATGTGGATGATGATACTTTGCTGTGGAATCCCAATTGTAGGGTTCATTGCAATTGCTACGATAGGTATCAGTGCACCTTCACTTGAAACTTTCCTACTATTGGTTTGCCCTTTAGGGATGGTGGGTATGATGTATATGATGCATCGAGATGGACAAAAAAATAGTCAGAGCCACTCTTGCTGCACTAACGAAAAAGAAGAATCACATTCATCTGATAAGATCGAAGAAAATAAAGATTCTTCTCCATCCAGTTCGCCCCAACTTGGATCTATCAAGGCATAGGGCTGCCACCAGTCAAGTATCTAACCTTGCCTGCTGATCTTCTCTAATGAAACAATACTCTGACTCCATAGATCAGATTGCCCGGATAGGTAATTGTACCGTGGATACCATACGATATTATGAACAAAATGGCTTAATGCCGAGCCCTCAGAGGATCGAGAATAACGAGCTACTCTATAATGAAAGATATCAGGAGCAGTTACTCTATATTCGTCACAACCGGGAATTAGGTTTTTCATTGAATGATATCCGGGAATTATTACCTCTCGCATATGCACCGGAGAAACTGCACCCTGTTACAAAAGAAATCGCAAGAAAACATCTAGAGACAATAGAAGACAAAATTGTGCAATTGGAGAAGATGAAAAAAGAGTTTCAACGGATACTATCAGAACCGTCTAAAAGATAGTCCAGGTTCGAAATTTATCATCCTCTCAATCAGCTGGGGTTGAGCATAGTTCTCAGAATCAGGAAGCACTGCAACTAATACCTGGGCTAGCAGACACTTCGGTAACTCTAACTCATCCGGATCGCTGACATGTATGTATCTGCTTCAAGCTGTAGTAACCGCTGCTGCAGATATAGGCTGCTCCAGCCTGACCTGTTGAGCAACCCAGTAGGACCAGTCGGAAACTTTTTCTACCAGCAAGGGTAATTGGAGCTCATCGAGGCTCTCTCTGAACCTTTCCAGATCCAGATTGATTTTTTCCAGTTCTTTGATCGCCTCCTGCTGGCCAGCATGGTGCTCTAGCAACAGCGGGATCAACCGATTCAACTCGACGACATCCTGATCGCTTCCGATGACCGCGAGCAGCGCCCGACCACTGAACAGCAGTTGGTTCTCCAGGCACTCTCCCGCATCGGCTTGTTTGTTTTTTGCTGCAAAAGCGATCGCCAGTTCCCGTTCGTACTGCGCATCGAGCAGAAGCTTCTCCGCGGGCGGAGCAGTAGCCCCGGCACACTCGCCCACACCCTGAGATTCCACCTTGAAGAGATTGCTGTCGCCGTGATCACGGGTCAGAAATACAAGCTCCGTCGGTCCGACGTGAATCAAATGTGCCAGCAACTGATCGAAGTATTGCTCACCCTCACGCCGCACCCAATCAGTAAAAGGTTCACTCTCAATTCGGTTTTCACGGTAGCTCTCCTGTAATAATTTGACGGCTGTCGGCACCCTGATCGCCGGAATATCAGGCCCGCTGATTCCAATGCCCCCACCTTCACTTCCGTCACCGCCCAGTTGCAGGCCATAGCTCGGCACAAGTCTGCCATGATGGCGACGGCCCTTTCCGTAGAGACCAATATCAGAGATCGCGGCATTGGCACAACCGTTCTGGCAGCCATTTATCCGTACCGTCAAGTCCTCTACTCCGCCGTTGAGGCGTGAAGCGATACGATGTGAAGCGGTGATCCCCAGGGGGCAGGTTGCCGTTCCCGGGCAGGAGACTATCCGATCACCCTGGCGAGGCTGTTTCAGCCCCAGCGCTTCCAGTACGACACCGATCTTACCCAGACGACTCTTGGGCACGTCAAAAAGAGTGATGTTCTGCTCCTGCGTGGTACGCAGTTCCGTCAGCCCCTCGACCTGCATGAGCCGTGCAAGGCCCTGCAGCTGCTTGACGTTCAGCTCGCCATTGGGAACCGTTACCGGCAGAGTGTTCAGGTCCTGCTGATGCTGACGGCTCGGAGCACGCAGTGTGGGTCTGAATCCCGCCAAGGCCGGTTCCGGATTGCGCCACTTGGTGAGCGGGGACTCGGCGGGAGTATAGGCACTGAGGGTTCTCTTGAACTCCTTCTGAATCTTTTCGCGAAACTGCGATTCACCAAAGCGGTCGACCAGGAACTTGATGCGCGAGCGCATCTTGCGTTTTCGATCCGAATACTTGTCGTGTACCGAAAGTACCGCTTGGATAGCCGGAATCAGTTCGGCTTCCTCGACAAACGGCAGCGCAACGATCGCCTCTTTCGGACGCCCTCCAAGGCCGCCACCAACCAGCAGACGGAATCCCGGACCGTTTTCGTTCCGTGTGGCAATCACACCCAAATCATGCACAAGACCGTTGGCGCAGTCGCTTTCGCAGCCAGAGAAGCTGAACTTGATTTTTCGCGGCAGCGCCGCAGTCAGTGGATGGCGCACGAAATAGCCGGCTACGCTATCGATGTAAGGATTGATGTCGACCCGTTCAGCCGGGCAGGCTCCGGACAATGGACAACCGGTGATGTTGCGCACCGTATTGCCACCGGCCTCCCTAGTAGCAATGCCGTAGGCACCCAGGTGTCGCTGCAGCCGCACCGTTTTATCCAACGGAATATAGTGAAACTGGATATCCTGGCGGGTGGTGATATGTACACTGTCGGTACCGGAATATCGCCTCACCGCTGATGCAAAACCACGCAACTGGCGCGCACTCAACCGCCCCCCTGGAAGCTTGGCCCGAACCATACACATCCGTTCCTGGCGCTGGGCATAGATGCCCAGATTGAGACGGATTCCCACAAAGCGGTGGGGATCGAGCTCGCCGCTGCTAAAGGCCCGTAACTGCCTTTCGTAGTCGTCAAAATCCGCTTCATCTATCAGTGGGTTCATGCTTGACTCCAAAGATCCAGGTCAAATCCGGAATGACAGTTCCGGGTCATGTAAAGGATTGCGTTGGTGCAATTTCTCATCGTGCATTTCTGCATGATGCACATTCAACACTGGTAATTCTGTTTATATTGGAGTTCTCGGTATATCTTGTAAAATGATAATTATTGATAATTGTTCATTATTATTGATATAGATTTATTGGCATCGAGCAGCTCCGACTCCCACCGCTACTGATGCAATTTGTGTGGAAGAATGATTGAGAAGGTATGAATTCTGTCGGGGTGTTCTTACAGGTATAACGGGTTTAATCCAACTCTTTGAGCAACTCCTGGATGAATGCTGGTTGTTCTATCCTGTCATATGCCGTTCCGTTCCATTTTCTGTAAATATCATTGGGCCAACGTGATTGAAAACCTGCAATAAGTGAATCAATCTCTGCGTTGGAGAGTTTTTCAGAAAATGCCGGCATCCTTCCCCCTGTTTTAAAACCACCCTCTCGAATGATTCTGCGAAGCAACGCCAGTTCGTGGTGCCAGGTATGTCCCGTACCATTTAATGGAGGTGGAGGGTAATAGCCATCAGCGTCAGGTTGATTCCATTGTGGGATCGATTCTCCGATTTTTCCGTGGCACTCGGCACAGTGCATTGTGAACAGGGAGTTTCCCTGGTTTACCTGGGCCAAGGTATACCAACGATCGGTGGTGCCTACCCTATTCTCCAATCTCGCAGTTGCGGGTACCAATAAGCTGATTAAAATTATCAGCTGAAAATCAGTTCGTAGGTTTCCCATAGTAGAATATTAGATCTAGTGATTTCAGAATATTTAATAGCCTCTCATTAGGAGAAAAACCCCCAACCAAGTCATTTCACCACCTTCTATCCAACCCCTGTGCCAATGATTTGTATTTGAAAGTCGGTCCGACGGCCAACAGAAGCACCCGCGCAAGAAAGAGACCGAGTGAAGCTAAAAAACGTGCCTTCATGCCGCGCCTGCCGTTGCCTGGTTGGCTGCCACCGCACGCGCCTTGCGCGCAAGCTGAAAATAGCGCCGATCGGTTGCCGCCAGAATGCCGCCCACAGCCATGAAAATGAATCCCAGCCAGATCCAGCGGATAAACGGTTTGTGGTAGATGCGCAGACTCCAGGCACCCTGACTGCCCAGCGGCTCGCCCATTGCAACGAACAGATCTCGCGTAAGTCCTGCGTCTATGCCCGCTTCGGTCATCGGCTGGCCGCTCTGATAGTTACGTTTTTGCGGATAGAGTACCGCCACCGGGGCACCATCCCTACTCACTTCGACCACCGCCTCATGCGCCGTATAGTTAGGGCCTTTCACCCGCTCGGCGCCCTGGAACAAGAAGTCGTAACCCCCCAGACTGTAGCTCTGTCCAGAATCCAGCCGAACATCCTTCTCTGTGCTGTAGATCGAGGTCAGCGTGATGCCGACGATGAATACCGCCAGCCCCATGTGGCCGAACATCATGCCCCAGCCGCCGCGCGGCAGGGTGACCAACGTCTGCCAGAAGCTGTGTCGACCACCGGCCCGCTCTACCAGCCACAGCAGTGTGGTGAGTGCGACCCAGATCGCCAGCACCAGACCGAGTGCGGCGCCCCAGCTGAACTGCGGTGCCAGCAGCAGCGTCAATCCAAAACCCACCACCAGGCTTGTTACCAGCGTGAACGTCAGCTTGCGGACCAGCCACTCAGCGGAATCCTGCTTCCAGCGCGCCAGCGCCCCGACTCCGACGAATAACGCCAGCGGTATCGTCAACGGGATAAAAACAGTGTTGAAATAGGGGGGGCCCACCGAAATCTTGCCCGCACCCAGCGCATCCAGCACCAGCGGATAGAGCGTCCCCAGCAGCACGGCTGCGCAGGCCACGACCAGGAAAACGTTGTTCAGCAACAAGCCAGTTTCACGCGATACCAGGCTGAACTTGACGCTGCTGCGGATCTGCGAGGCGCGCCAGGAGTAGAGCAGCAGCGAACCGCCGATGACCACCGCCAGAAACAGCAGAATAAAGATGCCGCGTCCCGGGTCGGTAGCGAAGGCATGCACCGAGGTGAGCACGCCGGAACGTACCAGAAAGGTCCCCAGCAGGCTGAGAGAGAAGGCGAATATCGCCAGCAGCACGGTCCAAGCCTTGAACGCACCCCGCTTCTCGGTCACCGCCAGCGAGTGCATCAGCGCGGTTCCTATAAGCCAGGGCATGAACGACGCGTTCTCGACCGGGTCCCAGAACCACCAGCCGCCCCAACCCAGTT